>CASEME010000001.1 GCA_949289125.1 uncultured Eubacteriales bacterium
AGACGGACAAACGGCATTTTTAGATATAATTGACAAGATATCACGCATGTACAATAAAACTAATCAAAACATATCTTAATCAATTATTTTGCGTTATCGTATTGTTACCCATACAGGGAATAAACAACAGAGGTAACACAAATGATTGAAGAAATGTATTTGGACAAAATTATTGAATATGCGTTTTTACTAAAAAAGCAATATGCAAAATCTAAGCGAGAAGTCGAAGAAAACAAAAAAAAATTGTAGTCTGGACTAATCCGAACTACAACAGGGAAAGCACAATCGAAGGACAAGACTTGACAACTGTTAATATCAAAGGTCTTTCAGTCGATAACAAGCCACGCAAAGACGGAAGATACCACGCACGGTACACTATCGAGGGCAAGCAACATAGTGTGTACGGCAATACTAAACAAGAAGTGACCGACAAGGCAATCAGAGCGTTAAAGGGTATCACCGAACAGACAGACAATACTAGCAGTATGAAATATAAATACTGGGTAGAAAAATGGCTAACAGTATATAAAGCAAACAAATTAAGAGAAAACACTATTAAAAACTACCGTTACACTATTAACAAACATATTTTGTCAACTTTGGGCGAAATTCCACTAAACAAGTTGGACACACTGACAATACAGCAAGTCATCAACAATGTCCAATCTAATCGACAACGCGAAATTGTAAGCAATATTATTTTTGCAAGTATCACCAAAGCATACAATACAGGTCTAATACAAAAAAACATTGCACTTGCATTGGAAAAATACAAAGCAGATTATACACCAAGACGAGCATTGAACAAAGACGAAATAGAAAAACTATTGCACACAGTACAAAATACAAAATATGAACTGTTAGTTAACCTATATTTATTTACAGGCTTGCGCCGATCAGAAGCGTTGGCACTTACATGGACAGATATTGACCTGCAAAACAATATTATAAAAGTACAATATCAGATAAACGAACGCAAAGAAATTACAGAGCCAAAGACCAAAAACGCAAAGCGCAATGTACCTATACTTCCACCACTGCAAAACATCATTGCTAAATACTATCAACCTACAAACGAAAGATTGTTCGACTGGACACCAACTTATACAACGCATTTGCTCAAAGAATTATTTTTGCAAGTTGGACTAACCGACATTGATGTACATTGTCTAAGACACACCTACGCTACAATGCTTAAAGATATGGCAGTACCTGATGACCTACGGACAAAATGGCTCGGACACTCAAAGATTGACCACAAGGACAGATACGAGCATATTCGCAACGAGTACGAACAAGAGCAAATTAGACGATTGACACTAAACTTTGACACTAAACAAAACGAGCAAAATACAGATAAATAGCCCATAAAAGCAGCAAAAAAGCGATGTTTTTTAGCTAAAAATTACTAATTTTTTAGAGTTGGAAAGCGTGCGAGGTTAACAGCCTCCGCAGGTTCAAATCCTGTTCTCTCCGCCAGTCTTAACCTAAGTCGAATGTTACGACTTAGGTTTTTTTACTAATAAAAATTTTGATAATGCAAAATAAAAATACTGAGCAAAGATATAACTTTGCTCAGTTGATCAAAAAAGTAAAACTCTAAAACATCAACGATTGAAGTTTTGACTTTGTAGAAATATTAACATAAAAAAATAACACTGCACTTGAACGCAATCTTGATTTTGACTACCATTCAGGATAACACCATACTCAAACTCTGGCTCCAATAAAGTAGCAGACATTGCCAGTTTGACTACCATTCAGGATAACACCATACTCAAACGCCGATTGCAGCACGTTCCTCTTTGTTATGTTTGACTACCATTCAGGATAACACCATACTCAAACATATAGTGTAGATGAAGTGCAATTGGGAGGTTTGACTACCATTCAGGATAACACCATACTCAAACCAATGCCGTGCGTTTGTTTAGTTTTGATTTGTTTGACTACCATTCAGGATAACACCATACTCAAACGCCGATTGCAGCACGTTCCTCTTTGTTATGTTTGACTACCATTCAGGATAACACCATACTCAAACGCATATTGGGCAAAGCCTGTACATCGTAACGTTTGACTACCATTCAGGATAACACCATACTCAAACCAGAAAAAACAAACATACAACAACAAAATAGTTTGACTACCATTCAGGATAACACCATACTCAAACATACTCGTTTGGTCAACTCGTTATCCGTGCGTTTGACTACCATTCAGGATAACACCATACTCAAACACCTGCTGTAATTGGTTTTGGTGCATTAGGTTTGACTACCATTCAGGATAACACCATACTCAAACTTTGTGTTCATTTGTGACACCGCCAAGAATGTTTGACTACCATTCAGGATAACACCATACTCAAACTATTGACAAAAGCATTTCAAAATCTGACAGGTTTGACTACCATTCAGGATAACACCATACTCAAACCTACATGTAGCTATATTGACGATAGGCAAGGTTTGACTACCATTCAGGATAACACCATACTCAAACCATAATCTAAATATTTAGATTGCAGATAAAGTTTGACTACCATTCAGGATAACACCATACTCAAACAAAGCTTCTGCATATAATGCAGGTTTTGTAGTTTGACTACCATTCAGGATAACACCATACTCAAACTTAATTTTTAGCATTTATTTTTCACCTTTTTGTTTGACTACCATTCAGGATAACACCATACTCAAACGGAGGCAATTATGTTTACAATAAGATTAAAGTTTGACTACCATTCAGGATAACACCATACTCAAACATTATTTGTCAATACAATAATCAACATTTTGTTTGACTACCATTCAGGATAACACCATACTCAAACAAAAAGAAAGCGTTATAATTCGTCTTAATGTTTGACTACCATTCAGGATAACACCATACTCAAACGTCAAGTGCACAAGTTATGCAAAGATTTGGGTTTGACTACCATTCAGGATAACACCATACTCAAACGCACAGGCGATAGCGGACGTAAGCGGTGTAGGTTTGACTACCATTCAGGATAACACCATACTCAAACCTCAAATTCGATGCTTGGCACAGTACATTGTGCACCACACACAATGTCCCAAATGGTAACAAATATGATGTTACCCTTTTGTTTTATTATATCATAAATTCCATTTTTACACAACTATTTGGCACAAATCGTCGTCTATCACGGTTACCGTCTCTTGTGGCTGTTTGTCATAAACTTTGCTCTCTAATAGAAAAATGTTGACCTCCTGCAATGCAACCTCATGATAAAATGCCTGCAACTGTTCTTGATTGAGTACAGTATGAAGGTTGACAAAGAAAAAACAAGTCGTCTGCAACAATGTCGCGTTGACACGTATATATTGCACCAATTTGTCCAACAACGTGTCTTGTTGTTCGATAGTTGCCGAACACGCTTTGAGCAAAACGGAAGTTGTTATCTCATCGTGCACAATAGGAACAGGACTTTCTATATTTATTCTCAGGTAAAGATTAGACCACGCTTCCAACAACTTTTGATACTCTGCAAGGCAATTATTGTGAATCACATAGTCTAAAGTGGAATAAAGTTTGTTGAGTATCTTTTTGTTATTCACTGACAGTGACACATAGTCTGCAACTATCAACGCATGTCGGCTAAACGGCATATCTTCACCATTTGCCGAAAGTACAAACCTGCCGTCATTGCCCTCTATTTGTTGATGAAGTTCTCGCCAATATTGCCAAAACAAGTTTTGATTTTCTACAACCAAGACATTGACCTTATTTGGCTGCAAATCGAAAGTGTTATCTAACTCATAATGAGACAAAATCATAAAATCACCAGCCTTTGGTCTGTAGAAATTGTTGTTTGGTCTATCTCTCCCAATACAAACTCCATACGCTCAAACTGTTTTTCCGTAACAAGCAACATGGCAATACTTCCTTGTGGTGGTTTGTTGTTCCTTATCACTTCTTGTGCAGCAAGGGCAGCAGTAGCATTGAGCAAAATTTTGGAATACACAGATTGTTGCAACATCACAAAGCCGTTGTGTGACAACAACTTTCTAAAAGCTCTATATTGTCTTTGTTGGTCAAGAGTCACAACAGGCAAATCAAAAAACACCATCAATCTCATAAATCTATAACTCATAGCATATAATTTTGTCTATGTCCGAGGTTTCCAACGCACAAAAAACACTTTTGCAATATATACCTATTGCGGCTAATACAGTATATTTTTTGTCTTGAATAATGACGTTATTGTTGAGAATATTGCACAACTCGTGCTTGTAATTTATGTCACTTTCTGACTGCATCAATTCCAAAACCTTGCTGTCTACCAAAATTCTAAAAGGTTCCATCAGGTCACATGCGAGATTGAACGGATTAAACTCGTTTTTGTGCGCTAAACCTAACTGCAAGTTGTATCCGCAAGCAACAATTTCACGGTTAAATGCGGACAAAAGTATAGAGTAGCCATAATCCAACAAGCTGTTGACAAAATTTGAATCGCCACGCCTGAAAGTCTTACCAAACAAGGCATTGAAATACACCTTGGCAGAGTGTCCCTCTCTGTTGGACAAGTCTGCACACACTATATCATTGAGATATCCTGCCAAAAGTTCGGCTTGTGCACAGCCGTGTAATTGCAACAATCTATGTTGACGTTCTATTTTGCACTTTACAATAGCAGTCCACACGCTATCTTTTGCCTCGCTACTCCATTGGAGTTGCTTGCGCAAACATCCGCTTGCATCGTGCCTTCCACAAAATGCCAAAAGCTGAGAATGCGGATTGTGCTTTTCGTCACAAAAAATGACATTTACTTTATTTTTTGTCAATTCGCACAATAACGCAGTTGTAATAGCAACTTGTGTGGACTCTATTAGCAAAGTGTCTATTTCATTGAGATGTATCTGGAGTGTAACTTCGCCACGACACACCATATAACCGAGTTTGTGTTCCAACTTGCATCGTTGGGTAATAACAACTACACGCCAACTCATAGCAAATCCTTGATATTGACCACACGACGATAGTAGCCTGTGGGGGACTGGAAGATAATTTTTATATTGCTGTCTTCAATAAATTTGTTGGTTGATATTTTGCCAGCATGAGCTACACCTCCCAATAAAGTCAGGTCTGCCAATACTCCGTTGCATTGTGTAAGATGCAAAATTTCGAACAGGACAGTACACTGTTGTTCAAGCGTAAGTTTTTCAAATACAGGACGTACTCTTTGCAAAAATGCCGCTTGACTTTTTATATTGCCAAATCCACGATAGATATCTGAATCAAGCTTTTGCACCAACACGTCGTACAAGCCGAGGTTTTGGTCGGCTGTTATATTTTCACCGACTGTCAAATCGGGTTTGTTGAGACGTTTGCGCTCAGTCATATATTTGCATACTGCTTTGAGAGTTTTTGTGCTTTGTTGATCCAAATATAACGGATTGGCGTTGTCCCAAATTAAACTGGAACCCGACCTTGTACTTAAACACGCATAAGAACCTTCTATACAGAACAATGTCTTAGCTTTGATGTTATCAATCAATATACGAGGCTCTACAAGTTTGAGTTGGTCATGCAAAAATTGGTATTTGCTATCAGCATTGCCCTTTGTTTGCTTGTGCAACCACAAAGGATATGCCTCCAAAGACAACAACTTGTTGCCTTTTTTGTCTATGCTACTGACGAGCATATAATAAGCTATTGTGGGTTTGTTATATCCTCCGTACTTAGAAGTATCTTGGATAGCACCGTGCGCTTTGAGCGGCACCAAGTTGTCGTTTTTGCCGGCAGGCACAGGCTGCGTATCAAACAATGCACCGCTACCCATAGAAGTAAAGCGTACAAGGCGCGCCGTATTGCGGTTTGCTGTATTGATTATTTTTTCTCTGTCCTTTACTTTCCATGCCCCTGCTATGTCATAGTCGTACAGGTGTTTGAAGCTGTAGCTGTCTATGCCATTGTTGCGGAAAAACTCGGCTGCATTTTTGTTAAACTTAGTACGGTAAACATTGCCCACAACAATATTGATATACGCGTCTTTTGCGTGATGCAAGTCGTTTAGTTCACGCACTTTTATTATACCGTTGATATCCTTAAATTCATTGGCATTAGCTGCTTTGGAATATACTATCTCGGTATCGGGCAACAGTTTGGACAAAATTTGCGCTGCGGCTTTTGTGCTCTGGCGTGTAAATACCAACTGTCTGTTGATAAAGTCTGCCAATTCGTCTTGTGTCAGAGCGGTTGAACGCATAAGGCGTGCCAACTTGTTGCTACTAATCATCTCTTTTTGGTGCAACATCAGCCAAAATGGTGTCATTTGAGTACGTATGTCCGCACTAAGAGGATATTTGTCGCCTTTATCCAAGTTTTCGTTTTTGTACACCAACACTCGGTTGTCCAGACTGTCATCTTTTATCTTAGAGCGCGGATAAATATGGTCTATATCGCAAATATTGGTATTGAATACTTCTTCTAAGCTGATAGGTTTGCCCGAATACATACTTTTGCCCATTTGACGATAATACAAAACCAATTTGTCACTATTAAACTTACTGTCAGGCTGGCTCTCTATCTCTGTTATCCAATCTCGCTGCTCTTCACGAATATTTTTGTACAAATCAAGTATTTGTTGTTTGCGACTGATTGTACGTTTACCTTGACGCTTTTCGTCCGGTTTTTCTCTCGCCGTTTCTATAAACAGACGACTGGGTGCACAACCTTTAATTTTGACAATCTCTTTGACAAGCTCCACAGTGCGCCATATCGCACGCTTGACTGCCGGAGAACAATACAGGTCTTGAACAGTTTTGTACGATATCTTGTTGTCTGGCGTGTTGTTTGAGTTATACTCGTCTACTACTTTAGCAAAACCATACTTATCTGCAAGCAGTTGCATAAGGTTTTCGTTGGTTTGGCGCATGGCTTGTATAATAGTCATACATTCGCCATTGCTATCATAGCACTTTGCACTTACAATACCGTTGAGAAACATTGCAGATAACCTGCCCCAACCTGAGTAGTTGAGAGCAACAAGACGCTTAATTTCGTCTTCAGTAAATATATTGCCGTACGTTGTGCGTATGCGAGTAGCCAATCTCTTTTTGTCGGTAATCAGTGTTATCCAAGTAATAACTTGTTCGCACGCTTGGCTATGAGTGTATAGCTTGTCCTGCAAAAATTGCAAGTCGTTCCACGAGGTAAGAGCTGCCTTAAAGTCTCCATCTGTACCGCTAAAAATAGCTACAGTGCTATCTGCAGGCACAAGACCGTTTTGTTTGAGCAATTTTAAGCAGGCTTTGAGTGTTACTTTTTTGTGCTCTCGCGCGTATTGCAATATTATTTTTTTTGCTTGACTGCTTTTTTCACCGTTGATTTTGAGATTGTTTAATTCGTTCAAAAAAGCAAACTCGCTATACAACAACGAATTAGCAGGTAATACATCTTGTCCATACAAATATGTGCATTTGTTAGTCATACGGCGAATAAAGCGCTCTTCACTCGCATCCAAATCGATGGCTTTGTCAAAGTTCCAAGGTATTATACTCACCCTATCGTAACCTTCTTTGCGCACCGCCCACGAATATATATTGTGTTGGTTATTGAGCGGTCCTACATAGTATGGTATGCGGAACGTCATAAGAGACACTATTTTGTCTGCAACAGTAGTGCCGTCCTGCGTTTGGTTCAAGAAAGCAAACTGCGATTGTGCATTGTTGAGTATGGCTTTCAATTCTCGCAAATGTAGTTGGTACGGTATTACACTGTTGTCTGTGCCCACCTGCTTAGGCAAAAATTTGCCGTCTGACATTTTTTTCAACACTATTTGGTCATCTATACCCACTTCTTTTTTGAGAAACTGATAAAAGTCCTCTTTGCTACACTTACTAAATCCTTTTTGCTTGTCCATGCCAATATAGGCAGCATAATTGTTCACCTTGCTTTGCTTACGGAAAACAGTATTATATTTTTGCCTATCGTTGGGATATTTTTGGTTGATATAACTTTTGAGCCATTGCAAGTCTTGATGATGTGCATTGTATATATCTACCTTAGCTTGGGATATATATTGTCTGTTGCCCATAATATTACACAGTATAGACCAATCGTAAACAGACTTTAACAAGTATATCAACGCTGCATTGTCTGCGCCTAATTGACTTTCGATTGCAGGCATCTCTGTTTTTTCAAAACCAGAAGATTCAAAACAGAACTTAGTTATATCACATTGTTGTTGCAAATCGAACAAATCATCAATATTGACATTACCGCCCGTTATTGCCTTGACTATAGCAACCAGTGACTTTTGCTTGTTGGTATGAAGCAAAAGAGACAAATTTTTTTGTCTTATACTTTTGGCAATGTCTCTTTTTTTTATTTCGCCCAAAACATCATTGAGTTGAGATAAGTCCAACGTGGGTTGTTCACGATCTGACAAAAATGCGTTAATCTCAAAAAATTTGTTGCGTATAATTTCTGTATCTGCAATATCAAAAGATTGCCCTTCAAACAAAAAATGTCCTCTGTTTTTTATAATATGGTGCAAAGCAAGGTACAGCAAGCGCACATCGGTAATTTTGTTTTGTATCAAAGCCATGCGTAAATGGTAAATTGTTTTGTATTGCTTAAAAAACTTTTTGTCGTCAAAATTGCTGTCTGCAAAAAGTGCATCGGAAGTTTTAAGTTGTTCATCCTTATCTGTGAGCAACAATGAACTGTTGTTGAGCCTTACAAAAAATAGAGGGTCAACTTTTGCAACTTCTTTTGCAAACAATTGCTGAAGCAACATTATTCTCTGGCGAACACGTGCCAAACGACGGCGATTAGCTCTATAGCCACGTCTTTCCGCCGCACTTTGTGCTTCCCCAAAAAGATAACTGCCCCACAAATCGTGTCCATGCGCTTTTTGCAAGTTGTATTGTTCGTCCGTGACAGCCCAACCTACAGAGTCTGTGCCCATGTCAATACCTATATAGTATTTTTGTGCCATAATTATTGACTTTCTCCTTTGCATGTTGTATAATATTTACACTGAACATGACTACCGTTCAGGATAACACCATTAGTTCAAATAAAATTTTTTCAAACCGCCGATTTTTCGGTAATACACGCTGTGTATACAAAGGATAAATGCTACTCGCATTTATCTTTTTTTATTTGCAAATCTATTATAAAATAAAATATATTATTTTTCAATACTAATTTCAAGCAATAATCACGTTTTGTGAAAATAACTTTTTTGCTTCTACGTACAAATATAGCAAACAGCAAGCAAAAGCTATTGTGTGCTTTGTGCAACAAGACAAACTGAACAAATTAGCTAATATTACAAAAAAACTTGTTTGAGCATATTTCCCAAACAAGGCTTTTGTTTTTATAAATTAGGTTATTTAGAAAGGTTTGAGCAAAAAATAAAACATATTGTCTGTTTGCTTTGAGATTGATATTCTTGTTGTTTAGATATTATTTTTTGTGGGGCGGTTGTTTGTGGATTGTAAAGTGTTGTTTGTTGCTTACGGCAAGCACGAGCGTCTGCTCGGCACAGCTACGCTGAACGTACAATGTGTTGTTGGTGGCGCTTATGCGTATGCTACCATTTTGCAAGGCAGGTTGCTGTTTTAGTTGCGCCAACTGCGCTACTCGTTGCACAAACTGCTTAGTTGACGGCTGTTGCAATTTGTCCCAATCAAACGTTCTGCGGCTGTCGGGATCGTATCCGCCCTCTGTCATAATCTCGTCGCCATAATAAATATTACAACTACCTGCCATAAATACAGACAAGGCAAAGGCACACAAAAACTTCTCTTTGTCGCAACCGACCAACGAATAAAACCTGTCTGTATCGTGGCAGTCCAACAAATTGAACATCATATTGTTGGTAGTATCTGTGTAGCGCATAAGTAGACCGTTGAGGCGTTGTGCAAGCTGTTGTTCGTCACAATGATTGTACACAAAGTAATCAGTCATCTGCTTGGTAAAAGCATAATTCATTATTCCGTCAAACTGGTCGCCTCTGAGGTAACTTTCGCTGTTGTGCCAATTTTCCCCTATAAGCGCAGCGTCCTTTTTGACTGCACGTACAGCTCTGCGCATAGCGCGCCAAAAATCGTGCGATACCTCATCGGACACATCAAGACGCCAACCGTCTATATCGTAGTTTTTTATCCAATATGTAGCAATGTCTATAAGGTACTGCTGTACTTCGGGGTTGGCAGTATTTAGCTTTGGCATATAGTTGCAACTTGCAAACTGGCAATAATTAGTGCGCTCGGCATTGATTGTTGCTCCGTCCACCAAAAACCAATTATAATACTTAGACTTGTCACCATTGCGCAACACGTCCTGAAACTGCTCGGAGCGTTCGCTAATGTGATTGAACACCGCATCCAACACCACTTTTATGCCACGCTTATGACACTCCTCTACCAAACGGCGCAATGCGTCGTTGCCACCAAACATAGCGTCCACATTGTAATAGTCGTAAATGTCGTACTTATGATTGGAAATACTGCAAAAAACAGGCGTCAGGTACAAGGCATTGACATTGAGGCTCTTGATATAGTCAAGTTTTTGGCAAATACCGTCCAAATCGCCACCATAGAAGGACTTTGGCGTAGGCAACTCTCCCCACTTGGCGTTGATGTAACTTTCGTCCTTATTGGACGCCTTGTAAAACCTATCCACAAACACCTGATAAAACACGGCATTGTTGAGCCAACTTATGTTTTGGGTAACGTCGTTGCTATTGATAAACGCATACTGAAAGCTATCTAAGTAGGAAAGACTGAAATTGTAACGAGGTACAATGCCATATTCGCAAAAATACTCTGTTGTGCCTTGGTGACAAATCTCAAATATATAAGCAAGGCGAGAGTCCTGCAAATGAAGCACTGTAGAGTAGTAGTCAAAAAACTCGTCCGTACACAAAAAAGATAGTTGTTGTCTGTACTGCTTGGTGGAAAACTCGTACTTTGTATTGTAAAGTACGCTTACGCTGTCTATACACTCTCCTTTGGCAAACCTTATGCGCAACACCACCGTCTTGGTGTCTAACGCAAAGCAATAATTGCTCTCGGCTCTGTGATAGATAACTGCATTGTTCATCGATGTTGCTCCTTTGTTGACCTATTGACAATAGTCGTCAATAATTATAATGTGCTATATTAAAAAAGCCATAAAGGCAGTAAACATAGGATAACCTACACTATGGTAAATGTCAATGTTTTTTGCTATTTGGTACATGTTTTTGTGTAAGTTGACGCACATATATTGGCACATAACTTTCAACAGTCACAACTGCAACACATATTATCCAAACTGTGACAAAATGTGCTTAAGTTGCAACTGCAAGCAAAATATCACTTACAATAGTAGATACACAAAAGCAACTGCGCTATCGGTCAAGCACCCAATGCGCAGTCTGTTGATATTGTGATAGATTGTGTATTGTGCAAAGTCCCCCAAACTGCCTATTGTTGGCTGTTGTCTGTATCACGTATCGGGTAGTCTTTTTCGTCCAAATAAATATGCAAAAACCATGCTTTGCTAAAGGCATAATTGAAAGAATTGTCTGTACCATCTACAAGCACTGCATACACTTTTTGACATTGAGTAAAGTACAAAGCTAAAATTATTACAAATGCAACAACACCCACTGCTACCGACAGTAAAATGCGATACAACGCCACAATAGGAAAACACAGATATGCCGACAGTCCCAACAAAATAGTGGACATAAACGCCAAAATAATATAGTGCAAAGTTTCGGAGCTAAAAATATTGTTTGAAAAATATTTACCGGACATCCATTTGCCGTTTTTTGCAATGTATTTGCCGCCCTTTTTTAATAGCGAACGATAAAACATAGTTTGTACAATGCTTTTGTTGAGACGCGCTTGGTTGATGTTGATAAGACGGGTGATGGTTTCGCAACACAGCCAATATATTTCTTTGTAAATTCGGTATCTGATTGTGATAATTGTAAACATTATGCCAATAAGCGCTACCGCAAAAAAGATAAGACCCTTTGCTGTCATATCAAGCGCTTCCGATGACAGCGCAAAGGGTATCAAAAAAGACGTTATGGCTATATATACGGCAATTATCTGATCGCGCTTGGACTGTTGCAAGGACAACTCGGCGTGCGCTCTGTTGTAAAGCTCGTTAAAATCGTGCTTTGGGCACTGCTCTACATCCTGCTCGCTCAGTTCACTTTGTACAAACTTCTTTACTTTTTCCTTTTTTGCCATGTCAACCTCCTCCAAAACACAGTCACTTTGTTGTGTAGCGTAGTAGCATACACTTGTTGGGATATTAGTCCAACGTAGGCTCGTAAGGCAATGTAGCAATGTGTTGAGATACTACATTTGCCAATTTTTGGTAATTTTCAACGTTATTTGCTCCTACCAATACTGTAGGGCAATCAAAGGCAAGTGTCTGACCGTGCAAGCCACGCAAAATGCCGCCTGCCTCACTAAGCACTATGTAAGCTGCGGCATAGTCCCAAGGATTGACGCGTATCTCGAAGTACAAATCGCACTTGCCTGCCGCAAGATAACACAGTTCTACCGCACAACTTCCAAAACGCCTTGTATCGCTACATTGCGGAAACACCTGCTCGATTATTTGAAAACAAACGGGGGCTAATTGCTTGTTGTACACGCTTGTTGCCGTACATAACAATGCTTGTCCAAACGGTTTGTCCGACACTCTTATAGGCTTACCATTGAGGCGTGCTCCCTCTCCCACCGTTGCCGAAAACACTTCGTTGCGTGCAGGACAATACACTACGCCCAATATTGGTGCGTCTTTGCCGACAAGCGCAACCGATATTGCAAAATGGGGAATATTGCGTGCATAGTTCATAGTGCCGTCTATAGGATCTATTATCCACAACATATCTTTTGTGGTGTCTGTAGCGCCCTTTTCTTCGCACAAAAAGCCTGCCTGCGGTACTAAACTACCGAGCTGTTGCACAAGAAAGTTTTGTACAGCAAAGTCAGATGATGTTACTATGTCTGCCTCACTGCTTTTTTGCTGCACACTGAAAGTATGGTTGGCTAACTTTGCAGCTTTTTTGACTATGTTGATTACTTTGTTGTCCAAACTCAAACTCATATTTGTCCTCTCCGCAAAAATTGCGGACACTAAATATACAACGCAAAAATATACTATAAAATTGTTGTAAATTAGCAATATTATAACTTATACCAACATAGATGTCAATATTGGCACACTGTTATTGCAGTAATCTAATCTGCGTGTGAGGAAATAAATATAAATGCTTGCATTGACGATGGACAACAAAAGCGCAAGCTGAACTATCATTCAACTTGCGCTTTGCAAAAAAATATTGATAACATATTGTTATTATCGTGTCAATAAAGTCACTATATCCATTAAAACACTCAAAGCACCTAATAGTTTACTGACAAGTGCCTTAAACTACATTATTATTTTTTGTAATTGCGTTTTACTCTCAAGCGGTTGAGCGCACGAGCCATACGAGTCTGTGCTTCGTAGTACTCACGGATACCAATTTTTTTGATAAGCGTTTCGCGTACTTCTTCCAACGTCTGTTGGGCACGATTGGCGTCAATTTCCTCAGGACGTTCGACAGAGTCCACAAGTACCAACACGGTATTGTTTTCCACTTTTACAAGTCCTTGAGATACGGCAACTAACTCTTGCTGTTCTTTGCCTTGCTCATCTATATACTTAAAAGTAAGCGTACCTGCAACGACAGCAGCAATGAGGTTGCTGTGATGTGCCATTATGCCATACTGTCCGCTAACAGTAGGTACTACCAACGAATAGCATTTGCCGTTGAAAAACGGTTTGTCTGCTGCCAATATGGACAAACTGAACTCGTTGTGCATATTATTCACCTGCCAACTGCTTAGCCTTAGCCTTGACGTCCTCTATTGTACCGACATTGTAAAATGCCATTTCGGGATAGTCGTCCATCTCGCCGTCAATAATTGCCTTAAAGCCACGTATTGTTTCGCTGAGCGGTACATACACGCCCTGCATACCGGTAAACTTTTCGGCAACGGACATAGGTTGGGACAAAAACTTTTGTATTTTTCTTGCACGAAGTACTACTCGTTTGTCTTCCTCGCTCAATTCGTCCATACCCAAAATTGCAATTATGTCCTGCAATTCCTTGTACTTTTGCAATATTTCCTGCACTTTGCACGCTGTGTTGTAATGCTCAGCGCCTACAATGCTCTCAGACAAGATACGTGAGGACGATTCCAACGGATCAACAGCTGGATAAATACCTTGCTCTGATATCTTACGGCTCAATACCGTTGTTGCGTCCAAGTGCGTAAATGTTGTTGCGGGAGCAGGGTCGGTAAGGTCGTCCGCAGGCACATAAATTGCCTGTACTGAAGTAACCGAACCTTGCTTGGTAGAAGTAATACGCTCTTGCAATTCGCCCATCTCAGTAGCCAAAGTAGGTTGGTAACCTACGGCTGAGGGCATACGTCCAAGCAATGTGGACACTTCGCTACCTGCTTGTACAAAACGGAAAATGTTGTCGATAAACAGCAACACGTCCTTGCCCTGTACGTCACGGAAGTACTCTGCCATAGTAAGTCCGGACAAAGCCACGCGCATACGAACACCTGGGGACTCGTTCATCTGACCAAATACTAACGCCGTCTTGTTGGCAACGCCGCTTTCGTTCATTTCCTGCCACAAGTCGTTACCTTCACGGCTACGTTCGCCTACACCGGTAAATACCGAATAGCCACCGTGCTCGGTAGCAACGTTGTGTATCAACTCTTGTATAAGTACCGTCTTGCCTACGCCTGCACCGCCGAACAGACCAATTTTGCCACCCTTTGGGTAGGGCTCCAACAAGTCTATTACTTTGATACCTGTCTCAAGTATCTCTACAACGGGGCTTTGCTGACTGAACGCAGGTGCTTTGCGGTGTATTGTCCAACGTTCTGCCTTTTTGTCCACGTCCCCTTTGCCGTCTATAGGACGTCCCAAAACGTTGAACATTCTGCCCAAGGTAACTTCGCCTACGGGTACCTGAATACCGCTACCCAAAGCTATTACTTCCATATCGCGCGCAAGTCCTTCGCTTTCGGACAACATAATACATCTCACTGTGTGTATGTCGAGGTGCTGCGCTACTTCCATTATTTTTTCCTGTCCGTTGACTTTGACGCACAATGCCTCTTTGATGTGAGGCAAAGCGTCCAAAAACTCAACGTCAATTACAGGTCCTGCAACTCTGATTATTTTGCCTATATTCATTTTGTTCAATTCTCCTTACCGTGCTTTGCCTTAGAACCTGCGCAAATTTCGGTAATCTCTTGCGTGATTGCCGCCTGACGCACTCTGTTAAACTCCAACGACAATGCCGCAAGCAACTCCTGCGCATTGGTGTTGGCATTGTTCATAGCGTTGAGTCGTGAATCCAACTCGCTGCAATAACTGTCTACTAACGCACTGTATATAAAACCTGCCACATAGTTGGGCATAATGCTGTCCAACACTTCTTCTATAGAGGGGCTGAACTCAAAATCCAGATTGATAACTGTCGGGTCGGACACGAAGTTGCCTCTGTGAAAGGGTAACAGACGGGTGGTCTTGACTTCCTCCACCTGTGAGTTGCGTGCATCTGTATATACAACAAATATCTTGCCAAGCTCGCCTTTCTCAAAGCCGTCAAGCAGTCTGTTGCTTATTTCTCTTGCACGGTACATTGTGGGGTTTTGCGCTGTCAAATCAAAACTCTGCTCGATAGATATGTTGCGTTTTTCAAAATACTGACGTCCGTACTCGCCCACCACAAACAACTTAGTATTGGGGTGGTCGTTGAGCAAATCCATTGTCTGTTTGATGACGTTTTGATTGTACGCGCCTGCAAGACCTTTGTCTGCTGTGATTACCAAACAACCATAGGTCTTTGCCAACAACAACTTACCGTCTGCAGGATAAAAGTACTTGTTGTCCAAATCGTTGACAGTACGAAAGATGCGCTTTATTTCCTGCTGCAATGCCAAAAAGTAAGGACGCGTTTTGTCCAGCTCCGCCTTAGCTTTGCGTACTTTGGTAGAAGCAATAAGGTACATTGCATTAGTTATTTTGCGAGTATCGCTTACGCTGTTTATTCTGTTTTTGATGTCTTTAATACTGTTCATATTAACCGTTAACCTTCATAGCTCTCACAATGCACTTGATAGAACTTTTTGGCGGTATCGATGATGGTCTGCTTGTCCTGTTCGGTAAGCACTTCGTTGTTTTGGATGTTGTTGCAAACTTCGGGTATTTCTCTATCCATATAGTCCAACATCTCTGCCGCATAATCGTTGATTTCATGCGCATTGACGTCCTGCATTGTCTTGGATAGTGCCGCAACAAGCAACAAAACTTGTCTGTACTGCGGATAGGGTGCATACTGCGGTTGACGCAACAAATAGGTCAAACCTTGACCATATTGCAACTGCTTGCGTGTAACTTCGTCCAAGTCGCTTGCAAACTGCATAAATACCTGCATTTCGCGCAACTGAGCCAAATCAAGACGCATTGTACCCGACGCCTTTTTCAAAGCCTTTGTCTGTGCCGCACCGCCTACACGGGATACGGACAAACCGACGTTGACTGCAGGACGTTGACCTTCGAAGAACAATTCGCTCTCCAAGAAAATCTGACCGTCGGTAATTGAAATAATGTTAGTAGGTATGTATGCCGATACGTCGCCAGACTGCGTCTCTACAATAGGCAATGCGGTGATACTGCCGCCGCCCAACTCGTCGGACAAGTGTGCCGAACGCTCGAGCAGACGAGAGTGCAGATAAAATACGTCACCGGGGTAAGCCTCACGTCCCGGGGAACGACCAAGCAACAAGCTCAAAGTACGGTAAGCTACTGCGTGCTTGGACAAGTCATCGTACACTATCAATACGTCTTTGCCCTGATACATAAAGTACTCTGCCAAAGCACAGCCACTGTAGGGGGCAATATACTGCATGGGTGCAGGATCACCCGCCGAAGCGTTGACTATTATTGTATAGTCGGTTGCGCCAAACTGCTTCAATGACTGATGCAGACGCACCACCGAGCTTGCTTTTTGACCTATTGCAACATAAATGCAGATGACATCTTTGCCTTTTTGGTTGATAATAGTATCAATGGCAATAGCCGTCTTACCTGTCTGTCTGTCGCCTATTATCAATTCTCTCTGTCCACGACCGATGGGGAACATAGAGTCTATTACAAGTAGTCCTGTCTCCATAGGTCTGTTGACAGGCTGTCTGTCAATAATACCGGGGGCAGGGGATTCCACAGGACGGTAGCCGTCCGGCTCGATATCGCCTTCGCCGTCAATGGCGTTGCCCAAAGCGTCTACTACTCTGCCAATAAATTTTTCACCAACGGGTATACCTGCCGTTCTGCCTGTACGATACACTTTGCTACCGGACAAAATATCCGAACAGTCGCCAAATACTATGCAACCTACGTTCTGCTTGTTGAGGTCTTGCACCATACCTTTGATGCCGCACTCAAACACTACTATTTCGCCATAGGTCGCGTGACGAATACCGTCTACTGTAGCTATGCCGTCACCGACGTACAGTACTGTACCCTGTTCCTGCGCTTCTACTTCGGGACGCCACTTGCTGACTGCGTCCTTGATAAGCGGCATAACGTTGCCGTTGTTGTCGGCAATATGCTCCAACGCACGTTTGAACTGAGTAACTTTGCCCTCTGTAGTCCAATCGTACACATACGAGCCGTATTCCAAACGAAAACCGCCCTTGTATTCGTTGCTCTCCTGCCATACAAGCTCTATCTTTTCGCCATATTTGTCTGACAAAAATTTGGTAAGACGTTTTACTTGCGCTTCGGTAGGTTGAGTGTCCGAATAAATGACTGCTTTGGTTATGTTATCCTGCTTTTTCAACCTTCTTACTCCTTTCTATTTCGTCCAAAAACTCGTCCACAGACTGCGAAGTAGACTTGGTTGCTATCTTTTCTGTAGCTGTTGTTACAAGTTCCTTAATCTCTTTGGACGCACTGCTAAGTATTTTTTGCTTTTCTGTGTTGGCAGTTTTCTTTGCCTGAGCTACCAACTTGTCCGCAGTTGCCTTAGCTTCTTCCATTTGAGCTTGCTTGTAAGTAGCAATTTCGCTTTCTGCCTGCTTGCGCATCAAAGCTGTCTGTTGTTCTACGCTATCAAGTTGCTTTTGGTACTCCAACTTAGCATCTTCTGCCTGTTGAAGTTTGTCTTGCGTCTCTTTTTGCATATCTTCGTACATAGCTTTGCGCTTTGCCATATACTTTTTGATAGGTGAGTACAACAACATATACAGTATAAAAGCAAGTATTGCAAAGTTGAGTAAGTGCAACAATATTTGTTGCCAATCTATGTTAAGTGGCATTACTATTCACCGCCTTGTTGATTTTTATAATACAAATATTACCAATATAGATACGATCAACGCATAAATAACTACTGTCTCGATAAATACAAGACCGAGCATCAATGTGCTTCTGATATCACCTTTTACTTCGGGTTGCTTTGCAATACCTTCGGCAGACTTACCTATTGCTACGCCCATGGCTATTGCACCACCAAGACCTGCAAGACCGATTGCTATGGAAGCTGCTATTGCCTTAGAACCAACAGAGTTGTCCGTTGTACCTTCGGTTGTTGTGCCTTCGGTGGGGGTTGTGGTGTCTGCCAAATTAGATTGGTCACCTGTGCTTGCATAAGCCTTGTTGATTGTAAGTGTTACAAATACTGCTGTCAAAGCAAGTATAATTACCATTGCTACTATTGCAATTATTTTTGTCTTTTTGCTGATACTCATTGTAATTAAGCCTCCTTAGCTTTCATTTTTTCTTTTTTTGTTTTTACTTTTTTTATTTTGGGATGTCTTTCCGATACTTCGCCGTAGAACAATGCTGTTAGCATAACCAATACGTAGGTCTGTATTATAGCGTGCAAGCACGTAAACAGTACTCCTACTATTACCGGCAATACAAAGCTCAATGCCATATAGTGGTAAACAAGCTCTGTTACCAACAAGCCGGACAGCAATGCGCCAAACAGACGGAAGCTCATTGATATAGGCAAGGAAAAGTCTTTGAGCGTTAGCAACAAACCTTTGAAACCGTTGCCCGTGATACCGCCCGACATAATGATAAGATATGACAGACAGCCCATCGCAATAGCCGCATTGATATCGGACAAAGGTGCAGGCAATGCTATGGACGCATTGTTGACAGTAACTGCCTGTATGCCCAACAACTCAAATACAGTGCCTACAAATATGTAACTGCCTGCCGCAAAGATGTATGCGCCCAAAAACTTGTTTTTGTGCGGACTGTTGGATGTGGCAAGATTGTCAAAAAAGTCTACCCAGCTTTCCAACAACATCTGAAATTTGCCCGGCACCGTTTTGAATCTCGGTATTACAAATATGCGGATAATCAGTGCGGACACAAACAGTACGCCCGTCACCACAAATGCAGAGATTACCGACGGATTGACCTTCATAAAGCCGATATCAATCTTGTCGTTTTCGTGCAAAACGGCGTCCTGCATTGTATCGGATATGTCACCGTGCTCACCATTGCCGCCCGTAAGACATATACCTACAATCAGAATTGCCACTACGCACAGAAAAACGCAAACAGATACGATTTTTCTTTTTTTGCTCATAATGTAATCCTCTTTGTGTATTGACACAATAATTTTGTTTTGTTTAATTACTTGGTGCGCCCAACAGCTTGTTGCTCATAGGCGCAATTATATGCTCAACGATATAGATACAAATACTATCAACAGCGTATTGTCAACTATACTTTGTACACATTTCTCTAAGCAGTAACAGTGTACACCGATATAGTAAATACAGACTGTTGTATGCACTTTTCCATATTATTGCTCCGTTTTTCGTAAATTGTTATAAACTTTGCGCAACGTATCTCGCAAAATAGCCCTCTCGGCATCGCTTATGCCTTGTAGAGCACAACTTTCCACTTCGTCAAACAACAGTTGCACTTTGTGGGCGCTTTGTCTGCCTTTTTCCGTCAAAGTGACTATAACCGAACGTCTGTTGTCTTGGTCACGCTTACGAGTAATAAAACCGCCCTGCTCCATACGCCTTAGTATGCTACCTACGGTAGCCTCTTCTATCTCGCAAAAGCGTGCTATACTCTTTTGTTCGCAACTGCCAACCTCATCGAGATACTCAAGTATCTTGGGTTGCCCCAATGTCAAATCGTACTTCTGCGCCATTGCCATCACCTTTTTACGAAAACCGAGATGTGCTTTCATTAGCCAATGATGAAACGAGTCCATATCATCTCCTTTGCCGAATAGTACACAATAATAAGTATTCTTACTATCAACTAACCTATCATAGTCCCGACCTGTTGATAAGTCAAGTAATTGAAAGCCATTTTGTGCGTATTTTGTACCATTGTGCAATATTTTAGGTATCTTTTACCTCTGTTATTAAACTACAATACATATTTATATATCAGCAAACTTTTGTCACAACTTGTGTATGCAGTACAACTTATAGATATTGCTATATTGCTTACAATATCTTAGATATTTATATTACAATGTCGTATACAACGTTTGACTTACGTTTGTAAGAGGCTTATAATATTTGCACTATGAAATTCTTTATTGATTTGCACACACATACCGCTATGAGCGGACACGTAGCTACCGAATCGGTAGAAGACATGGCATACGCCGCATCACAAAAAGGGCTGGAATATCTTGCTATTACCGATCACTCGCCGTCTTGCGTAGGCTCTGCACCCGATAGTTACTTTATGCAACTACAAACTTTGCCCAAAGAGTTGTTTGGCGTAAAAATGCTATATGGCTGTGAGATAGACATATTGGATACAGAAGGTTCTCTTGGACTGTGCAACGAGGCTTTGCCCATGCTTGACGTAGCTATTGTAAGTTTGCACACCATGACCTTTGAACCGCGTGACAAGCATCAAAATACCGATGCTTACATCAGTGCAATATCGAGAGGTATTGTTGATATAGTGGGACATTCGGACGATTCGCGTTACGAGATAGACTACGAACGACTGATAAAAGTATGCAAACAGTACGGAACAGCTATGGAAATTAACAATTCTTCCCTCGAACAGGGCAGTTGTCGCACCAACGCACGTCCCAACGACCTTACTATACTGCAACTGTGCAAAAAGTACGATTGTCCCGTATCGTTTGGCTCGGACGCACACGGTATAGGCTGGCTACTCAATTACCGACACATTTTGCCGTTGGTAGAGCAAACAGACTTTCCCGAACGCCTTATACTTAACTGCAACAAAACATTGTTGTGGGAAACTTTGGCAAAACACAAGGCCAACAGACAAAAGTTTGCCAAATAATCAGTATTCTGTTTGCAAGTGCGGCATTGTATAAGTTGACAGTATGTTGATATTCAACACAGTACGAGCTATACAACATAGCACTACTCTTATCACAACACATATTATCTATTGTTATTTGTAAATTTTGCGCAACGATATATTCGTTGCGTTTTTTTACTTCTATTGCAATGTTATATCAATAATAAAGAGGCAATTTTTCATTATAGCTTATTTGTGACTAAATACATTGACAAACTTCAAACGCTCTCATATAATCTACCCACCTAAAAACTATTGCACGAAAAAGGGGGTTTTTTAGTGAAAAAAGCATCTATATTATTGATAATATGTATGATTGCAGTTAGCATTGTATTGGCTGCATGTCAACCTACCACCAAACCCGAAGACAAACCTTCATCGGGCGGCTCAACAACTACACCTGACGACAAAACTACAAACTACAGTTATCAGTTTGCGATAGGCAATACACAATACAAAGCTATATACGAGCAATCACAAACAGCAAGCAACTCGGTACTCAAACTGTATCAGGGCGACACCGTTGTTACTCAACAAACAACTGACGACAAAAATACCGTTGTATTGTCTTATGGCTACAAGGAAATGACAGTAAAACTGAATGACGACAAAACATTTTCTGTGCAAGCAATAGACAATGACTTTGAATTTATCGTAGGCAACGACTACTTTGCAGGTAGTTACACTTCCAATGATATGCTGACACCCAAAGGACAGCTTACCGTTGACAGTCAAGGCAACACTCAAAGTTGACAATCAAACTATTGCGGAAAACGCTCCTTATTTCCCTTGGTTGGGAAGTGGCATTATGCTGAAAGCAATCAACCAAGACACGCCAACTTCGGCAACATATCTCACCATTGACAAAGCCACAAAGACTTTCCGCATGATGGCTTACGCAATATTTGAAAGTCAGCCGGAGTATTTGTTTGACGCACAGACACTCAACATTAGTTCAGAACGCACGGATATTCAACCGGCACAACTTTACCACAACGCTGACTTTACAAAGGGATATATTGTGCAGTTTTCTTATACAAACGCACCTATAGCAATCAAACAGTACGTATTTGGTAAACTTACAAAGAGTGGCAACTATATTACCCTCCAATCCTATGACATTGAGGGCGAACAAAAGACATACAAACTTAGTTCAACAGACGGCAAAACTTACGATTGGACAAAGACAGTAAAAAACATTGACGCCACTACAAAGTTGACGTTGTACTACGACAACTATGCTATATATGACTACGACGGCTTTGTACTACAAGGCAAAGTGATGCAATATTTGACGGACGGCACTTTTACCATTGTGTCGCAAAGCAAAGCTGTGACGCTCTGCGTTGTACTCGACGGCAAAACCTATGAGCAAAAATACATAATAAAAGACAGCGAATACAACGGCCTTTCCGAAGCTACAATCTACACGGACAGTGAAGGAAAATATCCTGATATAATACTGTTTGACGACAATACAGGATATTTCTT
This sequence comes from uncultured Eubacteriales bacterium, assembly GCA_949289125.1. Classification (GTDB taxonomy): domain Bacteria; phylum Bacillota; class Clostridia; order Christensenellales; family CAG-314; genus CASEME01. The sequence goes on from CASEME010000001.1 coordinate 22,897, forward strand.
GCTAAAAAGCAATATGTACTTCACCTTGCATACATTTGAAGTAACTGAAACTGTGGGCGAAACAAAAATAACAGTGGACGACGGCGATATATATCACTTTATCCTCAACAAAGCCGACCACACTTTCAAGTATTCGGTGGCATAATTAAGTAACAGAAGTGTTGTTTTTTGCGGATTAACACTTCTAATCTAAAATCAACAATTCACTATCTAATTATTACAGCAAAAATACGGTGCAAAACGCACCGTATTTTTTATTTGTTGCATTATTGCGCTGTTGCCTGTTTGATACAGCTGATTGCATTGAGCGAACGCGGATAGCCTATGTAGGGCAAACACTGTGACACTACTTGTATAAGCAGCGATTTGTCGTTGCCAATGTTGATATTGCCCACAATATGAGAGGCAAGCTGCGCTTCGCACCCACCTTGCGCGTACAAAAGGCAAAAGGTCACCAATTCTCTTTGGCGCAAATCAAGCCCGTTGCGTGTGTAATAATCGCCAAAACAGTTGTCGGTAAGCCATCTGTTGATATGTCTTGTTTGTTGTTCGCCCGATTGAGAAAAGCCCCTCATACTTTCTCCAAATATGGCAATCTGCGCATTTTCCCCTGCGTTGTGGCGCGTATTGCAATCTGTAGTACATTGACCTTCTAAGGGCATTGACACGCCGCATTTACTTAGCATCTCATTGGTAGCTTGGACAAAGGGATATGCCCTGCCGTATCCCACATAAGCTACCGATTGGTACACAATTTCTTTGACCTCTTGTGGTGTAATTGCCCCGTCCAATGCTTGCAACAGTATATGTTTGTATGTATCTACCGCCTGACTGCCTATAAGGACGGACAAAATTGCCATATACCTTGTCTTATTGTCCAAAGTGTTGATATTTGCTACATCGTTGTAGACAAAGTTGTCAAACAACAGCACCAATTCTCTATCACTATTGACAAAAGGTAGCAATTCGGGCAACAGTATAACTTTGTTGTCTGTATCATTGATTGACTTTTTCATACTATACCTTCTACAGTTTACCATACTGACTGTCGTCAACAGGCTCGCACCACTCAGTACTGCCGTTTTCCGCAGGCACTTCTATTGCAAGATGTTCACACCAACTGTCTTTTGTTGCGCCGTGCCAATGTTTGACGTTGGCAGGTATGTTTACCACGTCACCCGCTTTTAGAAGTTGTGCAGGTTTGCCCCACTCCTGATACCAACCTTTGCCCGACAATACAAGCAAAATTTGCCCACCACCCTTGTCTGCGTGGTGAATATGCCAGTTGTTGCGACACTTTGGTTCAAAAGTAACATTGCCAATAATAACTTGCTGTGTAGATAACATATTGAGGTAACTTGTGCCTACAAAATATTTGCCATAAGGGTTGATTGCGCCTCTATCAAATATCTTATTGATAATATCTTTGTCCATACTTTTGCTCTCCTATTGATATACTGTCTGCTAACAATGTGGTGTATCACTTAAGATACTCACGGAAAAACTGCTCTATATCGTCAAAAGGTATGGCGTCTTTGCCTCCGCCGTCATAAAGGTCGGTATGCACTGCGTCGGGTATAAGCAACAGTCGCTTGTTATCTGCATACTGACTGCCTTTGGTCATAGCGGTATAAGCGTCCTTACTAAAGTAACACGAGTGTGCTTTGTCGCCGTGTATCATAAGTACGGCACTGCGTATCTCGTTGCTATATTGCAAAAGAAGCATATAGAGAAAGGACATACAGCCAACCACGTTCCAACCGTCGTTGGAATTGAGCGAACGCTTGTGATAACCGCGCTTTGTTTTGTAGTAATCGTAGTAGTCTTTTACAAAAAACGGTGCGTCCTCGGGCAATGGGTGTACAACTCCGCCTGCACGCTTGTACTGACCGCTAAGATAATCTTGTGTGCGCTGCTGATTGAGTGCTACACGTTTGTTGTAGCGTGCTTGCTCGCTGTCTTCGCTGTCAAAGTAGCCTCTTTGATTGACTCTGCTCATGTCGTACATTGTACTTGTAACAGTTGCTTTGATACGTGTATCTATTGTCGCTGCATTGAGCGCAAGTCCGCCCCAACCGCATATACCCAATATACCTATTTTGTCACTGTCCACAAACGGCTGAACGGACAAAAAGTCCACCGCCGCCTGAAAGTCCTCTGTGTTGATGTCGGGTGACGCCATGTACCTCGGCGTACCGCCGCTTTCGCCTGTTAAGGACGGATCATAAGCTATGGCAACAAATCCTCGCTGTGCCAAGGTCTGTGCATACAGCCCCGAACACTGCTCCTTAACTGCGCCAAACGGACCGCAAACGGCTATTGCCGCTAATTTGCCTTGCACATTCTTAGGCGTGTACATATCTGCAGCAAGCGTTATGCCGTAACGGTTGACAAAGGTCACTTTGCTATGTTGCACTTTGTCACTTTGTGCAAAAGTTTTGTCCCATACGTTAGTTAGTTTCAATTTTTGCATACTTCACCTCTATATCTATTGGTCAACGTTGTACTTTCAATATATTTTTTGCCCACTCGGCAACAGTTGCGCTACTATCCAAACAAGCCGTGCCACGCATGGAAAGTCCGTCAAGCACTTTTGCACCTACGCATACTCTTGCTATGTCCTTTTGACTAACGCCCATACCGCTACCTTCGTTGGTGCAGAATGATACTATTGTTTTGCCTTGCATGTCGTACTTTTCCAAAAAGGTAAACATAGGCATGGGCATTGTACCGCACCAATTAGGATATCCCACAAATATTGTGTCGTAGCCGTCTATACTGTCCAAATACTGTTTGAGTTGGGGACGAGCGTTTTGTTTTAACTGCTTGTACGCTTCCGCACAGCACTCCTTGTAATCGGCAGGATAGGGTACGACCGTGTCCACTTCAAACAAATCGCCACCCACTGCTTGCTGAATATACTCTGCCACAATTTCCGTATTGCCTTTGTCAAGTTGCTTTATTGCTCCGCCAAAGTAATTTTGCCCTTTGCGCGAATAATAAACAATAAGAATATTGCTCATACACTGCTCTTTGTTGTTATATCCAATATAACATTAGTTATTGAGTACATATTGTAGCATCTTTTAGTTGCGTAGTTGTGCAGTATGTACTGCACACATAAATTGCTATGCTACCTTACTCTGTAAGTATTATAACTCCGCTTTGATACTATGTAAAATACTTATATACTATTGCTAAATATAACTACAAAGCATAATCGTATACGTGTACTGCGTTTAGCTTGCAATCAAGTTGTGTTTAATATCACTTTACCTATATACGCACCACTGTTGTTGTGATTATATTTATATTATTGACACCGACTTTGAACGTTTTTTTGTTGCACTAAGTATATTACACTATCATCTTTTGTACAGATTGACCGCTTATTGTCAGTACACACCTTTGCATTAGCAAAAATTACAAAAATTTATTTTGCATATTGACTAATACGTACAAAAAATGATATTATATGTATCAGGAGGGACATATTATGGACGTTATGTTTTGGGTATGGTTGGGCGTAATAATAGTTACATTTATTGTAGAAATATTTACTGCCGAACTTATCTCTATATGGTTTACAATAGGCGCAATACCGCCCTTTATATTGGCGGCAACCAAAGCGGTCGATTTTACTTGGCAAATAGTAATATTTGCAGTATTGTCCGCAGCACTTATGTTGTCCTTGCGCAAAATTACCAAAAAGTGGCTATTGAGAAACAGCAACGAAAAGACAAATACCGACCTACTGATTGGCAAAAAGTGCACGCTTGTTGCACCTTGCGGATTGGAAACCTTTGGCACGGTAAAAATTAACGGAGTTGAGTGGAATGCCGTAGGCGACAAGCAGCAAGACATAGCTCAAGGTACGCTTGTAGAAGTTGTCGGTCTGTCGGGTAACAAACTTATTGTCAAAGAAGCGGACACATATACTACTGCCGCTTTGGATAAATAACACAATGTATTTGGGAGGAGATACAACACTATGGAAACAATTTGGATTATTGTAATTGCAGTAATAGCAGTAATTTTGCTTATAACACTGCTGATGTCTATCAAAATAGTACGTCAAGCCAACGCCGTATTGGTAGAGCGTCTTGGTAAATACCGCAAGACGTTGGAAACGGGCGTACATATGGTAATACCATTTATTGACAGATGCAGCCCACGTATTTCTCTAAAAGAGATAGTTGCGGACTTTGATCCGCAATCGGTAATTACCAAAGATAACGTAACAATGCAGATAGATACTGTTGTGTACATACAGGTAACCGACCCCAAACTATACGCTTATGGCGTGGAACACCCCATGCGTGCTATCGAAAACCTTACCGCTACTACACTGCGTAACATTGTTGGCGAGATGGAATTGGACGAAACATTGACATCGAGAGATACCGTCAACGTTAAGATGCGTGCTATATTGGACGAAGCTACCGATCCTTGGGGTATCAAAATCAACCGTGTAGAACTGAAGAACATACTTCCCCCACGCGATATTCAGGACGCTATGGAAAAGCAAATGCGTGCTGAGCGTGAACGCCGCGAACAGATATTGAAAGCCGAAGGCGAAAAGAAATCGAGCATATTGGTAGCAGAAGGTGAAAAACAAGCGCAAATATTGCGTGCAGAAGCAGACAAGGCTACCAAAATATTGCAAGCAGAAGCGCGCAAAGCAGAACTTATTGCTCAGGCAGAAGGTGAACAGACGGCAATCGAACTTATCAAAAAGGCAGATCCTTCCGCACAGTACCTTACTTTGCAAGGCTTTGAGGCTTTGAAAAAACTTGCAGACGGCAGAGCAACAAAAATAATTGTACCGAGCGATATTCAGAACATTGCCGGACTGCTGGCAAGCATGACCGAAGTTGTCAAGTCTGAAGGCGCACCTCAAGCTACTACCACAGTTGCCAAAACAACTACTACAAAAAAGAGCTGATTGAACGCAATCTTCACTAATTGCCAACAATATTGACAACAATATCAACAAAAATATACAGTACCGTTTGATAGTCAGACTGGGGTGTACCCCAAAAGTTGGACAAATATTTAATAATTAAATTGTTACTTGCGACTGAGTTCGGTACTGTACCGGACTCAGTCCTTTTAGTTTTATGGATATTCTTTCATTGTTATAGTACTCTATGTACTCGTGCAATT
>CASEME010000002.1 GCA_949289125.1 uncultured Eubacteriales bacterium
AGAAACTTGTTTTTTGGTGTTTGGCAAAGAAACAAAAGGTTTGCCCGAAGAGCTGTTGCACGACAACTATCAATACGCTTTGCGCGTGCCTATGAAAGGGGATACACGTTCGCTCAATTTGTCCAATACGGTTGCACTTGCAGTGTATGAGGCACTGCGACAACAGGGTTTTAAGCAGCTCAATACACACGGCAAACTAACCAAATATTGATTGTTGCAACGTTTTGCAGTGACGTAAGAAGTCTAATTGAATGTTGTTAGCATAATTAAGCAATATGCTATAGGTAGTACAAAAAGGTATAATGTTTTCCTATCTGCGGTATAAAAAATGTCAATAGTTTTTCGCTTGACAATGCAATAGACACAGTTTACAATATTATTGCTTAATTGGGTGACTTTGGCACATTGTCTATGCAAAGTGTCACAGTACTTGCAATTTGCGGCGTGGCCGTAGTTGCGATACGGCAGGCGTTGTACAAAAAATCTTCGCACGAGGTATATGCTATGAACAAGATGAGTATCAAAGACGTAGACGTAAAAGGCAAAAAGTGTCTGGTAAGAGTGGACTTCAACGTTCCTATGAAAGACGGCGTTATCACGGACGAAAACCGTATTCAAGGTGCGTTGCCTACCATTAAGTACCTTATGGAACACGGTGCAAAAGTTATTCTTTGCTCGCACTTGGGCAAACCGCACAACATTTTCACCAAAGGTTTCAAACTCAACAAAAAAGAGAAAAAGGCTTTGGAAGCTATGCCCGAATCCGAACAGGCAGCTGCAAAAGAGCAGATGATTGCAAAGGCTTTGAAAGACGACATCAAAAAGTTTACCCTAAAGCCCGTTGCAGACAGACTCAATGAGTTGCTTGGTGGCAAAGTAACGTTTGCTCACGACATTGTAGGAGAGGACGCAAAAGCTAAGGTTGCCGCTTTGAAAGAGGGCGAAGTAGTACTTTTGGAAAACACACGTTTTGACGCAGGCGAAGAAGGCAGAGACGAAACTTTCTGCAAAGAGCTTGCAAGTTTTGCCGACATCTATGTCAACGATGCTTTCGGTACAGCTCACCGTTCGCACGCATCAACTGCGGCTATAGTAGAATACGGTTTTGTAAAAACTGCTGTTTGCGGTTTCCTTATCGAAAAAGAGTTGTCCGTTATGGCTAACGCTTTGGAAAATCCCGTTCGTCCCTTTGTTGCAATCTTGGGTGGTGCAAAAGTTGCCGACAAGCTTAACGTTATCAACAACTTGCTTGAAAAGTGCGACAGCTTGATTATAGGCGGCGGTATGGCTTATACCTTTATCAAAGCTCAAGGCTACGAAGTAGGCAAATCGTTGTTGGACGAAGAAAAGTTGTCTTACTGCAAAGAGATGATGGAAAAGGCAAAGAAAGAAGGCAAAAAGCTGTACTTGCCTGTAGACTGCGTAACAATAGCAGACTTCCCCAATCCTATTGACGCACCTGTAGAAACAAAAGTTGTGGATATCGACAAAATACCTGCCGACAGAGAGGGCGCAGATATTGGTCCTAAGACTTGCAAACTTTACGAAGACGTTATCAAAAATGCTAAGACAGTTATCTGGAACGGACCTATGGGAATATTTGAAAACCCCATACTTGCAACAGGTACCAACGCTGTTGCCAAAGCAATGGCAGCAACAAAAGGTTGCACAACAATTATCGGTGGTGGCGACAGTGCCGCAGCCGTTGCACAGTTGGGTTATGCAGACAAGATGACTCACGTGTCCACAGGTGGCGGTGCATCTTTGGAATTGTTTGAGGGCAAAGTTTTGCCGGGTATTGCTTGCCTCAACGACAAGAAGTAAACGTTGATATACTTACAACGTTAACACAAGCCGTACATTTATCAATCTAATATTTTTGATACGGCATACCAACTGTATGCCGTATCGTTTTTGTAAAACTACAAGGAGACAATATGAAAAACAAAATTGTAGCAGGCAACTGGAAAATGAACAAACTGCAAAAAGAAGCAAAAAAACTTATCAAAACACTTATTCCTCTCGTAAAAGATACAACTAACACTGTAGTTATTTGCGTACCATATACCGATTTGGCAACTGCGGTAAAACTTTGCAAAGATACCAACATACACGTTGGCGCACAAAACTGCCATTGGAAAGAGAGCGGTGCATTTACAGGTGAAATTGCGCCTTCTATGTTGAAGGAAATTGGCGTAGAGTACGTAGTTATCGGACACAGCGAACGTCGTACATACTTTGGCGAAACAGACGCTACAGTACTTCAAAGAACACAGGCCGCTTTGGCAGCAGGTCTCAAACCTATTGTGTGCATTGGCGAAACTTTGGAAGAGCGCAACAGCGGCAATATGGAAAATGTCTTGAAACGTCAGATTGTGGAAGGCTTTAAGGATATTACTGCAGACCAACTTGCCAATATCGTTGTGGCATACGAACCTGTCTGGGCTATAGGCACAGGCGTCACTGCAACAGACCAACAAGCCAACGATGCAATAGGTTTTTGTAGAAGCGTATTTGAAGAAAAATACGGCAAAGAAGCAGCAGACAATCTGTATATTCAGTATGGCGGCAGTATGAATGAGAAAAATGCTGAGGCTTTGCTCAATATGCCCCATATAGACGGCGGACTTATAGGCGGTGCAAGCCTTGTGGCTGAAAAATTTGCCGCAGTAGTCAACGCTCACAAGTAATTTTTTACAAATATTCGGAGAAAATATTTATATGAAGAAAATAACTGCATTGATAATAATGGACGGATACGGACTGTCAAAAAATGCTGTCGGCAATGCCGTTGGCACAGAGTGTTCGCCCTACGTACATTATCTTATGACCAACTACCCGTCCTCACAGCTTGACGCAAGCGGTTTGGCTGTAGGCTTGCCCGAAGGACAGATGGGCAACAGCGAAGTAGGCCACCTCAATATCGGCGCAGGTCGTGTTGTGTATCAGGAGCTTACACGCATTACAAAGTCTATAGAGGACGGAGATTTTTTTGTAAACAAGGCATTGACGGACGCTTGCGACAACGTAGTCAAAAACGGTACTAAGTTGCACTTGATGGGATTGTTGAGTAACGGTGGTGTACACAGTCACAACACTCACTTGTACGCATTGTTGCAACTTGCCAAAAAGCGTGGCGTCAGCAAAGTGTACGTTCATTGCTACATGGACGGTCGCGACGTGTCCCCTACAAGCGGCGCAGGCTTTGTGGAAGAATTGCAAAAGCAAATAAAAAAGATTGGCGTAGGTCAAATTGCCACAGTGTGCGGCAGATACTACGCTATGGACAGAGACAACCGTTGGGACAGAGTGGAGCAGGCTTATGATATGCTTACTCTTGGCAAAGGCAAAGTTACTACCACCGATCCTGCAAAGGCACTTAAGCAAAGTTACAAAGATGGTGTTACTGACGAATTTATCGTGCCTACAGTGGTTGTCAACGCGGACGGTAGCCCTGTTGCCACAATAGACAACGGTGACAGCGTGATATTCTTCAACTTCCGCCCCGACAGAGCGCGCGAGATGACAAGAGCATTTACACAAAGCTGCTTTGATGGCTTTGACCTCAAAGGCAAAGCACGTCAAGTGCATTGGGTATGTATGACTCAGTATGACGAGAAGTTTACAGGTATTGACATTGCTTACCGCCCCGAACGTCTTGTCAACACGTTGGGTGAATATCTTGCCAAGTCCAACCGCACACAGTTGCGTATTGCAGAGACAGAAAAATATGCACACGTAACATTTTTCTTTAATGGCGGTGTGGAGCAACCCAACGACAACGAAACACGCGTGCTTATACCCAGCCCCAAAGTAGCAACGTACGACCTTCAACCGGAGATGAGCGCTCCCGAAGTGTGCAAACGCGCCATAATGGAAATTGAGAAAGAAAAGTATGACGTTATGATACTCAATTTTGCCAACTGCGATATGGTAGGTCATACCGGTGTTATGGAAGCAGCAGTAAAAGCTGTGGAGACAGTAGATGACTGCGTAAGACAGGTGGTTGAGTGCGTACTGCAACAGGGTGGTAGAGTATTTTTGACGGCAGACCACGGCAATGCCGAACAGATGGTTGCCGAGGACGGTAGCCCCTTTACCGCACATACTACCAACAAAGTACCTTTTGTGTTGGTGGATCAGCAGTTGCGTGACCAAGTAAAATTGAAAGATGGCGCACTGTGCGACATTGCACCCACTATGCTGTATGCAATGGGTATGGAAATACCGTTTGAAATGAAAGGCAAGGTACTGATAGAGAAAAAGTAACGGCTTTGGTATGCAACAGCAAAAAAATGCTTGTCACATATAAAAATTTGTGATATACTACCAAAGCAAAGTTATTGGAGGAAAATTAGATGGCTAATATTTTGGCATTGTTTGCGGCATCCGATTCGGTTGCTTACACGGTGTTTATAATAAAAATTGTACTTGCTTGTTTGATGTTGCTTAGCGCAGCGTTCATAATTTTCGTAGTTATGAAGCAATCGTCTAACAGTGACGGTATGGAAGCAATGACAGGTAGTCGTTCGGAAGACGACAACGAATACAATATGAGCAGCTCACAGCGTAAAGAGCGCAGACTCAAGATTTGGACATTCGTATGCGCAGGTGTGCTTGCGTTGTGTGCAATCACTTTTGTTATTCTGTCTGCTGTTATTGCATAATTTAACTATCGGCAAAACAAAAAACGGCGATTTACTGTACAGTAATCGCCTTTTTTATTGCTTGTAGTAATGGAGAATGCACAATGAATTTTCAACAAAAAATATTGGATGTGCTAAAAGGCAAAGACAAAAAATACTTGTCGGACAAACAAATATTTGCAATAGTAGGCGTCAATTCTCGTTTTGAAAAGGACGCTGTTCGTCAGGCACTGCAAGCACTTGTCAAAGACAACGAGTTGGAGTACGACAAGCGCAACAACAGGTACAGAGTATTGGACAGAGAAAACCTTGTTGAGGGCACTATAGAAGGCAACGCAAGAGGTTTTGCATTTTTGATACGCAATGACGGACAGCCCGACTTGTTTGTTGCGCCCCCAATGCTCAATGGCGCATTGCACAAAGACAGAGTGCTCGTGCGTCCCGTTGCCAACACAGAGGACGAAGCCGAAGTGGTGGCGATATTGGAGCGCGGTATGCCCGATGTGGTGGGCACGTTGTCCAAAAGCAACTTTACAAGTTTTGTTATCCCTGACGAAACAAAGTTTTGCAAAGACATTTATATATCCAAAAGCAATCTCAACGGTGCGTCCGATGGTCAAAAGGTAGTTGCGCATATCACCGAGTACCCAACCGAGCGTGACAAAAAGCCCGAAGGCAAAATAATGCAGGTATTGGGCTACAGTGGCGAGCACGATGCCGATATGTTGTCCGTTGCGTACAGCTTTGGTATTCACAAAGAGTTTTCCCCTGCAGTAATGCGCAGGGCAGAACGCTTGCCTTTTGAGGTAAGTCAAGAGGACATAGAGGGCAGGCGTGATTTTCGGTCGGACATAGTATTCACAATAGACGGCGACGACGCTAAGGACTTGGACGACGCTGTGTCCATTGTTGCACACGCAGACGGCACATATACTTTGGGCGTTCATATAGCCGATGTGTCGCACTATGTCAAACCGACCGACGACATAGACAAAGAGGCGTTTGCGCGTGGCACAAGCGTGTACTTCCCCGAGATGGTGTTTCCTATGTTGCCCACACAGCTTTCCAACGGAGTGTGTTCGCTGTACGAGGGTGTAGACAGATTGACATTGAGTTGCATTATGCGCATTGACGCCAAAGGCAAGGTTACTGAGTACGAAGTAGTGCCTTCAGTTATACACAGCAAACATCGTATGACGTACAACAATGTGCAAAAGATATTGGACGGCGACGAGTATCTTCGCAAGTGTTATGCCGATATTGTAAAGCCGTTGGAAGATATGCAACAGTTGGCAAATATACTTATTAGTAAGCGTGACAAACGCGGCAATATCAACTTTGACAGCAAAGAAGTGCACTTTGTATTGGACGACAAAGGCGAAGTGACGGACATTGTGCCATATGAACGCAAGTTTGCTCACCGATTGATAGAAGAATTTATGATAATAGCCAACGAAACTGTTGCCGAATACGCCCACTCGTGCTCGTTGCCCTTTGTGTACAGAGTTCACGAAAAACCCGATGTAGAAAAAACAGGCGTGTTGTATGCTTTGATGAGCAATCTTGGCATCAACTTCAAGCAGACGGCTACAGTGCATGTGTCCGTACTTGCCAACGCATTGCAACAGGCAGAGGGCAAGCCCTATTACAACCTTGTCAACGACGTTATGTTGCGTACTATGCAAAAGGCAAAGTACAGCCCTGTCAATATTGGACACTTTGGTTTGGCAAGCGAGTGCTATTGTCACTTCACGTCCCCGATAAGACGTTATCCCGACCTCACTGTGCACAGAATTATCAAAACACTTGTGCAAGGCAAAATGACCGACAAGGCAATGGCCGCATATACCGATATGAGTAGTGAGGTAAGCACGCAGTGCAGCAAGACCGAGCGCAATGCCGACGAGGCAGAACGCAAAGCGGTGGACGTCAAAAAGTGCAGATATGCGGCAAGCAATTTGCTCAACGGTGAGTTTGACGGAATAATAAGTGGTGTTACCGAAAGAGGCTTTTTTGTAGAGCTTGCCAACACGGTGGAAGGTATGGTAGACATCAACAGTCTGCCTTGGTACGGCTTTGAGTATGACGACAAGCGTTTTTGCCTGAGTAACGGCAGTATCACATTCAGCTTGGGCGACAGTGTGAGGGTGCGCATCGTCAACGTCAATATCACTGCGTGCAAAATAGATATGCAGTTGCTTACTGATGACGACAGCGAGCAGTCGGACAACTAACAAATAAGGATAATTATGAAAACATTAGCTACTAACAAAAAGGCACGTCACGACTACTTTGTCGTGGAAACATTGGAGTGCGGTATCAATCTTATTGGCTGCGAAGTCAAATCGGCAAGGCGGGGAGAACTCAACCTGCTCGATTCGTTTTGCACAATTAAGGACGGACAGTTGTTGCTTATTGGGTGTTATATCAAAAATTACGACAAAGGTAGCTTCAGCAACTTGGACAGCCGCCGTACAAGACGATTGCTTGCGCACAAGCGTGAGATAGACCGACTGCTTGGCAAAGTGAAGCAAAAAGGCTATTCTATTGTGCCTCTCAATGTGTATCTCAAGCAAAGTCTTGTCAAAGTAGAGATAGCTTTGGTAAAAGGCAAACAGCTGTACGACAAGCGCCAATCTATTGCCAAACGCGATATGGACAGATATGTCAATAGAGAACTGCGCGACTACGACAAGCGTTGACTATCTGTGTCAAAATGGTAGTAACGTTACTAACAGCAAAAAAGTTGCTACAAATATGTCATTTGTTTTGACTTTTGTTATCTCATTTGTTATACTGTAACGGTGAACGCAAAGAGCTATTGCTCTTTGTATATGCTGGCGTGGCTCAGTCGGTAGAGCAATTGATTCGTAATCAATAGGTCGGGGGTTCGATTCCCTTCGCCAGCACCAAAAAAAGTGCGCTGTGACGTTACTATGCCAAAAGCACTCTTGCACAAGAGTGCTTTTTTTATAACAATTGAGGTGGCAGGGCGTCTGTCAAATGGTACATTGTCAAACACAATAACTTTTACTGTATGTTGTACAAATTGATGTACAAGTAATACGAGGAGGCATATATGAACAAAATATTGATAGCAACCGATATTCACGGTTCTGCTTATTGGGCTCAAAAAGTGGCTGATAAAATGGTGGAGCTGAAGTGCGACACTCTTGTGTTGTTGGGTGATATTTACAATCACGGTCCACGCAACCCGTTGCCCCAAGACTATGCACCTATCAAGGTTGCAGAAATTTTCAATCAATTTGCTAACAGATTGATTGCTATCAAAGGCAACTGCGACAGCGAAGTGGACGGCATGATAAGTAAGTTTGTCTTTTTGCAACACAATGTATTGCTGTTGGGCAAGCACAAGGTATTTTTGACGCACGGGCACATATATTCCAAGCACAATCTTCCGCCACAGCTCAGTAAGGGCGATATGGTGGTGTACGGTCACTATCACATTGACGAAATTACCAATATTGATGGAGTATATGCAGTCAATGTTGGCTCTGCTTCTTTGCCTAACGACCAACATCACGCTTATGCAGTGTTGGACGACAAAGGTATTGCCCTTTTCGATTTTGACGGTAGCGAGTTGGCATGTCAGAAGTTTTAGTACACAGTACTTGCAATGCCTACAAACAGTGGCAAAAAAGTTGATTGTACACAATAGATAATACATACTTATGACAAAACTAACCTATATTGACAACTTAATCTGTGTCGGCTATAATGTAACAAATATATTTGCGGAGGTAGCGACCAAATGAAGTTTTATCTGTTTATCAAACGCACAACAGATATATTTGTTTCGTTGTTGGCTCTAATAATATTGTCTCCATTGTTTTTGCTTACTGCCATTGCAGTGGGCATTACAAGCAAAGGCCCTATCATCTTTGCGCAGGAAAGACACGGCAAGGACAAAAAGCTGTTTAAGTGCTACAAGTTTCGCACTATGAAGTCCACAACGGTAAAGTTTGACGTCAACAATGTTGTCATTTCACAAACCAACAAAAACGTTACCAAAGTAGGCAGAATATTGCGTAAACTGAAAATAGACGAGTTGCCCCAGCTTGTCAATGTGCTAAAAGGTGATATGAGTATAGTAGGGCATCGTCCTTTTATGCCGGAGTATATGGCAAACTACGAACCATGGGAGTTGCAAAAGTTTGCAGTGCGCCCCGGACTTACAGGGCTCAACCAAGTTAATGGCAACGGATACCTCACTACAAAGGAACGTAGCTACTACGATGTATATTATGCCAAGCACATATCATTGTGGCTGGACATCAAGATATTTTTCAAAACATTTCTTATCATTCTTGCAGGGGAAAAACGCTTTTTGCGCAATGTTCCGCAAGAAAAAATTGACGCTATGAAGGAGCAATACGAGAGTAATGTCGCGAGTCGAGAACAACCAACAGATTCGGATATTGGAGATAGTGGGCAACGCTAAATTGGGCGGAGTTGTCAACTGTGTGCTCAATTATTACCGTAATATCGACCGAACAAAGTTTGTGTTGGACTTTGTAACATATGGTCCAAGTGCTGCAGACAGTGAGATACAACGTTTGGGTGGCAAAGTGTATTATGTGCCCAACTTTATCAAATTTCCGCAGGCAATAGCCGCTTTGCGCAAAATACTAAGTGCCAATCAATACGACATTGTGCACAGTCATCTTACAAGTTTGTCGGTGTTTGCACTGTATGCGGCAAAAAAGCAAGGTGTGCCTGTACGTATATGTCACTCGCACAGTACAAGTGGCAACAAGGGCGACCACGCCGCGGTCAAAAAGTTGTTGCGCAAGTTTTCCACTCGTTACAGCAATGTCAATCTTGCTTGCGGTATCAAAGCAGGCAAATGGTTGTACGGCAAAAAGCCTTTTACTGTGGTACACAATGCAGTGGAGCTCGACCGCTTTGTCGTGGACAGACGACAAGGCTTGGATATTCGTCAACAATACGGCATTGATGGCAGTACCAAAGTGGTGGGCTTTTGCGGAAGGTTTTGCAACCAAAAAAATTTGTTTTTCTTGCTAAAAAGTTTTGCTTTGGTAAAAAGAAAAGATGTTGTGCTGTTGATGGTGGGTGACGGTGAGTTGCGAACGGAGCTCAACAGCTACGCCAACAAACTTGGTATAGCGGACAAAGTAATAATGACGGGTGCAGTCAGCAACTCTGTACCTTATTACAACGCAATGGACTTGTTTGTGTTGCCCTCGTTGTACGAAGGTTTGCCCCTTGTTGCTATAGAGGCGCAGGCGTGCGGACTGACTTGCTTGTTTTCCGACAGAGTAACGCGAGAAGCCGATGTTACGCACAACAACAGCTTTTTGCCCCTCAAAACAAAGGTGTGGGCGCAAGCAATTTGCAATGCGCTCGACAACAATGTGACGCAAGACGATACGCACGACAAGTTGCAGGAGTTGTACGGCATACAATCGCAAGCAAAGATGTTAGAAACAATATATTTGGATAGTTACAACAAGCATTGCAAATAAAAATTGTAACAAAGTAGTAAGTATCATATATTGTCTGCTACAATGTACAAATTTGCAGCAAAACAAGCAGCATAATGGTAAACATACAAAAACACGCACAGGACTATTGCAGTCGCAGTGCGTGCTTTTTTTGTGTAATTAGTTTAGTATATTGTTGCAACAAGTTTATTTACTGTATCGGTGCTACGCTTATATCTTGTGCGTCAACCGTGCTGTCATTATCTTGCACACTTTCTTTTGCAGCTTTGATAGCGTTTTTGCGCAAATACGCATAAGCAATACATACAGAATATACTCCCAAGTTGGCAGAATAAAACATATAGTTGTCCAACATACTTAGTAGTATAACTGTAAACGCCGCAAACATCATAAAGCCGCCTGCAAGGTCTGTTTTGAAGCACAGCTTCAAAAGCTCTACAAAGTGCTGATAGAAAGCAACAACACCAAGTATGCCGCACGTAGCCAACATCTGTATTATTACGTTGTGGTACATATTATCATATACAACAACAAAGGTGTGGTCAGCACTGTATGCAGGTGTAAAGAAACCTGTACCGAATATCGGGTTTTTGGCAAACAGTTCCAATCCGCGTTGCCATATTGCAAAGCGTCCATTGTCGGCAAAGTCGCCGTCATCTGTCACAAGGCCTGCGTCAAATATTCTGCCGTACAGCTCTATCAAATGTTGGCGGAAAATGATTGCCAATACAATCAGTACTCCTGCGGCTACCCCCAAAGAGATGTACAACTGCTTTTTGTTTTTGGTATATATTAGCAACAACACAAGGGCAGCTATCCAAATAAACACAGCGCACAAAATAGCGTTGCGAGACATTGTAAGCGAAGCGGCAACCGTTGCAACTACTGCAATCCAAAAGTACACTGCAGTGTATTTTTCGGTAATTGCAAGGTAAATGATAAAAGGTACCAGCATTACCAACTTTGCGCCTACGTTGTTGGCAACACCCCAACCAAGGTGCATTGCTGATACAGAAATTTGATGCGTACCTTCCACAAACAGTGTGCCGTCTATGGCGCAACCGATAACTTTGATAAGCAGTTGCAGACAAATCAGCAGTGCAAGTGCAGTGCCTGTTTTTGCAACATATTTTATGTCGGCTTTGTGCTTGTCTGTTGTGATAAATATATAGTAAAAAGGCACAAGCCAAGAGGCAACTGTCAGCACACCAAATGCAGTGGTGCGAAATTCGTACTTAGAGCCAAATCCCAACTCGGTAAGTGCGAGAGATATGCTATAAATGTTGATGCCGTTAAGCACAAAGGCTACGGCAAGCAATATGCTACCCAACACAAGCACATTGCTTTTGTAGTTTTGTTTTATGTTGTTTTTGCAACGAAATGCACCATACACAAGGGCTGCTGCGGCAATCACTGCAAGTATGGAAAACTGTACAATATATGCAGTAGAAAAATATGCGCTTTGACCGTTGCCTACGGTAGAGCCGTGTTTTACCGATACGATATGAAAAGTAGCAAAAAACAGCGGTATCAAAGGTTGCATATCGTCACACAAAAGGCATACCGCCACAGCGGTAGCCACTGCAATATAATATCCTACCATATCGATGCCCAATACGCTTACCAACAGTACTACTGCACACACTGTAAGTATGTAGTAATCTGTGTGTGCAAATGTTTTGAATTTGAGCAAAAACTCTTTTAATCGTTGAAGTTTTGTCATAACAATCACCGTCTATATTTTTGACATATTACTCACATTATACTCTATATAGTTAGTTGTGTCAATGTGGCAGCAGTGTAGCCGTGTATCAACAAATTTTGCTTTTAGGTATTGCTTTTGTCATTGTATTGTGGTATTATTAACTCGTTTTTCTAAAGTGTAATGTTAGTTTAATTATTGTTTTGCGTACGCATGTACATACATACAATATAATAGACAGTGGGAGGATAACTGTTTTGGCAAAAGTGTTTCATCAAGATGCAATTATATGCGCGGTAAAAGACAATGACGCCATATTGTCAAGAGCCATTGCCAGCAAGCGCAAATATATCTTTTTGCTCAAAGCCAACATCAACTCTATGGCAGAGGTAGTAAAGCGTTGTCACGACGCTGACAAAACGGTGTTTGTGCACATTGACCTTGCGGAAGGAGTTGGACGGGACGAGGCGTCCATAAAGTATATTGCCGAAGTGGTAAAGCCCGATGGCATTTTGTCAACCAAAAGCAACATTGTCAAATTGGCTCGTGATTATGGAATGTTGGCAATTTATCGCGTGTTTTTGGTGGACGCTCAGGCAATGGACAGTGCCAAGTACAATTTAGCAAAGTTGCAACCGGACGCTATAGAGATAATGCCCGGTATTGCCTACGAGGCAATTAGCGAGCTGAAGTCTTTTACAGATATTGAAATTATCGGTGGCGGTTTTGTGCGTACCGAGCAAAACGTGCGCAGTGCTTTGCAAGCGGGTGCAGTGGCGTGCTCGACAAGCAACGAACAGCTTTGGTAATCAAACAAACTTAACAATCTTGCCGTTTGATAAAAAAGTGTTATAGACAAAGTTCGACTTTTTTCAAAAACGGTATTGAAAAGCAAAAATTGTTGTGCTACAATTATAGCACAAATAAATAAAGCGTTTATGTCAACAGAGTATTGAGAGTGTCACGACATAGATTGATAGAACATGAGGTATAAATATATTCTGTACCTTATGTATTTCAATCGTTGGGTGACGCTTTTTTTATTAGGCGGAGGTAGAATGAAAAAAGTACTCATTATCGGAAGCGGTATTACAGGTAGTGCTATTGCCAGAGAATTGGCACGCTACCAGGCAGACATCACAGTGTTGGAAAGAGGCAACGACGTGTCTGTTGGCACTACAAAAGCCAACAGCGGCATAGTTCACTCCGGTTTTGACGCTACGCCCAATACTCTCAAAGCAAAATATAATGTTGAAGGCAACAAAATGTTTGAGCAGTTGAGTCGGGAACTTGACTTTCCTTTCCGACGCAACGGCTCTTTAGTTTTGTGTTTTGACGAGGCAGAAAAGGACGGCATAACTAAACTGTACGAAAAAGGTGTTGCAAACGGAGTACCACAGCTTGAGATACTCGATGGCAAACAGGTACGTGAGCTTGAACCTCACGTGTCGGACAAAGTGGTGTGCGCTTTGCATGCCAAGACGGGCGGTTT
Source organism: uncultured Eubacteriales bacterium (assembly GCA_949289125.1). Classification (GTDB taxonomy): domain Bacteria; phylum Bacillota; class Clostridia; order Christensenellales; family CAG-314; genus CASEME01. The sequence goes on from CASEME010000002.1 coordinate 13,327, forward strand.
AGTTTCCCCTTACGAAATGAACATTGCCTATGCAGAGAATGCTTGCGTCAACGGTGTCAAATTTTTGTTTGAACGCAAGGTGACCAAAGTTGCAAAAAAGGCAAAGGCTTTTGAAGTGACTTGCGACAACGGCGAAAAGTATAAGGCAGACGTAGTAATCAACTGCGCGGGCGTATATGCTGACGATATCAACAATATGGTGTGCGACAAAAAATTGCACATTGTTCCCCGCAAAGGCGACTATGTGTTGATGGACAAGACTTGCGGTTATATCTGCGACCATACGTTGTTCCAGCAACCTACCAAGATGGGTAAGGGTGTATTGGTAACACCCACAACGCACGGCAACATACTTGTAGGTCCTACTGCGCTCGATATCAAAGATAAGGATGACGTGGATACATATTCGGAGCAACTCAACGAGTTGTTCAACAAAGCACTCAAAACTGTGCCCGAACTTACAAAACGTACTATCATTACTCAGTTTTCGGGTTTGCGTGCGCACGAGGACGGTGGCGACTTTGTAGTAGGCGAAAGTGATGTCAAAGGTTTTTACAACGTTGCAGGTATAGAGTCACCAGGTCTTACAAGTGCACCTGCAATAGCAGTAGATATAGCAAAACAAGTTGCCAAAGCATTGCAACTTGCAGCTAACGACAGTTTTGTTGCAACACGCAAGGGCATACCGCACTTTGCAACGCTCAGCAATACCGAACGTCAAAAACTCATAGACGCCAACCCGTTGTATGGCAAGATAGTGTGCCGTTGCGAGATGGTAACTGAGGGCGAAATTGTGGACAGTATCAGACGTCCGTTGGGCGCAACGGATATGGATGGTGTCAAACGCCGTACCCGTGCAGGTATGGGCAGATGTCAGGCAGGTTTTTGCACACCGAGAGTAATGGAAATTATCGCTCGTGAAACGGGCAAAGATATGACAGAAATTACTAAGTGCGGTGGCAAATCCAATATGGTAATAGGGAGGACAAAATAATGCTCAATCGTAATCTTGTTATCATAGGCGGAGGTCCTGCCGGCCTTGCAGCTGCCAAAGCAGCATATGACGCAGGGGAAAAAGACATATTGATACTCGAAAGAGAAAACGAACTTGGCGGTATTCTCAATCAATGTATTCACAACGGTTTTGGTTTGCATACATTTAAGGAAGAACTTACAGGTCCGGAGTACGCACAGCGTTATATTGACGAAGTGCAAAAGCGTAATATAGAGTACAAACTTGCGGCAACGGTAGTAGACGTAAGTAAGGACAAAGTAGTTACTTATGTATCTGCGCACGACGGACTTACTCAGATACAGGCAAAAGCAATAGTGTTAGCTTGCGGATGTCGTGAACGTCCAAGAGGAGCTATCAACATTGCAGGTATGCGTGGTGCAGGCGTATATTCGGCAGGTACTGCACAAAAATTGGTCAACATAGACGGCTATATGCCAGGCAAAGAAGTAGTAATATTGGGTAGCGGCGATATCGGTCTTATTATGGCGCGCCGTATGACCTTTGAAGGCGCAAAAGTAAAGGCTGTTGTCGAACTTATGCCATATTCGTCCGGACTTAACAGAAACATTGTACAGTGTCTTAAGGACTTTGATATTCCCTTGATGTTCAGCCACACTGTGGTAGAAATTAAGGGACGTGAAAGAGTAACAGGCGTTGTAATTGCAGAAGTAGACGACAAACTTGTACCTAAGATGGAAACGGCACAGCTTATACCGTGCGACACATTGTTGCTGTCGGTTGGCCTGCTCCCCGAAAACGAACTTTCCAAAAACGCAACAGTAGAGCTGTCCAATGTGACGGGCGGAGCTATTGTTGACGACAACATGATGACAAGCGTGGAAGGCGTATTCTCTTGCGGCAACATTTTGCACGTGCACGACTTGGTAGACTTTGTATCTGCCGAAAGTGAGATTGCAGGCAAATGCGCGGCAGAATATATCAAAGAGTATCACGCTGCCAAAGAAAAGGTGACCATTAAGACGCAAAACGGCGTGCGTTACTGTGTGCCTCATCAGCTCAACAAAGATACTAACTATCAACCGCTCAACCTCAAAATGCGTGTCAGCAACGTATTCAAAAAAGTGGAGCTTACCATTACTGCCGACGGTGTAAAGGTGTACGGCAAAAAACGTCCTGTAGTTGCACCCGGTGAAATGGAAAATGTAGCGCTCAACTCCGAACAGGTTAAGCAACTGAAAAATGCCAAAGAAGTAGTTATATCGCTTTGCGGAGGTGATAAACAATGATTAAGGAAATGATTTGTATAAATTGTCCTATAGGTTGTCACCTGACGGTGGACTGTACGGACATCAACAATATCAAAGTTACAGGCAACACCTGCCCACGTGGCGTTACTTATGGTATCAACGAAGTGACAGCTCCCAAACGTATGGTGACAGGTTCGGTAAAAGTAAAGGGCGGCAACATACCTATGGTGTCCGTCAAGAGCAAAGAGGCTATACCCAAAGAGCTTATTTTCAAAAGTCTCGAATTGTTAAAAAACGTGACGCTTACTGCTCCCGTACATATCGGTGACGTGGTAGTAAAAGATATTTGCGGTTGCGGCATCGATTTTGTTGCTACCAAAGAGATTAAGCAACAATAACAGACATACAAATTACAATACCTTTCGCACAGGTACAGTACATAAAGGAGAAACTATGAAATACATATTGGCGTTGGATCAGGGCACGACAAGTTCGCGTGCAATAGTATTCAACAAACAAGGTGAGATAGTGGGCAAAGCTCAGCAGGAGTTTAAGCAGATATATCCGCACACCGGTTGGGTAGAACACGATCCTCACGATATTTTGGGCTCGCAGGTAGGAGTTATTGTAGAGGCTTTGATACGCGGCAACGTAAGTGTGGCGGATATCGAAGCTATAGGTATCACCAATCAGCGCGAAACTACTTTTGTATGGGACAAAAATACCGGTGTACCCGTGTACAATGCAATAGTATGGCAGTGCAGACGTACTGCTGAGTATTGCGACAGCCTAAAGCAACAAGGCTTGGAAGATATGATATACCAAAAGACAGGTCTTGTGGTAGACGCATATTTTTCTGCAACAAAAATTAAATGGATACTTGACAACGTCAAAGGTGCAAGAGAACGTGCCGAAAGGGGCGAGTTGCTGTTTGGTACAGTGGACACTTATCTTATGTGGCATTTGTCCAAAGGCAAAATATTTGCTACCGACTACACCAATGCATCGCGTACAATGTTGTACAACATACATAAGCTGTGTTGGGATAAGGACTTGTTGAAACTGTTTGACATACCCGAAAGTATGTTGCCCGAAGTTCATCCATCGAGCTATATGTACGGCAGTACGGATGAAACATTTATCGGACGCGAAATACCCATTTGTGGCGTTGTGGGCGACCAGCAATCAGCATTGTTCGGACAGTTGTGCGTCAATAAGGGCGATATCAAAAACACGTATGGTACAGGTTGCTTTTTGCTTATGAATACGGGCGACAAAGCGGTAAAGAGCAAAAATGGTCTTGTCACCACTTTGGGCGCATGTACGGGCAAAGATCATCCGCCTTATGTGTTGGAAGGCTCGGTATTTATAGGTGGAGCAATAGTGCAATGGTTGCGTGACGAGATGCGTATGATAAAGAGCGCAGACGAGACGGAAAAATACGCAACAAAGGTGGACAGTGCATACGGCGTGTACATTGTACCCAGCTTTACAGGTCTTGGCGCACCCTATTGGGACGCTCACGCAAGAGGTACTGTTGTAGGTCTTACGCGTGGCACCAAGAAAGAGCATTTTATTCGTGCTGCTTTGGAATCAATAGCATATCAGGTAAGCGACCTTGTGTTTGCAATGCAAAAGGACGCTGACACCAATATCACACATCTGCGTGTGGATGGTGGAGCATCTGCCAACAACTTCTTGATGCAGTTTCAGGCAGACTTATTAAACAGCAAGGTAGAACGTCCTAAGGTGGTGGAAACAACGGCTTTGGGCGCTGCGTATTTGGCAGGTTTGCAGACAGGATATTGGTCGAGTGTAGAAGACATCAAAAAGAATGTAAAAATAGAATGTATTTTCCAACCAAATATGGACCAAGCAAAACGTACAAGACGTTTGGAAGGTTGGGCAAAGGCAGTACGTCAGGCACGTCTGCAATAGGCAAACTTTGATTATTAGCCGTCAAGGATTAGCGGCTTATAATAAAAAACACATTTAGGAGGAAGGTATGAAAAACTATTTTGTGACTCACAAAAAAGCCTGGATTTTTCTTGCCATAGCCTTAGGGGTAATTTTGTTATCCAGCTTCTTTGGCAATATGGTACAGAATAGCGGCTACAAGGTCAATGTATACGACCTTAGAGAAGTCACTGCGGCAGATTACGGCGTAGAGACGTCGGAAATGCTGACCGTCGACTTTTCGGCGATAGGCGGAGGTAGCGCAGTAAGAGTTACCGGCTTTGTAGAAAGCGGCTTACTGTTTGTTCCCAAGTCTGCGTCGTCAACCAACAAAGCTCCCGCAGTGGTATTGACGCACGGTTATCTCAACAACAGAGAGATGCAACTGCCCTTTGCAGTTGACCTTGCAAGACGTGGCTTTGTTGTATTGGCAATAGACAGAGAAAATCACGGTAACAACACCGATGTAAGCTCCAGTGCTTATTCTGCTTCTTACGGTAGTGGTGCTTATGGTGCAGCTATGTACAATGCGGCAGCTTTCCTGTACTATCAGGACTACGTAGACCAAACAAGAATTGGTATCTCTGGTCACTCCATGGGTGGTGCTGCTACAAACAGTGGTTTGTTGTTGGATAAGACTGCTCGTGAAGCCGGTGCTCCTGGTATCATTGCTGCAGGCTTAGTACAGGCTAACAATCCCAGCAACGCTTCTTATGCAGAGGGCGTTACTGTTGGTGTATTGAAGGCTAACGATGACGAATTCTTCTTCAAGAGCACATTTGCAGACGGTACTCCCTCTATCTCTCGTGAGTATCTGCACTCTGTTGGCGCTGCTAACTTTGTAGGTCTTACAGGTTACGGAACATCCAAAGACAGCATCAATATCGAAAACGGTGCATTTTATGTTGACGGTAAAGTGGTAGCAGATCCCCAGCCCGGTCAGGCATTGGGTACATCTTTCCGTGTTATTTACGAAGCAGACGAGATTCACCCGCTCAACCACTTCTCTGTTACAAGTACATCTAACCTTATCAACTTCTTCTATACAGCGTTTGGTACGCCCGCAGGCTGCAACTACATAGCAGAAGGCAACCAGACATGGTGGGTAAAAGAAATGTTTGCAACAATAGGTCTTGTAGGCTTCTTTATGATGGTATTGCCTCTTGCAGATTTGTTGTTGACCATTCCTTGCTTCAAGGGACTTAGAAAGAAGTTTACAAAAACTGTTGTTACCGAGTGCGCAGCTGAAGGCGGTGCAGAAGGTGCTACGGCAACAGTAACTGCGGATACAACTACTACATCTACAACAAGCGAAGTAGAAGTAAGTTCGAGAGAGCTGTTCCCCGCTTTGAAAGGCGTTCGTCGTCATGTTTCTTATTGGGTAGCAGCAGTTGTAACCACTTTGTTCAGCGGCTTTATGATAGAGCCTATCACAAGCGGCAGTTGGAGCAAACTTACTAAGTTGTTCTTCTCGCAAAACACATATTTCCCGCAAGACACTACGGGTACAGTAGCAACTTGGGCTATTGTGTGTGGTTTGTTTGCTCTGCTCGTAACATGTCTTGTATGGTTGGTCAACCATATTATCAATGTTGTCAAATACAAAGAAGACGCTTGGCAATATGACAGCAATCCGTTTGAAGCTGCAAAGATAGGTGGCGTTGCTAACTTCTTGAAGACAGTAGCAGTTGGTCTTATCCTTGTATTTGTTATGTACCTTGTAGTATTCATCAACTGGGGTATTTGGAAAGTTGACTTCCGTTTCTGGACATTCGACGTTAAGGTATTCAACGTTTACTACATGTTGCCTACTATGTTGAGATATGCTTGCGCATTCTTCATCTTCTACGCAATCAACAGCATATTCAACCAGACATACAAGGCAAGCAACCTTCCCGAATGGGCAACAATCGCTATCAACGCATTCTTCAATGTGTTTGGCATTTTGTTGGTAATGCTTATTCAATACGGCACATTCAAATCAACGGGCGTTTTGTGGCAGAGCAATATGAGCCTTACTTACATTGTTTTGTTCCCCATCATCCCTGTACTTATAGTAGCAACTATTCTTTCGAGACGTTTGTACGAACGCACAGGCAACGCTTGGTTGGGTGCAGTTGTCAACACTTTGATATTTACTATCATGACTGTTGCCAACACATCAGCTTCTTACGCTTATGCAGGTTTCTTTGCATAAACAAAGCTATTAACAAAAATATTATTCGGAGAGCAACATTGCTCTCCGAATTTTTTGTCTATTGTTTTAGTTGCTTTCAATGGTCGTTTGTTGTGTTGCACAAGTCGTGTTTGTATTTTTTGAGTAGTTTTGTCAATGTTTCTACATGCAACTGTTCGTCCATTATTATGCGTTGTATCAGTGCAGATACTGTTTCGTTGGTGAGTATTGCTACCATTTTTTTGTAGTCCGTTATGGCATTTAGTTCGCCTTGTATGTCGTCTATAAGCATTTTTTGAGGTGTTTTGCTGCGTGCCACGCAAGATGTATTGTACCAAAGTTCGGGATATGCAGGGCTTTGTTTGTATACGGGATCAACACCCAGTGTAAGCATTGTTTCACCAAGTTTTTCGATATGTATCATTTCTGCAAGCGATATGCACATCATTGTTTCGGCATATTCTTTGTCAAAATTTGCCCAATGAATAGCGTGATAGTTGTATTGCAGTATGGCGGTCAATTCGCTATGTAAACTTGCATAAGCAAACGAAATGATGTTGGCAGACCTTATGTCTTTGCTGAGATGCGAAGTATCAGGAAAAGGTATGTCTAAGGATAGCGGTTTCATAGTATTCTCCTTTTTGTATGTTAATTGATATGTGCTTATATGTTGATATGTACAACCCGACAAAAGTCGGGCTGATAATATTAGCTATTGGGTGCGTACTTTGCAATATTTATAGGCACTATTGTCAAAAATGCAGAGTTGACCGCTGGTACCGTTGCTGTTGATTGGTTGGCTACTATCTCAAGTTGCAATTTGTCGTTGGCTTGTAGTTCTAACAGTACCGCACCGCTTTGAGTGTATCTACCATTGCTAAACTGCAGACTTGTGTAAGGAATAGCAGTGCCGTTGACAACTATATCAAGTATACCGTTGAAACTTGGCGTTATGCTGATGCCATAGCATATTTGATACAATCCCGATACACCTACCGTCACAATACCGTCATTGTCAACTGTTGCATTGTACAGTTGTGGTACTATATCGTACGTCACTGTTGCAGTATTGGAGATGGCTGCTTGCGTTACTGTACGACTTGTCTGTGTTGTGGCATCGCCATTGTTGTGTGCAGATACGATAGTGTATGCGTCCGCAGTGGTGGCGTCTGCACCTCGAGGGCCGGTCGGACCAGTTACACCTGTAACACCAGTAGGACCAGTAGGTCCTGTTGGGCCGGTGGGACCAGTAGCCCCTGTAGCTCCCGTAGCACCTGTTGCGCCAGTGGGACCTGTGATACCTTGACTGCCTGTAGCGCCAGTGGGACCAGTGACACCTTGACTGCCAGTAGCTCCCGTTGCCCCTGTCGGACCAGTCGGTCCCGTAGGTCCTGTTGGACCTGTAACGCCCTGACTGCCTGTAGCACCTGTAACGCCTTGACTTCCGGTAGCACCTGTAGCGCCAGTAGCTCCTGTCGGACCAGTTATACCTTGGCTGCCTGTTGGGCCAGTTGCGCCAGTAGCGCCCGTAGGTCCTGTAGGACCAGTCGAGCCTGTAACGCCAGTAGTACCTGTCGGACCTGTGGGACCAGTCATACCTTGACTACCAGTCGGTCCTGTCGGACCAGTGGGACCTGTTGCGCCAGTAGGGCCAGTAATACCCTGACTACCAGTAGCGCCCGTAGGTCCTGTAGCACCAGTTGGGCCTGTAGCACCAGTTGGGCCTGTAGCTCCTCTTGGACCTTGTAATCCACGCGGACCTATCGGACCTTGTGGACAACGCATTCTGCAAGGCTGTACAATGGGGATAGTGTGTACAAGCGGTCTGCAGCATCTTATTCTTGAAAACTTAATACATAGCATTGTTTACTCCTTTTTGCTTTTGCTTACAACCGCCTTCTTAGGTGGTATTGATGGACAAAAAAAATCCGCAATCGCCATAAGTTTGCAGACGTTTGCGTAGTATAATACTAATTTTTTTGCAAAACTGTTACTTTGCACACATATCTATATATGTGCATATATTGGTATATGATATACAAAACAATTACTTTGGCTATGATAGTCAAAAATGAGCAACAAGTAATAGAGCGATTGCTCAAAAGTGTATATAGTGCTTTTGACCAAATAGTAATAGTGGACACAGGCTCTACCGACAACACTCGCAAAATTTGTGCAAAGTATAGTACTGTATATAGTTACAAGTGGACGGATAACTTTTCTGAGGCGCGCAATTTTGCTTTTTCCAAAGCGACATGTCAATACATCATGTGGTTGGACGCAGACGACATTATGGATCAAAGTTCTATCGATAAGTTAAAACAATGGAAAAGTTCGTCCTCCAATCCCGATACGGTCATGGCAAAATATGTGGCATCGAGAGACATCAACGGCGACGCTTCTGTGTGGTACTATCGTGAACGCATTGTGCGCAACTGTCTGCTTGCGTGTTGGCAAGGTGTGATACACGAAGCCATAGCTCCCTTTGGTGAGGTGGAATATGCCAACTTTGAAGTGGAGCATTGCCCTATAGCTGCACATACTTCTCGCAATTTGCGTATCTTTCGCAAGATGATAAAACAGGGTGCAACGCTTGACGAGCGTATGACCTACTATTATGCACGAGAGTTGTATTACAAAGCGTACTATAGCAAAGCACTTGCGGTGTTAAAAAAGTTTGTCAAACAACCCAATGCTTATTATGTAGATACAATAGATGCGTACAAAATAATCTGTCGTATATATATGTACAAAGAAAAATATAGGTTGGCTGTCAAAGCCGTGCTTGATTCTTTGTTGGTGGATTATCCCGATGCAGAGCAATGTTGCTTGTTGGGAGATGCTTTTTTGCAACAAAATGACCTTGAGTGTGCAAAAAGATGGTATGTATTGGCACTAAGTTGCCAAAATACCAACCGTGGCTTTGTCAACAACACATACGGCTTTTACTATCCGCTTATGCAGTTGTGTCTTACTTGCGACAGGTTGGGGCAACGCGAGCAAAGCTATATGTACCACAAGATGGTAGCTCAAAAATATCCTGACGATCCTTCAGTGGTGTACAATGAGCAGTACTTCCAAAATTATGACAAGATGAATTGTCAAACTAAGTGCAACACTTAGCGAGATTTTCTTGGAACAAATCTTGCGGTGTTCGGAAATGCAAAACTTTCTTGGGCCTGGCGTTGATCAACGCCAGGTTCTTTTTCAGGGTCGCGGGACTGACCCTT
>CASEME010000003.1 GCA_949289125.1 uncultured Eubacteriales bacterium
TCGCACTTCCGCACGCTTGACTATTCCAAGACAAAGAACCGCAAAGACCTGATAGACACGTTCATTTACAGGGTGATACTGTACGACGATAAAATGAAAGTGTTGTTTCACCTTAAAGGCGGGCAACAGGGTGAACTGCTCTTAAATCTGATATTCCCCGATTATCCCGACGGACACGGCGACGGCGGCGAGAACGCCCATAAAATGCTCGAAAATGAAAAAGAAACCGACAAAGCGGTTTCTAATTCTGACGTAAACGCAGAGTGTGCGTATACGTCGCGTTTGGTGGAGGTGACGAGAGTTGCACTCGTGTACCAACGCCTGCCCATACGGCTTTCTCCGTGTGAAGTTTGTTGTAAAAAGTCGCCCCAACCGCACAGCAAACAAAGCGGAAAGAACCAAGACTGAAAAAAGTTTTGCTAACAGCACCTCAGCCAAACGCCGTTAGCTATCCGCACTATCTGACGCTACTTACACACCGTGCGAAACAATGTGGGTAACGTGCCGCAACTTAATTAGGCAGCATAAGCCATGCTATAAGCAGGGCTTGTTGTTTTGCTATTGTTAGCGTTTAATTTTAGGTTTGCATTGGTAACGCAGCTGCTCTGCGACACGCTTACCGTACCTGCAATGACATCGGGCGAATCTGATACACCCCCGTGTTGTGGGTACGCTTTGCACAAGCATAGCTGACACGCAAACACAGTATGCTTGGCTACTGATATTATATTATAACACCGCAAAAAATGCAAGTATTTTGTGACGTGGCTTGGCTGTGTACACGCTGTATGCAAGTATTATTACATATAATATATTATATTAGTATATATAATAATCCATATAATAGATTTACGCACGCCCCAAAAGCTACAGTTGCGACAAGCACAACACACTATGCGAGTATTTGACCGTTGATTTCCAAATTGAACGTCATGCCCAACACTGTGGCTGCCTGCTTGCACATCTTCATGCGCCCCAAAAATATTTCGAAGTACTCCATTGCGCTTGCTACATTGCTATCCAAGACAAAGCGAAAAACGATTTGTTTGGCTGTGGCGTCCACGTCGAGGCGGCTATCAATAACGCTGTAATTGACGCGGTCGTGAATATCGTCTTTGTTTTTGAGTTTGCGACGTTCGTCCAACTTGTCGCGGCGCACTCTGTTGCGGTGCACGTCAGACTTGTCGGCAAGTATCAGCGCCGCGGCCACCTTGTTGCACGAACAGCCTGTTTTTTCGTCGTGATTGGCAACGGCATTGGCAACAATGACGCTGTCGGCATAGTCCATACCGCGTGCGGTAAGCAGGGGCAACAACATTATTCCTCCACTTTGCGCATGATTGTGACGATTGATACAACAGCCAATGTCGTGCAGATATGCGGCTATTGCGCCCAAACATTGCTCGCGCTCATCGGCGTCTGCCGCTTGCAAAATTTTGAGTGCGCGCTTGACCACTATTGTGCGGTGTCGCTCGCCGTGGTCGGTGTAGCCCATAACTTGCAACTGCATGTCGCTAAGGCGCAACAACTCTTGTATTTGACTGTCCTGCTGAAGTTGTTTGACGGTGAGAATCACAAAAATACCCCCTAAACGGTAATAATGATGTACAAGAATATTTATGCCCACTATGTGCACAAAATAACCTAATAAAAAGGGTATAAAAAGTTGACTGTACCGAACAAATGTTCTATACTATATCAAAAGGACACTATGAGAGATATTTTGCATTGCGACCTCAACAACTTTTTTGCCTCTGTTGAGTGCGTGGAAAACAACATAACCGATAAATATGTGGCTGTGTCGGGCAATCCGGACGCAAGGCACGGCATTATCCTTGCCAAAAATACCGCCGCAAAAGAAATGGGCGTCAAGACGGGCGAGGCTATTTGGGAAGCGCGCAAAAAATGCCCCGAGCTTGTATGCGTGCCTCCGCACTATCATAGCTATGCGCACTACTCCAACATAGTACGCAACATTTATTGCCGATACACAGACCTTGTAGAAAGTTTTGGCTTGGACGAATGTTGGTTGGATGTGACGCACAGCAAAATATTTGGCAGTGCTTACGAGATAGCACAAAAACTGCGCGAAACTGTAAAAAAAGAAACGGGACTGACTATATCGGTTGGGGTATCATTTAACAAAGTGTTTGCAAAATTGGGCAGTGATATGAAAAAGCCCGACGCAGTGACAGTAATAACACCCGACAACTACAAGCAAAAAGTGTGGCCGCTGAAAGTATCGGAAATGATATTTATAGGCAAACGCACCGAAAGAAAGCTGAACAGTATGGGAATATTTACGTTGGGAGAGCTTGCCAACGCCGACACTGCACTATTGCAACGCACGTTTGGAATAAACGGCGTCAAAATGCAACGTTGCGCACAAGGGTTGGACGACGAGCCTGTGCATCAGGAACAGACCGAACGTGAAATAAAAAGCGTAGGACACGGCACTACCACTTTGCGCGATATGACCACCCGCAAGGACGTGGAACAGGTAGTGACCTTTTTGTCCGAGATGGTGGCAACAAGACTGAGGCGATACGGCATGACAGGAAGCGTAGTACATGCGCACATAAGACACAACGACCTATCTTGCTTGGGCAAACAAACGACAATACACTCCACTTTTGTTGCAAAAGAGATAGCCGACACCGCTATGCGCCTTATTGACCAACTGTGGCACGAGGGCACAAGTTTGCCTCTGCGCTCGCTGTCGGTATCGGTAGGTTGTCTTACGCCTGTGGGCTATGCGCGACAGGAAAGCATATTTGACACGCACGACGAAAAAAGAGAACGGTTGGAATTTTCGCTTGACCAGATACGCAAAAAGTTTGGGTTTGCTTCTATCGGCAAAGCCAATCTGCTTGGCAACAACCTTATTGGTGACAAAACTTTTGACGAAGAAGACTTGTTGCCCTTTCGCAAAAAATAGCTCAAAACATAATAGCACAACATACAACGGACTACACTTGTATTTAACTGCACAAAGCTGAGTTGAAAAACTGCAAACGACACAAAACTTGTTGTGTCGATATCAATACACCTACCAACTAAATAACTAACAACAAAAACCGCCCACTGCTGATAGTGAGCGGTTTGTTTGATTGTAGAATAATTGGGCAATACGCCTATATGCTATATGCGCACCTGCTCCCACATTTCGTCCAACTTTTGGTTGAAGTCACCAAAGTCACGCATGATGCCACAACGGCTAAGCGTCTCGTCGGAGGGGAACATCATCTCTATATACATATCCAAAAAGCCCTCTGCCGCACCTGCAAACATTTCGTCTGCATTGGCAGTGACGTCTGCCTTGTAGTTGTCGGCAGCTGCAGCTACTCCTGTGGTAGAACCTACATAGTCCATGCACTCGTAAGCAACGTCGGGATCGCAGAGATATTGGATAAACAAGTTGGCAGCGTCTACGTTGCCTGCATTTTTGTTGATTACAAAGCCGTCTACCCACACATTGCTACCCTCTTTGGGGACAATGTATCTCAAGTTGCGGTTAGCGCCGCTTTCCTCGTCCCCATTCATGATGTAACCAGCATCGCACGACCAAAATACGCCAAGATAACCTTTTTCACCGTTGATGTCACGTTGCATATCGTCTTTTGCGCTGTCAACTTCGTAGCCACGCAACAGACTTTTTTGTTGAAGCAAAGAATTTTTGGCAACTTCTATTTTGTTGTCGTCGCACTCGGAAAAGATAGACGTCAACAAAGCCTGATACTGCTCGCTGTCGTAGCCGTATTGTGTAGCTGTATTAAGCAAAGTGTCGCCGTTTTCTCTAAGCAAAGCAATAGAATAGCTATCGCGTACACTGTCTTTCATAAACAATTTGTCTTCGTACTTAGAGTCCCACATAACGTCCCAAGTGGATACAACGTCATCATTGAGACCTTGCGATTTACTGTTGTACATAATGCCCATTGTACCCCACATATAAGGCATAGAGTAGCTGAGATTGGGATCATAAGACTGCTTGACAAGCGTTGCAAGTTTGTCGGATACAGATGCGGCAACTACTGCTTGAGTTTCGGCATTGAGCGGCTGCAACATATCTTCGCGTATCATACGCTCTATCATATAATCGGACGGACACATCACGTCGTAGTCCTTGCCTTTTACGGCAATTTCGGTGTACAAGTCTTCGTTGGTACTAAATTCACTGTACTGCACGGTAATGTTTTTACCTGTGCGGTCTTTGTACCATTTTTCAAAGCCCTGATACACTTCTTTGGACATATACTCGCCCCAGTTACGCACTTTGAGTATCTCTTCTCTCGGCGTACAAGCAACTAACGCAAATACTGTGGACAGCAACAACAGTGCTACTGTCATGATGCATACAATTTTTTTCACTTCTTCTCTCCTGTTATATAATATTTCAAACTTCAGCCGCTTTTTTACGCGCTTTGGCACGGCGAGATTGAACAATGTTGATGGCTACAAGTATTAGTGAAATAACGACAAGTATCAATGTACTCATAGCACGCAGCACGGGCTTGACGCCCTTTTTGAGTTTGTTGTACAGATATACTGATATAGTCTCCACTTCGCTACCGCCGTTGAACTTGGTGATAACAAAGTCATCAAGACTGATTGTGACCGACAACATAAAACCGCTAAGCATTGCGCCTATAAGTTGTGGCAACAATACCGTAAACAGTACACGTATAGGACTTGCGCCCAAATCTTGCCCAGCCTCGTACAAATTGGGGTTGAGCTGAGTGAGCCTTGGCATAACGGACATCACCACGTAGGGCGTGCACACCATGGTGTGCGATATGATAAGTGTTGCCCAACCATCGGGAATAAATCGCACTGCAATAAAAAACAACATAAATGCAACGGCAGTGACTATATCGGCATTGACCATTGTTATGCGGTTGACGTTTTCCAAAATACGACGAGGGGTTTTGCGCATATGGTAAATGCCTATTGCCGCAAGCGTACCCAAAAATGTAGCAAGCGTTGCAGATACAAGCGCAAGTATAACAGAATTGAGTATAGCGCCCATTATCTCGCTATCGGTAAACAGCTCTTTGTACAACTCAAAAGAAAAGCCTGTCCACACACCTATGCTCTTTGCTTCTGTAAAGCTGTAAATGACTAATATAATTATCGGTATATACATACCCAACAGCACAAGCGCCAAAAAGGTATAGCACAGTGCTTTTTGCCATTTTTTGAATTTCACAGTACTTTACCTCCTTGTTTGGCAGTTTTGCCACCTGTAAGACGGTCGGCAACTATGGTAGTTGCAAATATCAATATAAGCATTACCAGCGAATACACCGAACCGACATTGTAATAGCCACGTTCCAGATTGTAGTTGATAAGATTGCCGAACATCCAAGAGTTTTCCGAATCGCCCAAAATTTCACTTATTGCAAAGGTGGAAACTGTGGGCATAAACACCATAAGCACACCGCTTATTACCCCGGGGAGGGACAACGGAAGTATAACGTGCACAAACTTTTTGTACGGATTGGCGCCCAAGTCTTGCGCCGCCTCGTAGTAGCTATGGTCGGTAGAAGACAGTATTGTGTACAGCGGCATAAGCATAAAGGGGAAAAAGTCGTACACCATACCGAGCAATACAAGTCCAAAACCTTTGCCAAGCATATCTTCAAATACCAATTTGACTGCATAAATACGCAACAGCGAATTGATCCACATAGGCATAATGAACAGCATAACAAGCACTGCCCAACGGTTGAGTCTGCTGTCTGCAAGTATCATTGCCGTTGGATATGCCACTACAAGACATATAAGGGTAGTAAGAAATGCCATCAAAAATGAGCGTCCCAACACTGCCCACACCTCACCGTTGCCAAGACGAGAAAAGTTGTCAAAGGTAAAGGAGCCGTCACCGTCCATAAAAGCGTAGACGATAAGCATAAACAGCGGAACGACCACAAACAGTATTGCAAGTACCGAATAGGGAATGGCAAAGTACTTGCGCGAAAATCTCAGTTTACTCGTCATCTTCGTCCTCCGCAAGATGCTCTAACACAAATTTTTCGGGGGCAATTTTGATACCGACACGGTCGCCTATGTCCCACTCGTCTTCGCTGTCCAACCAAAAGTCCTGATTGTTGTCGGCAGATACCTGAACCTGAAAATAACTGCCTTTGTACACTGTCTGCACAATGTTGCCGCCTACAGTACCTTCGTCCTCGTAGTCGGTAAGAACAACGTCGTCAAAGTCTACTGTTGCTTTTACCTTATCGCCTTGCTTAAATGTGCCGTCGTGCGCAACGTCAAAACTAACACCGTTGATATCAATAGATGTATCGCTGTCCATAACGGTGAAAAATTCGTTGGCAACAAGCATCTTTTTCGTGATATGAATACCGTCGGGACGTATGGAAAGGCCGATATTTTCGCCCACCTCACGGCCGATTGTGGACTGCACGGTAAATTCGTATTCACCTGTCTGCACTATCATCTCGTAGTAAGTGCCCTTAAATACCACACTTGTAACAGTACCGCTAAGCATACCGTCTTCGGGCTTTACCATCTCTACGTCTTCGGGACGTATAACTATGTCCACTTCTTCGTTTTTGTTAAATCCCTTGTCAAGACAGCGGAAAGTTTTGTCCAAAAAGCGCACCTGATAGTCTTTGACCATTGTGCCCGACACTATGTTGGATTCGCCTATAAAGTCTGCCACAAAAGCATTGGCAGGCTCATCGTATATCTGCTTGGGTGTGCCTACTTGTTGAATAACGCCGTCTTTCATAACTACCACGACATCGCTCATTGTAAGTGCTTCTTCCTGGTCGTGAGTGACATACACAAATGTAATGCCCAATTTTTCGTGCATAGACATAAGTTCCATTTGCATTTCTTTGCGCATTTTGAGGTCGAGAGCTCCCAAGGGTTCGTCAAGCAACAACACTTTGGGTTCGAGCACCAACGCACGCGCTATTGCCACACGCTGTTGCTGACCACCGGACAAACTGTTGACGTGTCTGTCGCCGTAGCCTTCAAGGCCTACCAATCTCAACACTCTTTCTACCTTTTCGTTGATTTCCTGTTTGGTAAACTTGCGGAAGCGTTGCACTGTGTTGCCCTTGCGGTCGGTAACTACACCGTCGGGTATTTTTTTGAGTTTTAAGCCAAAAGCTATATTGCCGTGCACGCTAAGATGAGGAAACAACGCATAACGCTGAAACACCGTATTGACGGGACGTTTGTAGGGCGGTATGGTAGTAACATCTGTATCTTCCAAAAATATTTTGCCCGAAGTAGGTTCTTCAAAACCTGCTATCATACGAAGCGTCGTGGTCTTGCCACAGCCGGACGGTCCCAAAAGAGTGACAAACGCACCTTCTCTTATTATCATAGAGATGTTTTTCACTACCTCTTTGCCGTCAAAACTTTTGCAAACATTTTTCAATTCGATAAACTTGTTGGATATCATGGGTTGCCTCCGCTAAAAGTTGCTTGGTGTGGTAATCCACAAAACTCTGCTTTTTCCTTTGTTGTCGTTGCGTATATAGTGTTCTCTTTTTCCGTTGATGGAAAAACTTTCGCCTTTTTTTACCTTTACTGCTCCTTGGTCGGTAACAAGCTGAATGCGTCCTTCCAACACATAACCAAACTCCTCTCCTTCAAAGGGCAAACGCGTATCGCATCTGCCGTCCTCGGGCAAAGTGAGTATTATTGGTTCCATCTCGTTTTTTTGTGAGTTGGGGATAAGCCAAGTGTTGGTACAGTCACCGTTGGTAGATTGAAAGTAATCTGCCGCAGTAAACACTATCTTTTCCTGATGCGGCTCTGCAAAAAAGTCTTGCAAAGTGACGCCCAAAATATTGAGTATATCGGCAAGCGTCGATATGGACGGGCTGCAAAGGTCGTTTTCCAACTGAGAGATATAACCTTTGGTAAGCTCTGTACGGCTGGCAAGCTCTTCCTGCGTAAGATCTCGCTGCAGTCTTATCTGTTTTATTTTGCTTCCAATCTCCATCATATACACTGCCTCCCGCAAACTAAGGTGCGCATAAAAAAAGCCGATACCCATTGTTTCGATATAAAAATACAGGCTCGGTAAAATATCGTCAGTATTATATACAATACGATTAGTATTGTCAAACGTTTAGATTGATTTTACTAAACTTATTTTACAAAAAGTTTAGAATGCCAAAACTCAAGCTAATATATGTTTTTTTTGCCACAATATACGCCGACACTAATCTTTGAAAGCAAAAAAGCCTTGCGGCAAATATATGCTCGCAAGGCAAAAAATGTATTATTTTGATTATGCCCAATGCTGACATTGAGTACATGGTACTTATCTATGATAGATACCAACAATATTGACTATTGACAACACTATCACAACTACAATACCAACGCTAATTAGTTGTCAGAAGATTGAGAGTTGTTGGGTTGTTGTGTTGGTTGTTCGGTATTTTGCTCTGTTGGTTGTGTATTGTGAGTTTTGCCTTTTTTCTTTTTGGCAGTATTAGCTTGCTCTTGGGGCAACTCCTCGTACGAATACACTTGGTCAGTTTCTTCTACATACAAATCGTTCTCACACTCGTCTAAGTACTCGGGCAATTCGGGTATAATAGAGATATAAAAGCCTATACCGCATATAGAAATTATCAGACGGCATACAAACAACATCCCCACATTGAGAATGGGAATGCGCATAAATATCATGTACACAAGAGTAGCCGCCATCTCCACCACAAACAAAACTGTTGCGAGAGGCACGCCTACAATGAGGCACAACACCTTGACGGTGCGGTACTCCATACTCTTGCGGCTAAAGTGAAACATATATCGCAAACGCCGCTGATAATACTTGCGAAAATTCATTTTGCCTCCGATACCGAGTGGTAGTACGATGTATTTATTGTAACATACACAATATGCAAAGTCAACAAACGTTGTAGACTAAACATATAATGTTACGCAAAATGTCTGTCAAAAAAGGTTGACAGTATGATTAAGCGGTATTACAATGTCAGTTGAACAAAATATCCGGTAGGTGAGGCTACCACAGGGATAAGGATTGCTGCCGCAAAGATGTGGAGACACGTCGGTCACTGGTCAACAGGGAATGTCGAAAACAAGGCATGCTCTAACGCAATACCACCGCCCTGTGATGCTAAAACTTGTAATGGTAACTGAAAATAAAGACGTGTTGACACTAAAAACTTTTGTTGGCGCGCACTACTGTTCCTTTGCCTTACAAGTGTGGCAAAGGATTTTTTTTGTGCGTAATTTGTGGATGGAGGTGAACGCCTATGATGTTGGACGAAATGGTACCCGTAGTAAAAGACTTGCTTGAGCAACGCAACTTTACCGAGCTTAAAGCACTGTTAAAAGACGTACCGCCGCAAGATATAGCGTTGATGTTGGAAGAATTGGATGAACAGAGCATACCAATAGTCTTTCGACTGCTTTCCAAAGAAACTGCCGCAGAGACCTTTGTTGAGATGAGCACCACTGCGCAACAGTTGTTGCTCAATGCTTTTTCCGATACAGAGCTAAAGGCTGTGTTTGACGAGATGTTTTTGGACGACACGGTAGATATTATTGAGGAAATGCCTGCCAATGTGGTAAAGCGTATTATCAACCAATCCGATCCGCAGACGCGTGCCGTTATCAACGAGATACTGAAGTATCCCAAAGACAGTGCGGGCAGCATAATGACCATAGAATACGTAAGCCTCAAAAAGACTTGGACGGTAAAAGAGTGCTTTGACCGTATTCGCCGTGACGCCGTTGACAAAGAAACTATTTACACCTGTTACGTCACAGACGAAAAACGCAAACTGCTTGGTCGTATTACTGTCAAGACACTGCTACTCAACAGCTACGAAACAGTAATTGGCGACATAATGGAAACCAACGTAATATCGGTAGAAACAACTGCCGACAAAGAGTTTGTAGCGTCGCAGTTTTCCAAATACGACTTATCCGCAATACCAGTTGTGGATATGGAAGACAGAATAGTAGGTATTGTAACTGTAGACGACGCTTTGGACGTTATGGAAGACGAGGCAACCGAAGACATCTCCAAAATGGCAGCTGTCACACCTTCGGATACACCATACCTCGAGCAAAGCATATGGCAGATATGGAAAAACAGAGTACCTTGGCTGTTGCTGCTTATGATATCTGCTACCTTTACAGGACTTATCATCAACTACTACGAGGCTACGCTCAGTTCGCTAAGTACTCTGCTATTTGCCTGTGTACCTATGCTGATGGATACGGGCGGTAATGCAGGCAGTCAGGCAAGTATTACCATTATCCGTGGTCTTGCGCTTGACGAAATACGTCTAAGAGACGTGGGCAAAATACTGTGGAAAGAAACAAGAGTATCTGTTTTGCTTGCTTTGGTATTGGGCATTACCTGTTTTGCCAAACTGCAACTAATAGACAGACTGCTGTTTAAGTACGACTACACTCTGATGCTTTCGGGTGTTGTATCGTTGGCACTTGTTGCAACAGTAATAATTGCCAAAGTAGTAGGTTGCTTGCTACCGCTGTTGGCTCGCAAAATGAAGTTGGACCCTGCAGTAGTTGCAAGTCCATTTATTACTACAATAGTTGACGCATTGTCACTTATTATCTACTGCAACATTGCATTGTGGGTATTGTCTTAATAATAATTAAATAAAAAGACGTCTGCTACAAATGATGTGTACCCCAAAAGTTAGACACTTTTGGAGGTACACATCACTACAAACAGACGTCTTTTTTGTTGTTATTTTTACATTACAGTTGCGCCGCACTTGCGCACATTGAGACAAAATACTTTGTCCTCTCCAAAGTGCTGTTTGGCGGTTGCTACAAACTGTGTTACATACTCACTCAATACAACGCACAATATTGTACCTGCAAAGCCTCCGCCGTGCACTCGCACTGCACCTTTGTCTTGCAAAACACCTTTGCAAAAGTCAAGTGCTGAAGTCAACCTGCCGCCGTCACCGTCATAGCTGCAGTTTTGCAATTTGTATCGGCTACTGTCACCCGAACTTTGTATAATACGCAAAAACTCGTTGCTGTCCCCGCTTTCAAGCGCACTGCACGCCTTTTGCACACGTTTGTTTTCGCTGTAATAATGCATGGCGCGGTCATACGCCCTTACGCTTGTTACCTCGACAAGTTGTGTGCGCATACGCACTACTTCTTGCTCGTCCACTTCGCAAAGCCTTGCCTTGCCAAAGTACTGAGCTATACTTTTCATCTCTGCAGGTATTGCCGCATAGTAATCGGTAAGCGCTGCATGCGAACCGCCCGTATCTATCACCACATAGTTGATGTTGTTGCAGTTGTTAGTTATGCGACTGTAAGTGAGATTTTGACTAAAGTCCAACCGCACTGTGCCGCCAACGGCTATTACAGATTGATCCAACAGTCCGCAAGGCTTGTTGAAATACACATTTTCTGCAAACTGCCCTATCTGCGCAAGCTCGGACGCATCTATTGTGCCTTGGTTGTACATATGGTTTTGTATTTGTCCAAGCAACAACTGATATGCCGCCGATGAGGACATACCTGCACCCACGGGCACATTGCTTGTCATAGCTATGTATGCTCCGCCTATTTTGTAGCCTTTGTTTTGTAGTCCTTTGAGAATACCGCGCGCCATACCTCTGCTGTTAGTTTCGCGCATATCAAGATTGTCCGTATCGAGCACTATCTTGCGATATCTGTCCGACAACATAATTATTTTGTGTTCGTCTGAGGGTGCAAATACTGCAAGTATATCTCTGTCCACCGTACAGCCCAACACCAATCCGCCGTTGTGGTCGGTATGATTGCCTACCAACTCCACTCTACCTGACGCCGAACACACATAACAACTGATATTGCCAAAGTTTTGTCTGAACTGTTGCAACAGTTTGGTCAATCTGTCTATATGTGCCATCTTTGGTCTGCCGTACCACTCTTTCAGGCATTGTTTGATGTCTGTTGGGTACTTTAACTCTTTCATACTGTTACTCCGATAATGTTTGTAACAGAATTATACTTCAAACAACTGTTTTTGGCAATACGTTTTTGCAAATTGCGTTCACAACATATGCTAAATACAACGGCTTATTCTACAGTTACCGACTTGGCAAGATTTCTCGGTTTGTCTGCGTCACACCCTCTCAACACTGCGCACTTGTATGCCAAAAGTTGCAATGGCACAACAGACAGTATTGGATAGTAAATAGCGTTGACTATTGGAATAACAAGTGTATCGCACTCGTTTGGTGTGCAATAGGGCGTAACAGTAATAACATCTGCACCCCTCGAAGTTATTTCGCTGACAGTTGCTTTGTGACGTGACATTACCTCGCTGTCGCACGCTATACCTACAACGGTAACGCCCTTTTCCATCATGGCAAGCGTACCGTGCTTCAGTTCGCCCGACGCATACGCCTCCGAATGTATGTAACTTACTTCTTTTAGTTTGAGTGAGCCCTCGCGTGCGGTAAAGTAATCGGTACCTCTGCCAATAAAATATACGGCTTTGCTTTGGGACAGTTTGTTGGCAACTCTGTCTATATCTTTATCACCCTCGGCAAGCACACTGCCAACCGCCCGTGGCAAAGCGTAAAAGTCTGCTTTGTAGTCCGCGACTTGCTCGGAAGCAATCAAACCCTTTGTTTCTGCAAATTGGAGAGCAAAAATTGTCAACGCCAATACCTGACAAGCGTATGCTTTGGTAGAGGCTACCGCTCGTTCGTTGTCTGCCTGCGTCAATATAACTTTGTCTGCTACAAAAGTGACTGTACTACCCTCTACATTGGTGACAGCATATACAGTTGCGCCCTGACGCTTGCACTCTCTTGCAGCATTGAGCGTGTCGGCTGTTTCGCCACTCTGAGTAACAGCAACTACAAGAGTATTGCTGTCTGCCTTGTAATACGAATACCACCACTCGCTTGCAAGCACAGCTTCCACCGTCACATTGCAAAACCGCCTTATGTACTGTGCACCAATCAAACAACTGTGATACGCTGTACCACACCCGATAAGATATATACGCCGTATATTGTTAGCCATACTTTTGTCGGGACAAATTGCCGTAGTGGTAAGATAGTCAAAAGTTTTTTGAAGTGCGTGCGGTATCTCGGCAATTTCGCTTAGCATTGCGTCGCCTTGGCTGTCTTTGTCAAGTTGTTTTGTCTTAACATTGATATAATGTATTGGTAGCACTCTGCCGTCATCAATACTATATTGAGTAGCACCCTTGCTATTGAGCTCACAAAAGGCGTTTTCTTCCAACACTCCCACTCTACTGCAAAAATAGCGCAACGTGTTGACGTCTGAAGAAAGATAATTGCCACTATTGGATATACCTATGTACAACGGACTGCCCCGCCTTAACAAGTACAGGCTGTCTGTATTGCTGTCCAACACAGCTATTGCAAACGAACCGTGCAACATACGCGCAGTATCTGTCAAAGCATCTTTGATGTCGTCATACAGTGGCGCTTTGGTCATAAGCAGTTGCACTGCCACTTCGCTGTCGGTATCGGACACAAAATGGACGCCCTTTTGCGTCAGTTGTTCTCTTAGCTGTATGTAATTGTCCAATATGCCGTTGTGCACCAAAGCAAACCTGCCGTCTTGTGACAAAAAAGGATGAGCATTGCGCTCACACACTTCGCCGTGCGTTGCCCAACGTGTATGACCTACTGCAAACTGTACTTTGGGCAAACCTTGTGTGGCTGCTATTACATTGCTTACACGTCCTACACGCTTTGTCAGTTGTAGTTGGTTGTGTTGTGTTTTGATTGCAACTCCTGCCGAATCGTATCCTCTGTATTCCAAAAGTTTGAGACCTTTCAACGTATCGGACAGAGCGTCTTCACATATTGCACCGAATATTCCGCACATAGTTACTCCTTTCAACAGGTATTAACGGACATCGACAAACAATGCCCGTTGCTGCTTTAGTATATGTAGTCTGACATCAATAGCGTTAAAATTATATGTATATGATGCAAAATTTAATACTTGCAACTGTTTTGCACCACATACATTGCCTACGGCAACAACAAACGTTTGACTAAGATTGATATTAGCGGTATAATTTATCGGTTGAAACATCACAATTTTACAAAATTTTTATTTTACGGATACAATTATGCAAAGACAAGACATCAGAAACATTGCAATTATTGCGCACGTTGACCACGGCAAAACTACACTTGTCGACCAACTGCTAAAACAAAACGGTATTTTTAGACAAAACGAAGTAGTACAAGAAAGAGTAATGGACAGCAACGACATCGAGCGTGAACGCGGTATTACCATACTTGCCAAAAATACTGCTGTACACTACAAAGGTGTAAAGATAAACATTGTTGACACCCCTGGACACGCTGACTTTGGCGGAGAGGTGGAACGTATACTTTCTATGGTGGACGGTGTGTTGCTGTTGGTAGACGCCATAGAAGGCTGTATGCCCCAGACAAGATACGTGTTGAAAAAGGCGTTGGGACTCAACAAAAAAGCGTTAGTTGTTGTCAACAAAGTGGACAAAGGCGAATTTGACGTCAACGAGTTGCAAGAACAAATAATGGAATTGTTTATGGAATTGGGCGCAAACGATGACCAATTTGACTTCCGCACCATTTATGCCAGCGCAAAACAGGGTTGGGCAAGCAATGACCTCACACCACAAAAGGATATGTCGGCTTTGTTAGACGCTATACTGTCTGAGATACCTTGCCCCGAAGGCGAAGTGGACAACGGCTTGCAACTGCTACTGTGCAACATTGACTACGACGAGTATGTAGGCAGAATAGGTATAGGCAAAGTTAACCGTGGCAAAATAAAAAGCGGTCAACAAGTAATTGTGTGTCACCGCGACAACAAATTTTCCACTGCAAAAATTGCCCGTCTGTATCAATACGAGGGACTAAAGCGCACAGAAGTAGCTGAAGGCAAAATGGGCGACATTGTTGCCGTCAACGGTTTGGAAGATATGAACATAGGCGAAACAATATGCGACATAGAAAAAGTAGAGCCGTTGCCCTTTGTCAACATTGACGAGCCCACCATTTCTATGCTGTTTATGGTCAACAACAGTCCGTTTGCTGGCAAAGAAGGTAAGTTTGTAACAAGCAGACACATAAGAGCACGCCTGTTTAAGGAAGTGGAAACAAACGTTAGTATGCGCGTGGAAGAAACAGACTCTGCAGATTGTTTCAAAGTATATGGCAGAGGCGAGTTGCACCTATCCATACTTATAGAAAATATGCGCCGTGAAGGCTATGAATTTCAGGTATCGCGCCCCAAAGTAATATACAAAGACATAGACGGAGTTAAGTGCGAGCCTATCGAATACCTTGTAGTAGAAGTTCCTGACGAATACGTAGGCAACGTTATGAACAAGTTGGGTGCACGCAAATCTGAGCTTATCAATATGTTGCCCGATGGTAACGGCAGTACCAAGTTGGAGTTCAAAATACCGGCACGTTGCCTTATCGGTTATCGCGGGGAGCTGTTGACCGATACCAAAGGCTTTGGTGTGATGAGCCACACTTTTGACGGATACGAGCCTTACAAAGGTGATGTGCCCGAACGCTCGCGCGGTAGTCTTGTATGCTTTGAAAACGGTATCACCACCGCTTACGGATTGTTCAACGCACAGGAACGTTGCACATTGTTTGTAGGTCCTGGCGTGAGCGTATATGCCGGTATGGTGGTAGGCGAAAACAGCCGTGAAGACGACATAACTGTCAACGTATGCAAGACAAAACACTTGACCAACAACCGTGCAAGCGGTTCGGACGACGCGTTGAAACTTGTGCCCCCTCGCATAATGAGCCTTGAGCAGTGTTTGGAATTTATTGCAGAGGACGAATATGTGGAGGTTACGCCCCAATCTATACGTCTGCGCAAAGCAATTCTCGACCACAGCGAACGTATGCGCATATGGGCAAAGAACAACAAAAAGAGTTGATAGAATACATTGTCAGTTAGACAACAAAATATTTGCAAAACAAAATGCGACTTTACCCTATTAGGAAAGTCGCATTTTTTGTACGTATTAGTCAATACATAAGTCAAAATTTTTGTAAATTTATTTCATCAATACCGCCACTGCCACTGCTGTAGTATCGTTGTGGCTTATGGAAAGTTCTACCTTGCTGTACCCTTTGTCTGCAAGCAGCTGTTGACAGTTGCCGTACAACTTTACACACGGACAGCCACACTCTTTGTGCACTATCTCTACCTGCTTTAGTGCACTGCCGTTGCCTATTCCACGGTTGAGTGCTTTGAGCACTGCCTCTTTGGCACAAAACATACCTGTAACGGTATTGGGTGAGGTGTTTTTGCTAAGTATATACGCCTTTTCGTTGTCGGTAAATACTCTGTCCAAAAACTTGTCTGATATAAGTTGTTGTACACGCACTATTTCCAAAATATCTATACCTATCATTGTTGTTCTCCTTTGTAAATAGCTACTACCGAAT
Organism: uncultured Eubacteriales bacterium; assembly: GCA_949289125.1. GTDB lineage: Bacteria > Bacillota > Clostridia > Christensenellales > CAG-314 > CASEME01. The sequence continues at coordinate 16,464 of CASEME010000003.1, forward strand.
TGACAGTATCATAATCATAACCGCGTGACAGCAAATATCTGCTTAGCTTGGCAAGCGTGGGCAGGTCGTTGGTTTTGTTGCGCATATACTTTTGTGCAAGACGGCAAGCATTGTCGTAGTTGTCGCTTGCGTAGTCCGTGCTGTGTTGCTCTGCCTTATCTTGCGATATACCTTTGGCAAGCAATTCTTGTTTCAAACGTCTTGCGCCCTTTGTTTTGCTGTTTTGCTCCACGTACATCTCAGCATACCGTTCGTCGTCTATATATTTGTAATAGCGCAACTTGTCACGCACGTTGTCTATTATTTGTTCATCGTAGCCTTTGCGCACAAGATAGTCTGTTATCTGTTTTTCCGTCTTGGGTGCGCGCGACAGATAATCCACCGCTTTGTTGAACGCAGAGAAAGTTTCGCTGTCGGCAACAGAGCTTTGAAGTTTGTCTGTATCAACTTCAACGCCCGTTTTGAGCCCGAACTTTACTACAGACAATGCTTCCATACCGCAATAAAATTCGCCGTCTATATACACGTTGACTCTGTTTTTGTTGCGCTTTTGCACTTCCAACGCAGTGACCGTGGGCATAGGCGTGCTTTCCTCCGTACTACAAAACTACTTGTATATATTGTAGCATATAGAGAGCAGTCTGCCAATAGCTGACGGCTAATTTTTGCCTTTCAAGTTTTGATACTTTTCCAAAGCCTCCTGATACTTGGCAGACAATCTCAGCATATACGCTTGACGTTGCTCGGCGTTCATGGACTGCATGGCTTTGTGGTCGGCAAGTTGTTGCAACGGATTGATAATCAGTTGGTTGCTCTCGGCAATTTGTACAACCTTTTGGTAAAACTGCTGTTCGGCAACGTATTCGTCCTGATTGTATATCTGCTTGACTATCATATCGTGCCTTGCCTGCGCTACTTTGACGCTATCTAACCCCTGCGTTGCGGCAACTTTCTTTTCTTCCTCTAACTGCTCTTTGGCACGTTGCCAAAAGCCGTTTTTCATACGTTCTTTTGCCTGCTTTGCGTATGTCTTCATAGTACTCATCCGTGCATCTCCCTGTTGACTTAAGAGTGTAAAAGTTGTCAATCGTTGTCGAAAAAAAGCCGCATAATTAAACTGCTTACTCTCCTTGTTGAAAGTAAGCAGTTTGTCTTTTGTAAAAAATTTGCATAACCGACGGTTGTTAACCCCCGATACACACCGATATTAACCTTTGTTACTGCGTTTTCTTGCAGCTTCCGCCTTCTTTTTGCGTCTTACGCTGGGTTTCTCGTAATGCTCTCTTTTGCGGAGGTCGCCGATGATGCCGTCTCTTGCGCAACGTCTTTTGAATCTGCGCAATGCGCTGTCCAAAGTTTCGTTTTCACCAACTCTGATTGTAGACATTTTCTCGCCCCCTTTACCGTTTAGGTTTCAAATCACCCTAATATTATTACACATTAAGCTATTGTTGTCAACACATTGACAAACAAATTAAAACATTTTCAAACTCTGTTGTACTTTGCCCAAATCCATATCTTTTTTGGTACGCACAGGCAAATCTATGCCGTCGCCTTTCTTGCGCGGATAGATGTGGAAGTGAAGATGAAATACCTCTTGTTGAGCCGCACTTCCGCTTGAGTTGAGCACATTAACTCCCTCAAAGCCACACTGCTCCACATAGTGGCGGCTAATCTTCTGCACTGCCTCTATTACTGCGTCCAAATACTCTTTGGGGCAATCGAGCACATTGATACAGTGCTGTTTGGGGATAACTAACGTATGACCTACTGCGTCACACGCAATGTCCAAAAAAGCGTAAACATGCTCGTCCTCATATATTTTGTAGGACGGGATACTGCCATCGATAATTTTGCAAAAAATACAGTCGTTCATAGTAATTTTTCTCCTTTCATACCGTCGGCGTAAAGCTCGGTGAGTTTGAGCTTGACTACCTCACCTGCTTTGCACTCTCCGCTATAATATACTCTTACATAATTGGGCGTATAGCCTTCCCATATACCGTTGTTGCGCTGCTCCATCAGCACGTCGCATACGCTATCTTTCATTTTGGTGCAAAATGCGTGCTTCAGTTGATACTTAATGGCAGTCAGTTGCTCGGCACGTTGCTTTTTGACAGTTGCGTCAACATCCGCCCATTTGTACGCAACAGTTCCCTCACGCGGTGAATAGGGAAAGACGTGAATATCTGCAAAGCCTATTTGTTGTACAAAATTGCAGGTCTTTTCAAACTCCTCGTCCGTTTCTCCGCAGAAGCCTACAATGACGTCGGTAGTGATTGCCGCATCGGGAAATACTTTGCGCACACGGCTTACTGCGTCGCTGTACTCTGCCGTAGTATATTTTCTGTTCATACGCTTTAGCACGCTGTCACAGCCGCTTTGCAAAGACAAATGAAAGTGTGGGCAAAAATTGATATTGGACAATGCTTGCAAAGTATCGTCCGTCACAACGCTTGCTTCCAAACTGCCCAAACGTATGCGTATATCCATACCACGCAATGCGTCAAACAGTTGGGGCAGACTTTCGCCCGTATCTTTGCCGTACTGCGAAATATCTATACCAATAAGCACGGCTTCCAAACTACCGCAACTTGCAACCTCTCGCACTACATCGGCAATGCGCTTGCTTCTGCTACGTCCTCTCAGATAGGGTACTATGCAGTAACTGCAGAAGTTGTTGCAACCGTCCTGAATTTTTACAAAAGCACGAGTGCGCTCCTGTATAGCGTCTGTAAAGTGCGTGTATACCGAAGGCAAGCTCTCCACATCGCAACCGCAATCGTTGAGATGTTTGGCAATATTTTCTTTGTCGGCAACTCCCTTGATAAAAGTTACGTTGTCAATATTGGCAAACTGCGAGGCATTTTTTTGCGAGGCACAGCCCACCACAAGGATACGACATTGCGGGTTGAGCTTTCTTGCGCGCGCTATGGCTTGTCGGGACTTCTTTTCTGCCTCTTTGGTGATTGCACACGTGTTGACAATGAACACATCTGCCTTTTGAAGCCCGCAAAACACGTTGTGGCCGTCCTTTTGCAGCTCAGCAATTATTTGTTGACTTTCGTACAGATTGGTTTTGCAACCCAACGTAAACACCGAAATATCCATTAGTCCACGTCCTCCGCAAGCAAACAATCCATGACGGACAATGCGTACAAAGGTGCTGTTTCTGCACGCAAAATACGCTGTCCCAAACTTACGCACACCGCTCCTGCGTCCACGAGCAGTTGTTGTTCCTGCTCGGAAAAACCGCCTTCACTGCCTATTATCAAATTGTAACTTTTGCACTGTGTGCTAAGCTCTTGTTGCAACAACTTGCTGTGCTCTCTTTCGTAACAAAACAATGTTTTGCTATTGCCTTTTTTTATATCTTGCAACATCTGTGCAAATGTGCATGTGTGCACTTGTGCAACTACCGCCCTGCCACACTGCTTGCTTGCCTCAATGCTTATCTTGTTGAAACGAGCAAGTTTTTTGTCGTCCGTTTTGGACACTGTATATTTGCTGTCAAAAAACACTATTTTGTTGACGCCCAACTCCACTGCTTTTTGCACTACAAGGTCGTTTTTGTCCCCTTTCATAATGCCCATATACAATGTGACGTCAAAGCTGTTTTCTGCGTTGGACTGCCAACTGTTGACAATATCAAGATACACCGCCTCATTGTCAAAGTGGGTAATAGTACAAAAGTGCTCCATACCGTCGTTGAAGCACACAAATACTTTGTCACCCTTTTTCATGCGCAATACTCTTGCTATATGATTGTATTCGTCAACAAGGCGAATTTTGTCGCCCTGTCTTTCCGATACGTCTGCAAAAAATCTGCGATACTCAGACATTGCCGTACACCATAAGAAGTGCGCTCCACTCCCCCTTGTCCTTGCGTTCTTTCAAAATAAAGCCAATATCGGTATAGCACTTAATAACTTTGTCCACTCTGTCCGTCAATATGCCCGACAACACCAATCGGCTACCTTTGTTTACCTTGTCGCAGATATCTTGCGCCAACATATACAGTATGTCTGCCGTAAGGTTGGCAAACACTACATCAAACTTGCCGTCCACCTTATCCGTAAGATTGCCACACACTATGTCGACTTTGTCCGTCATATCATTGATGGACGCATTGTGTACGGCTATATCTGTTGCCTGACTGTCTATATCTACCAATGTGGCGTGTTGGGCACCGCACAGTAGCGCAGACAAGCCCAATATACCACTGCCACAACCCACGTCCAGCACTTTGGCTCCCTTTAATTGCGCTTTGCCAAACAGCTCTATACACATAGAGGTAGTTTCGTGCTGACCTGTGCCAAAGGCTATGCCCGTATCCAACATAAGTATGCGTTTTGTTTTGCTCTGCTCTTCTGTCGGCATAAGCCACTCGGGACATACCACTATGTCACCAATCTCTATAGGTTGAAAGTTGGCTTTCCAAGTTGCCACCCAACTGTCGTCCGATACAGTATCCACTTTTATTTCCAAACTACCACACTGCTCTTTGTCGAGGTGAGCAAACTGCTCTTTGAGATACTCCAACACTTTGTCGGTATCTTGCTGTTTGCAGTATCCTTTTACCAATACACCCTGTGCATAAATAGCCTCTACATTGTCGTCCATATAGTCCCAACTTGCAGTCTTCAAATCGTTGATGTCGTATATGCTTACGCCATCAATACAAACTTCCTGCAAAAAGTAGGCAATAAGCTCTCCTGCTTCGCTTGTAGTTGTTACCGTTATTTGCGAATATTCCATACCTGTAATTATCCTATCAAAATGTCAATAAGACGTTTTGCATTTTCCCAAGCACGTTTGTTGGTTTCGTACAAAAGACGTCCTTTGTCTGTAATTGTGTAATACTTGCGTGTTGCGCCTATGTTGTCGCCCCAAAAGCCTTTGATACACTCCATATCTTCCAATCTGTGGTAGGACGAATACAAACTCTGCTCGTTGGGCACATACAAGTTGTCCGTCTTAGACGATATGTACTTGCGTATCTCGTTGCCGTACTTTACACCGTCCATCAACGCCGACAACACAAAAGTGTCTATATGTCCGCGCAGCATATCTCCAGATATAATTTTCATAACTACCCTCCTTACTATGTCTAACATAAATAATACCACTTTACAGCAAATTTGTAAAGTGGTATGTCAATATCGGTATATTTTTTTATTTTCACTTTTTTCAGTGATTATTTTTTGTATAACTTAGATATCTCGTCCAAAAAGTCCTTACGTTTTGGATAATTGCGCAAAGTACACTCTCTTTCAAAGTTTTGCAACAAGTCTTTTTGCGCTTTTGTGACACCGCGCGGTATCTCCACTTTTACCGTTACGTACAAGTCACCTACGTTGCCACGTCCCGTTTTGATACCCTTGCCTCTAAAGCGTACTACATCGCCGTTGCCTGTACCTTCGGGCAATTTGTGTATAAACACACCATCAAGCGCAGGTATCTCTACCTCGCCACCGCACACTGCTGTACTGAATGCAACAGGTACGTCCACGTACAAATCGAGATTGTTGCGCTTAAACATCTTTGAAGGCATAACTTGCAACACCAACAACAAATTGCCGTTGGCGCCACTACCTTTTGCGCTGTTACCCTGTCCGGCAAGTTGCAATACTGTGCCGTTTTCCACGCCTGCAGGTATGGTGACGTTCATCACTTTGTTTTTGGTAGTTACACCCTTGCCACCGCACGACTTACAGTTGTAGGTAATAATTTTGCCCGTGCCGCCGCACTTGTCGCACGCGCCTACCGTTATTTGTTCGCCAAATATGGTGTTTTGTCTGTATCTTACTCTGCCAGAGCCACCGCACTTGTCGCACGTTTTGACACTGTTGGCATCTTTTGCACCGCTACCCTGACACACAGGGCACTTTTCTGTACGTGAAAAACTGATACGCTTTTGACAGCCGAGAGCCGCTTCCATAAAGGTAAGTTGCAAAGTGTACGTTATGTCGCTACCCTGCTGATTGGCTGACGTTCTCGCACTGCGACGTGTACCGCCGCCAAACATTCCGCTAAACATATCGAAAATGTCGTCAAAGCCCGTAGCACTAAAACCGCCGTTGCCGCCACCAAACGGATTGAATCCGCCCTGACCGCCAAAGCCGTCAAAGTCCATCTCTCCGTTGTCGTATTTTCTGCGCTTTTCGGGATCGCCAATTACCGAATATGCCTCGTTGCACTCTTTGAACTTCTCTGCCGCCTCCTTGTCATCAGGGTGAAGGTCGGGGTGATAAGTTTTTGCAAGTTTTCTGTAGGCAGACTTTATTTGGTCTTGCGTTGCGTCCTTACTAACGCCAAGTATTTGGTAATAATCTTTCTTAGGCATTGTAATAAAATTCCTCAACAATAGTTGGTACACACAAAGAGGAGTTGACCGCGCAACCACAGATTGCAGTGACGGTACCCCTCTTTCTGCTACCACTTAAGTGTAATGTAAATATTAGGCGTTGTCAACTTGCTTAGTTGTCGTCTTTAACGTCGTATTTTACTTCGCCTTGATCGGACTGCGCTGCACCATTGTCGCTTGCTCCACCGTTAGCCTGTGAAGCTGCCTGATAGAACTTTTGGAAAATTGTTGCGCTTGCCTGAGCAATACGGTCGGTCTCTGCCTTCATCTCGTCGGGAGTACCCTTTTCCAATACTTCCTTGCCTTTCTTCACTTCTTCTTCAAGCTGAGCTTTGTCTTCTGCAGACAACTTGTCACCGCTCTCACGCAAGAACTGCTCGATACTAAGTATCATTTGGTCAAGGCCGTTGCGTTTTTCTACAGCTTCTTTACGTTTCTTGTCTTCTTCAGCGTACTTCTCTGCGTCTTTGATAGCCTTGTCGATGTCTGCTTCGGACAAGTTGGTAGAACTTGTAATTGTTACCGATTGTTCTTTTTGAGTACCAAGGTCTTTTGCAGTGACATGCACAATACCGTTGGCGTCAATGTCAAACTTAACTTCAATTTGCGGTATTCCTCTGGGGGCAGGTGCAATACCTGTCAAAGAGAAACGTCCCAAAGTTTTGTTGTCGGCTGCCATTTCACGTTCGCCTTGCAATACGTGAATATCCACGCTTGTTTGGTTGTCGGCTGCAGTTGAGAATATCTGCGACTTGCTGGTAGGTATGGTTGTGTTGCGCTCGATAAGTTTTGCCATAACGCCACCCAAAACCTCAATACCAAGTGACAACGGAGTAACGTCCAAAAGCAATACGTCTTTTACTTCGCCACCCAATACACCGCCTTGAATAGCTGCACCTATTGCTACGCACTCGTCGGGGTTGATACCCTTGTAAGGCTCTTTGCCACAATAGTTTTTGACTGCTTCTACAACAGCCGGGATACGTGTAGAACCGCCTACCAAAATAACTCTGTTGATGTCGTTATTGGTAACGCCTGCGTCTTTCATAGCCTGTTTCATAGGCTCGATGGTCTTTTTGATAATACCATCAATCAAAGATTCAAACTTAGCTCTTGTTATTTCTACTTCCAAGTGCTTAGGACCTGTAGCGTCTGCAGTGATGTAGGGCAAAGATACAGTTGTCTTCAACGTGGAGCTCAACTCTATCTTAGCTTTTTCTGCAGCTTCCTTAAGTCTTTGCAAAGCCTGTTTGTCGTTGGACAAATCTATGCCGCTTGTCTTTTTGAACTCTGCAATAAGGTATTCAATAATGATGTGGTCGATATCGTCACCGCCCAATCTGTTGTTACCGTTGGTTGCAAGCACTTCAAATACACCGTCACCAATTTCCAAAATAGATACGTCAAATGTACCGCCGCCAAGGTCATAAATCAAAATCTTTTGGTTTTTGTTTTCACCCTTATCAAGACCATAAGCCAAAGCTGCGGCTGTAGGTTCGTTGATAATACGCAATACTTCAAGACCAGCAATTTTGCCTGCGTCTTTGGTTGCCTGTCTTTGTGCGTCGCTGAAGTAAGCGGGTACAGTAATTACTGCCTGCGTCACTTTTTCGCCCAAATATGCTTCGGCATCAGCTTTCAACTTGGAAAGAATAATGCCCGATATTTCTTGCGGACTGTATTTTTTGCCATCAATGTCTACTGTATGGTTGGTACCCATCTCACGTTTGATGGACAATACAGTTCGGTCACCGTTAACTACCGCCTGTCTTTTTGCTACTTGACCTACAAGTCTTTCGCCGTCTTTTGTAAAACTTACTATAGAGGGAGTTGTTCTGTTGCCCTCGCTATTGGTGATAACAACAGGTTCACCACCTTCCAATACTGCTACACAACTGTTAGTTGTACCAAGGTCAATACCGATAATTTTTCCCATAATATATTCTCCTTTCACTTAATGTGTATGATTTTTGCTGTTATAAAACTCTCTCAATGTGGTTGAAAGAGATTGTTGACTGTTTTCTATGCGCCTACTATTACTTCGGCATAGCGCAACACTTTGTCGCCCATAAGGTAGCCTGTCTTGTACACTTCTACCACTTTGCCTTTGTTTTCCTCTCCCATATCGACTACGGACAACGCATTCATGGTAAGTGCGTCAAAGGTCTGTCCTTGTACTTCCAATTTGGTAACGCCCAACTCTGCAAGCGCCTTTTCAAAAGTAGTTATCATCATTTCCAATGCTACAAGTTCTTCGCTACCGATGTGTTGTTTGGCACGCACAAGGTCGTCCAAAACAGGCAACATTTTGATTACTGCGTCGCACACGCCTTGTTGCTTGTTAGCCTCGGCGTCCTGACGCATACGTCTGCGATAACTGTCAAAGTCTGCTTTCAAAGCAACAAGCTGATCGCGGTATTTGTCGCTGTTGTCGGCAGAGCTTTGCAGGCGTGCCACCGTTTTGTTGAGTTTGACAACTTCGTTGGTTAGACGCTCGTTGTCTGCTACTGTGTCGGCAAGGCACTGCTTGAGTTGCTTTAGCTCGTTTGCCACACTATCACAAGCAGTGTTGTCCGCACTTTGACACTGTTCTACATTTGTTGGTGCCGTGTCTTGCGTTTGTTGTGCGCAAGCTGTATCTTGGTGCGTGCTATGCGCTTGCTGATTGCGTTTATGTTTTTGCTTTTCGCTCATTGTATCACCTCATCTATTTGTCTTGCAAAAGACTGTCCACTATCTTGCTTATCTTGTCGAGCACTGACACCACTTTGCTGTAGTTCATTCGTACAGGACCAATAACGCCTATGTTGCCGCTTACGTTGTCGCCAAGACGTATCTTTGCAGATACCGCAGAACATCCGTCCGGCATATCGTCCTCAACGCCAATTTTGATAGTGACAGCTTTGTCATCCGAATCGTCTGTAAAAATTTCTGCCAACTGCTGTTTGTGCTCAAGCGTGCACAAAAACTTGCGCGCATGTTCCACATCATTGTACTCGCTGTGTTCAAATATCTTGTTGTTGCCATCAGTAATTACTTCCAAACCGTTGGCTATAGACACCTTGCGCAAAACGTCAATTATTTTTTTGAACAAAGCGTTGAACTGTTCAAACTCGCTGTTGACAAGCGCGTATGGATATTTGAAGTTGAGAAATTCGGAAACATGCTTGCCAACAAAAATTTTGTTGAGCCAATTTTCCGCACTCTTCAACATTGCTTCGGTAAAACCTTGCGGCAAATCCACAATGCCGTCCTTCAACAATCGCGCGTCGGTAACAATTACTACCAACATCTTACCGTTGGACAAGTCGAGCAATTTGATACTTGTTATTCTGTCGGACAAGTCTTCTTTGACCACTACTGACGTGTAGTTGGTAACGTCGCTAATAACATGTGCTACGCGCGCTACAACGTCCTCTATGTCACTTATCTTGCCCGAAAAGTAATGGTTGATAACGTCTATATCGTACTGCGTCAAAGGGCTGTCGCTCATAAGCTCGTCTACATACATACGAAATGCCTTTTGCGAAGGCACACGACCTGCAGAGACGTGAGGCTGTACGAGATAACCCATACTCTCCAACGCAGACAGCTCATTGCGAATAGTAGCCGAGGAACAATCGGGCAAACAATGTTGCTGTATCTCCTTGCTACTTATCGGTTGAGCACACTCTATATATCCGTCCACTACTGCGCACAGTATTTTTTTCTTTCTGTCCGACAACATAATTATCACCCTTGCTGTCAAATTGTTGAAATGACTGTTAGCACTCTCATTGGTAGACTGCTAATTTATAATAAAAATATAACACCAAGCCATACAAATGTCAACGATTTTGAGACACTTTTTATACAAAATTTTAGTGAAAAAATGTTTTCACCATGACGGTAAACTGTGCATAAAAATGTTATTCAAATTTTGTCGACACCGCTAACTCGGTGTTACGTATATAGTATAGATAGTTGTTTATATTTTTATACGTGCCAATTTATTTTAATTTGCACAAATTACACATTGCCTTGTCAAAATACAAATGGTGCTCAAGCGATGTGCATTTTATATAATGTGCACAGCTTATACAAGAATTTTGCAAAGGCTGTAACACTACTACACAATACAACACCGTTGTCGATTACAATTAGTAAGTAGCAAAAGTGCACTGCGCATTGAGTTGTGTTGTGAGTATTTTGTGCTACATATTGCAGATTAATTTGTATAGATGTATAATTGTACATATGTACGGAGATTGGAATATGGACATTTCTTTTGCAACAGACAAAGGTAAGTTTAATTACCGTGTATGCGCTGTTATTGTAAACAACGGCAAACTACTATGTATGCACGACTATCGCTCGCCATATTACTATTTGCCTGGCGGCAGAGTAATGATGGGCGAAACAGCCGAACAAGCAATAATAAGAGAGATTGAGGAAGAATTAGCAATATCTGCACGTATCAGCAGACCTTTGTGGCTAAACCAAGCATTTTTCAAAGAAGATGTGAGCGGCATTGACTATCACGAGTTGTGTATATATTTTCTTATAGATATATCAGATACCAACTTGCTTTCAAAAGGCGAACACTTTTGCGGACAAGAAGTTGACAAACAACACTACTTTGAGTGGATAGCGTTTGAACGACTGAAAGAAGAATATTTCTATCCGCTATTTATGAAAAAAGCAATATACCACCTACCTACTCAACTGACACTAATAACAGAAAGAGAATAAAAGAACACAAGCAATTACACCACACTGACAACAGCAACAAAAAGGAGCTATCGCACAACACTGCACGACAGCTCTTTTTTTGTTCAAATAACTGCATATATTTACTGCCAAACGATATATGCAAGATTGCACATATCAGCACGCAATAGTTTGTGTTATTCCCACTCGATAGTGGCAGGGGGTTTGGCGGTGATGTCGTAAACTACTCTGCCTACACCCTTTACATTGTTGCATATATGGTTGGATATTGTTTCCAAAACGTCAAAGGGTATTCGTGCCCAATCGGCAGTCATACCGTCCGTACTTGTCACGCCACGCAAAGCCAAAGTGTATCTGTAAGTACGGTGGTCGCCAATGACGCCTACCGTGCGGCTGTTGGTAAGTACGGCAAAGTACTGCCAAATCTCTTTGTCCAAACCTGCTTTGGCAATTTCGCTACGGAAAATATAATCTGCGTCACGCAAAATGTCCAACTTTTCCTTAGTGATGTCGCCTATTACTCTTATTGCAAGTCCAGGTCCAGGGAAGGGTTGACGGTCAACTATATGGTCGGGCAAGCCCAAAGCTCTGCCAACTTCGCGCACTTCGTCCTTGAACAAATCACGCAAAGGCTCGATAATCTCGTCAAACTGCACTACGCTCGGAAGTCCGCCTACGTTGTGGTGCGACTTGATTGTGTCGCCTGTTGCACTGCCGCTTTCGATAACATCGGGATAGATTGTACCTTGTACCAAAAAGTCTACGGTGCCAATTTTCTTTGCCTGCTCCTCAAATACGCGTATAAACTCTTCACCAATTATTTTGCGCTTTGCCTCGGGTTCTTCCACGCCCTTTAGTCTGTTGAGAAAACGTTCTTCAGCATTGACGGCAACAAGGTTGAAACCTCTCTCCTCGCCAAATACGCGCACTACTTCCTTTGCCTCGTCCTTGCGCATAAGTCCGTGGTCTACAAATACGCAAATAAGCTGTTTGCCTACTGCCTTGTGAATAAGCGTTGCGGCAACAGCACTGTCCACACCGCCCGACAATGCACACAAAACACGCTTGTTGCCTATCTTCTTGCGCAATGCCTCTACACTTTCGTTGACAAAGTTGCCTATATTCCAATCACCTTTCAATCCGCAGATATCAAACAAAAATGTTTTGATAAGTTGTCTGCCTTCCACAGTGTGCTTTACTTCGGGGTGGAACTGCACACCATAAATATTTTTGTCCACGTTTTCCATAGCGGCAACGGGGCAACCCTCTGTTTTGCCTACTACGGTAAATCCGTTGGGCACTTGGGATATATAATCGGTGTGGCTCATCCAGCATACACTGCTTTTAGACAGTGCGTGGGTAAGTCTGCCTTTAGTAAACTTAACTGTCTGCTTGCCATATTCGGACACGGGGGCAGTATCCACTTTGCCGCCCAAAGTGTGAGCAAGGTACTGCATACCATAGCAAATACCAAGTATAGGTACATTGAGCTCAAATACCTTGTCGGATATTTTTGGTGCGCCCTCTTCGTAGACGCTGTGCGGACCGCCACTGAAAATAATTGCGTCGGCATTGAACGCCTTGATACGCTCAAAGTCTGCCGTCCATGGCAAAATTTCACAATATACATTGTGTTCTCTTACCACTCTTGCAATAAGCTGTATATACTGTCCGCCAAAATCGATAATCAATACTTTTTGCATAATAATTGTTGTATCCTTTGTTAGCCTTGTACTTTGGTAGAATAGTTGGGAGATTCCTTAGTGATGCTGATGTCGTGGGGGTGGCTTTCGACAAGTCCTGCGCCTGTGATGCGTACAAACTGAGCATTTTTGCGCATTTTGTCTATGGTAGGTTGACCTGCATAGCCCATACCGCTACGAAGTCCACCCATCAACTGATAAATCATATCGCCAAGACTGCCTCTGTAAGGCACTCTGCCTTCCACGCCTTCGGGTACAAATTTCTGTGCGTTGGTTGTGCCTTCCTGAAAATATCTGTCGTTGCTACCTGCAGACATTGCTCCAAGACTGCCCATACCTCTGTACACTTTGAAACTTCTGCCTTGAAAAATTTCCAACTCTCCGGGACTTTCGGTAGTACCTGCAAACAGGCTACCAATCATTACGCACGCAGCACCTGCGCCAATAGCTTTGACAATGTCACCACTATACTTGATACCACCGTCGGCAATGATTGTCTTGCCCAACTTGTCTGCTTGTTCGGCACATTGCAATACTGCAGTAAACTGCGGAACGCCAACGCCTGCAACTACACGTGTAGTGCATATGGAGCCTGGTCCAATACCTACTTTTACTATGTCAGCGCCTGCATCAATAAGTGCTTTGGTGCCTTCGGGGGTTGCCACGTTGCCACCAATAACGGGTATGTTGGGATATTTTGCCTTGATAGCTTTGACAATGTCCAACACTTTGCGGCTGTGACCGTGCGCAGTATCTACTGCAAGCACGTCTACACGAGCTTTTACCAGCTCGTCTACACGTTCCATAGTGTTAGCAGCCGTGCCTACTGCCGCACCAACAAGCAATCTGCCGTTTTTGTCCTTTGCGGCATTGGGATACTGAATAGATTTTTCTATATCCTTAATAGTAATAAGACCTTTCAATACGCCTTTTTCGTCTACTATAGGCAACTTTTCTATACGATGTCTGCCCAAAATTTCCTGAGCTTCCTTGAGGTCTGTACCAACGTGCGCAGTAATAAGATTCTTTTTGGTCATTACGTTGTCGATAGGTTGGTTGAACTCCGTTTCAAAGCGCAGGTCACGGTTGGTAAGTATGCCAACAAGCAGTCCCTTGTCGTCCACAATGGGCACACCGCTTATTTTGTATTTGCTCATCAATGCCAACGCTTCGGATAAGCTGTTGTGGGGATGAAGGAAAAACGGATCGGTAATGACGCCGTGTTCGCTACGCTTAACCTTGTCCACTTTGTCGGCTTGTTCGGCAATAGTCATATTTTTGTGAATAATGCCCAAACCGCCTTCGCGCGCCATAGCTATTGCCAATTTTGACTCAGTGACTGTGTCCATTGCCGCACTCATCAAAGGAATATTGAGTTTGATACCTTTGCACAATGTAGTGGACAAATCCACTTCGGCAGGCAAAGTGCTGGACTTGGCAGGTATTACCAATACGTCGTCGTAAGTAAGCCCTTCATAAATAATCTTCATTTTTACTTCCTCCCGCTTGTTATAATTTTGTTGATGTATAATAGCAAAAAATTGCTTGGCAAAGCACAAGCAATTTTCAATTACAAGCTATTTGGTTTTCACCCGAAAGGTGAATTTTTACTATTTTAACAAACTTTCGCTTATTTGTAAACAAAAATAAGCGCAACAATAATATAATTTGTTGTATATTGTGTCCACTATTTTTTGTTAATGGGCACATCTACACCTGCTTTTTTGCCTGCGTCAATACACTTTATAAGCCAAGCCATATTGATACCAAGATTGCGCATAGTGGCAAGTCCTTCTGTATCTTGCTTTACTTGTTCGGGCGTGTTGCCGTGCACCATTGTCCAATATGTAGAGGACACTACAGGCATCTCCACAATGGTAAAGTACTTTGTAATGTCGTCCAAAGCTGTTGTTGTGCCTGCACGCCTTGCAGACACCACTGCCGCTGCAGGCTTGTGCGCAAACGCTCTGCCGCTACTATAAAAAATGCGGTCGAGTGCGGCAATTAGACTGCCGTTGGGTGAGGAATAATACACAGGCGAGCCTACCACAATGCCGTCTGCCTCTCTTATTTTTGCGGCAATGGTATTGACGTTGTCGTCGTCAAATACACAATGTCCCAACTCTTTGCATTTTCCGCACGCTATACAACCGTGTTTAACTGTGCCAATGGACATTATTTCCGTGTCGATATCGTTGCGGTTGAGCCAATCTGCAACTTCCTTAAGTGCAGTAAATGTGCAACCGTTGATATGCGGACTACCATTGAGTAACAAAACTTTCATAATAGCACTACCCTATCAATAACTTTGTTGTTGCTTAGCAATAATATCTTTTACCTTCATAAGGCGGACGGTAGACGCACGTTCGTTTTCGTCCAACTTCATTTCTATATATTTGATGGTTTCTTCCATCTGCGGTATCATGATGTTTTCCAATGCATTGACACGGCGTTTGTTTTTTTCTATTTCTTCTGCCAACATATTGCACGTCTTTTCCACTTCGGCAAGTTGGATAAGCGATACAATAAGTTTGTCCAAAGTTGCCACACTGTCGTCCAGACGTGAGGTGACGGACAAAAAGCTGTATGGGTACAGTTCGCCCGCAGTGTCCTGCTTTACCTCAATGTGCGGTACGCCTATATTCATAAGATTGCGCTTGGTACATTGAAGTTCCACTCTGCGAGAAGGCATCATTACCGCTTCTTCCACCACACGTGTGTCGGCAACAGTTTTTGCCAACATAAAGTTTTTCAAGGCGTCAGAAAGTTGGCTTTCTACCTCGCTGCGCAAACGCTTGTTTTCACGCGCAAGCAAGATAAATTGCCGTACCATTTCGTCCGTTTTGTCTTTTAACAATTTGTGTCCACGCGTGGCAGTCTTCAAACGCTCTTTAAGACGTTTCATCTCCATACGTGTGGGGTTGACGTTTTGTATAGCCATCTTAACACTCCGCTCAACTATTCAACGTAAGGTTGGTAGTACTTATCCAACATAGGATCGGGAATACGTTTCAACTCACTGCGAGGAAGTATGCCCAACAGTTTCCAACCCAAATCCAAAGTTTCTTCTATACTGCGGTTGGTTGTAAAACCTTGATTGATATACTGTTTTTCAAACTCTACAGCAAACTTTGCATACAACTTGTCCGTATCGGACAATGCGCTTTCGCCAAGTATTGTTGCAAGTTCCTTAGCCTCTTTGCCCTGAGCATACGCACTGAACAGCTGGTTCATAGTACTTGCGTGATCCTCACGAGTCTTGCCCTTGCCTATACCCTTGTCCTTAAGACGAGAAAGACTGGGCAACACGTCTATAGGCGGATTGTAGCCACGCTTGTACAAATCACGCGACAATATTATCTGTCCTTCAGTGATGTATCCCGTAAGGTCGGGTATTGGGTGAGTTTTGTCGTCTTCGGGCATGGACAGAATGGGTATTTGCGTTATACTGCCATTGCTACCGTGAATACGTCCTGCACGCTCGTACATGGACGCAAGGTCGGTGTACATATATCCGGGGTAACCACGTCTGCCTGGTACTTCTTTGCGCGCCGCGCTTGTTTCACGCAAGGCTTCTGCATAGTTGGTGATGTCCGTCATAATTACAAGCACCTGCATACCCTTGTCAAAAGCAAGGTATTCTGCCGCAGTCAATGCCATACGGGGAGTACTGATACGCTCGATTGCAGGATCGTTGGCAAGGTTGACAAACAACACTGCACGTTCGATAGCGCCCGTTTTGGTAAAGTCGCTGATAAAAAACTCTGCTTCTTCGTAGGTAATACCTATTGCCGCAAACACTACGGCAAACTTTTCGTCATCTTTCAATACGCGCGCTTGTCTTGCTATCTGCGCTGCCAACTGTGCGTGAGGCAAACCGCTTGCCGAAAACACAGGCAACTTTTGTCCTCTGACTAGTGTGTTGAGCCCGTCAATAGCCGATACGCCCGTCTGTATAAACTCGTTGGGGTAATCTCTTGCATAAGGATTGATAGGGCTACCGTTGATATCCATACGTTTGTCGGGTATTATGGGTGCGCCACCGTCTATAGGCTGTCCCATACCGTTGAATACTCTGCCAAGCATGTCTTCGGACACGCCAAGTTCCAGACTTCTGCCCAAAAAGCGTGCTTTGGAAGTACTTACCTGCAAACCTTGCGTACTTTCAAACAACTGCACAAGCGCACGGTCGCCGTTGACTTCCAACACTTTACCTTTGCGCACACCACCGTCACGCTCCTCAATCTCCACAAGCTCGTTGTAGGCAACACCGCTGACGTGATCGACAAGCATCAACGGTCCTACCACTTCTTTGATTGTCTTATACTCTTTTAACATTTGCCCTATTACTCTCCTTTATTGACCAACGCACCTATATCTGTACGCATCTTGCGCAAGATATCGTCCAATCTGTCAAGATGTTTTTCTTCCACGTATTTTGCACGGCCAATCTGCTCTCTTACGGGCAACTTCAACAAGTCGTCCAACTCTACCCCCTGCTTCATAGCGTCCACAGACAAGTGATAGAAGTCAAGTATCAAGCGCATCATCTTGTACTGCTTATGAAGCGACGTATATGTGTCTACTTCGTGGAAAGCGTTTTGATGCAGATAATCTTCGCGTATGGACCTTGCTGTTTCCAACGTCAATCTGTCCATACCGCCCAAAGCGTCCACACCAACCAAACGCACAATTTCTTGCAAACGGCTCTCTTCCTGCAAAATGAAGGTCAACTCACCTTTCAGTTTGACAAAGTCTTCGGCAACATTTTCGTTGTACCAATTTTCCAATTTGTCATCGTACAGCGAATAGCTTTGTAGCCAATCGATAGCAGGGAAGTGACGTTTGTATGCCAAAGCGGAGGACAATCCCCAAAATACTTTGACAATACGTAGAGTACTTTGCGTTACCGGTTCACTAAGGTCGCCACCCGGAGGAGATACTGCACCTATTGCCGATATTGCGCCCACTGTATCGCTGCTGCCAAGCACTTTGACTATACCTGCACGTTCGTAAAACTCTGCAATACGACTTGCAAGATAAGCAGGATAGCCTTCTTCACCGGGCATTTCTTCCAAACGTCCGCTCATCTCACGCAACGCCTCTGCCCAACGAGAAGTACTGTCCGCCATAATTGCTACCGAATAGCCCATATCACGGAAGTACTCTGCAATGGTAATACCTGTATATATGGACGCTTCACGTGCGGCAACGGGCATATCGCTTGTGTTGGCAATAAGTACAGTACGTTTCATCAGCGGTTCGCCCGTCTGAGGATCTTTCAGCTCGGGGAACTCGTTGAGTACGTCCGTCATCTCGTTGCCACGTTCGCCACAACCTACATAAACTATTATCTGTGCGTCAGCCCACTTTGCAAGCTGATGCTGAACAACTGTTTTGCCACTGCCAAACGGTCCGGGCACTGCCGCCACACCTCCTTTTGCCAAAGGGAAAAGGGTATCTATTACTCTTTGTCCTGTTACCAATGGCAACTGCGGAGGCATCTTTTGTTTGTACGGACGTCCGCGACGAACAGGCCACTTTTGCATCATAGTGAGCTTTTGCTCGCCCTTATCGGTTGTTACTACGGCAATAGTTTGTTCTACTGTATATTCGCCCTCTTTGACCACACTTTTGACAACGCCCTCAACACCGTACGGCACAAGGATTTTGTGCAATACTACTGTTGTTTCCTTAACTGTACCAAGTACGTCGCCTGCCATTACTTTGTCGCCCGCTTTGACTGTGGGCACAAACTTCCACAATGCTGTCCTCGACAATGCGTTGGCTTCCACACCTCTGCCTATTCTGTCGCCCGACAACTCTTGCAAAGTTTTGAGCGGACGCTGTATGCCGTCAAATATTCCTTCCACAAGTCCCGGTCCCAATTCTACAGACAAAGGTGCGTCTGTAGAATATACTTCGTCACCCACTTTCAGACCTGCCGTTTCTTCATATACCTGTATGGAGGCTTTGTCGCCACGCAACTCTATTATTTCGCCGATAAGTTTTTTGTCGCCTACTTTTACCACGTCATAAATATGCACGTCAGACATATTTTCGGCTACAATCAACGGTCCGCTGACCTTAATAACTCGTCCTGTCATATACTGTCTAATCCTCTTTGAATAAAATATCTGTACCGATAGCTTTTTCTACGTCCTTTTTGATACCCGACATACCGTAACCGTTGCTACCGTCTGCATTGGGTATAGGTATTATTGCAGGGTATGCTTTTACCTTGGCTTTGGCTAAGGTATCAGATATGCCCACTGCCAACTGCTCGGTAATAAATATAACGGCAAAATGCTCGTCAGTAAGTTGCTTTATCAACTTTTCTGCCTCTTGTGCTGTAGTGGCGTCAAATACTTCCAATCCTGCCGCACGAAACGCCGTTATGCTATCTTTGTCTCCAATAACTGCTACTCTGTTATTCATACAACTCCTTCAACCGCTCTTTGACAATGCTTTTGTCCAATTTGCTTTTGACTGCAATAAGCACATGGCGCAAAGCGTCGGCTTCTCTCACCTTGTCAAGATAGTATTTGACAAGGGGCTGAACAGTGAGACTGTCTGCATGCTCGTCAATTATTTTGCGTTTTGACGAATAAATTGCACTTTCGGCAGGGGCAAAATAGCCCTGCTCCCAACATTGTATAAGCGTATCTACAAGTGGTCTGAAATTACTGTAATACAAAATGTCACGCAATTTGTCATAGCCTGTATTGTACGCCTCAACAAGACTTTGTTTGGATATATCTCCACCATCAACTATCAGTTGCTCGTACCTATTGACGTCATAGCCTGCTCGCTTTGCTCTAAAAAAGGTAAGCAGGTTGAGGCAGTCCACCTCTGTCTTAAAATACTCTTTCAAAGCCTTCCAACTGCTTTTGTTGGCTCGTATGCACATATCTGCATACATTGCCTTGTCCAAAGCCATGTCCACCACAACGGGCGAACGATTGCCGTTGGCATACTGCTGGTCTATATACATCAACGCATCAGCCATAGGCTTGGGCAAGCTGTCGTAGTCGTCGTTGTTGATAAGCTGTTGCAAAGTTTGCGGGGCTATCTTACCGCAGGCAAAGCACTGTTCGACACCGTCTGTACGCGCGTACTTGCTTTTCATCAGTATTTTGGCATTGGTGTAATCATAGCTGACAAGAAAGTATTCTGTTGTGCGTTGGTCGGACGAAAGCGTGCGCACTTCGCCACACACTTTGTTGAGCTCGATGTCCAACAACTTCTGATACTCGCTTGCATTGTCCAACGTAGTACCGTCGGCATATCCTGTCTCATACAATGCCTTAAGTGCCTCGGACAGCTCGTTGCATTCGGCTATGTGCAACAGCTTGTCCTCAGTCAACAGTCGGGTGGATAATACCGCTACTCTGCCATTGGCAAAGTAATTGTCTGTCTTCATTGTTTATTCTCCAAACAATATCTTTGCTACGCTCATATCTGTGTTTTGGCGTGCATAGCGCACAAGCGCAGTCAAAGATAAATTTTTGTCATAACCGTCGCCTTCGAGCAACACGCCACCGTCTATGTCGGCATATTGCTTGGACAAAGTAAGGCGTTTGCCACTCTGCTCAATTACAGTCTGAGTGATAACATTGGCGTCACGCTTGCTTATACGCACTACTTCGCCGTCCTCAGCGTATTTGCTGAGCAATTTGACTACAAAGGCCGTGTACTGCTTGCCACTCATCTGTCTGAGATTGTCGAGTGCACCGTCATACGCCTTGTCTATCAATGCCTGCTTTTGTTGGAGCAGATATTTTCTGCCCTCCAACTTTGCGTTGGATAATGCGTTGCGCAATGTTGTCTCTGCAGAGGCTTTGAGCTTTTGGTCGAGCAAAACTCGCTCTGCGGCTACAGTCTGCTGACTTTGCGCAGATATAGCGTCGGCTTTTTTGTTAGCCTCGTCTAAGATGGACTGACACTTTGCGTCTGCGTCCTCCAAGATACGGGCAATTATTTTTTCTTTTCCGTCCATGAACAATCACCTTGTCCTATTTTTCAATATCAATGTTGTGACTAATTTGTCAATCTTACAGTGCGCCCAACAACATGATGGACACAACCAATCCAAGCAGAGCGTAAAACTCTATCATTGCAGGGAACAAAATAGATTTGCCGGCAATCTCGGGTTTTTTGCCTACTGCCATAATTGTGCTTGCACTTGTCTTGCCTTGAAGTATTGCTGACAAGCAACCTACTATTGCCATAGGCATAACTGCGCCAAACACGCCCCAACCTTGTGCAAGAGCAGCTTCTGCTGTCATTTGTGCGGTGGGAAGATAAGACATACCCATAATTGCAATAACAAAGCCGTACAAACCTTGCGTTGCGGGCAACAGTGACAACACTATTACTTTGCTGAATTTTTTGGGATCTTCGCTCAATACGCCTGCGGACGCTGCGCCTGTAAATTTGAGACCAAAGCCCGAACCTATACCGCACAAAATAGCGGTCAATGCCAAACCGATAATACCTATCGTCATACCGTTCATACTAATTTTTCCTCCGAAAATTGTTGTTTAATATATCTACGCCAATTACTTGTCGGTAATCAACGTGTGTTTCATATCACTGCCAAAGGGTACAAACAACTGTCCGTCACCTTCGTAGAACTTGCCAAAAAACTCTACGTACTGCAATCTGCCGTCGTGGATATACACACCAAGTACGCCTATAACAAGGTTGAACAAGTGTGCAAACGCCAACAGTACAAAGGACAGCATCATACCTACTACGCCGTTGCCTGCAACCATATTTGCCATATCGTTGATGACAACGCCCATCATTGCTGACGACAACATAAGACCGAATATACGAATATAGCTCATAACGTCGCCAAAATAATTGAGTATGCCATATATACTGCCAAAGCCGGCAATCAATTTGTTGCCAAAGCCTTTGCGGTTGTAGCCTGCGCACAAAACGATAATTACAAGGCTACCAATCATGGTGTACATACCTATTGTGCCAACAAGCGAGGGCAATACTATGCTATTGAACTGCGGATAGTCCATAAATTGCAATGCCGCTTGCAACACAAAGGCAAACAACCCGCCAAAAAACAACAGCCACATACCCGACACGCAGATAGCACCTACATATTCTTTGTTGCGCCACTGTTTGACAGCACTTAGCAGTATACCTGCCATAAGGTGCACTATGCCAAACAACAGACATATCACCATTGTTGTAGTAGGGTACTTGGAAGGATCGGGAAGTACGCCTGTATACAGCGGATAGCTGAGCGCACTGCCATACAATGCTCCCACACCTATTGCCGCAACACCGCACACGCCAAACAACGACAGCAGTCGTCTTGTGCCTGTGTCCTGCTTAATTGCCAATCTGCCTATAACGCCTGCCAAAAGCAATATAAGTCCGTACCCCATATCGGCAACCATAAGACCAAATATGATAAAGTAGAAGAAACTCATCATAGGGTTGGGATCTACTTCGTGATACTTAGGTGGCGTGTACATATTGGTAACTTGCTCGAAGTTGGACACCAATTTGTTGTTTTTGACAAGCGTGGGTGCTTCTTCGTCCTTTGCCACTTCATCGGTGTACACTACCACATCATCGCTGACATCTGCAATCAAGGACATTATTTTTTGTTCGTCTGTCACAGGATAGTACCCCTGCAACACGAAGGTCGTCTCCGTCCTTTGCATACCGTCGTAAGCAACACGCTTTTTTATCTGCAATTCCAAGTAGTCGGTAAGTATTTCCCACTGGCGCACATACGGTGCACAATCAACAATCTTTTGTACGCACTCAGCAATCTGCTTGTTGGTGTATTCTATCTGCTTGTTGACAAGTGATATCTCAACAGACGGCAATACGTCCGACTTGATGGTGCTTGTTGCAAAGCCCGTAGAACTGAGTTGTTCGATAAACTGCTGTTGACTGCGATGCGCCACTACCACCACCAACGCAAAGTCGCTGTCACGGTCGAGCTCGGTTATGCTTGACAACTCATATTGGGCAGATAATTGTTTCAACATACTTAGCGAGCTAAGCGGCACTGTGCCCAATCGCACAAAGCTGCTTGCCGTGTCGCAGTAGTAACCCGTAGGGTGACGCAAATTGCGATATAGTTGCAACTTAGACAACTGTTGATTGAGCTTATTGAGCTCAACAGTCAGCTCTATGCGCTTATCTCGCATTTGCTTGACTGTTTGTGCATGCTGTAGCAAAGGTTGATAGTCCGAATACATATCCACAAACTGCTGATAGCTCATCTCTACAAAGGGACGGCTGACCGTAGGACGCTCCAACTCTACTTTGTGAAAGTTTTTTGTAGATTTGTTGTCGGCATTGTACGCTTTGACCTCGGTACACACATACTCTACAACACTCTGTATGTCTGTAAGTTGCTCCAACAACTTTTCTCTGTCGCTCGATACCTTTTTGCTGTCCTCTTGTATGTCGTCAACGTCGTACAGCTGTACAGCTTTGCTTTTGATAATGGCGTCAAACAGCTTGTCCTTATCTTTGACCAAACCCACAAGCGTGAGTTTTTTCATTTTGACTATTGACATTACACTATATTCTCCAATATCAGTTTGACAGCTTGCGGCAGACGCTTAACATTGTCTTTGAGGCTTTCGTCCACCTCAGCACGTAGCTTTTGCAACTGTTCTTCTGCTTTTTTGTTGGCAGTTTCTATTGCTTTTGCATTGTTGGTCTGCACTTTCTGTCTGTTGGTTGCTATGTTGCGGTGTTGATATGTTTCGGCAAGTTTTTCTGCCTCTTCTACTATCTTAGCCGCCTGTTCTTCTGCCAAAGCAATTTTTTGCTTGGCTTTGTCCTCTGCTTCTATGATGGAATTGACTACGTCTTCTACCATAATGCTCTCCTTCAATCAGCAATTTGCTGATACATACATTGTTATGCTCAAAGTTCTGCTTTTTCCAAAGCAGTAATTTTGTCCAAACGTCTCTGGTGTCTGCCACCTTCAAACTCGGTAGACAAAAACTTGTCCACTATACTTTGTGCAAGTGCATTGTCCACGTACTTTGCACCCATTGCTAATACGTTAGCGTTGTTGTGACGGCGCGTCATCTCTGCCATATCGGCATTAAGACACAATGCACATCTTACACCCTTTACTTTGTTGGCAACTATGGATACACCTATCCCTGTAGTACAAACTACTACACCCTTGTCACACTCTCCGCTACTTACCGCTTGTGACGCTTTGGCCGCAAAGTCCGGATAATCGCACGACTGAGTGTCGTATGTGCCAAAGTCCACTACTTGGTAACCTTTGTTGGTCAAATACTGTTTGATATGTTTTTTGAGTAAATAGCCGCCGTGATCACACGCCATAGATATTTTCATTGAGAGTATTCTCCTTATTATGTAGTATGTTGTTTGTTGCACAATGTTTATACGGCAATATAGGTCAATCAACTGTCAAGTGCATACAACTTACGCAAATATACAAAACGCCAACAAACGCAACACTTAAGTATTGACAACTATATTTATATTATTTTTTGACCTGCGGACTTGGTAATACGATTGATTACACTGTCTGCTACTTCGCCTTTGCCTGTGTAACTTGCAATTATTATGTCATATCGCTTTTCGCAATGACGCAACGCCGCAAACAGATTGTGGGCAACTTGCTCGTCCGTCTCGCCCAACGGATAGCATTGACGATTGCCGTACTTAGCAACGTCTTGCACCAAAAGCACAGGCTTTTGCCCTTTTTCCACGCATTGGTCGTAGTAATTGCAAAGTTTTGCAATGTCGCCGTCAAGGTTTAGCACCATATCGCACTTGGGTGCATAGTGTTTGTACCTCACTCCGGGCGAATTGACTTTTTCCTTTGGGTTGGTAATTACAACAACAGACTTACCAATAATTGCCTCAATCTGCGAAGCGGTAACTATACCCGGACGCAAAATACGCGGTGTATCGCTTGTCAAATCCAACACAGTGGACTCTATACCTACGTCACACGCCTTGCCACACAATATTGCATCTATCTTGCCACTCATATCCTCATTGACTGCCTGCCATGTTGTGGGGCTTGGACGGGTAGAAGTATTGGCACTTGGTGCTGCAACAGGCACTTTGCAATATTGCAAAAACTGCCTTGCCTCTTGGGACAGCGGCATACGCACCGCAACTGTTGCAAGGCCTGCAGTTACGCAATCGGGCACAACGTCTGCCTTTTTGGGCAACACTATTGTTACACTGCCCGGCATAAGGTGGTCTATTACTTTCAACGCGTCGTCACTTACGCTATTTGCTATCTCGTATATCTGCTCCTTGCAATATACGTGCACTATCAACGGATTGTCCGACGGTCTGCCCTTAGCACGAAACACATCTGACACAGCGTTGGCGTCCAAAGCGTTAGCGCCCAAACCGTACACTGTCTCGGTAGGAAAGGCAACAAGTCCGCCCTGACGGATAATTGTGCCTGCCTCTGTCAAATGCTGTTGGGTAAAAGACAAAAGTTTTGTCTCAAGCATCTATTTTCACTTCCCTCTATACAAAAAATCACTATGTTAATTGCAACAAAATTGCTTTCAACTATCTTCGTTGGTAAGCACTGCTCTAACAGGCGCTGCTTCACACCCTTCAAAATTGACGGGGAAAGCATACAAGCGGTAATAGCCTTGTTGCACTTGGCGCATTGACAAGCCTTCCAACACAACTATATCTTGTTGCAACAAAATGCGATGCACTTCAGTACAGCAGTGTTCTGCCGCAACGCTTGCTCTGCCTATGCCTACAAGCACAATGTCGCGCTCGGCTATTGCCCTTGCACCGTCTGGCACAATGAGGCACTTGCCGTCAAGCAACAGACGTGTAACATCTTGGGGCACAAGCTGTTGCACTACTTGTGCCGTAATGTCGCCGTTGTGTCGCAAAAGGTAACATTTGCCCATACATTTGTGTAAGTTGATACTTTCGATATTGTTGCCGCTCGGCAAATAATGCGACGGCGCATCTATGTGTGTACCGTTGTGCAAGCACATTGTGACGTCGGTCAAACGATAGCCTTCTTCAACAGTACGCCTTGTAGTTGTGCTTGGCACAGTATCGCCATTGTAAACTTTGGCTCTGAAAACGGACTGAGAAATGTCCGTAATTACTATATCTTTTTGTTGTAAGGACATACGATTATTATAACACAACGCACCTATATTGTAAATAGACAACTACACTTTCTTTTGTGCCGATTTTTGGCAAAGCGTGCAAGGTCAATAAAAAAAGATGTTTGTGCAATGCAAAGCAAAACAAATATAATTGACAAACGATATAGGAAGTGCTAAAGTATGCAAGGTCGATTGTTTCGATACTTTTGCATCACTACGGAGGCATAATATGGACTATCAGGGCACCATATCGAGAGGTATAAGAACACCTATTATCAGAAAAGGCGATGACCTTACCACCATTGTGGCAGACTGCGTTGTCAATGCCGCAAAACAAGGCGGTTATCAACTGCAAGACAGAGACGTTGTTGCAGTGACAGAAGCAGTACTTGCACGTGCGCAAGGCAACTATGCTACAGCAGAGCAAATTGCTGCTGACGTCAAAGCTAAGTTTGGCGACAATACGGTAGGTTTGATACTGCCAATATTTTCTCGCAACCGCTTTTCTATGATACTAAAAGGTATATCGATGGGCGTCAAAAAATTGATTATTCAGCTTGCGTATCCGTCGGACGAAGTGGGCAACAGCTTTGTATCCCTCGACGTGTTGATGGACAAAGCGGTCAATCCATATACAGATGTGTTTACCGAAGCCGAGTTTCGCAAAGTGTTTGGCGATGTAAGACACACCTTTACAGGGGTAGACTACATTGAGTACTATCGCAATATGGCAAACAACTGCGAGATAATACTTGCTAACAATCCTTGCGAGATATTGAAACACACAAAATATGTAATTAACGCAGATATTCACAGCAGAAAACGTACCAAGAAGTTGCTTTTGAAAAACGACGCAAAAAAGGTAGTAAGTCTTGACGAGATACTTACACAGTCTGTTGACGGTTCGGGCTACAATGCCGAATACGGCGTATTGGGTAGCAACCTTGCCACCACCAACAGCGTAAAACTGTTCCCGCGCGACGCACAAATTTTTGTAGACAATCTTCAAAAATTGTTGCAACAAAAAACAGGCAAAAATATAGAATGTATGGTTTATGGTGACGGCGCTTTCAAAGATCCCGTAGGCGGTATTTGGGAGTTGGCAGATCCTGTATGCTCTCCTGCATATACAAAGGGATTGGAAGGCAAGCCCAACGAATTGAAACTAAAGTACATTGCCGACAACGACATTGCTAACCTTAGCGGTGAAGAAGCCGTTGAAGCTATGAAAGACCTTATTAAGCACAAAGAAGCCGATATGGTCAACAATATCAAGAGTCAAGGCACTACACCAAGACAACTTACCGACTTGCTCGGCAGCCTTGCAGACCTTACAAGCGGTAGCGGCGACAAAGGTACTCCCGTTATTCTTATCCAAAACTACTTTAAGAACTTTGCTGACTAAAAGCAAAACACACAATACAAAAATTACCCCGTCAAGCGCATTGAGCCTGACGGGGTATTTTGTTGTACAAACTACTGTTGTTAAATACAATCCATTTAACAAAAACATTTTAGCATTGCCTATTGCAACATTGTGCCACAACTACACTATTTAACATGCTTTGCTTTGTATTCTTTTAGCGCATTAGCTAATTGGTCGGGGCAACTTGTAGCCTTCATACCGCACTTTGTGCCTTCAAGACGTTTTATTACTTCGTCTATCTCCATACCTTCCACAAGACTGCCTATGCCTTTGAGATTGCCGTTGCAACCTCCCGTGTAATGCACATTGTATACTTTGCCGTCTTTTACTTCAAAATCTATCTGACGTGAACATACGCCTTTAGGTGTATAGCTGTTCATATTGTTTTTCCTCCTGTAGTTTTGATTGCCTGTTAATTGTATATTATTGTCTCAACTTAGTCAAGCAATGACTTGTTGGTGACAAAAAAAGTGCGTCGGGCTTTGCCAACGCACTTTGTGTCCTAAATTAAGCTATTACGCAACCAAAGGTACGATGATGCAGGCAATAATTACCAACAACACCAATATGTACAACACTTTCCATACCATAGGTCTGTGAGCAACGTATCTCCAAGACAAGATAGCAACGATAATCACCATAAATGCCAAAGCAATGTTTTGCAATACCATAACTACAGTTGCATTGACTTTGAGCAAGCTAAGTATCATAGCCACAAGATAAAGCATTGCTGCAATTACCAAAGTATAGAAGCTGACTTTGTTGAGGCTGATACCGCTATGAGAACGGCTGCTCGAAGAGGACGTAGAAGACGTGGATGACGATGTCTTTTTGGACATAGAAAATTACCTCCTAATATAACTGTTAGCATTATAAAACATTTGCTCTCAAAATGCAAACATTTTGAGAGCAATGCTACAAAAAACTAAATTATGCAAATACAGTAAGATCGCCGCTGAAAATAACAGTGATAAGGTCGACAATGTAGAAGATTACTTCACCTATCAACAGTAATTGGAGTATGCCTGCAATCAAATGTCCTCTCTGTATGCGGGTAATACCTCCCATTATCCACGACGTTACGGGAATAATAGCAAATATAAGGTTGAGCAGCCAACCCATACTTGCGTTTAGATAACCTTTTCTTTTTGCCATAATAGTTACCTCCTTACAAGTTAGGTATGCTATTAGTATAGCACACAAAAGGTCTATACTCAATACCTATCTAAAAATAACTGCAAAAAATTATTCCACCACAATTACTTGCTTGTTGATTGCTTGCAAAAAGCGTTTGAAGTCGGCAGTTGACAACACCACCGTTGCCGTGTTGTCACATGGGTGAAACTTTATGCGGCTACTCTCCCACAGCGTGCGGTCGATGAGTAGCGGTATTGTGTTGCACTTTTCGTTGAGAAAGGCAAAGGGCGACACCGAACCTCTATGCACTCCCAAATCTTCAAACAGCTGTTCTTCGGTGACAAATTCAAACTTCTGTGTACCTACATAGCTTGCCAATCCTCGCATATCGGCACGTTTGTCAAAAGGCAACACCACAAGAAAGGTGCGCGGACTTTTTTTGTCCTTTACATACAGACTTTTGCACGAACAACAATTATCCACTACCACAATCTCGTGTGATTGCTCTGTAGTGACAACGGCAGGATGACGCAAAAGCGTATATTGTATGGAAAGACTATCCAGATACTTGGTAACTATATTGCTGTACATATTAGTATTGTACAGCCAAACAGCTTATTTGGCAAGCAGTTGACCTACACCGCCATGTAGTTGCACGCGCCTATTACCTCAATACTCAACAAAGTATTGATAAGTATATAAGACATACTCAACGCACACGTACACTTTTTCGTGGCTTAGGTTTACAGCGAATACAAATACAACATTACACCCCTGTATATGGTCATACTCAGTTTGTCACGGTACTCATCAGAAAGCAACAACTGTTCTTCCTCCGCATTGCTCAAAAAGCCGCACTCCACTATTACTGCGGGCATCTCGCTTGTACGACATATATAAAAATCCCCTGCCAACGCCTCGTGACTGTTGCCCGTCATATCGTTGAGCGCAAGTTGTACACTGTTGGCAAGTGCTTTGCCTTGCTCGTCATTGCTCTGAAAAAACACTTGCGGACCTTTGCGGCTGCTGTCATATGGATACTTGTTCATATGCACACTTATTACAATATCCGCACCGGACTTGGCAATAATATCTCTCCGCGCCTGCATATCACGCATTTTGAAACCCTTTGTAGGCAGTCCGTACAAACCGCCGTCATCTGTACGCGTATATTTTACGTTAAAGCCGCCATCGGCAAAATACTGCCCCAATGTCTTGGCGTAACTGAGGTTGAGTTCACTTTCCTTGGTGCCGTTGTTACTTGTCACACCTGCGTCTATACCTCCGTGACCTGCATCTATAACTACAGTGTAATCGAGTATAGCAATATTTTTGCCGTCGCCCATCAAAGACACAGACAACAGTACGGCAATTACTGTTTCTGCAACAACAAGCACTGCCACCAACAAAGTCGCCATACCTTTGTTAATCAACAACACGCGCAATTTCTTTGACAATGTAGGCACCTCCGCAAAAACCTCTTTTTTCGGGTATTTTCGACAACTTTTGCACAAAAATGTGCGTAGTTGTACACTTATCCACATAGTTATCCACATTTATCCACATAAAAAGTGGACAACTTGTTTCACATTGAGTATGAAACGGACAAGCATTCGACATAAGTAATGTATGTGTGACTTTTGCGGTATATTCCTTTTCAAAAGCAAAATACTTGCCGTTAAAATGTCGTTTTGGTGGTTATTATTACACAAATAATACTACAAAGATTGCATTAAAAAGTAGCCGCTCTCAGTATTAAAAGCGCATTTTGCGTCAATAATATTTTAACAGAGAAAGGAGGACACAATGAGCTTCAATCCGTTTAACGAACATCCGCTTAAAGTAAGCGAGCACTACTACGATTGGGACAAGCTATGCCCAAAGCCTTACGACAAACAATCGGTAGATCCACACACACGTTTGAACGTTATACTTGCCAACGGCGCTGAGTTTAGCGCAATAACATCAGACCACCAAATGCACCGCACTATTGCCGACAATGACGCAAGGCGCGAGCTTGCCGTACTGCGTAAGCAAGAACAACAACAGCAAAAACGTATTGCCGCATTGAAGCCTATCAACGAAGGTATATTGGAACACACCATAGGCTACGAACAACTTGCCGTAGAACTGACTGCAAGCTTTGCAAAAAGTGAGTCGGACAAATACGTAAAACAGGCGTTGGACTTTGCCTTGTTGGAAGACTTTGACCATCTGTACAGGTACGCAGACCTTTTGGAAATGGACAAAGGCATAGAGGCTGAGCATATTGTAGGACAGCTTACCGAAATTATGCCTGCACGACCGACAATAGCGCACCACCGCCACCCTCATGACGATGTCAAACGCTTTGTCAACGGCAAACGTGCCAATATGCTTACCAATCTGCACATAGCTATCATCACAGCAGCCGAACAGCAAACTATGAACTATTATATGAATCAAGCAGGCTTTTATCCCAACAAGTTGGGCAGGCAGTTGATAACAGAAATAGGTATGATTGAAGAACAGCACGTAACCATGTACGGCGGACTGATGGACGCCAATCTGACTTGGGCGGAAAGACTGCTTAGTCAAGAATATACAGAGTGCTACTTGTACTACAGTTTGTGGCAAAACGAGAAGGATAAATATATCAAAAATATTTGGGAAGAGCACTTTAACACAGAGTTGCTACATCTGCATACTGCGGCATCTATGTTGGAAAGGTACGAAAACAAAGTATGGCAACAGGTAATACCCAAAGGAGAGTTTCCTGAGCTAATAACTTTTGATAACAACATTGAGTATGTGCGTCAGGTAATAAAAGATACCGTCAACAACACGGGCAAAAAGGAAGAGTATATAGACGTATCCAAGTTGGAGCACGATTATCCTTTCTTTGAATACCAACGTGAAATAAACGATAATGTGCGCAACGTGGCAAGTCACGGTGTTATTGCCAAGTATATTGCCGATTCGGGCAAAGACTACCGTTACGAAACAGCCATACACCCTATTGAGGACTTGCGTGACCGCAGAACAGACAACACCGAAGTGGGCAGATAGTTTGTTGAATACATTAACAACGCAAACTTATCGCTTAGACAGCTGATTGATTGTATGCAACAATGGCAACTGCACAACTGCAGTACAGAAATTTGCACAATATACAATTTGTTATTAGCTTAGTAAAAAATTGATACAACAAAAAAACGCAACTGTGGCAAATAGGTAACCGCAGTTGCGTTTTGTAATTGTATTGTGTTTGTGGCTTAATAGACACACTTGAAGTGTGATAAAAGGTTGTATTAGTTATCTGTCCTTGTAAATATCCACTATCTTCAACAGCACTTCCACTGCTTTTTGCATATCTTCGTATGGTATATACTCGTATCTGCCGTGATAGTTGTATCCACCCGTAAACAGATTGGGACAAGGCAAACCTTTGTAGGATAACATTGCTCCGTCCGTACCGCCTCTTATGGGGCGCACGCACGGTGATATTCCACACATACTCATAGCCTGCTTGGCATTGTCCACCAAGTGCATAGACTGAGTAAGTTTTTCTTTCATATTGTAATAACTGTCTGTCACTTTTATCTCCACAGTATCTTTGCCGTACTTGGTGTTGAGATGTTTGACACACTGCTTGATAAACTGCTTTTTTGCCTCAAACTTTTCTTTGTCGTGGTCACGTATGATGTAAAACATTTTGGCGTGTTCGCACGAGCCGTCAAAGTGTTCCAAGTGATAAAAGCCCTCGTAGCCTTCAGTGTACATAGGATTGTCAAACACGGGCAACATTGATTGCAGCTCCATACCGATAAGTACTGCGTTTTTCATATATCCTTTTGCACTGCCGGGGTGTACGGACAGACCATTGATAATAATATCGGCAGACGCAGCATTGAAGTTTTCGTACTCCATACCGCCCAACTCTCCACCGTCTACAGTGTATGCACCATCGCAACCAAAACCTTTGACGTCAAAGTATGCAGTGCCGTTGCCCACTTCTTCGTCGGGGGTAAAGGCAATCTTTATTGTACCGTGTTTGATACTTGGGTTGGTGAGCAGACGTTCTGCCATATCCATTATCTCGGCTACGCCTGCTTTGTCGTCCGCGCCAAGTAAAGTTGTGCCGTCCGATGTTATTATTGTCTTGCCAACGTTGTCCAAAAGGGTAGGAAAGTCGCGCGGGGACAAAGTACAGCCTTTGAGCACAATATCTTCACCCTTGTAATTATTGGTAATACACGGCTTAACATTAGCTCCGCTTACAGCAGGAGAGGTGTCCACGTGTGCAATAAAACCCAATGTGAATTTGCTTTGCGGCATATTGGACGGTATTGTGGCATACACATATCCGTGATTGTCCATAGTGACGTTCTGTGCGCCCATCTCCTTTAGCTGATTATACAACAGGCGGGACAAGTCTTTTTGTTTTTCAGTACTCGGTACGTTGTTCACATCGGGACAAGACTGCGTGTCTATACTGCAATATTCTACAAAACGTTGCAACAATTCCATAGTGCTTACTTCCTTCCTCTTTCTTCGTCCAAATAGGTAGCCTGCAAATCGGCAACATGCATGTGCACGCATAGCTTAAATTTGTCAAACGCTTCGCTCATAGCAAAGCTACCGCCCATTACTCTTGCGTCAAAACCGCCCATATGCCAATTTATAGCCATTGCCTCTTCGGGCGTCAAGCGCATATATTGTGTGATGATAAACACCGACTTTTCGCCGTGTCCGTACGGAAAACGCTCGTTGACAGTAAAGTATGGTTTTTGCACCCAAGTACCGTTTTCTTTGACGTTGCGCATCTCTGTGGTATAGTAATTAACTTTGCATACATCGTGCAAAAGTCCCACTATTGCCAATGTTTCGTCAGAATACACTTTGGAATAGTCTGCGCCATATTCGTGGCTGACAATTTTTACCAGCCTGTTGTAGACATTGACGGAGTGCTGTTGCAATCCGCCCTTTTCTGCCATATGGTATCTTATGCTTGCAGGTGCTTCAAAAAAGTCGCTCTCCTTAAGATACTGCAACAACTTGTCGCTACCTTCACGCTTGATGTATTGAGTAAATATCTGTTCAAATTCGGTCATAGTTTTTCTCCTTATTTGGTGCATCTATATGCAAACGTTAACACATTCCTACTTGTACGGTATTTGACAAATGCTAACATCGTTATTAGTCAAGATACTTATGCAAGGCATTATGCCACACGTTTTTGTCAAAACTGACGTTTTGCGAACTTGTTGAGGGCATACGCTCGATGGGCACTGTTAGCTTTGTATCAAAGTGTTTGACGGTAAGGTCGTAAGCCAACTTGCCGTTGCACAACACGGCACATATTGGGCAGACTGACGTTATTGTTGATATATCTGCAATAACGACGTTTGTTATACTGCTATCCTTGCTACCCTCTATGTCGCACTCCGCCACAATATCCCACATGGCAATAGACGCATTTTGCAACAACAACTGCCTTTGTCGCACATTGTCTGCACTCATATTGAAATATTGTGCTAACATCGGCCACATTCTGTTTTGACCGTGTGCGTAAAAAAACTCTGTTTGTCGGCTTTTTACAGATGGAAAGCTGCCAAGTATAAGTATTTTGCTGTTTGGTCTGTAAAAGGGAGGCAAAGCCTTAGCGTGTTGTAACATTATCTCACCGTATAGGGCTGTTAGCCTTGCTGCATACAGCGAGCACCGCCCTTCATATAATGTTGAGTATATATAGTAAAAGTATATCCACAACTTGGTGTTTTGTCAACGCAAAACTTGCACCACAATAAGCCTTTGTCGACAAAATCATTTGACAGCAAAAGCACTTTTGACTAAAATATTTTAGTTATCAGTGATGTGATGACCAATACAAATAAGGAGCTCACCAATATGGACAAAAACAACGAATATATTACTGAAAACTTTGGTTCAGACGTATTCAACGATGCCGCTATGCGCAAATATCTGCCGCAAGACGTATATCAAGCCATCAAAAGCACTATGAAAGACGGCAAGCCTTTGTCCCAACAACACGCTACCGTATTTGCAGAAGCACTAAAAAACTGGGCAATCAGCAAGGGTGCCACACACTACACTCACTGGTTTCAACCTTTGACCGGCTACACAGCCGAAAAACACGAAAGTTTTATGTCCCCCAACAGAGAGGGTGATATAATAACAAAGTTTCGCGTAAAGGAATTGATAAAGGGCGAGCCTGACGCAAGCAGTTTTCCCAACGGTGGTATTCGCGCTACCTTTGAAGCACGCGGCTACACCACGTGGGATCCCACATCATACGCATTTATAAAAGACCGTACATTGTGCATACCTACAGCGTTCATTAGCTACTACGGCGAAACATTGGACAAAAAGACGCCCCTTTTGCGTAGCAATCAAGCGCTCAACAAACAATGTATGCGCATACTCAAACTTTTTGGCAGTGACGCCAAAAACGTAGTAAGTTCGGTAGGCGCAGAGCAAGAGTACTTTTTGATTGACAAAGCCGTATGTGAAAAGCGCAAAGACCTAATATACACAGGCAGAACGTTGATAGGCGCAAAGCCACCCAAAGGTCAGGAAATGGACGACCACTATTTTGGCACAATCAAACCGCGCGTTGCTGCATTTATGAAAGACTTGGACGAAAATCTTGCCCGGCTTGGCATAATTGCAAAGACCGAACACAACGAGGTTGCACCGGCTCAGCACGAGCTTGCCCCCTCTTATACCAACGTCAATGTGGCTTGTGACCAAAATCAACTAATAATGGAGCTGATGCGCAAAATTGCCGACAAGCACGGTATGGTATGTCTGTTGCACGAAAAACCTTTTATGGGCATCAACGGTAGCGGCAAACACAACAACTGGTCAATAATAACCGACACCGATGTCAATCTGTTGGAACCGGGCAAGTCACCGCAGGACAATGCACAATTTTTGCTAATTTTGTCTGCAGTGATAAAAGCAGTAGACGAGTATCAAGAGCTATTGCGCATAATTGTATCTGGTGCAGGCAACGACCACCGTCTTGGTGCCAACGAAGCACCACCTGCAATAATATCTATGTTTGTAGGTAGCGACATAGAGGACGTTGTCAATGCAATTATATCGGGCAATCGTACCTCTTCCAACAAGCGCAACAGAATGAACATAGGCGTAGATAGCTTACCCGAAATACCCACCGACACAACCGACCGCAATCGCACTTCTCCCTTTGCTTTTACGGGCAACAAGTTTGAGTTTCGTATGCCCGGCTCATCGTTTTCTATAGCCGATCCCATCACAGTACTCAACACAATAGTTGCAGACAGTTTGATGCAATTTGCAGATACTTTGGAAAAAGCAGACGACCTCAACGCTGCTCTTAACAAACTTATTCGCGATACGTTGACCAAACACAAACGTATATTGTTTGACGGAGATGGCTACAGCAAACAGTGGGTAGAAGAGGCGCACAAGAGAGGTTTGTCAGATATACGCACCACTCCCGAAGCAGTAGCACATCTGTGCGATGACAAAAACGTCAAGCTGATGCAAAGACACGGTATTTTTACTGACAGAGAATTGGCGTCCCGTCAAGCCATACTCAACGAAAACTACTGCAAGACAATACACATAGAAGCTCTTACCTTGGTAGATATGCTTAGACGCAATGTAATACCTGCAGTAGAACAATATATAGGCACATTGTGCGACATTGCTCACAAAAAGCAAATTGCCGGCATAACGCTGTACAACGACAACACCACAGCAACTGCACAGACAATGAGCACACTGCTTAACAACGTATATTCCAATACAGACCAGCTTGTTAGCCTCATTGGCAAGGCGGAACAAATT
Organism: uncultured Eubacteriales bacterium; assembly: GCA_949289125.1. Classification (GTDB taxonomy): domain Bacteria; phylum Bacillota; class Clostridia; order Christensenellales; family CAG-314; genus CASEME01. Next base: position 52,788 of record CASEME010000003.1, read on the forward strand.
GACGATATCAAACAATGTGCAACATTTTATTGCAACGAAGTACTTGCACTTATGCAAACAATACGACAAGACGTTGATGTATTGGAGACGCTGTGTCCAGAAGACAGTTGGGGCATACCCTCCTACGGACAACTGCTATACAGCGTACACTAATTACTAATATTTACAAAACAAAAGCTCTCTTATATTTAAGAGAGCTTTTTTGTATTGTCGGTGAATTATACTATTAAGTGCAACAGATGAGAGAAAAAAAGGAGTTCATACAAATCTGTGGTAAAATAGAGTTGCGAAACAAAATTTACACCAGAGGAGACTTGTATGAACTACCGCCATTTTACCATAGAAGAGCGCT
>CASEME010000004.1 GCA_949289125.1 uncultured Eubacteriales bacterium
TATATTTATATCCGGTCATGCCAGCACATCATTGTCCTCTGCTTTGGGGCTTGCTTGCGCGAGGGACTTAAAAGGCGAAGACTACAACATAGTAGCTGTGTTGGGTGACGGTGCATTGACGGGCGGTATGATATACGAAGCACTCAACAATATCAAAAAAACCCAGTTGCTTATTGTTCTCAATGACAACAATATGTCCATTGAAAAAAACGTTGGCAAACTATCTAAAAAAATAAGTAAAATTCGTGTCGGTCACTATTACAACAACAAACTACGCATCAAAAAGATGTTGGGCAAAATACCCGTGCTTGGTAAACCCACATATCGTTTTTTGCGGTGGTGCAAGAGACACATGAAGTTTACTATGCTAAGCCCGTCATATTTTGACAATTTTGACGTTAAATATATAGGCATTGTAGACGGCAACGAACTTAAAGATCTTATTTATTATTTTACTAAGATAAAAAACAATATTAAGCGCCCGACAGTTTTGCACATAGTTACAAAAAAAGGCAGTGGATATTTGCCTGCTGAAGAAAATCAGTCTTACTATCACAATTACTACGTAACACACGACAGTGACAAACCAAGCTCAGAAGTGGTAGGCATAGAATTGGTAAAACTTGCCGAAAAAGATAGTAGTGTTTGCGCCATAAGCGCGGCAATGAAAGAGAGCGTAGGACTGAAAAAATTTGCCTCTATGTTTTCAGACAGATGCTTTGACGTGGGCATTGCTGAGGAACACGCAGTAACCTTTGCAGGCGGACTTGCTACAGGTGGCGCAAAGCCTTATGTGCTTATTTATTCTACATTTTTGCAACGTGCTTACGACCAAATTATTCACGATATTGCTATCCCCAATTTGCCCGTCACTTTTTTGCTCGACAGGGCGGGCTTAGTGGGCAGTGATGGCAAAACGCATCAAGGTTTGCAAGACATAAGCTATTTGTGCTCTGTGCCCAATATGACGGTGTGGACGCCCTATTGTTACGCTCAATTACGAGATATGATACAAAGGTCACACAACTTTGGCGCACCCTTGGCTATCAGATATTCAAAAAGTCTGATGGAAGACGGCAAAAGTTTTTGCAGCAGGTGGAACGTGTTGATAGACAATTCTGCTTCTATCAAACTTTTGGCTGTTGGCAGTAATATGGTAAAAAATGCACTTAAAGCGTGTAGTGTAGTTAAAAATACAAGCAATATATTGGTAGACGTTGTTGCTGTTACTACGGTAAAACCGCTTGATTGCAGTTATCTTAATACTTTGCACGACGTAAAGATAGTTACTTTGGAAGAAAACCAAAGAAACGGCGGATTTGGCAGTCTTATTGCATCGTATTTTGCCAATCGTAGTGATGTGTCTGTCAATATATGCGCTGTAGACAATGAGTTTGTAGAACAAGCCACAGTGGCTCAACAGTTGCAACAATGCGGACTTGATGTCGACAGCATTGTCAATCAAATAAATAAACTGTGCTAAACTGTTGAATTTTTATACAATCTTGTGTATAATAATACCAAAATTGAGGTGACGCTATGAGCAGAAGTGCACGACAAGCAAAAATTTTGGATATTATCAATACCTTTGCTGTAGACACACAAGAAGAATTAGTAAGCAGACTGCGCGCAGACGGTTTTGTTGTTACGCAAGCAACTATATCGCGAGATATTAAGGAGCTCAATTTAGTTAAGGCGCAGTACGATGGTGACAAGTACCGCTATGTAGCAATCAGTAGTGCCAATGGCTCAGTCTCGGACAAGTGGCTCAATTTGTTTCGCGACACAGTTATCAGCATCAACACTGCGGAAAACCTTGTAGTAATCAAAACTTTGCAGGGCAGTGCAGGAGTAATTGCCAATGTTGTAGAGCAAATGCGCCTTGCTGAAGTTATGGCAACTATTGCAGGTACGGACGCACTGCTCGTTGTCACCGCAAACGTGAGCAATGCAAATATAGTTAAACAACGGCTGTCCAATATAGTCGGTTGATAAACACGAGAGTAAAACATATGATACGCAATTTGGAGATACGCAACATAGCGCTAATTGGCAGTTTGTCTTTGGAATTCAACCAAGGGCTAACTGTTTTGTCGGGCGAAACAGGTAGCGGCAAATCAATAATAATAGATTCTTTGGCGTTTGTTTTGGGTGAACGTGCAGACAAATCTATGATAAAACATGGTGAGGACAGGGCTTTTGTTGAAGTGGTGTTTGATATTGACACAGACAGCTCAACACAAAAGGCCTTGGTCGAGTTTGGCTTTGAAAGAGACAATACCGTTATTATTTCACGCACAATGACTGTTGGTGGCAAAAATGATTGCCGTATCAACGGTCGTTCGGTAACTACTGCTATGCTCAAAAGTGTATCGTCTACCCTTGTGGATATTTTTGGGCAAAGTCAGCACCTCAACTTGCTTAAGACGGACAATCATCTATCAATCATAGACGGCTTTGCCGATGTTGCCAAGTACAAGCAACAGCTTGCAGATAATGCTGCTAAAGTGAGACAGATAGACAAAGAGCTAAAACAATTTGGCGGCACAGATGACGAACGTCAACGTACTTTAGACATATTGGACTTTCAGATTAACGAGCTCCGAGACGCTGCATTGTCTGTTGAAGAAGAAGCAGAGCTTGAAAAGATGCACAAGCGAGTTGTCAATACAGAAAAGATTGTATCGGCTCTTACAAGCGCACAGCAAGCTATGTCCGAAGGTGAGTACAATGTACTCGCATTCTGCGGTACTGCGCTTTCTCAAATGAACTCTATCTCAAAGTACGATCAGGAAAGTCAATCTTTGGCACAACGTCTTGAGCAACTCAAAATTGAAGCCCAGGATATTGCCGATGACATAAGACAGCTTGCCGAGCAGACGGATTACAACCCGCAAGAGATTGACCGCATGGAGATGCGCCTCGAAAAAATCCGCACAATCAAACGTAAATACGGCGGTAGTGTAGAAAGTGCACTTCAGTTTCTTGCACAAGCACAATCGCAATATGATTCGCTTAGCAATGCTTCAGAAATTGTAGACAAACTCAACAAACAACGTCAACAGATTGTTGCCACCATGTACAATTTGTGCCAAGAGCTATCACAACAGCGTAGACTTACTGCGGAAAAATTTGGTAGTAATATCAAGCAGCAGTTGGAAGACCTTGGTATGAAGGGTACAACGTTTAAGGTGCATTTTGATGAAGTACCGACTATTGAGCAATACACATTATCGCCCAGCGCCAACGGATATGACAATGTGGAATTTTTGCTGTCTGCTAACGTGGGCGAGCCGTTAAAACCACTTGCAAAAGTAATAAGTGGTGGCGAAATGTCACGGTTTATGTTGGCGGTCAAAAATATTACCGCAACGGTGGAAAACATTCCTACTATGGTATTTGACGAGATAGATACCGGAATATCAGGTAACATAGCACAAATGGTAGCTACCAAACTTGCAGTAGTTTCTCGTCAGTATCAATGTATAGTCATTACTCACTTGCCGCAAATAGTATCTATGGCAGATAGCAACTTGCTAATCTTCAAATCTACCAAGGACGGCAAAACAATAAGCAGTGTTGTAGCTCTTACAACTACAGAACAACGTGCACAGGAGGTAGCTCGATTGACGGGCGGTAGCGGTAGCCATTCTATTGCCAATGCGCAAGAGATGCTCCAATGGTGCGCCAATTACAAAGCTAACCTCAAATAATTACTTGATAACTTCTAATTTACATATTTTATACACTACTATTTCACACATAGTAGTGTATTTTTTTTAAATTTTAATTATTTTGCTAAAATATTGGCGCAATCTTATGCTTTTGCAAAAAAGCGATGTATTTGTGTGCACAAAAAAATCGGGCAGATTTTGCCCGATTGTCATAGTATATTAAATGCAACTTGTTGCTCATATTTTGCCATACAAACAAAAGTGTAAGTAGTTATGCTGTTAGTGATTAAATACACTTATCCAACTGTTGCAACAAGTCGTGTAGTGCACGCGCTCTGTGACTGACAGAATTTTTTTCTTGGTCAGATGCAATGCCGAAACTCTTATTAAGGTCATTGCAATAGAAAATATTGTCGTATCCAAAGCCTTTGTTTCCGTCTTCCTGCTGCAAGATATGTCCGTCTACTCGTCCGCGTCCAATTGCTTCTTTGCCATCCGGATAGTGCAACACAACAACTGTTTCGAAGTATGCAGAGCGGTCGTTTTTGTCAGACAATTCTTTCAACAGTTTTTGTCTGTTTTTTGCGTGGTCGTGGTCTCCTGCATAGCGTGCAGAGTGCACACCCGGCATACCGCCTAAAGCCTGCACACACAAACCTGTATCGTCCGACAATACAGCTTTGTCGGTGTACTTTGCTATCTCACGTGCTTTTATTAGTGCGTTGTCCAAAAATGTCAAACCATTTTCTTCGGGATCGCAGTTGATATCAAGCTCTGCAAGTGTATACATATTGTCAAATTTTTTGCCCAAAATTTCCTTTATTTCTTTTACCTTATGTGCGTTGTTGCTTGCAATTACTATGTCCATCTGTTTTACTCCTCTGTGTACAATATATCTTCATTCATTGCCTTAAGCGCTTTTACAAAACTTTCCATGCGTTTGGGCGCAATGTTTATCATAACAATAGTTGGATCTTGATTGTTGCCAATATAGCTTAGGTACAAATGCTGTTCCTCTTTGTGCAGTACAATATTAAGTATTTTTGATATTGCTATGCGTTTTGCCAGCAAATCCCAAAATGCAAATTGTAGATGCAGATGTGTTGCAGTTATTCGGTAATTGAGGCACAGCATAGATATGCAAAATGCCAAAGCTATTGCGCACACAACAACTACGGTTATCTCCCCAGGCAAAAAGTTGCTCATCAATCCAAGCAGGTTAAAAATTTTTGCCAAAAAATAGATTATCGTGCCTACTTCTGCAACGCACAAAATTATCAATACAGTTTTTATAAAAGGTGGTACTTTGTATGCAAATTTCATATTATTATGATAGCACAAATATTGGTTGAAGTAAACAGAATAGTGTGTTATAATTGCACTATGAAAGATAGCTGAATAGTTTTCCATTGTTTGTGCTAAACTGCGTCACTTTTGCGGCACAGGGAGGGAAATTTCCACATGGATATAACAATGGACGGCAACGCACTTGTTGCAAATGCGCAAACTATTCTTAACAAAATACAGCCTGCAAAGTTGTGTGCTGTTGTCAAAAACAATGCATATGGTCACGGCATAGAGTTTGTATGCAATACTCTTAAGCAATACGCTGATTATTTTGCTATAGGAACCTTGGACGAGGCAAAGCGCGCAATACAATTTGGCAAAGAAGTGCTGATACTCTTGCCTATTTTGTCGGTGCAAGATACTATACAGGCAATCAAGTTGGGCATCAATCTTACCGTTGACAGCCTGCAAACACTGAGTGTAATAAAGCACGCTTCGCAGCAATGTGGAATACCTGCCAAAGTGCACATAAAAGTAGATACAGGTATGTCGCGATTGGGCTTTTTGTGCAGTCAAAAAAGCAGTTGGCTACCGCAATTATCAAAGGCTATTGACAACGGATACATTGATATCAAAGGAGTATTCTCTCACTTTGCCGCGGCAGATACAAACAAAGATTTTACACATTTGCAATATACACGCTTTGTTAGCGTATGTGAATATATGCAAAAAGCATTGGGAAGTAACCAATTTGTTCGACATATTGCCAATAGTTGCGGCGCGCTCGATAATAATTGTTATAGTATGGACATGGTGCGTTGCGGCTTAGCTTTGTATGGCTATGGTGCGCCAAATCTTATTGCGGTCAAAAATGTAAGTGCCACAGTGTTAGAGCGCAAACGTATAAAAGCAGGTCAATGCGTTGGATACGAATGTGCTTTCACGTGCGCAAACGATACCGACATTGCTGTGTTGGATATTGGCTATGCGCATGGACTGTCCCGCGCACTTAGCGGTAATGTTGTGTTTGATTACAACGGACGCAAACTAAAACAGTTGGGCAAAATATGTATGGCGATGAGCATTGTGGACTGCACAGGCACCAATTTACAAGTGGGCGACAAAGTTACTTTGATAGATGCACAGTGTTTTCCTTACCCACAAGGGCAATACTCTGTATATGAGCTGTTGTGCGATCTGCGACAACAATAATTTGGGTAACTACAATACTTTACTGAGGAAATGCAAAATGCGAATAATTGCAGGTAAACATAGAGGGGCAAAACTTGTTACACCGCAAGGCGAAAACACACGTCCCACACTTGACAGAGCTAAAGAAACGCTGTTTAACATTATCAACTTTGACATTTTGGACGCAAGTTGCCTCGATTTGTTTGCAGGCAGTGGGCAGATTGGTTTGGAACTACTAAGCCGTGGTGCTAAGCATTGTGTGTTTGTAGATAGTGCATTGCAAGCAGTTCAGTGTATCAAAACAAACATCAACAAACTCAACGAGCAGTCCAATTCTCAGGTGATCAATAGTGACGCTATTAGTGCGCTCAATGCCTTGCGTGGCAGACAGTTTGATATTGTGTATATTGATCCTCCTTATGACAGCGATATGTATTCGAAATGCCTGTCCTTTATTGCCAATAGCAACTTGTTGAGTGATAGTGGTTTTGTTGTGTGCGAAACGGACAATATTGCCAATTTACCACAAAGTGTATCGGTGTTGGAATTGGTCAAAAGTAAAAAAGTAGGTAGCGTGTACTTTGTGTGGTACACAAAAGGAGTAGACTAATGAAAATTGCAGTTTTTGGCGGTTCATTTTGCCCTGTTACGGCAGGACATGTAGACGCAATCAGTCGTGCGGCAAAATTAGTGGACAAGCTATATGTTGTAATAGGCATAAATTATACCAAACAATACGCTATCTCTTTGCAAGACCGTCTGCAGTTATTGCGTAATGCGTTGAAAAATAATGCCAATATCGTTGTGGACAGTACTGACGGGCTTATGACCGATTATTGCAAAAAGGTAAAGGCAAACTTCATGATAAAGTCGGTGCGTAATGCAACAGATTTGCAGGAAGTAATAGACCTTACTGAGATTAACAAAAGATTCTGGCAAGGCGAAACGGTTTTTCTTGCGTGTGAGCAAAAGTACAGCCACATATCTTCTTCGTTGGTAAGAGAACTTGTTGCGCACAAACAGCCTATTGATGACCTTGTGCCAAGTGGACTTGCCGAGCGTATAGTGCAGTTGTTGCAGGCAGGAGATAAACGCTGATGTACAAAACTTTTGCTTTGCCATCGGCAAATTATTTCAAAAAAATATATCCGTTAACAGACCAACTTAAAAAGACCAAAAGACAGTCTGACAGGTTGGTGCAAGATGCCGTTACTAAAAGCAAATTTTTGGTGGTAGTTGGTCCGTGTTCTGCAGACGACGTACAAGCCGTCATAGAGTATGCTACAAAGCTAAGCCAACTGAAAAAAAGTTTGAGCGACAAGATAGTGTTGGCTATGCGCATTTTTACGGCAAAACCTCGTACAGATGGTGACGGTTATCAAGGCGTGCTATTTCATAGGCATGAGGACGCACCCTATGACTTACAGCAAGGCATTGTCGATGTGCGACAAATGATGCTATTTGCCATACAGTTGGGGTTGCCTGTAGCAGACGAGTTGTTGTATCCCGATTGTATCAAGTACTATGGCGACCTTGTAAGCTATTACTCGTTGGGGGCACGTAGCAGTATGGATGCATTACATAGAGGTTTTGCAAGTGGACTAAACGTGCCTGTAGGCGTCAAAAACAGCATAGACGGTGACATAGTTGCTATGGTAAAGGGCGTATATGCAATATCACGTCCAAAAACTTTTCCTTACGGCGGCAAACAAATTGTAACCAATGGCAACAAGTTGGCACATGCAGTGTTGCGTGGCTATCACGATGGCAACAAGTTTGTCAACAATATGGATAGTGCGTCTACTGTGCGCCAACTGTATCAACAATATGATGTTGCTAACTCCTTTGTGATGGTGGACTGTTCGCACGCAAATAGCGGTAAAGTTGCTAAATTGCAAATAGACAACGCTTTGCAATGTGCACGTGACAAAAATGTTGGTGGCATTATGCTTGAAAGTTATCTGTTTGGGGGGCAGGCAAAGCAATGTTACGGTGTATCCAAGACGGACGAGTGTTTGAGCTTTGACCAAACGGAGCTATTGTTGAAGCAGGTTGATGAGCTTGTCAATTTACGCTCAAAATGATAATGATAGTGCGCTACTCAAACTACTAATTATTTACTTTTACAAAAAATAAGCGGCAAACACTTTGCCGCTTTTTATATTGAAAACAATTTACATAGTGCAAAACAAATTATTGTAGACAAAGCGCCATGCATCACTTTCATACGTAATACTGATAGCAATGTGTACCCTTGTTGTTTAAGATAGGGATAGCATTGCATAAGCACGCATATTCCACCAAATGAAATAAGCGTACAGCATAGTACAGTAGCTGAGCCAAGCGAATAAGCGTTGCATAGGTTGTAACAGCCGCCTGTCATTTCGAGTAGTCCAATCAAAAATGTAGGTACGGTAACTCCAACAGTTGCAAACAAATTTGTGAGCATTGCTTGCAACACATAGAAAAATGCTATATACCCACCTACAGCCGTGACAGACAATAAGCTATCTATCATAGCGTCGCCCGAATTGTTTTTTGTTTGTTGAATATTTGTTGTAGCACTTAGTGGGCACTGCGAAAAACTGTACAGTACGCCGTTAAGCAATGCGCCTAAGTAGTGTGAACCAATGAGTATTGCAGTGGCTTTTGTATTTTGCAAAAAACTGCCTCCAACTGTACCTATCAAAAATACGGGACCAGCAGTAGAGCAGAATGCAGTCAGCATTGATTTTTGCCGTCGTTGTATTGCAGTTGTTTGCGGTAAATTTGTGCAAAGTTTTGCTCCTATAGGATAGCCACATAGCAGTGAGGCAATTATTGTACAGCAGTGTGCTTTGCTCAGTTTCAAAAGTTTGTCGTCAGTTTTTTGCGCGGCACAATAATTATCGTTTGCGCTAAGTATCACTTTGGATAGCAGTGCAAAAGGCAGTAGGGCGGGCAATACGTTTTGCGCCCAAACGCTTGCCCCTTGCAAAAATACATCCATATAATTTCGTGCATCTGCCAAAAATACTATTGCGACAACTGCAGCAAACAAAATGCCTAATATTGAGCCTACTTTATTTTTCGTCATACGCTATTTGTATGATACTTGTCCGCTATATTATGCAATAATGGTGCTAATTTGACTATTTGTATAATACTATTTTACACATAGTATTATTTTTTACGGCTAATTTGGCTATGGTAAACGCTATTTTGGCTCTGTTTGCTTATTGTCAGCATTTTGCAATTTGCAAGTAGATTGCAGTTGTTCTCGCAATCGAATACTCAATTTTTATACTTTAATAAACGTGTGTGTTGGTGCAATACCCGTCAATGCACAGTACAGTCTGTCCGCCTTTTTATCTATGTCTGATATCAATTTTTGCTGTTCGGTGAGTTGTGTACTAAGTTTGCAAAGGTGTGCAAGTAACTTGGTATTGTTAGCAGACACTGCAAGTATTTTTGTCGGCGCAACAGTTTGTCTGCGCAGGTTGGTATATTGTGCTGTTATACCCAACAAGGCATTTAGCACAATACGTTGCAGTTTGAGCTGTGTATATCTTTTGGATTTGACATCTGCTATCAGATTGTCAAAGCTGTTGGTAGGGGTGGCGTTGGCAAACTTATTTTCCAAACCTTCGCTTACTCCTTCGGTATTCTGCCAATGCTCTTTGTCAATAAGCGCTGCCGCAGTTGATGCAAACTGTTTATAATTAGTTTCTACCGTACTTAGCATACTGTCCACACTGTGTTGTGGAGCGTACTGATATGCTTGCATTTTGTTCATATTGCGTATGGCGGTTGCGCTTGCATATCCATCTATAAGACTATCTGAGTTATAATTGTCTGGTCTTAAAAGTGTGGCAATTTGTATGTTGCTTTTGCTTTTTATAATTGCCTTTATATATTCTATTGCAAGAGTGTTGTTGGGCTTGTCCAATATTTGCTGATATTGTGGCAGTGCAAGTGCTACGGCTTTGGGGTAGGACACGCCTTTACAAAGGTGGAGTTTTACTTGTTCATCAAATTGTGTGTCCAACGTAGCTTTGGCACATCGCATAAGCATTTGAGTGTCGCCGCATTCACTGCCAAAACACAACTCTTGCGCTCCTATGGTATTGGCTATCTCTATTGCGCCTTGTGCAAAGTTTTGTGCACTCGATGTCGCGTATATTGAGGGCAACTCCAACACAGCGTCCGCTCCATTTGCAATGGCTATTTGCGCACGAGTGTATTTGTCTGTGCAGGCTGGCATTGCACGTTGTACAAAATTGCCGCTCATAATTATTACTACGGCGTCCCCTCTAAGTTTAGCAAAGTCCAACAGCCTTTTGTGTCCGTTGTGGAAAGGGTTGTATTCTGCTATTATCGCACAAATTTTCATGTTAATACCTCTTTTACTCTTTACTTTGCTGTCGCGATGTTGTATAATAATGGACGTGACAAAGACAGGTTAATTTTTACCCAAAGTTTGGTAAAACTTATTCTGCTTACAATAGTATCACATAATTGTACAAAAATACTAACGAATTTTTTTTGGAGGTATAACCAATGTCCAAAATATTGCAAACCATCAAGGACAAAGCAAGAAAACTTAACAAAAATATTGTTCTTCCCGAAAGTGAAGACAGTCGTGTGGTGCAAGCTGCCGCTCAGTCGGTAAAAGAAGGCATTGCTCGTATCACGTTATTAGGTAACGCTGACGAAATTAAAAAGGCTAACCCCAACGTCAATCTCAAGGGTGTAACTATCATCGATCCTAAGACGCACAGCAAAACTGCCGAATATGCCAACCTTTTGTACGAGCTTCGCAAAGCAAAGGGTATGACTTTGGAACTTGCTCAAAAAACAGTATTGGAAGACTACACAATGTACGGCGCTTTGATGCTCAAAGCAGACGACGTGGACGGTATGGTATCGGGTGCTTGCCACTCTACAGCCAATACTTTGCGTCCCGCTTTGCAGGTTATCAAAACAGCCCCCGGCACACCTTTGGTATCTGCATACTTTTTGATGGTGGCTCCCGAAGGTGGCAACAAATATTGTCCTGACGGTTGCTTTATCTATGCAGATTCCGGACTTGTACAAAACCCCACAAGTGAAGAATTGGCATATATAGCTTTGGCATCTGCAAAGAGTGCAGAAACCATTGCCGGCATTACTCCTGCAATAGCATTTATTTCTCACTCGTCCAAGGGCAGTGCAAAGCACGACGACGTAACCAAAGTTGTCAACGCAGTTGCAAAATTCCACGAGATTGCTCCGCAGTACAATGCAGACGGTGAGTTGCAATTTGACGCAGCCGTAGTACCCGAAGTTGGTGCGTCCAAAGCGCCTGGCTCTATCGTTGCAGGCCACGCCAATGTACTTATCTTCCCAGACCTCGACGCCGGAAACAGCAACTACAAAAATACCGAACGCATGGGCGGTTTTCAGGCTATAGGACCTTTGTGTCAAGGTCTTGCAAAACCTATCAACGACTTGTCCCGCGGTTGCCACATGGAAGACATCGTTGCCGCAGTCGCTATTACTGCTTTGCAAACAGCTATAAAATAATAGGTGCAAATAGTACACTTTAAGGAGAATATTATGAAAATTCTTGTTATCAATGCAGGTAGTTCTTCGCTCAAATATCAGCTTATTGATATGGCGGACGAAAGCGTAATTGCAAAAGGTCTGTGCGAACGCATAGCCATTGAGGGCAGCAGACTTGTGCACAAGGCACACGGCGAAACATTTACCTTCGAAAAACCTATGCCCAATCACACTGTAGCAATCAAAATGGTACTTGACGCACTTGTAGACAAAAAGTGTGGTGTTATCTCCTCTATGGACGAAATTGCCGCAGTAGGTCACAGATTGGTGCATGGTGCAGAGGACTACAACTGCTCGGTGCTTATCACAGACGAAGTTGTTGCAAAATGTACGGAAAATGCAGAGCTTGCTCCTTTGCACAATCCTGCAAATGTAATGGGTATTAACGCTTGCAGAGAGGTTATGCCCAACACGCCTATGGTAGCTGTGTTCGATACAGCGTTCCACGCTACAATGCCCGACTACGCATACTTGTATGGTATGTCTTATGACGACTACAAAAAGTACCGTATTCGCAAATACGGTTTTCACGGCACAAGCCATATGTATGTGTCGCAAGAGGCTGCCAAAATGCTTGGCAAAGATATTAATGATACAAAAATTATTACTTGTCACTTGGGCAACGGTTCGTCCATCACTGCAGTTAAGGGTGGCAAAAGCATAGATACCACGATGGGCTTTACTCCCCTTGACGGTTTGCCTATGGGTACTCGTAGCGGTTCTATCGATCCTGCTATTGTAGAATATTGGATGCAAAAGACAGGCAAGAGCGTGGCAGACGCAATAAAGCATCTCAACAAGGAGTGCGGTATGCTTGGTTTGTCGGGTAACAGCAGCGACTACAGAGATTTGTGCGACAATGGCAATTTGGATAATCCTCGCAACAAGTTGGCAGTGGACGTATTCAGCTATTGTGTCAAACGCTATGTGGGTGCATATACTGCAGTAATGAACGGTGTGGACGCCATAGTGTTTACTGCAGGCGTAGGTGAAAATACCAACTATGTGCGTGAGCAGTCTATGAGAGACCTCGATTACCTTGGCATCAAATTGGACAAGTCCAAAAACGACAAATGTCCTCGTGGCGTAGCTTGCGACATATCTGCAAAGGGCAGTAAGGTAAAAATTCTTGTAATTCCTACCAACGAAGAGTTGGTAATTGCCCGCGAAACTGTAGCCGTAGCAAAATTGTAATAAACTGTTGACAAAATTTTACTTTGTCTATATAATACTTTGAGTGTGCGATATGATTAGCATAGATTTGACAAAAACGTTTTCCGCTGTAGACAGTCAATTTGATATTGAAGCGCCTATTGCAGTGCAAGCCGATTGGTTGCCCTATCCTTATTGTGAGGTAAGCGAAGGCAAATTTTGCGGTAGTTACTGCTATACCGATCCCGATGTGGAGGTGGTTGGCGATATCAGCTTTCTCGTAAGAGGCTACTGTGACAGATGCGGTCAACCTGTTGGCAAACGGTTTGTAATCAAATTCAATCAAATATTTGTCAGTGAAGACGATGGCGAAAGCTATATGTTCAAAGGCAAACAGCTTGTATTGGACGATGCTTTGCGCGAGCAGGTTATTCTTGCTATGCCCAATAGTTTTCTCTGCAGCAATTATTGCAAAGGGTTGTGTCCCGTTTGCGGTTGCAATCTCAACAAAGAGCGGTGTGACTGCGATAAGTAGGAGCCACCGATTTGCTAAATATCAACTACAAAATTTATTCGGAGGTGCATACTAATGGCAGTACCCAAGGGAAAAACTTCTAAACAAAGAAAACACACAAGAGCGGCAAATTGGAAGGCATCCGCTCCTACTTTGGTAGAATGTCCTCAATGTCACGAGCTCAAGGTTGCTCACACAGTGTGTGACGCTTGCGGCTACTATGACGGCAAGCAGGTAGTGGCTACTGAAGAAGCTAAAAAGTAATTATCTGTACCATACTTTTTGCTTTTGACGTAATTATCAAATATACTTTGCTATTTTATGGCAGAACGCGAACAAGCGTATCTGCCTTTTTGCTTTTGTGAAACAATCGCCATTTTTGTGAAACAATTTTAGTTTTCGTACAAAAAGTTTGCCAACTTAGCCAATATAAGGTATAATAATAAAAACATTTACGCTTTTGAAAATCAAATTTTCAGCAATCGGAGGAAGTATGAATAACAAGGTTGTAGTGGATATTTTCGGTGGAGACAACGCTCCTTACGAAATAATAGAAGGCTGCCTTGTTGCAATGCGCAACATCCCTCACATAAGTGTAGTTATGTGCGGCAAAAAAGATATTATCGAGCAATATCTCAGCAACAAAAAATACGACAAATCACGTGTGGAAATTGTAGACGCAGAGGACGTCATCACCAATGACGAAGTGCCCACGGTTGCAATACGCACCAAACGCAATTCTTCGCTTGTAAGAGCGTTGGAATATGCGCGCGACAACGACGACGTGTTGGGTATGGTATCTGCCGGAAGTACAGGAGCTGTGCTTGCAGGTGCTACTCTCAAGATTGGTCGCATAAGAGGCGTTCAACGTCCTGCCCTTGCTCCATTGTTGCCTACAGTCAACGGCAAACAAGTTTTGCTAATTGACTGTGGTGCAAACGTAGACTGCAAACCGCAGATGCTTTTGCAATTTGCAGAGATGGGACACGCCTTTATGAATAGCGTATACAAGATAGATAAACCTCGCATTGGTCTGCTCTCCAACGGCACAGAGGACAAAAAGGGCAATGAGTTGACTCACGAGGCTTTTGCAATGCTAAAGCAATCCTCACTCAACTTTGTAGGCAACATGGAGGCGCGCGACATTTTGTCGGGCGATTATGACGTAGTGGTTGCAGATGGTTTTTATGGCAACATTGCATTAAAGTCGTGCGAGGGCACAGCACTTATGATGATGAAACTTATGAAGCGTTTCTTCACGTCAAGTCTCAAGCGCAAAATTGGCGCACTTATGCTAAAAGGCGCTTTTCGCGAGATAAAAGGCGTTATGGACTACAACAAGACGGGCGGAGCTCCCTTTGTTGGCGTCAACAAAGTTGTTGTCAAGTCTCACGGCTCAAGCAAAGCGGAGGCTATTGCAGGTAGTATCGGTCAGGTAGTTAAATTTGCCGAAAGCGGACTTATTGCCAACTTGCGCCCCTATTTTGACAAGCCGCAACAGGACGCTGATCATGACTAAGCTCAATTACGAAGCCATCGAGCGGCGCATCAATTATGTTTTTAAGGACAAAAGTATTTTGTTTAATGCTTTTGTGCATTCTTCCTATGCCAATGAGCACAACATAGCAGACAATGAGCGTATGGAATTTTTTGGCGATGCAATATTGGAAAATATTGTTTCCGAATATCTGTATAAAAAATATCCTGAAAAATCTGCCGGTCAGCTTTCTCAGGCACGTGCATACGTTGTGTCAGCGCAAGGGCTCAAAAAGGCAGTGCGCAAGTTGGATATATTGCAGTATCTGCTTATGTCCCAAAGTTCAGAGCGCATACGCAAACAATCAAAAAAAATAGAAGCCAATTTGTTTGAGGCAGTGTTGTGCGCCGTTTATCTGGACGGCGGTTTGGCAAGCGCAACAAAGTTTGCAGTAGACTGTCTTAAAGTTTATATGGACGACATCGACAATGAAAATGTTGTTGATTACAAGACAATCTTGCAGGAATATTGCCAGCGTGAAAGGCGAGAGATACGTTATGTAGAGCTGTCGCGCTCGGGACCGGACAACAAACCGAGCTTTCACTATGCCTTGTACTTGGACGGTGTGGAATTTGCTACAGCAACAGGAAGCAACATCAAACGTGCACAGGCTGCGGCTGCAAAAATTGCTTGCAAAAAATTGAACATCAAATAACAAATAAACATCAATAGGTAGTAACACAAATGCTTTATTTGAAAAAAATAGAAGTTTACGGCTTCAAGTCTTTTGCCGATAAACTCGAACTAAAATTTGACCAACCCATAACGGCCATTGTTGGCCCTAACGGTTGCGGTAAGTCCAACGTCAGCGACGCTATTCGTTGGGTACTTGGCGAACAAAATCCCAAAAATTTGCGTGGCAAATTGATGCAGGACCTTATTTTCAACGGTACGGACGCACGTAAGTCTATGAGCTACTGCGAGGTATCGCTTTTTCTCGACAACACAACGCGACTTTTCCCCATACAGATGGATGAGGTAATAATAAGCCGCAAACTGTACCGCAACAATGAAAGCGAATATATGCTCAACCGCAACATTGTCCGCCTTAAAGATATTTTGGACTTGTTGCGCAATGTTGGTCTTGGCAGAGAAAGTTTTTCCATAGTAGGACAGGGACGTATGGACGCCATACTCAATGCCCGTCCCGAAGACAGACGTGCTATATTTGAGTCTGCTTTGGGTATATCCAACTTCCGTGTCAAAAAGCGTGAAACGGAAAATAAGTTGGAAAAAACCAAACTTAATATGGACAATTTGGCAGTGGTATCGTCCGAGTTGGAAAAGCGCATCGGACCTTTGCGCAAAGATGCTATCAATGCGCAAAAGTATCTTGACTTGCGCGACCAACTGCGTTATCACGAAATTAACAGTTACATATATGCTTACGACAACGCAAGCAAGGACAAGGCGGACGCACGTGCTAAGTTGGATGGATTGAAAGAAGAGTACGACCGCAAAACCTTTGAGTGCGAGGCTATCAACGAAAAGTACGACCAACTTTTGCACAATATTACCGATATGGAAAGTGCGCTTGGCGAACTTCGTGAAAAGCAGTTGCGCCTTTCTGTCAATATAGAAAAACGTGAAGGCGACAAAAATCTTGTCAACGAGCGTATAAAGCATTGCAGACAGGACATTGTTGCTACAGACAAACGTATTGAGCAGCTCAATGCTCAGATAGCAGAGTTGCAACAACGTATATCGGACAACAATCATGCTTTTGCCGACAGAGATAATGACCTTAACAGCATGGAAAATGAGTGTCAGGCTTTGACAGACAAATTTGCTCAACTTACCCAAAAAGCCAATCAGTCGTCCGAACAGGCAGAACATCTGCAAAAACGCCTTACCGATACTTTGCACGAGATATCGTTGTACAACGGCAAGCAGTCGGGATACAGCACGGAAACGCAAACTTTGTCCGAGCGCTATCAGGCAATAAGCGACCAACTTGCACGCCTTAAGGAAAAGTTAGACAGTTTGTCCGACGACGAAAAGCAGTTGCTTGAGCGTTATGACGTCAACAAATCTGCAAAAATAGAGTTGGAACAAAGCATACAACAGTTGCAAAAACAGTTGAAGCAAAAAGAGTTTGAATTGTTTGATAATAACAAACGTCTTACTTCTCAGCAACAGGCAGTTGCAGGTGAACAAGGCAGCCTAGCATTGCTCAAAGATTTTGCAGACAATTACAAAGGTTATCAAAGCAGTGTGCAAAGCCTTATGCACGACGCCAAAAGCAACAAAGAGTTGTCCTCTCGTATATGCGGCGTAGTGGCCAACTTGTTGAGAGTAGAGCCCGAGTATCAGCTTGCTATCGAAACAGCATTGGGCGCACGTCTGCAAAACATCGTTACCGAAAACGAAGAAGATGCAAAATACATTATCAAGTACATGAAGACCAACGTGTACGGCAGAGTAGTTTTGTTGCCTATCAGTTCTATGAAACCGCGCGACATAGAGGCTCGAAATGTTTTGCAGGAAAACGGCGTATGCGGTATTGCACGCGATATAGTGCGCTTTGACGCCAAGTATCGCAAAATTTTTGATTCCATCTTGGGTGGCATACTTGTAGTGGACAATATCGACAACGCAGTTGCTATTTCCAAAAAATACGGCTACGTTCACCGCATAGTTACCCTTGCAGGCGAAAGAATCAACAACGACGGTTCGTTGGAAGGCGGTAGCAAAAAGAGCAACAATGCAAGCCTGTTGTCCTACGAAACGCAGATAGAACAGCGTACAGAACGTCTTAAAAAGGCAGAAGAGGCTTTACGCGAGGCAGAGCAGGCTCACAATGCCGTGCATACCGAGGCAGATACCTTGCGCAGTAGTTTGACAGAGACTCAAAATAAGTTGCAACAACTCAATGTCGATATTGCTACCGACAAAGAGAAAATAGAAACTTCCTATACGCTCAATAATAGCGACAAACAAAATATATTGGCTTTGCAAGCCGAGCAGGACAGTATTACCGACCGTCTCAATGCTATCAAAAAGGAAAGCGAAGATACTGTTAACAAATTGCAACAGTTGCACGAAACAGAACAGCAACTGCATACAAAAATTGAAACCAACAAAACTGTTGCGCAAACCAACGCTGCTTCAAAAGACGCAATGCAGGAAACTTTGTCCTCCAAACGTCTGCGCGTAGGTATGTTGCGCACCAATATGGACACAATCAAAAAGGAAATTGCAGCCGATAGCAGCGCACTTGCTGAGGCGCAAGATACTTTGCAACAGTCTGTCGCTCACAAAGAGCAGATGCAACAGGCAATGGACGTGTTGTGTACGCAGTTGGATCTTGACAGTGCCAACGACCAAAGTCAAAATGAGCTCAAAGCCATTATGGACAAAATTAACTCTGCCGACCTTACCAAGGCTCAACTCAATGAGGACTTCCACAACGCAGGCGAACAGCGCATGCAGTTGACGGGCGAGGTGGAGAGTTTGCGTAGCTCCATTGATAAGCAGGAATATATATTGGCTCACATAGACGAAAACTTGCAAGAATTGCAAGAGCGCGTATATCAGGAGTACAATGTCACCTATTCTGCTGCAATGCAGTACAAGGACGAAAACTACGATCATACTCAATCCAAGCAGACAATCAACGATTTGCGTGTTCAGATGCAAAAGTTGGGCAATGTCAATGTCAACGCTATTGAAGAAATTAAGCAAGTAGAAGAGCGTTTTGGCGACATAGGCTCGCAGATGGAAGATTTGCGCAAAGCCGAATCTGACCTCAAAGATATTTTGCGCGACCTTACCAACGAAATTGAGACTCGCTTTGAGTCCGGTATGGAAAAGATTAACGAAAACTTCAAAGTTGTATTTAGAAAATTGTTCAATGGTGGCAATGCCAAACTTTCTCTTGACAGAGGAGACGAAACAAAGGATAGCTTGGACTACGGCATAGACATCGAGGCTCAACCGCCGGGCAAGAAGTTGCAAAACATATCGTTGTTGTCAGGTGGCGAACGTACGCTTACTGCAGCTGCAATATTGTTTGCAATAATGAAGTTGCACCCAATGCCTTTCTGCGTATTGGACGAGATAGAGGCAGCTTTGGACGACGCCAACGCAGACCGCATTGCACGTTATATGCGCAGTTTTTCCAATGATACACAGTTTTTGGTTATCACCCACAAAAAGCCTACTATGGAAAACAGCGATGTTTTGTATGGCGTAACTATGGAAGAGAAGGGTGTATCTCGTATAGTATCGGTTAAGCTCAACGAAGCAATACAACAAGCACAGTAAATAGCTTTACAGCAAGGAGACATCAATGGGATTTTTTGGTAAAATTATTAATGGTCTCAAAAAGACCAAACAAGCGATAGGTTTTAAGCTCAATCAACTGTTTGGCAGAGGTATATTTGACAACGACTTTTACGACGAGTTGGAGTTTATTTTGCTTAGTGCAGATATTGGTTCGGAGACAACCGAGCAGATTATTGAAAAGTTGCGCGACCGTATGCGCAAGGACAGTGTTTCTGATGCAAAACTTGCCAACAAATATCTCAAAGAGGTGTTGTGCGAAATAGTGGACACCGAGCCATTTTCCTTCCGCACACCTTGCGTAATATTGGTATGTGGCGTCAACGGAGTGGGCAAAACTACAACCATTGGCAAACTTGCCAACCTTTATGTCAGTCAGGGCAAATCGGTAATTGTGGCTGCTGCCGATACCTTCAGAGCTGCTGCAAGTCAACAGCTTGAAGTATGGGCAGAACGTGCCAAAGTGCGTATCATAAAACACGAAGAAGGCAGTGATCCTGCGGCTGTAGTGTTTGACGCGCTTACGTCTGCCAAGAGCAAGGGCACAGACGTTGTACTTGTGGACACAGCGGGCAGATTGCACAACAAAAAGAACCTTATGGAAGAGCTCAAAAAAATCAATAGAGTTGTGGACAGAGAGTTCCCTGAGGCGGACCGCAAAAACCTTATTGTGTTGGACGCAACAACAGGACAAAATGCAATACAGCAGGTAGATATTTTCAACGAGGCAATCAATTTGGACGGCATTGTACTTACCAAGTTGGACGGTACGGCTAAAGGCGGTGTGGTGTTGTCAATTACTGATACTATGAATATCCCTGTTGCATACGTGGGTGTTGGCGAAGGTATAGACGACTTGTTGCCTTTTGACGCAGAAAGTTATGTAGAAGGAATTTTGTAAAATTGATTTAACTTGCATAAAAATGCTTGACAAAGAGCATAAATACAGTGTATATTGGGGTGTAAAGTTTTTTGGCTTTACACCTATCACATTATAAGGCAAATTACAATATGAGTGGTTTATCCAAAATACAATGCGCCATACTTCTTGATACCTATCAGGCTTTGCTTACAGACAAGCAAAGGGACATTATGCGTATGTATTGCGATATGGACTATTCTTTAGCTGAGATAGCCGAACAGACGGGTACTACTCGTCAGGCTGTTAGAGATGCAATAGTCAATGCAGAGCGCACACTTACAGATAGTGAGGATAAGCTACACATTGTCAAAGACTTACGTGACAACAAGCAGTTGTTGCAAACTATCAAAGCCTATGCTGAAGCTGGTAACTGCTCAAGTATATTGCAGTTGTTGCACGAGCAATGTGAGGAGTAACATTTATGGCATTATTTCAAAATTTATCGGACAAACTCAATCACGCTTTTTCCAAACTTACCAACAAAGGCGCATTGACAGAGCTTGAGATAAAGCAAGCAATGCGTGAAGTGCGTGTTGCGCTGTTGGAAGCGGACGTCAATTTTGCTGTTGCTAAGGACTTTATCAATAAGGTTACTGAGTTGGCAATAGGCGAACACATACTCAAAAGTTTGACGCCCGGTCAGCAGGTTATCAAAATTGTCAACGAGCAGTTGTGCGAGCTGATGGGCTCGGGTATATCCAAACTGCAAGTATCCTCCAAACCGCCAACAATCATTATGATGTGCGGACTGCAAGGTGCGGGCAAAACTACAATGTGTGGCAAACTTGCAATGCACCTCAAAAAGCAGGGCAAAAAAGTTTTGCTTGCAGCATGTGATATTTACCGTCCGGCGGCAATTACTCAGTTGGAAATTGTTTCCAAAAAAGCAGACGCTGGCTTTTTCCAAATGGGACAAATCAACCCCACCAAAATTGCCAAAAGCGCAGTGGACTATGCCAACAAAAATGGCTACGACACAATTATACTCGACACGGCAGGTCGCTTACACATCAATGCAGAGTTGATGGACGAGCTAAAAGACATAGACAAAAAGTTGGACATCACCGAAAAGTTGTTGGTAGTGGACGCTAT
Source organism: uncultured Eubacteriales bacterium (assembly GCA_949289125.1). Classification (GTDB taxonomy): domain Bacteria; phylum Bacillota; class Clostridia; order Christensenellales; family CAG-314; genus CASEME01. Next base: position 21,237 of record CASEME010000004.1, read on the forward strand.
GACAGGTCAGGACGCTGTTACTGTTGCCAAGGCTTTTGATGACGCACTCAATATCAGCGGCGTTATTATGACCAAGTTGGACGGCGACACTCGTGGCGGTGCAACATTGTCTATCAAAGCAGTTACGGGCAAACCCATTAAGTTTTGCGGTGTAGGCGAAAAAATGGAAGACCTTGAGCCTTTCTATCCCGACCGTATGGCTTCGAGAATATTGGGTATGGGCGACGTTCTTACGCTTATTGAGCGTGCGCAGGAAAACCTCGATGAGGAAGAAGCACGCAAGATGGCAAAAAAGATGAAAGATGCCAGCTTCGACCTCAACGACTTTTTGAAGCAGTACGAGCAGATTGCCAAGATGGGCAACATCAACGACCTTGTCGGTATGATACCTGGGGCTTCTAAGCTCAAACTCAACGGTAAGTCCATAGACGAGGTACAGCTCAAAAAGAACAAAGTTATTATTTTGTCAATGACCAAAGAAGAGCGTAGCAATCCCAAGATACTCAATTACTCACGCCGCAAGCGCATAGCAGACGGTAGCGGTACTACAGTACAAGACGTCAACAAGCTGATAAAACAGTTTGAACAGTCGAGAGATATGATGAAACGTTTCGGCAAATCCAAACGTTTGCCTTTTTAACAATATAAACAAAACAAACAATTATTGGAGGAAAACAAAAATGGCAGTAAAAATGAGATTGACAAGAATGGGCGACAAAAAATCTCCCTTTTATCGTGTGGTTGTTATCGATTCACACAAGGCACGCGACGGTCAGTATGTTGACCTTATCGGCACATTTGATCCGCTTGTAGAAAACGGTATCAAACTTGATGCTGAAAAAGCAAAAAAATGGTTGTCTTGCGGTGTTCAACCTACCGACACAGTTAAGGGTTTGTTGGTAAAAAGCGGAATTATTGAAAACAAATATTCCAAAAAATAATAACAAGAGACGGTATACACTATGACGGATTTGATAAAATACATCGTCGAACAGCTTGTGGATGACAAGCAGGCCGTTAGCATTATCGAAAGTGAGGAAAAAGAGGGCGTTATTAACGTCAACATCAAAGTTGCTGAACAAGACGTAGGCAAAATTATTGGCAAACAAGGCAAAATTGCCTTTGCCATCCGCACTTTGGCAAAAGCTGTAGGTATTAAGCAAGGAAAGCGTTACAACATAGAGATAGAGGACTAATATTGTAACTGCATTTGTTGCCGCAAGAGTTTTCTTGTGGCACTTTTGCTATTTTGCGAGGTAATTTATGAGCATACTGATAGGTAAAATACTCAAAGCACAGGGCATAAAGGGCGAGTTAAAACTCGATTGCTATCTCGATAATGTTAATAGCCTTAACGGCATAAGCACTGTAACGATAGCAGGCAGACGTTACAAACTCAACAGTGTGCGCAACGGCAGTGGTTTTGCTTTTGTGCGCCTCGATGGTATCAACGACAGAAATGCTGCAGAATTGCTTAAAGATTGGGAAGTGTATGCAGACAAGTCGGACATTCAGTTGCCTGATAACAGATATTTTGTTGAGGATGTTATTGGCTGCAAAGTATATACCCAGCAGGGCACTTATATTGGCGAAGTTGTAGATATAGAACAATACGGCTCTGCAGACGTATACAGCGTTGTCACTCCCGATGGTAAAACTCTTAGTTTTCCGTGGATAAAGCAGTTGGAAGTTGGTGTGGACATTAACAACAAAAAAATAATTGTCAACGACGTTATGTTGGCACAAGTTTCGGTGTATCAGGATGAAAATTGACGTATTGACATTATTCCCCGAGATGTTTAGTGCGCTTGACGCATCTCTTATGGGAAAAGCACAGCAAAAGGGACTGCTAAATATTGCTTGTCACAATATCCGCGACTATTCGTTGGACAAACACAAGCGTTGTGACGACTATCCCTTTGGCGGTGGAGCAGGTATGGTGATGCTCCCACAACCTATACACGACGCAATAAGCGCAGTAGATCCGCAACACAAGGCATTGCGCATATTTATGTCACCCAAAGGTCGCACGCTCACACAAGAGATGGTAAAACAACTTTCTACTCATTCGCATCTGCTGTTGTTGTGCGGTCACTATGAGGGTGTAGACCAACGAGTGTTGGATATGGATATAGATATGGAAATATCTATTGGCGATTATGTGCTGTCGGGTGGTGAGTTGCCTGCAATGGTGCTTATTGACAGCGTTGCAAGGTATGTGCCAAATGTTTTGGGCAATAGCGAGGCAACTACGGAAGAAAGTTTTTCCGATAGCTTGTTAGAATATCCGCAGTATACTCGCCCGCAAAACTTTTTGGGTGTTACTGTGCCCGACGTACTTGTAAGTGGCAATCACCAACAGATAGAGCGTTGGCGCAAACAAAAGGCACTTGAACTAACCCAACAATTGCGACCTGACCTGCTTGACAAAACAGATAAGTAAAAATATTTGCAACTATATCAATGTACAATGAGGATACTTTATGAACATACAGTGGTTTCCGGGACATATGACAAAGGCACTCCGCATGATGGAGGACAATATCAAACTTGTAGACATAGTGGGCTACGTGTTGGACGCACGTGCGCCTTACTCGTGTCTCAATCCTGCTTTTGAAAAACTTATCAACAACAAACCCTGTTTGTTTATTCTCAACAAAGCAGACCTTGCCGATCCAGCACAAACAACTATGTGGCAACAGTACTTTACCAATAAAGGCTATGAGTGCATTGCAACATCAGCTACCGACCTTTCGCATGGTGCAAAAATTGTTACTGCTTTGGGCAAGTTGAGCAAGGATATTAACGCTAAGTACAAAGCAAAAGGTATTTTTCGCCCTGTGCGTGCAATGATTATTGGTGTGCCTAATTGTGGCAAGTCCACAATTATCAACTGCTTGTGTGGCAAAAAAACGGCAATTACAGGGGACAAACCAGGTGTTACACGTGGCAAGCAGTGGGTGCGCCTTGCCAACGGCATAGAGCTGTTGGATACGCCTGGTACAGTGTGGTCCAAGTTTGAACAAGAAGAAGTAGGCAGACACCTTTGCTTTATTGGCAGTATCAAAGATGACGTAGTGGACTTGTACGAAGTTTCGCTTGCCTTGCTTGAAGAATTATCACATACGTACCCCCAACTTATTGTCGATAGATACGGCAGTGAGGTGCTTGACAGCAATGCAGAGACTATGCACCAACTTATTGCCAAACGCAGAGGCTTTGTTATGCGTGGCGGTGTGGTGGATACAGAGCGTTGTTCCAAGGCTATTGTGGACGACTTTCGCAAAGGCAAATTGGGTAGGATAACATTGGATAGTCTACCTGCTAAAGCTCAGTAAGTTACAAATTTTTCAGGCGGTAAAATATGTTGGAATACGAAAGACAAATGCAACAGCAAGGCTACACGGCAATAGCCGGTATGGACGAGGCAGGCAGAGGTCCTTTGGCAGGTCCTGTGGTTGTTGCCTGTGTTGTTATGCCTTTGGATAACATTATCGAGGGTATAGACGACAGCAAAAAACTATCAGCAAAAAAACGGCAGTTGCTGTATGATAAGATTGTCAATGTTGCGTGTGAAGTCACTGTTTCCGTTGTGAGCCCACAAACAATAGACGAGATAAATATACTTAACGCCACCAAACGCGGTATGCAAGACTGTATTGCTCGTCTTAACGTGGCAGATTGCGTGTTGATTGACGCAGTAAAACTTGAGGCAAAATTGCCTTGTATGTCTATTATTCACGGTGACGCATTGAGTTACAATATTGCAGCGGCAAGCATTGTGGCAAAGGTTACAAGGGACAATATGATGTTGGAGTATGCAAAACAGTATCCGCAATATGGCTTTGAAAAACACAAAGGCTATGGCACGGCTTTGCACATTGAACGTCTTAGACAGTTTGGAAAGTGCGATATTCACCGCGACAGTTTTATAAAAAAATTTATATAGCCTATGCGACAAAACAACAGAGCAGTGGGCAACTATGGCGAAAACATTGTTGCTAAGTATCTAAAGAAACATCGTTACAAAATACTTGAACGCAACTACAACACGCCGTACGGAGAGATAGACATTGTTGCTTACAAAAAAGGAATAACGGTATTTGTGGAAGTTAAGAGCCGCAGTAGCGATGTGTATGGTACGGGGCGAGAGGCTGTTACTGCCACCAAGCAAAGACACCTAGTGCGTTCGGCAGAGTATTACCTTGTTGCCAACAACAGTTACGGAGTGGCAGTGCGCTTTGACGTTGCCGAGGTCAACCTTTTGGATCAATCGGTTACGTATATAGAAGATGCCGTGCGTATGTAACTGATATAATAAATATTTGTAAATTTTGCTTCAAAATGCTTGCAGATATCGAGCATTTGTGCTACTATATACAAGTGACTTCGGGCGGTCCTCTGACATGCATTGTTTATGAACGCTTTGTAGAAACTTAATAAATAATATATTGAGGAGGAAAAGTCAGAATGGATATCATCAAGGCTATTGAGCAAGAAAGTCTTAGAGAAGTACCCGAGTTCAAAGTTGGCGACACTGTACGTGTTATGTTCAAGGTTATTGAAGGTAACAAAGAGAGAATACAGGCTTACGAAGGTATCGTTATCGCTCGCAAACACGGCGGTTTGAGAGAAACCTTTACAGTAAGACGTATTTCGTCTGGTATAGGCGTAGAGAGAAGTTTCCCTCTGCACAGTCCCAAAATTGACAAAATCGTTTTGGTAAGAAAAGGCGTTGTTAAACGTGCAAAATTGTACTACTTGCGCAATCTTACCGGTAAAGCTGCAAAAATCAGAGAGCAAATCTAAGGTACTAATGTCTATCAAAAGCAATCCGCTACAGGGTTGCTTTTATTTTTTGTAAATTTTGAGAGTTTTTTACAAAAAGTACTTGTTTATTTGTCGGCAAGAAAGTATACTATTGTTTATCTGCAAAGGAAAAGGGAAAATAACAATGTTATCAAAAGTTTATAGTTATGGACTAAAAGGTCTTGAGGGCTATCCTATAGAAATTGAAGTGGACATACATCACGGTATGCCCACCTACGATATTGTCGGTCTTGCCGACGCCGCAATTAAGGAATCCAAAGAGCGTGTACGTTCGGCACTCAAAAACAACGGCTTTCAATATCCTGTCGCGGCAACAGTAGTCAACCTTGCTCCTGCAGACACCAAAAAGGAAGGCAGTTGCTACGACCTACCTATAGCAGTGGGCATCTTGGCGGCTACCTCTCAGCTTGCAAGTACCACTGTAAAAGACTATATAATATTAGGAGAACTTTCACTCAATGGCGAATTGAGAAAAATCAACGGCATATTGCCTATGCTAATCTCGGCACGTCAACAGGGGGCTACCAAAGCGATAGTGCCTTTGGGCAACGCAGAAGAATTGCAATATATAGAAGGTATGCAAATATATGCGCTAAGCAATCTTGTGGAAGTAACACAGTTACTTGGCAACACGGAGAAATATCAGCCTGTTGCCCTTAAGCACTGGAATTCATCCACAGACAATGTTTACTCTGCCGATTGCGATATGAAGTATATTAAAGGGCAGTTTGCCGCAAAACGCGCTATGGAAATAGCAGTTGCAGGCGGACACAATATTTTGCTTATAGGTCCACCTGGTGCAGGCAAAACAATGCTTGCCCGTGCTGTACCGTCTATCATGCCCGACCTTACTTTTGACGAAGCATTGGAAATTGCCAAGATACACAGCATTGCCGGCACGCTTGATGGTTTTGTGGACAGACGTCCTTTCCGTTCACCGCATCACACGGCATCTGCAGTGTCTTTGACAGGTGGCGGTAGCAAATCCCGCCCAGGTGAAATATCCCTTGCTCACAACGGTGTATTGTTTTTGGACGAGTTGCCCGAGTATCCTCGTCACACGCTCGAAACATTGCGCCAACCGCTTGAGGACGGAGTGATAACAGTTGCAAGAAGTGCATTGACTGTTACATACCCTGCCAACTTTATGCTTGTTGCAAGTATGAATCCTTGTCCGTGTGGCAACTATGGCAGCAGTACGCAAGTGTGCAAGTGTTCGGCAAGCCAAATACACAATTATCTCAGCAAATTGTCCGGTCCTTTGCTTGACAGAATAGATTTGCATGTTGAAGTGGATAGTGTGGACTACAAAGATTTGCAGACAGAACAACTGTCCGAAAGTTCGGATACTGTGCGTCAGCGCGTCAATGTTGCCCGTTCTATTCAGACGCAACGCCTCAAAGATGTTGCCCATATACATTGCAATGCTCACATGGGCAATGCAGAGATAAAGAAGTATTGCAAGTTGGACAATCGTAGCTCGCAACTGTTGGAAGATAGTTTCCGTAAGCTCAACCTGTCTGCCCGTGCTTACAACCGCATACTCAAAGTTGCGCGTACAATAGCCGATTTGGACCAACAGCAAGATATATCGGTGCAACATATTGCAGAGGCTTTGCAATATCGTTCTTTGGACAGAAAATACAGAGCTTAGACTAATAGGTAATATATGATATACAACGACAAACAATTAGTTTGCATAGCTTTGGCACAAGCAGAGTGTAGCGGTACGCAAAAGTCACTTGCTTGTGCACAGAGTGCGCAGTCAGTAGAGCATCTTCAACAGATGTTGCAAAAGCAGTGCGCTGAAGTGCAGTTTTCCCAAGCGGCTATAGCTGTGCTCAAAAAAGTTGCTGTACGCAGTCAGCTTGAAAACATAGTTAAGCGATTGGACGAAAATGATATAGTATGTGTGACATATTATTCTGCAGAATATCCAGATACACTAAGACATTTGCCCGATCCGCCTTTGTGCTTGTATTGTAAGGGAGATATCGGACTACTCAAGTCACGTGCTTTGGCAGTTGTGGGTACGCGCAAACCTAACGCTTATGGCAGACGAGTTGCCAACAATTTTGTAATGGCATTGTGTCACGACTTTGTAATAGTAAGTGGTCTTGCCTACGGTATAGACAGTATAGCACATGAAGTGACGCTTAGCGAGCACCAAAAGACGGTGGCAGTATTGGGTAGCGGACTCAACGTAATATACCCATCTGCCAACACAGGACTTGCGCAAAAAATAGTTGCAAGCGGTGGATTGTTAGTGACTGAATATCCGTTGGACACTCAGCCCAAGCAATATCACTTCCCACAGCGCAACAGAATAGTATCGGGGTTGTCGCAAGGTGTGCTTGTGTGTCAATCTCCCGAACGAAGCGGTACGGCAGTAACTGTTGAACTTGCGCTCGAGCAGGGCAAAGACGTCTTTGTAGTGCCTGGTGAGATATATGACTTTGGCTTTTCGGGTAGCAACAAACTTATCAAAACAATGCAGGCGGCAATGGTAACCGATCCCAAGGATATTGCTAACTTTTATTCGTTGAGCTACAAAGACGTGCAACAACAGTTACCTATATTAAGTGAGGACGAACAAAAGGTAGTAGACCTGTTGAGCGACCAACCTATGCATTTCAATCAAATAATAACTGCCCTCAATATGACGCCCAAAGATGGTATGATTTTGTTGGCAAATATGGAATTAAAGAGTATAATTGCAAAGACGGCGGGTAATATGTACCGTCTTGATAACGGAGGAAATGGATGAAACTTGTTATTGTCGAATCTCCTGCAAAAGCTAAGACAATTGCAAAATATTTGGGAGAAGGCTATGTTGTGGACGCGTCCAAAGGTCACATAAGAGATTTGCCCGAAAAAGAAATGGGTGTAGATATTGATAACCACTACAAGCCTGTCTACAAAATACGTACAAAAGAGCAAAAGGAAACTATTGCCCGACTCAAAAGCAAAGTGGACAGTGCAGAAAAAGTATACCTTGCTACCGACCCGGATCGCGAAGGCGAGGCAATATCTTGGCATCTGCAACAGACGCTCAAACTTAAGCCCGAACAGTGCAACCGCATAATGTTCAACGAAATATCCAAAAGTGCAGTCAACAAAGCTATACAATCACCTGCAAGTATCAATATGAGCCTTGTCAACGCTCAGCAAGCGCGTAGAGTGTTGGACAGACTTGTGGGCTACACCTTGTCGCCTGTGCTGTGTCGCAAGATACAAGGCAAGTTGTCTGCAGGTAGAGTGCAGTCTGCCGCTTTGCGCATTGTTGTAGATAGAGAAAACGAAATTACTTCCTTTGTGCCCGAAGAATATTGGAACATCTCTGCCATATTGGAAAAGAGAGGGGACAAACCGCAATTTAAGAGTTTACTTACAGGCTACAAAGGTAAAAAGCTCAAAATAACCAACAAAGAACAGTGTGACAAGGTTTTGTCCGAACTTCACGGCAACCAATATACTGTTGCTAATGTCAAAAAAGCAGTTACTTACGGCAAGCCATTGCCTCCTTTTACTACAAGTACTTTGCAACAGGACGCTGTCAACAAGTTGCGCATGACAAGTAGCAACGCTATGCAGATAGCTCAACAACTGTACGAAGGTTTGGACGTGCCAAGTATGGGACACGTTGCTCTTATTACTTATATACGTACCGACTCTGTACGTATATCTGCCGAAGCGGCTGCATCAGCACGCGAGTATCTTTTGCAACATTATGGTCAGCGTTATGTGCCCGATACTCCCAATGTGTATTCTTCCAAAAAATCAGCTCAGGACGCGCACGAGGCAATACGTCCCATCAATTTGGAACTTACTCCCGAGATGATGAAAGACAAATTGCAAAGCGGACAATACAAGTTGTACAAACTTATATATCAACGCTTTTTGGCAAGTCAGTCTACCAAATCGCAGTTTGACAGCGTCAATGTGGAAATAGACTGCAACGGCTATACTTTTTCTGCATCGGGCAAGACTATGATATTTGACGGTTATACGGCAATTTATGCCGATAATGTCAAAGAGGACAAGACAGACAAAGAGGACGGCGACAATGTACGTTTGCCTGCTTTGGCTGTGGGTGACATACTCAATCTTATTGAGCTTAAACACGAGCAAAAGTTTACCAAACCGCCCGTGCGTTATACCGAGGCTTCTCTTATCAAAGCCATGGAAGAGCGCGGTATTGGCAGGCCAAGTACGTATGCTGCAACAATGTTTACATTGTATAAGCGCGAATATGTAATAAAAGACGGCAAATATCTTGTGCCAACAGAACTTGGCAAAGTTGTTACCGATTACCTCAAAGAGCATTTTCACGACATTGTAGACGTAGAATTTACTGCTGAGATGGAAGATAAGTTGGACTCTATAGAAGAAGACAAAGCAGTTTGGTACGATGTTGTGGACGAAATATACCAACCGCTCAAAAGAGAAGTGAGTGCAGCACTCAATTCGTCAGGATTAGCTGTCCCAGATCAACCTACCGATGAGGTGTGCGAAAAGTGCGGTGCTCCTATGGTAATTAAGTCGGGCAGATACGGCAAGTATCTTGCTTGTAGCAATTATCCTGAGTGCTGCAATAGGCGCAGTCTTAATGAAAAATCTCAACCCAAACTTACAGACGAGATATGCGAAAAATGTGGCGCGCATATGTTGGAAAGAGAAGGAAAGTTTGGCAAGTATCTTGCTTGTAGCAATTATCCCGAGTGCAAAAACACTCGTAGCCTCAACGAAGTAGTGGCAACTTGTCCATTGTGTGGCAAGCCTGTTGCCAAACGTACTACCAAGCGAGGCAAAATTTTCTATGGCTGTAGCGGTTATCCCGATTGTACTTTTGCTTCGTGGGATATACCTACAGGCACGCTTTGTCCGCAGTGTGGCAAGCCACTTGTGTATGCCGACAAAGACAACACTACAGTCAAGTGTTCGGACAAGCAGTGCAACTATACTCACAAGATAACGGAGAAATAATGAAGTTTAACATTTATGGCGGTGGTCTTGCTGGCTGTGAGGCGGCATACCAGCTGTTAAAACGCGGTATGTCTGTTACCATGTATGAGATGAAACCGCACAATAAATCGCCTGCACATACATTGGATACGCTGTGCGAACTTGTCTGCTCCAACTCGTTGAAGTCGGACGACGTCAATACGTCATCGGGCTTACTTAAAGCGGAACTACGCAAGTTGGACAGTCTTGTAATAAGATGTGCGGATAATAACGCTGTACCTGCAGGCAATGCGCTTGCTGTGGATAGGGAAAAATTTTCTCAGGCAGTTACCGAAAGTCTGTTGCAATTTGATAATTTTCGTATTGTGACTAAAACAGTTGACAAAATAGAAAGGGATGTAAATACTGTATCTATAGTGGCAACAGGACCGCTTACAGACGAGGCGTTGATTGGCGACTTCAGCAAATTGTTTGGCGACAAATTTTTGTACTTTTTTGACGCAGTTGCGCCTATTGTGACAGCGGAGAGCATAGACTTTGACAGTGCATTTGTGGCAAGCAGATACGACAAAGGCACGTCGGACTATATCAACTGTCCAATGGACAAGCAATGTTTTGAAAATTTTTGGCAACAATTAGTTACTGCTGACACTGTAGAAATCAAAGACTTTGAAAACAACGTGTTTGAAGGGTGTATGCCAATAGAAGTTATGGCAAAGCGTGGTATGGATACAATCCGCTTTGGTCCGCTAAAGCCCGTTGGACTACGAGATCTGCGTTGTCCCGATGTGAGGCCGTATGCAGTTTTGCAACTGCGCAAAGAAAACAAAGAAGGCACTTTGTACAACCTTGTAGGTTTTCAGACACACCTGAAGTTTGGCGAACAAAAGCGAGTATTTTCGCTTATACCTGCTTTGCGCAATGCTGAGTTTGTTCGATACGGCGTTATGCATCGCAATACCTATATCAATGCGCCCAAATTTTTGGATAGTTGCTTCAGGCTCAAAAGTCAGCCAAATATCTTTTTTGCAGGGCAGTTGACGGGCGTTGAAGGTTATGTGGAGTCGGTAGCTTCGGGGCTTGTAGCCGCAATATCGGCTTTCAGACAAGCGCAAGGTGAGTCCGATATCGTATGGGACGAAAATACTATGATAGGTGCACTGTGCAAGCACGTCAGCACCGACTATGGTCAGTATTCGCCTATGAATGCCAACTTTGGCATACTGCCACCATTGGAACAAAAGGTGAAAGACAAGGCGTTGAAAAAAAGTTTGCTTAGTGAACGTGCTTTGCTTGCAACAGACCAAATTTGTAGTAAGATATAACAATGTTAATATAAGGAGAACTAATACAATGGTATCTATCAAAGGTACAACTATATGCGCCGTCAAACGCAACGGCAAAATAGCCATTGCAGGTGACGGACAAATTACTCAGGGCGAAAGCGTCATTATGAAAAATACAGCCGTCAAAGTGCGTCGTATCTATGACGGTAAAGTGGTAATTGGTTTTGCAGGTTCTGTAGCAGACGCATTTACACTTGCAGAAAAATTTGAAGAAATGTTGCAAAAATTTAGTGGCAACCTTATGCGTAGTTGTGTAGAGCTTGCTCAGTTGTGGCGCAGAGACCGTGTTATGAGCAAACTTGAAGCAATGATGCTTGTTGCAGATAAAGAAAACGTATTTTTGCTGTCGGGCGTTGGTGACGTCATCGAGCCTGACGGTGGCGTATGCGCTATCGGTAGCGGTGGCAACTATGCGCTTGCGGCTGCAAAAGCATTGTACCAAAATACCGATTTGTCTGCAAAAGAAATTGCTCGCAAGGCATTGGAAATAGCAGGCAGTATATGCGTATTTACCAATGGCAATATTACAGTAGAGGAGGTATAATGTATGACTCCCAAAGAGATAGTCAAAGAGTTGGACAGATATATTGTAGGACAAACTGAGGCAAAAAAAGCAGTTGCTATTGCTTTGCGCAACAGATATCGTCGTAGCAAACTAAGCCAACAGGACAGAGAAGAAATTACACCCAAAAATATTATTATGAAAGGACCTACAGGCGTAGGCAAAACAGAAATTGCACGTCGTCTTGCAAAACTTGTCAAAGCACCTTTCTTAAAAGTTGAAGCAACCAAGTATACAGAGGTAGGATATGTAGGCCGTGACGTTGAGTCGATGATTCGTGACTTGGTAGAAGTCGCTATCCGCTTAGTTAAGGACGAAAGATACAACGACGTAAGGGAACGTGCGTACAACATAGCACTCGATAGAGTGGCAGACATTGTATCCAAAAGCGGTACTGCCAATTTGCCCGAAGGCGTTACAAAGCAAATGATACGCGATGAAATAGCCAAAGGCAATCTTGACCAACTTGTGGTGGAAGTGTCTGTTAAGGATACGCCCAAACCGATAGAGTTGCCCAACGGCGGCAGTGCGGAGATAAACCTTGGCAGTATCTTTGGCGATATGTTGCCCAAACGCACCAAAAAACGTATGGTGACTGTGTTGGAAGCGCTTTCGTTGTTCAGCAGTGAAGAAAGTGAAAAACTTATCGACCTTGATAGCGTAGAAAGTGAAGCGTTGAAGCGTGCAGAAAACGACGGCGTTATCTTTATTGACGAGGTGGACAAAATAGCAGGCGGTACTTCCCGCAGTGGTCCCGATGTTTCTCGCGAGGGCGTGCAAAGAGATATATTGCCTATAGTAGAAGGTTGCACAGTAAGTACTAAATACGGCAATATCAAAACAGATTACATTTTGTTTATTGCAAGCGGCGCTTTTCACGTGTCCAAAGTTACAGACCTTATCCCCGAGTTGCAAGGACGTTTCCCCGTACTTGTGGAGCTTAACAGCTTGTCTGCTGATGACTTTGTAAAAATTCTTATCGAGCCAGAAAACGCTATCACTACTCAATACTCAAAGCTGTTGGCTGTGGATAACATCGATTTGCAATTTACCAAAGACGGTATCAAAGAAATTGCCAATGTGGCATACGAACAAAACAATGTGTTGGAAGATCTCGGCGCTCGCAGATTGCAAGGTATATTGGAACACATTGTAGAGGACGTTTCTTACGATGTGGACGAAGAAGGAAAAGCAAAAAAAGTTGTTATCGACAAAAAATATGTGGAAAAACATTTCCAAAATTACGGTTCACGCAACCTCAAAAAGTATATAATCTGACAAAGGTAAAAATATGTTAGAATACGGAACAGTAACCAAAGTACGTGGCAAAATAGCAACCGTGCGCATAGGCAGACACTCTGCTTGCGGTTCTTGCGGTATGTGCGGTGTTGCCCATTCTCAAAAATATGCCGACTTTCAGACAATCAACACATTGCAAGCAAAAGTAGGCGACACGGTAAAAATTGACATCAAGGCAGGTAACGCTGCCAAAATTGCCGCAGTGGCATATCTTATACCGTTGGTATTGGGACTTGCGCTGTTTGTGTTAGGTGTGTTGCTCAAACTTCCCGATTGGGCAAATTTGTTGATGTTTTTGGGAGGCTGCGCTATAGCTTTTGTTATCGTATGGGCTATAGACAAACGCAAAAAACACAAATGGATGGAAAGTCCGGAGTTGTTGGAAATAGTTAGTGGCAAAACTGCTGATGAGGCATTGAACGAGCAAATTGCTCAATCCCAATCAGATGCTACAAAATAATTAAATAGGAGGTAATTGATATGAATAAAGTAGAAAATGATGTTGGCAATCAATTTGCGCAATTTACGTCAAAAGGACTTGCTGTTGTAGATTTTTGGGCAAACTGGTGCGGTCCTTGCCGTATGCTTGCACCTGTTTTGGATAGGGTAGCTTTGTCTATGGACGACGTTGCTTTTGGCAAAGTCAATGTAGACGATTATCCCGAACTTGCAAGAAGTTTTAATATTGTAAGCATACCTAACGTTTGCATTTTCAAAGACGGCGAACTTGTAGACAGAATAATAGGTCTTAGAGGAGACAAAGAGATTGTAGACATTATTGCAAAACACAGATAATTGTTTTGAGTGTTATACAAAAAATAGGGCATTTGCATAGCTTTGCAGATGCCTTTTTTGTTGAGTTGCTGTGTGCAAAAATATTTGACAAATTGACCAACTGTACCTTGTCCAAAAAATATTTTTTTTGTGTGTTATAAACGATTGACTATTGTCAAAAATAGTTGTAGTATATTCCTATCAAATTAGTAGGATATCAACAATATGAAAATGTCATCAAAAGCTCGCTACGGTCTTTATACAGTTGTGGCATTGTCGGGTAGGTACGGACAGCAACCTGTACCTGTATCCGAACTTGCAACTTGTACGGGCGTTACCGAAAAGTATTTGGAGCAAATACTTGCTCTGCTCAAAAAAGACGGAATAGTGGAAGCCACCCGAGGCTCTAACGGCGGATACACTTTGGCTGCTCCTCCCGAGCAAATAAGTGTAGGCAGGGTACTGCGTTGTCTTGAGGACGACCTCAAAATTGTACAATGTATAGGCGGTACTTGCAAGGCAAGTTGTACTTGCGTATCTCACAATCTGTGGGCAAAACTATACAACAATATCAACGAGTTTTTGGATGGTATAACTCTTAAACAGCTTTCGGAGGATAAGATATGAACATATATTTGGATCATGGCGCTACAACGCCGTGTGACAAAGCAGTTGTGGACAAGATGTTGCCATTTATGACCGATGTTTTTGGCAATGCAGATAGTTTGCACAGCTTTGGACGCCAATCGGCAAAAGCAGTGTCGCAGGCAAGGCAAGATATTGCTGCCGTGCTCAACTGCCAACCCAACGAGGTGTACTTTACTGCAAGTGGCACAGAGGCAGATAATTGGGCTTTAAAAGGTGCTGCATTGATGCGCAAAAAACAAGGCAAGGGGAACAGAGTAATTATTTCTGCTATTGAACATCACGCCATACTTACTGCTGCAGAGTGGCTTAAAAAGCAAGGCTTTGAGGTAATCAAACTGCCTGTCAACGACAAAGGCATTGTGGAAATTGCAAGTCTCGAACAAGTAATCACCGACGATACTGCAGTGGTGTCTGTAATGTACGCCAACAATGAGGTGGGCACTATACAGCCTATCAGGGAGTTGTGCAAAATAGCGCACAAACATGGTGCTTTGTTCCATACAGACTGTGTGCAGGCTGTACCCTATCTAAAGTTGGATGTTAAGGATTTGGGTGTGGATATGTTGTCCATATCAGCACACAAATTTTACGGTCCCAAAGGTGTGGGCGCATTGTATATCAAAAACGGCGTGCGCATAGAAAAACTTTTGCACGGTGGTGAGCAGGAGCGTGCACAACGTGGCGGTACAACTAATACGGCAGGCGTTGTGGGTATGGCTGAGGCACTCAAACTGTGCGTAGCCAATATGGACAAAAACAACAAACATATTGCCAAACTGCGTGACCATTTTGAAAGCAGAGTACTTAAGGAAATAGAGTTTGTACGTCAAAACGGCGACAGGCAAAACCGCATACCAAGCGTAGCCAATTTTTCCTTCGAGTTTGTGGAAGGTGAAGGAATATTGATGTTGCTCGACTTTTCAGGTATTGCAGTATCCAGCGGTTCGGCGTGTGCATCGGGCAGTCTTGATCCATCGCACGTATTATTGTCAATGGGCGTACCTATAGAAATTGCGCATGGCAGTATAAGGTTTTCTTTTGGCAAAAACAACACAATGGAACAAGCTGATTATGCTGCAGACAAATTGGTAGAAATTATTGCACGGCTGCGTCAGATGTCGCCGCTGTTTAATCTCAAAAAAGGAGAAGTTCACAATGTATAACGAGAAAGTTTTGGAAGTGTTTGCTAATCCCAAGCATGTAGGAGTAATAGAAAACCCTGATGGGGACGGCACGGTGGGCAATGCAACGTGCGGCGATATTATGCGTATCACGCTCAAAATAGAAAACGACATAATAGTGGACGCCAAATTTCAGACTTTTGGTTGCACTGCGGCTATAGCAACAAGCTCTACGGCAACAGATATGATTATTGGCAAAACTGTAGACCAAGCGCTTGAAGTTACCAACGCAAAAGTAGTGGAAGAGTTGCAAGGCTTGCCCCCACAAAAAATGCATTGCTCTGTGTTGGCAGAAGAGGCAATTCAGGAAGCTATTAAGGATTATAAAGCTAAGAAAAACAATCAACAATCTGTATCCAAAGAAACGCGTTTTGTCTGATTGTCAGTGAATAGCTTGTACAATTTTGCTCACACTAACTGTGAAAATTTAAGGAGGTGTGCGCAATGAATAAAGTTTTGGTCGGTATAGCTCTCGGTATGATGATGGGCTTTGTTGCAGGTGAAAAGAGTAGCAACGTAAAACAGCTTATTCAAAAAGGCAAACAAAAACTGCGTTCTATGCAGAAGTAACGATTTATCTGTACACAAAAAACTATCCGACAAAATTGTTGTGTATCACCAACGTAAAATTGTATGTTGTTGTACCTCAATTTGTCGGATTTTTTTGGATAAATGTATACAAAATGCTATTAAAATACAATTTTGTATGATACAATATTGATATGGGACGAATACTTGCTTTGGACATTGGAGATGTGCGCATTGGGCTTGCGCTCTCTGACATTATGAAAATAATTGCCAACCCTATGCAGACATACACAAGATGTGGTGATGCACAAAAGGACGCACTCAATATTGCACAAATTGCCAAAGACAATGAAGTAGAGTTGTTGGTCAGCGGTTTGCCACGCAACCTCAAAGGTGAAGATACCTTGCAGACACAAAAGACGCGCGAGTTTGCTCAATTAGTTGCTACTGCAAGCGGACTACCCGTCAAATTTGTGGATGAACGTCTTACAACTGTATCTGCCGAGCGTGTGCTGTTGGCAGGCAATGTGAGAAGGGACAAACGCAAGCAAGTGGTGGACAAAGTAGCTGCGGCAATTATTTTGCAAAGTTATTTGGACAGTACAGCGCACTGAAAGTATGTGTGACAAAAAAGTTAAACAATATTTTGGAGGTTATTATGTCAGAAGAAATGAAAGACAAGTGTGAATGTGGATGCGGTTGTGAGGAAGAAGACGATATCGTTGTGTTGGAAAACGAAGACGGCGAAGAAGTTTCTTATCACTACATCACAACGTTGGAGCACGATGGCAAAGAATATGTATATCTTCAAGCTGTAGAAGGTGAGGATGCAGACACATTGGAAGTGTATGAACTTCAGGCTGTTAAGGAAAACGGTGAGGAATACGACAATCTTTTGCCTGTAGAAGAAGAATTGTATGGCATTTTGTACGAAAAACTTATGAAGGCAATAGAAGAAGATAACGATTGCTGTTGTGAGGGTGACGATTGCCATTGCGATCACGAACATCACGGTGAACATCATCACGAGGGTTGCCACTGCGGACACAAAGACAAATAATGTATTTGCAAATATCAACTTCCCCTAATAGCTTTTGGGGGAAGTTTTTTTGTTGCTCAATGCAACAATTTGCAATAAAAAAGTGTATACAAAAGCGTTGTCAAAATTTTTGCATTATGCTATAATCTATAAGGTTTAATACGCATTTGCGTCTATTTTGCGTTTGTGCCGCATTTTGCCGTACGGTTGACGTGAGAGTTTGACGGCGCAAAGAGGATTAAAAACAACAAAAACAAGGAGAATAAAAAAAAATGGCAGTAGTTTCTATGAAACAACTTCTGGAAGCTGGCGTTCATTTCGGACACCAAACCAGAAGATGGAACCCCAAGATGAAAAAGTACATCTACGCAGCAAGAAATGATATTCATATCATTGACTTGCAACAGACAGTTACGCAAGCAGAAGTTGCTTACAACTTTGTAAGAGACATTGCAGCTTCCGGCAAGCCCATATTGTTTGTTGGCACCAAAAAGCAAGCTCAGGCAGCTATTCAGTCTGAAGCAGAAAGATGCGGTATGTACTACATCAACAACAGATGGTTGGGCGGTACTCTTACCAACTATCGTACTATCAGAAGTCGTATAGACCAACTCAACAAAATCAACCAAATGGAGAAAAACGGCGACTTGGACGTTCTTCCCAAAAAGGAAGTTGCTAAGTTGCTTGAAGAGCGCGACAAGTTGCAAGCTAACCTTGGCGGTATCAAAGATATGAAGGGTATGCCCGGATGTATGTTTGTGGTAGATCCCAAAAAGGAAGAAATTGCAGTAAAAGAAGCTCACGCTCTCAATATACCCATCGTTGCTATTGTGGATACCAACTGCGATCCCGACGAAGTAGACGTAGTAATCCCTGCTAACGATGACGCTATCGGCGCAGTAAAAGTTATCACTTCTGTAATTGCAGCAGCAGTTATCGAAGCAAAAGAAGGTATTGTTTTGTCCGTTGAAGAAGACGGCACAGAGCAAAAAGAACAACAGGCTGTAGAAGAGGCTGTTGTTGAAGAAAAGGTTGAAGAAAAACCCAAAAAGAGAACAGCAAAAGCTGCTCAGCCCAAAGAGGAGGAATAATCAATGGCTAACTTTTCCAATCAGGACGTTATGAAACTTCGTGAGCAAACGGGCGTAGGTATGATGGACTGCAAAAAGGCGCTTATGGCTACAGACGGCAACTTTGAAGAGGCTATCAAATACTTGCGTGAAAAGGGTATGGCTTCCGCTGCAAAAAAAGCTGACAGAGTAGCTGCAGAAGGTCTTGTTACTTGCTATGTATCCGACGACAAAAAAACAGGCGTTATGGTAGAAGTCAACTGCGAGACAGACTTTGTTGCACGTAGCGACCAGTTTGTTGCTTTTCTCAACAACGTTGTTAAGCAAGTAGTTGCATCCAAAGCTAAAGATGTAGACGCTTTGCTGAAGGAAAAGTTTGTAGGCGACAAAAGCAAAACTCTCAACGACCTTGTTGCAGAAGCTGTTGCCACAATAGGTGAAAAAATATCTGTAAGAAGATTTGAAAAGTTTGCTTTGTCTAAGAGCGGTGTTATCGACAGCTACATCCATATGGGAGGCAAAATTGGCGTTTTGGTAGAGCTTTCTACCACAGCTACAGACAAGGAAAGCCTTGTAGAGCTTGCTCACAACCTTGCAATGCAAATTGCTGCATCCAAGCCTACTGTTATTGCAATAGAAAATGTCAATCCTACAGCGCTTGCTGCTGAGAAAGAAATTCTTACCAATCAGGCTATCAACGAGGGTAGACCGCAAAAAATTATCGAAAAGATGGTGGAAGGACGTATCAACAAGTATTACAAAGAAGTTTGCTTGTTGGAACAAGAATATGTTCGCGACAGTTCTCTTGCTATCAAACAAGTAATTGCTCAGTGCGAGCAGAAAGTGGGCGCAAAAATCACCGTTACACGTTTTGCACGTTATGAGATGGGCGAAGGTATCGAAAAGCGTGTTGACAACTTTGTTGACGAAATTGCTCAACAGCTCAGTACCCTCAAATAGTAAAACATAATGGCATAAGGGGACAATATGTATGGCGTATTGTCCTCTTTTTTATAAATAAAAAGAGGTAGATATGGCACAGTATAAACGTATTTTGCTAAAACTCAGCGGCGAAGCAATGTCGCAAGAGGGTGGCAGCGGTATAGACAATGCACAGACACTGCGTACAGCAAAACAAATAGCTGACGTTACAAAACTTGGCGTACAGGTTGGTGTAGTAGTTGGCGGAGGCAACTTCTGGCGCGGCAGACAATCGGAAGATATGGACAGAGGTACAGCAGACTATATAGGTATGCTTGCAACTATGATGAACGCTTTGGCACTTGGCAGTGCGTTGACAGCGCTTGGCGTACCCAACAAAGTGGTGTCCGCACTTAGCATTGACAAAGTTGCAGAGACATACTTTTTGCCTAATGTTTTGCAATACTTGGAGCAAGGTAAAGTGGTTATATTTGGAGCAGGTACAGGCTCTCCGTATTTTTCTACCGATACAACAGCGGCTTTGCGTGCGTGTGAAATTCATGCCGGTGCAGTACTTTGTGCAAAAAACATAGACGGTGTGTACGATAGCGATCCCAAAATTAACGCCAATGCCAAGAAGTTTGACAAACTAACCTACAAAGAAGTTCTTGCTCGCAACCTAAAAGTTTTGGACTTTACAGCAACCGCAATGTGTATGGAATATGGTATACCCCTCATTGTGTTTGGCAAAGACGAAAAAGACGCAATATGCAATGTGGTGCTGGGCAAAAAAATAGGCACAACAATAGTGCAATAAGTATTGCAATTTTTGCAATAATAAAGTAAAATTATATTATTAAAGTTTAGGAGAAAGATTATGACATACGCTAATCCTCAGATAGAAACTTTGTTTAACAACTTGCATGCTTCCAACGACAAGGCTGTGGCATATATGCAATCCGAGTACGCTGTTATGCGTGCAGGCAGAGCTAATCCCAAACTTGTAGAAAAAATAACGGTCGATTACTACGGCACACCCACACCCATCAACCAAATGGGCAACATTGCTGTACCCGAAGCACGTATGCTTACAATCACCCTTTGGGACAAATCGGCAATAGGCATTGTAGAAAAGGCTATTATGGCTGCTAATATAGGCGTTACACCTCAAAATGACGGTTCCCTAATTAGACTTACTTTCCCTGTACTTACAGAGGAGCGCAGACGTGAGCTTGTAAAACAAGTGAAAAAACTTGCAGAGGATACAAAGGTTGTATTGCGAAACAACAGACGTGACGCTATGGACGCTTTGAAAAAGGTCAAAAATGAAAAGACTGTATCTGAAGATATGGTAGCAGACTACGAAAAAGAAGTGGACAAAGTTGTATCTAAGTGCATAGAAAATGTAGACAAACTTTGCAAAGACAAAGAAGCCGACATAATGGCAGTTTAATATGTCTGTCAACGATATACTAACAGGGCTTACTGCACAAGAGGCAAAAGATTATTTTGCCAACAACGGTATAACCAATTACAATATTGTGTATTATACAGACAGAAAACAAAAAGATAGCGATACCGATATAGTTGTACGCACAACTTATGATGGCAGTTGCTACACAGTATTGGTGTGTCCAATGCGCACCAAGGTTTTGGCTGGTGAATAGATGAACAATGCGTATCCGCAACATATAGCTTTTATTATGGACGGCAACGGGCGGTGGGCAGCCTCCCGTGCTTTGCCTCGTACTTTTGGACATCGTAAGGGGTTAAATCGTGCAGAAAAAGTTATACAGCATACTATGGATATCGGTATACCATATATATCTTTATATGTATTTTCTACCGAAAATTGGAAACGTCCACAAGAAGAAGTAGATACATTGTTCAAACTTGCCGAACAATATATTGGCAATTTCCAAAAGTTTTGCAAAGACAATGTACGTGTAGTGTTTAGCGGAGATTTGCAGCCCTTGCCCGATAGTTTGAAGTCAAAAATGGGTGAAGTGCTCAATCTTACTGCCAACAATACCAAAATTACTGTCAATCTATGCATCAACTATGGCGGGCGTAATGAGGTTGTTCGTGCTGTCAATCAGCTTGTGGCACAAAACAAAGTTATTACCGAACAATCTGTTTTGCAATCAATGCTCAACGGTTTGCCTGCTCCCGACCTTATTGTTCGTACAGGCGGTCAAATGCGCTTGTCCAACTTTATGTTGTACGAGGGCGCATATTCAGAGTTGTATTTTACAGATACTTTGTGGCCTGACTTTTCCACAAAACTTTATGATAGAATATTGGATAATTATACAAAACGAGTAAGAAATTTTGGCGGATTGGTAGAAGTTAATGATAAGTAAAAAGGTTTTACTCAACAGAATATTTGTCGGTATCGGCATAGGCGCAGTAATGGTAGGCATGGTGTTGCTTGCCGCGTTTGACAACCCACATACTTGGATGCGCGCCTTGGATTCGGCAATAATTTATGTACTTATTTTGTTGGCAGTAGTTGAGATGCGCAGAGCTCTTGGCAGAGAACGTATCCCCGACAGCTTCAGCTGGATAATTTGGACATACGGCTTTATTTTAGGTCCTGCATATACCCTTTTTGGCTATACAGGCATCATATTCTTTTCTCTTCTCGTATTTGCGGCGTCGGCAGTTACTGCGCTGTACATCAACAGAGCAGACAGCTTAATGTACATAGCGTTTATGTTGGTGTATCCAGGTATGTTTATGGCATCCATGTTGTATATTAACAAGTGCGCCAGCACGCAGATAATATCTGAAAACTCCCCTGTATACCCATACCTTATTAGAGACGTATGGGCGTATCTCGGCAACAAGAGAGTAGCCAGTCTGTTGCCCTACAATGCCATAGGTCTTGCCTTTGTATTTGCGGTGTCCTCTTTTACAGATACATTTGCATTTATATTCGGCATCTCGTTTGGCAAACATCCGCTTTGTCCTGAGATAAGCCCCAAAAAGACTGTAGAAGGTGCTATCGGTGGCGTTTTCGGCGGTTTGTTTGGCTCGTTTTTGGTATATATGCTATTCGACTTCTTCCAAGTATTCGGTCCAAGTCGAGGGTTGGCAATTCACGGCCTTAGCGACGTCAACCTAATATTGGCTTATGTATTGATAGGTATTTTTGGTTCTGTCATGACGCAGATAGGCGATTTGTTGGCAAGCCTTGTCAAACGTCACTGCGGTGTAAAAGACTACAGCAGAGTGTTGGGCGAACATGGCGGAATAATGGACAGATTTGACGGTATCATACTCAACGCAACTTTTGTAGCTGTTGTGTATATGTTTATTATCTAATATGAAAAAAGTTGCTATTTTGGGCTCAACAGGCTCTATAGGTACTCAGACGTTGGACGTTATTCGCACACATCGCAGTCAGTTTAAAGTAGTATCCCTTGTTGCGTACTCCAACGAAAAGTTGCTTATGGAGCAATGTGCCGAGTTTAACCCACGCTACAGTGCGTTGATATCCGAAAAAGGCGAAAGCTGTCTTATTGAAGCAGTAAAAGAGTGTGCCGTTGCAGTAATTGCAACTCGAGGCATTATCGCTTTGGACTGCGTGCTGTATTGCATTCAACACAACATAGACATAGCATTGGCAAATAAAGAAACTTTAGTTTGTGCAGGTCAACTTGTCAATCAACAGTTGGCTAACTCACGTTCTCGTATTTTGCCTGTAGATAGCGAGCATTGTGCTATATGGCAATGTCTTGATAACACCAACCGTCCTGATAAGTTGATACTAACAGCCAGCGGCGGCGCTTTTTATAATCTCACCATGTCGGCTTTGTCCACAGTAAATGCGCAAGATGCGCTCAAACACCCAAATTGGAATATGGGAGCCAAAATTACTGTAGACAGCGCCACAATGATGAACAAAGCCTTGGAAGTAATAGAGGCACATTGGTTATTCGATATGCCTATTTGTGATATTGATATTGTTGTGCATAGACAGAGTATTGTGCATTCTATGGTGCAATACGCCGATGGTAGTGTGATAGCTCAGTTGGCCAATCCCGATATGCGCCTACCTATACAATATGCGCTAAGCTATCCCGACAAGTCCCAAGCCATAGTGCCAAAACTTAACCTTAATGACCTTACGCTCACCTTTGAGCAACCGGACACTCAGCGATTTCCATGTGTCAATCTTGCCTACGACATTGCAACCTTGCCACCTTTGTCGGCAACTGTTATGAATGCTGCCAACGACATATGTGTACAGGCTTTTTTTGACGGTAAGTTATTATTTACGCAGTTTTATACTACAATAAGAAGTGTAGTAGACGCTTTTGTATCACAAATAAAAGATTTGGATGTCACTGCGTCTAACATCAAAAATATAGATAACAAAGTGCGCGACTATACACGCATAATGTTGTATGGAGAGTAATGCTTAATTTTATAGCCGATGCCGCAAGTTTTTTTAGCGGCGTGCTTTATGTGCTTATTGCGTTCGTGATATTTATGGTAATGATAATGATTCACGAACTCGGTCACTATACGGCAGGCAAACTGTTGAAGTTCAAAATTAACGAATTTGCCATAGGTATGGGACCAAAAATATTTTCAAAAACTAACGCCAAAGGAGAAGTAGTATCTTTGCGTGCCCTTCCTTTGGGCGGTTTTTGTGCGTTTGAAGGCGAAAGCGAAGACGAGCCTAACAATCCGCAATCGTTTAACAATCAAAAACCTTGGAAACGGTTGATAGTGCTGTTTTCGGGCGCATTTTTCAATTTTATATCAGCAATTTTGTTTGTCGTTATTGCATTTAGCTGTTTTGGCGATACAGTTATTACTGTGTATGAAGTGCAGGCATATGCGCCGACAGCCAACCAGCAACTACAAAAAGACGATATACTGTATTCAATCAACGGCAAAAAAATTTATATTGCAGGTGACTTTCAATATTATCTTGGCAGTGTAGACGATACCTTTGAGATGACCGTTATTCGTAACGGTAAGTATGTAACGCTCAAAGGACTGCAAAAAGCAACTTTTGTCAACAGTGTCATTGCAACTGTCAATGGCAACTATGTGTCCGACCAACACACGCTAAAATGCGGAGATACAATATACAGTATCAACGGTATTTGTGTAGAAGGTAGTGGCAATTACAAAGAAGTAGTTGATTCGATTACCGTAGATACGGTAGACCTTGTCATAACAAGCGAAGACGGCGCCGAATATGTGTACAAAGATATGCCGGTATCTGTGTTGCGCAACGATATTACAGTGCGCGAAACATCATATACAGGCTTGGGTATCAAAAATTCGTACCAAAAGTACAGATACTCGTTTGGTGAGTCTTTAGCACGTTGCGTGCCATATTGTTTTGAAGTTGCGTGGTTAGTGTTGCGTACTTTGGGCGGTTTGCTTACGGGTGTTGTCGGCCTTGATCAAGTAAGCGGACCTATAGGCACGTTGTCTGTTACTTCACAGGTAGTGGCTACAGGTTTTGGCAATATTTTGTCTCTTATGGCAATGATATCCGTCAATTTGGCAGTGTTCAACTTGTTGCCTGTGCCTGCACTCGATGGCTGTCAGATGCTGTTTGTTGTTATAGAGTGGATAGCACGACGACCAATCAACCGCAAAGTCCAAGCCTACATCAACGGCATTGGTTTAATAGTGCTAATAATTTTTGTAGTGCTTATTGATATTCTCAAACTATGATTATGACGAAGCAAATTAAAATTGGCAAAGTGACAATAGGCGGTGGCAACGCCATTGCCGTGCAATCTATGACCAATATAAGCGTCAAAGACATAGACGCTACTTGGGAGCAATGCAAACAGTTGCAACTTGATGGGTGTGACATTGTGCGTGTAGCAATTACTGACGAGCAATGTTGCAAGGCTGTTGCCACCCTCAAAAGTCGCATGGATATGCCTTTAGTTGCCGATATACACTTTGACTACAAATTGGCAATAGCATCTATAGAGAACGGTGCAGACAAAATACGCATCAACCCCGGCAATATGTCTACAAAAGATGTTGTCAAGGTGATTCATTGTGCACAAGCGCACTGTGTGCCTATTCGTATAGGCGTCAATGGTGGATCTGTTGACAAACAGCACTTACAACAAGCCAACGGCAACAAGGTCAATGCTTTAGTCAATAGCCTTATGGAATATGTGCAATTTTTCAATGAGCACAATTTTGACGACATTGTGTTGTCTGTCAAAAGTTCGGACGTGTTGCAAACTATACAATGCAATAGGCTTATTGCTCAAAAATGCAATTACCCTATACATATAGGCGTTACCGAAGCAGGTCCATGGCAACAAGGAATTGTAAAAAATAGTATTGGCATAGGCAGTTTGCTTGCGGACGGTATAGGAGATACAATACGAGTGTCGCTTACTGCACACCCTGTTGAGGAAGTGAAAGCAGGCATAGCTATTTTGCGAGCGCTCAATCTCAAAAAGGGACTTACTTTTGTATCCTGTCCACAATGCGGACGTTGTAGCATAGAGCTCGAAAAAGTAGCCAATTGCATATACGAAAAGTTGCAAAATGTTGACAAGCCTCTCAAAATTGCCGTTATGGGATGCGAGGTCAACGGTCCGGGAGAGTGCAGAGATGCCGACCTCGGTCTTGCAGGAGGTAAAGGCACAGTAGCCTTTTTCAAACACGGCGAAGTATACAAAATAGTAGACAGCAGTTGTGCTGTCGAGCAGTTTATTGAGGAAGTAGAGAAGTTAATTTGATTAAGGATATTCTTTTACAACAATTTCCCGACCTTACCGATTTGCGCGTAAGAGATATTAGCGTAGACAAGGTTGCAAAAAAAATTCTATGCACATTGTCCTATCCTGACGCAAACAACGCATTGGATGCCGCTTTGCGCAGGCGCATTTTTGATGCGGTAAAAAGTCAAGCACCGCACAGATATTATTGTACTACCACAATCAAAAACGATCTGTTTAATGCCGTTTCTTTCAAAACTTACGTACGAGATACTATACGCTCGCATTTTTTGTCTTTGTCCGACGTGGACAACGAAAGCATCAAAGTAATACCAATAGACGGACAACGCGCTTTTGAAGTAAAACTTTTACTTACACCCGTACAGTTGCGAACTGCGCAAGCGTGTGACTTTCAAAAAAAATTTTATCAATATACTCAGTCTTACACGTGCTACAACTGTGTTCTCACTTTGGAGCAGAGCGGCAACAGTACCGACATACAAAAGGCGGTAGAAGCACAACAAAAACTGTCAGATATGGCAATAGCAAAAGAACTGCTCAAACCGATAAGACGCTTTGCCGTAAAAGATGTGTACAAGTATATTGGCAAAACTGTGTATGGCAGTCCAATGTACATAATAGACGTCCGTGAGCCTCGCGCAAAATGCATTTTGTGCGGAGTTATATCGGATAAATCTATCAAGCCAACCAAAAATCCTACTTTGGGAATTGTCAAATTTACACTCAAAGATAAATCGGGCAGTATAAATTGTTTGTCTTTTTTGAGATACCTCAACGAAGATGCATCGCTAATTGCCCAAGCAACAGGTAAAGGCGAAGCAGAGGCTAACTCGCTTGCCGCCAAAAACAGTGCACACAACGAAAAGATACGCAAGCTATGGATGGGTTTGTACGACGGTACCGAAGTAGTTGTAGAGGGTAAAATAGTGTATAGTGCATACTCATCTGCGCTCGAAATGCAAGTGCTCAATCTATCCAAATGCCGAATAGATTATGACAGCGTTCGCGGTGAAGTAGTGCGCAATGCACCGCAAAATTATGTAGCAGTTGCTCCAACTGCATATAGTCAGTACAAACAGCTCAGTCTTACCGACAACAACAAAGCAAGTACTCTGTATTGGAAGTACAACACTGTTGTAGTTAGTTTTTCTGCTACAGGCAACAACTATCTCAAAGATAAAATTGTGGCTTTATCGTGTGCAAAACTGCAAAATGGAATGATTGTAGAGACGTTGGATACCTTTGTCAATCCCGAAACAGAAATAAAGTCCGAGCTACTTAGCCAAATAGGTCAGACGGCGCGTCAGCTATTGTACTGTCCTACCTTTACCGAGATTATTGGTGACTTGTACAAATTCTTTGAAGGGTGTGTGATAGTTGGCTACAATGCAGACACTTTGGCGGAATTTTTGCAATACTATGGCTCACCTATTGGTTACCGTTTTTCCAACGAATTTCGCGGTTTTGCCGATGTTGCCGTACAACTCAATCTTCAACATAATGCTTTTCAGGGCAACGTCAACTTTAATAGCATAGAGGACATGGCTAAAGTATGCAAATTGTCACACACAAGCTATTTGCCTCATGATAAGTGCATGATTTTGGCACAGTGTTTGGAAATATTGGCAAAAGATTGACAAAGTGAGCAACAATTAAAATATATAAAAAGTACTTGCAACTTGTAGCAATGTATGCTATAATACAGTTACTTAATATTCTTGCGTAAGTGAGAGTGGAGTTTTCTCCACTCTCAACTTAATGTAGGGAGGTTTTATGAGTAAGGTTGCAGAGGCAGTATTCAATCTTGTAAGTCCTATTGCTCAACAAATGGGGCTCGAAGTTGTGGAAGTCACATACAAAAAGCAATATGACGGTATGAATCTTACAGTATTTATTGACAAAGAAGAAGGCGTTTCACTCAACGACTGTGAACGGTTGCACAGGGCAATAGACCAACCGCTCGATGAGCTCGATCCAATAGCAGAGCCTTATACGCTCAATGTGTCTTCTCTCGGCATAGACCGTCCGCTAAAAACAGAACGTGATTACAAACGCAATCTCAACAAAAAAATTAGCGTAAAATTGTACAAGGCACAAGACGGAAGTAAAACTTTTACAGGCATACTTACCGCATATGACGACAACACTTTTACAATTATGACAGACAAAAAAGCAAGCAAGACATTTAACAAAAGTGATGTTGCGCTTGCAGAACCGGTAATAGAATTTTAACTCATAAAATAAAGTTTTGGAGGAATAACATGATCAGCAAAGATTTCTTTTTGGCTTTGGACACTTTGGAAAAAGAAAAAGGTATCGACAAGCAGACAATATTGCGTTCGTTGGAAACAGCTTTGGCTGTAGCGTACAAAAAGAACTTTGGCGAAGCCAGCAATGTTGTAGTAAAAACCAATCCCGACAAAGCAACAATACGTATCTATTCGTGCAAAACGATAGTGCGTGAAGTTGTCAATCCCGAAGCGGAAATTTCGCTTGACGAAGCACGTCAGATAAAGAAGTCGTACAAAGTAGGCGATGAAGTGCTAACAGAAATTTTCCCCAAGGATTTTGGCAGAATTGCTGCACAAAATGCCGTTCAGATGGTAAAAAACAGTTTGCATCAGGCAGAAAAAGACGTGATGTACAACCAATTTGCCGACAAAGAAAACGAATTGCTGATTGGCGTTGTTTCTCGCGTAAAAGACGACGGCACAATATTTGTTGAAATTGGCAAAAACCAGACTGAAGGTATACTTACCGTCAACGAACAAATACCTGGCGAGACCTATCGCGCTGGCGACAGAATAAAGGTATTGGTAAAGCGTGTTAAGGAAGGTACAGGCGGGGCACAGGTAATGCTGTCTCGTGCAAGCTATGCCTTTGTCAAAAAGTTGTTTGAGTCCGAAGTTCCCGAAATACAACGCGGCATTGTAGAAATAAAAGCTGTTGTTCGTGAAGCAGGTTACCGTACAAAGATGGCAGTGTACAGCAATGATCCCGACGTAGACGCAGTAGGTGCATGCGTAGGTAGCAAGGGTACTCGTGTCAATGCAATAGTGGAAGACCTTGGTGGCGAAAAAATAGACATTATACCTTGGAGCAGTGATATTCTCGATTATATTGCACGTGCGCTTTCTCCTGCCAAAGTACTTATCGTACAGGCGGACGAAAATTCTAAGGAGGCAAAAGTTGTTGTTCCCGACGAAAAGCTGTCTCTTGCAATAGGCAAGGAAGGTCAAAACGCTCGCTTGGCTGCCAAACTTACAGGTTGGAAAATAGATGTTAAGAGCTATTCTGCAGCTATGCAAAGCGGTATGTTTGACGACATAGAAGACAACGCGGATAACAGCCAACAAGTTGCCCAGCAACAAGGTGAGGCAGATGGAGAGGAACAGCAATAACAATTTGCACAGCAGTGCAACAAAGCACTCACACGTCCCTATGCGTATGTGTGTAAACTGTCGCAAAAAAAACTGCAAGTCTGAGCTTTTGCGTTTGGTCAATATTAACAATATTTGGACTATTGACCATTCAGGCAAAGCACAGGCAAGAGGTTTGTACATCTGCAACGACAAACAATGTCTTTTGTCTGCGCAAAAAAACAAACGTCTTTTGAAAAGCTACGGACAAAGTTTTGCTCAACTCGTTGCTTCAATATTAGATAGCTATGACAACAAACAGTAAAATAAACGCCTACATCGGTTTTGCAATCAAAAAGCGTGCCGTTGTTTTTGGCTTAGATATGTTGTTGCTGCACCGCAAAAAAATTTATCTTATTATTTGCAGCGACGACTTAGCAGACAATTCTTACAAAAAAGCAATCCGCTATGCAGAGGAGCGCAGTTGCCCTATAGTCAAAATGCAGGGATTGCAAACAACACTCAACAGTAATTGCAAGGTATTGGCTATTTGCGACAAAAGCCTTGCAGACGCTATACAAAACAATTTGCTATAATTGATTGGGAGGTTAATTGATGGCAAACACAACAACAAATACTTCAAAAAACAAGTTTGACAACATCAAAAATGTACGTGTCAACGTTACAGAAGCTGCCAAACGTATCAAGGATGCACTCGCCGAAATACACTCTAAGTATGACAAACTTAGTTCGGAAATTCAGGCAATGCAGAAAACATATACTAAACATCGTGAAGATGCAGAGCAAGCAGTTGCACAGCAAAATAGCAGTGCAACGGTTGAACAAGTTGCCAAACAGCCTGCTATTGCTTCACAACAGCCCAAAGTTGACAGCGTAGTTGCAGAAAAGAGCACCGACAAACAAAGTGCTACAACTGACAAAGAGAAAACTTCTGCACCAAAGGCTGCAAAAGCTGACAACGCTAATACTGCACAAAACGGTGAAAACAACACATCTACAGATACAAATGCTGATAAGCCTATCAAAGAAAATGGCGTAAAGGTAGAAAGTAAAGTTGAAGGCGGCAAAAAAATTAAAATTTATACGGACGAAAGCGGTAACGTAAGTGTAAGAAAATTTTGGGATCCCAATGCCCAAAAGAGTACACCGGCATCTACTCAGCGCAACACTCGTCCTCAATCGGGTGCACGCAACAATGCAAATAGTGCACCTCGTCAAAACGACCGTCGCACAAACACAAACAACGAGCAGGACAGACGCAACACGTCTCAAAAGCCTGCTATGCCAAAACATTCTCAAAGCAGTTTTGCTCCTATCAATCTCCCAAGAGCGCAGGAGCAAAAGTCCTTTGGCAACAAAAACAAAACGCACGAGCGTAGCGACGAAAAACGTACTCTCAACAAAAAGAGCCTTATGACTCGCAACTATGCAGAGCAGGATTACGATGAAGATAGAGTAGTAAGACGTGCAAAAACCAAAAAAGAGCACGCAAAAGCTACCGTTGAAGTACAAAAAATTACTCATGCAGTAGTAAGTACGGTTGATGTACCTATCAAAACACTTTCCGAGCGTATTGGTATATCTGTATCCGAAATAATCAAACAACTGTTTAAGGAAAATATTTTCAAAACAATCAACGACAGCATTGAGTTTGACTATGCCGCATACATCGCAGGTATGTATGGTGTAACTTTGGAACTCAAAGCAGAAAAAACTGCCGAAGAAATACTTGCTGCCGAAGCTGAAAATGATACGTTGGAAAACGATACAAACCGTCCTCCTATTGTTACCGTTATGGGCCACGTTGACCACGGTAAAACCTCCCTATTGGACGCTATACGTAATACCAATGTTACAAAAGGCGAAGCAGGCGGTATAACACAGCACATAGGTGCTTATACTGTCACTGTCAATAGTGAAACAATCACCTTTATTGACACCCCCGGTCACGCGGCATTTACTGCAATGCGTGCGCGCGGTGCAAAAATTACTGACGTTGCAATTATTGTAGTTGCTGCAGACGACGGTGTAATGCCTCAGACAATAGAGGCAATTAACCACGCAAAAGCCGCAGATGTATCTATTGTTGTTGCTATCAATAAAATGGACAAAACCGATGTCAATGTAGACAGAGTGTTGCAACAACTTGCCGAGCACGAATTGTTGTGCGAACAGTGGGGCGGTGATATTATCGCCGTACCTGTATCTGCAAAGACAGGTATGGGATTGGACAAGCTACTCGAATCAGTCTTGCTTGTTACAGAAATAAAAGAGTTGAAAGCCAACCCCAAAAAGCGTGCTACGGGTACTGTATTGGAATCTCGTCTCGATAAGGGCAGAGGTGTTGTTGCTACCATTTTGGTCAGCAATGGCACCCTCAATGTGGGCGACAACATTATTGCAGGTTTGGCAACAGGCAAAATAAGAGCTATGTTTGACGACAAAGGCAAGCGCGTCAAGAGTGCAGGACCTTCTATGCCTGTAGAAGTACTCGGTTTTTCCGAAGTACCCGATGCGGGCGACTTTATGTACGTAGCCGACGAAAAACTTGTGCGTAAAGCAGCCGAAGAACGCAAAAACAAGATAAAGATAGAAACAGCAAAACAAGCACCTTCTATGAACCTTGGCGACCTGTTTGGACGTATAAGCGAAGGACAGCTCAAAGCTCTCAACCTTATTATCAAAACAGACGTGCAGGGTAGTTTGGAAGCATTGCGTTCGTCTTTGGAAAAAATAAGCAACAACGAAGTAAAAGTTTGCTCCATACACGGCGGCGTAGGCGCTATCAACGAATCGGACGTTATGCTTGCACGTGCTTCACAGGCTATCATTATCGGCTTCAACGTACGTGCCGATTCCAATGCAAAGATAGTTGCCGAGCGTGAAAACGTAGACATACGTCTATACAATGTCATTTACGATGCTGTAGACGATGTTACTGCAGCTATGAAAGGTATGCTTGCACCCAAGTTCCGCGAAACTGTCACCGGTACTGTGGAAGTGCGTGAAGTATTCAAAATTAGCGGTGTAGGTACTGTTGCAGGCGCATACGTCACTTCAGGTAAAGCAGTGCGCAACGGCAAAGTGCGCATCTATCGCAACGATGTAAGTATTTATGACGGCAACATTCTTGCGCTCAAACGTTTCAAAGACGATGTCAAAGAAGTTGCTGCAGGATACGAGTGTGGTATTAGTGTAGAAAACTACAACGATATCAAAGTTGGCGATGTATTTGAAGTTTATCAAATGGAAGAGATTAAACAATGAGTAACAGAACGGAAAAACTAAATTCCGAATTTAGAAAATATATATACGAACTTCTTACAACAAAGGTAAAAGATCCTCGCATCACAGAAATGTTTACCATACTTTCTGTAAATTGCGACAAAGAGCTTTCAACAGCCAAAGTGTATGTAAGCATATTTTCTACAGATGCGGCAAAAAGTGCCTCTACTTTTGAGGCACTTCAAGCGGCAGAGCCTTTTTTGCGCAAACAAATAAGCAAACTGATGCATATTCGCACAGTACCACAATTTAGATTTATTTTGGACAGCACAATGGCTCATAGTCAAAAAATCAACCAAATACTCAATGAAATACACAAAGAAACAGACGACAACAACTGAACAATGTGCAAAACTTCTGTTGAAAGCAAACAGCGTAGCTATTTTTGCCCACACTCGTCCGGACGGAGATACAATAGGCGCAAGTATGGCTCTGTGTCTTGCGTTGCGCAAATTAGGCAAAACAGCTCAAGTCTTTTGCGATACTGCGCTTACTCCTTCATTTTACCAATTTGAAGGTGTAAAAGACTGTGTTAGTAAACAATTTTTTGGCAAGTATGATATATATACTGCTGTTGACTGTGGCGACCTTTTGCGCACAGGCGAATTTGCCAACCTTTACAATACTTTTGCAAATACTATTACCATAGACCATCATTGTGGCGAATACTATTCGCAGTACAACTGTACTTACAAGTTGTCAAGTACATGCGGTATTGTGTACAAAGTAATTTGTTCGTTGGGGGTTGAGATAGACTGTCAAATTGCCACCTTTTTGTATATGGGACTTTGTACCGATACAGGTAACTTTGCGCACAGCAATACTGACGAAGACAGTTTTTTGCTTGCAGCAAAACTTACAAAGTTTGGTGCAGATATGCAAAAAGTCAATCGTGTATTTTTTAAGGATACAACATTGCCCCGTACAAGACTGTTGGGTGATGTATTAGGACGTATACGCACTTATAGCGAAGGTAAAATTGTGTTGTTGTATATTTTACAACAAGACCTCGACAAATATGGGTTGGACGAGTCTGCCTCTGAAGGCATTGTGCAATATGCAATAAACATAGATACCGCTGTGATAGGCGTGTCTATTTGTCAACACGCCGACAACGTTTACAAAGTGAGCATGCGTGGCAAAGATTTTGACGTGCGTGCAATTTGTCAAGAGTTTGGCGGTGGCGGTCATATCAATGCTTCAGGCTGTATGATTTCTGGTCTGTTTGAAGACGTAGTAGAACGTATTGTGCGCACTGCGGAGCGTTATTTATGATTAGCGGTTTTGTCAATGTTCTAAAACCTGTAGGCGCAACTGCAAGCGATGTAGTTGTCAAGCTCAAACATATTTTTGGTCAAAGTAAGGTGGGACATCTTGGCACATTAGACCCCGGCGCTTGTGGCGTATTGCCAATAGCTTTGGGCAAGGGTACAAAGTTGTTTGACTATCTTACCGACAAACAAAAAAAATACCGTGCGCTGTTT
>CASEME010000005.1 GCA_949289125.1 uncultured Eubacteriales bacterium
GACCGGATATAAATATATCCCTGTCACTTTCTGACGGATTTGTAAAGCCACTGAGACCGTCCTTACTGCGCAAAGTGTGCATCTTGTCATAGCGACCGGTAAGCATTTTGTGTATATAGCTTTGATGTCCTACATCCCACACTATTTTGTCGCTTTCGTCAAACACATAATGCAACGCAACAGTCAGTTCCACCACACCCAAATTGCTTGACAAATGTCCGCCCGTCTGTTTGACGATGCGGACAAGTTGTTGACGAATTTCATCGCAAAGCTCGTTGAGCTGCTTTATATCGAGTTGTCGCAAATCCTTTGGGGAATGGATATTTTCCAACAATTGAGTTAGCCTTCTTTTTTGAATATACTAAGTACTTTTGCAGTTGCAAAAATAATTGAATTGGCACGCTTTACAGCAAAGCCTTTGCCCACAGCTTTGAGCGTTATTGTTGCCGTAGATATAAGCGCATACACAAGCACGCTTAGCCACAAGTTGCCGTTCACCTGATTGGCAACTATTGTTGCGGCGCATACACCGGAAACAATACCACAGATATCGCCTACGATATCGTTGCACACGGAAGAAACAGCATCACTTGCTTTGGCAAGTTTGACGGCTGTTTTGGCACCTTTTACCTTGCGTGAAGCCATAGCAAGAAAAGGTTGTATGTCGCACGCAGTGGAAGCTGTACCTATCATATCAAAAAATACACCTATCAATACAATAAGCACTGTTATCGCGTAAGTAAGCCATACTTGCGCATCTGACAAAGCAAGCTCACTGCCGATGTTGACGGCAGCCGACAAAAAGAAAGTGATTATCAGTGCTTTTAGAGGCCACAAATTGACCTTCTTTTTCTTTTTGTTGGAAGATGCTTTTTTGTTTTTGCTTTGGTTCTTTTTGTTTGATTGAGATTTATCAGTATCAGATTGCACAGGCGCAACATCTGTACCATCAGTTTTGATATTACTGTCGGCAAGCGTCTTTGACTGTTGTTTGTCATAAGCTTGCACATTGGGTGCAATGTCTTGCTGCGCACTGTCAATGGTAGCACTTGCGATGTCTATTTGTTGCGAAGTGCCACCTGTTGTATTGTAACTATTGTTGTCGTGCAACGGCACGTCTTCCTGCGAAGTTTTCATTGTTTCACCTAAAAAACATCATAAAATAAAAATATGGTGGTGATAAACCGGATAAACCTTACGGCATAGGTTCAGTAGGATTTCCCAAGCAAAAACTTCCCGTCACCGTAGAAGCAGTTTCCTTTTACTTTTGCCCAAGCGGTGTCACCACACGCTCAACTGAATCGCCACTAAGTCCGTACTATAATCCCCGATTTACCTGAATTGCAGCCTAGAAGATTTCCTTAACAGAAGCCAATGTGTTTAGTTTTCTTTTGCAAAAACCATTTCATAAAGCCGTCAACGTAACAGCGTCGGCCAACAGAAGTCAGTTGTTCTTTAATCCCTGATTTTCACTCAAAACAAGCTACTCTGTACACAGCTTTTTATTCACCGCATAGCAGGTTTAATCTCAGAGAGTAATAACGGGCAAACCCCGATACCACCCTGTAGAGTCTCCACGAATAATGGGAATCATGCGTATGCCGTTACGCCTTACCCACTAATCTTAACTTCCAGCATAAGCCCCCGTTTGGGCAACGAAAGCCAACACAAGAAACTTCATCGATATGCTCTTCGACGATATTTTAACCCCGTCCTCAACACACCCACTCCTGACTAGAATACTGCACCACCATGAGTTTTTATTTAGTTGTAATACGACAATTATGTCGTTGATATTATTATAACATATTGCCTCAAAAAATGCAAATGTTTTGTAATTGTGCCCGTCTATGCCTTACGCAGAGCATTGAACTGCACCAAATTGTCAAGATAATAGAGCTTGACATTGAGCGCAGATTGCAGTTGCAAAGTTTTGCGATGCAACAAAGCTGTGTTGTCGATAAGTAATTGTTTTGCCTGTTGTTGCGTCATAACCTTAAGGTAGGACGTTTCGTCAATATTGCCGTTGTCCAACAAGTCGTCTGCAAGCTGATATGTTTTGCCAAGTAACTCGCCTATGTCCTCTGCCTCTGTTACATATTTATCTTTGCCAAAATATAGCAAAGGCATAACAAGTGCCGCCTGCAAAAGTCTGCCCGTCTTGTTGAGAGCAACATTGTCTACATCAGAAACGTTGTTTACATTGCCCTCTATGTCGAGCAACTGCCCTTTTATCATACCATGCATACCGCTTGCGCCAAACAGATAGCCTACCGCCTTAAAGTATTGAGGCGAGTATTGAGTTGCGTTGCACAACACTTCCATTGCCGCATTGAGAAGCGCGTCCCCTGCCAATACTGCACGTGCTTGACCAAATTGTTTGTGCACGGTTGGTTTGCCACGTCTGAAGTCGTCGTTGTCCATACAAGGTAGGTCATCATGCACAAGCGAATAGGTGTGCACAAATTCGAGCGCTACTGCCATACGCATAACTGCGTCGTCAACTTCGCCCAATGCACAAGCCACATCCAACAGCAGCAACGGGCGCACCCTTTTGCCACCGGTACTCAATGCGTACAACATTTCTTCAGAAGCAGCACAACATTGTGTAGCGTATTGTTCGACCAAACGGTCTACTGCATTGACGTCAAAATTATTCTTCATCGTTTAATTCTTTGAGTTTGTTTTCCAAAACTGTAAGTTTGCCTTTGTATTCTTTTAGTTGTTTCAAACACTGTTCTGCAACAACAAGGCTCTGTTCAAAAGCCTTGATGCTGTCGTCCAAAGTAGTATCGCTATCTTCAATAACCTCGGACAACTGAGAAAGTTTGTTGAGATTTTCTTCAAGTTTCATTTATTTATCTCCAATATCTTTGTGACAGTAGCTTGTGCACTGCCATCGGAAAGCCTGATATTCAACTCCTCTCCGACGCTAAGTTGACTAACACTACTAACACGTACACTGCCTTTACTGATTATTGAGTAACCGCGCTTTAGCTGTTCCATAGGATTGTGCACAGAAGCTCGTTGTGTCAATAGGTCAAATTGCGCCTGTCGGTTGTCCAACTTGCGTTGCAAAGCAACAAGCGACATCACTTCTGTCTGCATAACAGTATACTGTATTTTGTTGATGGCACCCACAAAATGCGCCTGTATCTCTGACAAAGTGTTGCGCACTGAAGCGCTACAATCGTTTATACGGCGTAAAATGCTGTTGCGGTTGTTGACTATCAAACGGGCAACTGTGTCTTGTATGCGCCTACTATCAATACTTACAAACTCACCTGCTTCAGTAGGAGTAACTGCACGACGATCTGCGGCAAAGTCGGTAAGAGTGAAGTCTATGCCGTGACCTATTGCAGATACTGTTGGCTTAGTACAATTTGCAACAGCACGTACGATGTCCTCATCATTGAATACAGACAGGTCTTCATCAGAGCCACCACCGCGAGCAATAATAACTACGTCCACAATGCTGTTGTTGAAATATTGTATAGCTTCTCTAATTTGTTTTACTGCAAACAAGCCTTGCACTCTTACAGGATACAACACAATGTCTGCAGACGGTTGACGTCGAAAAACTACATCTTGTATGTCCCTAATTACTGCACCTGTTTTGCTACTTATAACACCAATAGTCGCGCAGTAAGAAGGAATACTTTTTTTGCGTGATTGGTCAAACAATCCTTCTTTGTTGAGTTTGTCACGCAAAGCGATAAACCTAAGATAACTATCCCCCTGTTTGGAAGTATCTTCCAATTTGCGCACAAAAAAAGATATTTTGCCGCTCTTGGTGAGAAAGTTGATTGCACCGTTTGCAACAACTATCGTGCCTGCAACAGGCAAAGCAACTTCGTTAGAATATGCAAAGCAATCTATTTGGCTATAGTCGTCTTTTAATGAGAAATACAGATATTGTCCTGACGGGCGTACATTGGTAACTTCGCCCTTTACCTCAATATGCGTCAGTACTCCGTCCATATCTACAAGTGCTTTGAGATAGTTGTTGAGCTGGCTAACGCTTATTGTCATACTTACCTCTCAACTGCGCACATTTAACTGCGTTGGCAAACAGACATGCTTGCGTAACAGGGCCAATCCCACCTGGCACAGGAGAATATGCTTTGCACACACTTCCAATAGACTCAATATTGACATCGCCTTGCATCTTGCCATTGGTAAAGCTCAGACCAACGTCTATTACTATGCTGTTGCTTGAAACATACTGCTTGTCCACCATTGCACCTCTGCCACATGCGGTAACAATAATGTCTGCTTTGCGTGCAATATTGGGCAAATCTACTGTAGAGGTATGACAAAGAGTGACTGTTGCATTGCGATTGGTAAGCATTAGCGACAAAGGTTTGCCTACAGCAAGTCCCCTTCCGATTATTACTACATTTTTACCCTTTAGCGGTATGTTGTAAAACTCCAACATACGCACTACCGCAGTAGGTGTTGCCGAAGTAATATGCTCGCGCCCCACAAAAGTTGCAAAAAAATTGGACTGTGACAAACTGTCGCAATCTTTGTACCAAAGTATTTTGTTGGCACATGACATAAGACTTTCAGGCAATGGTTGCTGCAACAATAAAGCGTCAGTATTGGTATCGTTGTTGAGGTTATCAATAACGTCACTCAACTGTTGCTCACTGCAAGTACTGTTTAGTTCTATGTTGTTAACTATGCAGTTGTACTGTTGCGCATTGCGGGCAATAGAGCCTGCGTACTGTTGCCACTCTAAGTTGTTAGCAAAACCGACTGTTGCAATGACGGGGCAATGTCCCAACTTGTCAATGTCACTTATAACTTGCTGTTTGATAAATTGCGCAACAGGCTTGCCATACAAAATTTCAGCCATTGTTGCGCCTCACATATTGAGCAAGAATACCGTTGACATAGGAAACGCTTTTGGATGTGCTATATTTTTTTGCTATAACTACAGCTTCATTGATAACGACAGGCACAGGGGTATCTGTACTTTGCAACTCGGCAATAGCCAGACGCAAAACAGATAAGTCTATACGGTATATTCTGTCCAACTTGAATGAGGTGGACAGTTGGGATATGATGCTGTCGATATCAGCCTGATGACTGTTAACATACTGCACAAGATTAGCAACAAACTGCTTGTCATCGTCGGTAAGTTTGCTCTCGTCAAACATAGAGTAATCCAAACTGTCAGCACTATTGCTGTTGATAAGCTCTTGATATACAGTAGCAAAAGCTACTTCTCTTGCGTAACCTCTCATAATTCCTCTCTAAAAACACAAACCCTTTGAACTTGGTCAAAGGGTTAGCGTTAATTGTTGTCTCCGAATTCAACTTCTACGACGTGTACATCAACACTGTGCACCTTGAACTCGGTATTGGTCTCTATAGCGTTTTTGATAGAGCTTTGTATTTGGCTTGCTACCTCGCTGACGCTGACATTGTAATTCATCTTGACGAATACCGCAACATTAACAGTGCCATCGGGCATCTGCTCCAGACTGACGCAACGCTTGGATTGCTTGGTCTGAGGCGCAAACATTACTACACCGTCCACTTCTGTCAATGCGCAACTGACAATGTCGTACAGAATATTGTCATTGTATACAACTTTGCCGTTGTCGTCTTTGTTGGAAACGATTTTCATAATAATTACTCCCACTATTTTGGTTGGAATAATTATACCACACTGCGCAAAAAATTACAATCGATTATCAGCAAAATATCTATACAGCAATAATATTGACGTAATCGGTAGCAATAGACGTCTCTTGAGCTATAACGCTGTATATACGCACGGTATCCTCGTGTGTCAATTCGTCTTTGTCTACAATTACGTTAACATTGTCGCTGGACGAACCGATACTTACAAGTACGTCTGCAAAGCCTTGTGCTTTGAGCAATGTTTCTATAAGCATTTCTGTTTCCATAGCGTCCACAATAGCTTGCTTTTGTTCAATGGCGTTTTGACGAGCCTCTGCGTAATCATCACCCTCGAGAGCGATAATTTCGTTGAGTTGAGCTATTTCATAGTTGCGCGTTGTAAGACGATCTTCACGGCTGGTGGCAAAAAAGTTACCTACTGTACTATTGTTGTCACCCTGATCGGTAGAACCGTCAGCTTTCTGTGTCAACAATGTGATGTTGAGTACGGCTGCAACAACCAATACGACAACCATTGAGACAAACAGAATGATTTTCTTGCTTTTCTTCATTGTCGATATTCCTCCCTGCTATTGATAAGCAAATACTTGTACCTTACTGCTGTCTATATCCAGCAGAGTTACAACAATTTCTGTAGCGTGCATACGCACGACAGGGCTGTCGGTGCCGTTTATGACCACGACAACACCTTTGATTGACGGCGCAAGCTCCTTAATGACAAGGGGCTGTCCGCCAATGGTAATTAGCTCATTAGTCTCTGTTGTGACGCCACCGCTTGTAACAATCTCTGTAGCATAGGCGTATACTTTTTCTACTCCTGCCTCGTAAGAGATGGCTACACTTGCATTAGTTACATCTTTGATGTCTGCTATGAGCTTGTTGAGTTTTTCTTCCAACAACATACTGTATTGTGCAAATGTATATTGGCTGTCTTCACTGCTATTGTTAGTAACTGTAAAAAAACTGCCAAAGTTACCTGCAAAAAAAACAATGAGCACAACAACACAGATAAGTATGGCAATTATAAACTCTTTGTTTTTGATAGATTTAAGTTTTTTTGTCACTTTGTCGAAATATTTAGACATACACCCTCACTTGCTGTTCTTCTATTGCGAACAACTTGGTCAAAGCCTTGCGTATATCTTCTGTAATATTTATATTGCCTTGTTGTCCGTTTATGACTGATTTATCTACATACACATCAATATATTGAAAAACTATATCGCCGCTGTCGTAATCGCATTTGTACGTAGCTTGCACTGTGCAATCACCGTAGCCGTTGTCGGCAAGGTAAGTAACAGCTCTTTGCTGAGTATATTGCTCATAGGCGTCGCACACGTACTCGAGATAACTATGTTGCACCTGCTCTGTTTGGGAATTGTTAGAACTTTGCAAGCTGAATTGCAAATCGCCGCTTAGTATTGACGGCAAGGGCGACACA
The DNA here is from genome assembly GCA_949289125.1 of uncultured Eubacteriales bacterium. Classification (GTDB taxonomy): domain Bacteria; phylum Bacillota; class Clostridia; order Christensenellales; family CAG-314; genus CASEME01. The sequence goes on from CASEME010000005.1 coordinate 7,097, forward strand.
AGTACCAATACAGCCACAATGCCTACTACAGTTTTGATATACTTGCTTGTCTCGCCTTCCGGCAAAATTACATCGGACAATACTGTAAGTATAACAATGCCCACTACGGATATTGCCCACACGACCATATATAATCACCCCCCCCCTAATCTTGCCTATGCTACGCCGTTGGCAGTATAAATTGCCATCATGATAAGCAAGAAAAACATAAAGGCTACTGCAATTACAAGCAAGGACACGAAAGTGAGATTTTTGCTTACTCCCGAAAAGAAAGAAACAAAACGCTTGTCCGCAACAGGCTCAATGACTGCCGACAGAAGTTGCAAAGCGAGGTTGTACGCAACAAGTGCCAACAACGGCGCCAAAATAATGCCTGCAAGCATAATGAGTACAACAACGCCAAAAGCATTTTTGATAAGCGTTGCGCCTGCGACTATCAAGTCAAAGCCGTCAGCAAGATAACCGCCAAGTATGGGTATGTAAGTTTTTGTAGCAAACTTTGCGGCCCTGATTGACACACCGTCTATGGTCATTGCAGTAATACCTTGCACAGATAAAAATGAGAAAAATACCATAAACACTGTGCCCAACAACCAACTGCCCGTACTATTGAGAAAACTTGCCATTTTGCTTACTTTAATATTGTCTGACAGATTAGAAATGACGGTAAATACCAACGCAAAGGCACACAAAGGCAAAAGCAAATTGGATACAGCTCCCACCACAACTTGTGTGAGCATAACAACTGCAGGCTGATACACTTTGGCAGTGACGCTTGCTCCGTTGGCTATCATAAGAGTAAGTATAATAGGTACGCTTACTTCGGTAAGTTGTGCCAGACTATTGATGGCATTGTAAACATCTCTGTATACAGAATACAAAGCAGTTACTACCGACACCATAACTATGGAAAAGCACACCAAATACACTACGTTGCTTGTGCCGTTGGAAATAATTGTGCCTTTTTTGGAAGACACGATAGAACTAAAGATACATACAAAGGCTATCGTTATAAGCGAGGGCAATAGCTTGGTGACCTGCTGACCGAAAGCCTGTAAGATAAACTGCAAGTAACTCTCAGCACTGTCAAATTCACCGTCCAAAATAGCTTTTATTTTGGCAACTATGCCGCCTTCAAAAGATTGCCCCCATTGCTCTAATTGGGAAAAATCTAAGTTGGATAGGCCGTCGTCAATAGTTTGATTGAGGTCGTCTTCAATATCGGCGTTAGCAGTTGCTGGCAACCAACACATCACGCAACATATAGATAGCAACAGTATGGCTAATATTTTTATTTTCATTGTTGCAACATTCCTATCAAAAGGGACAGCAGCTCGGTAATTACAGGCAATGCAATTACTGCGATTGCTATTTTGCCACCAAACAGTATTTTGGAACCAATGCTTTTACAATCGGCGTCTTGACAAATATTGTTGGCAAATTCTGTTAGATAACCGATGCCCACTATTTTTACTACTCTCCTAAAAGCCAATACGTCAACTCCAGCTTGTTCGGACAGGTCATAAAAAGCGTATACCACGTCAAAGACGTCTTGCAGAATCATACTTACCAAAAATACGCTTACGCCAATAGTAAGTACTGTGGCTATTTCGGGTTTTACTTGACGTATAAGCACTATTGCAACAACGGCAATAAGCGCTACGGCAATGAGAGTAACGACATTCATATCATATGGAAAAGTCAAACAATGACTGTATTGTATCAAACAACTGCACGACCATATCGACTACAAGTACAAGACACAATATAAGCCCCGCTATGGATACAAGAGTAGCTATATCTTCTTTGTTGGCTTTTTTGAGCAGCATGTTGGCAATGGCAGTCAACATGCCTATAAGGGCAATCTTTAATATCAGACTAATATCCATACTAACCTCTGTATAGTTACATCAAAAGTAAGGCAACGGCAATACCGCACAGCACGCCCAACTTATGATATAGCGGAACTGTCTTTGCATTGCCTAGTCGTTGATTGTCGGCATAATCTTTGAATAGCTGTGTGTAATACTCAGTATGTTGTAACAACGCCTGCGCATTGGGTTGATACAATCCTTCAAAAAATCTGTCCAACTGCGCACTCTCCTCGCTATTGATAGACAAATTGATACTTTGCATCTTTTTGTCTTGATTGAGCAAATAATACTCTATCGCTTGACAAGAGCTAAGTTCTGCATGACGCTTGCAATACTCACTTGCAAAGTCAGATAATGACGCCTTGCCGTATAGCACATTGTTGCGCAACTCCAAGCAAAATGTATATAGCCCAAACCATAGTGATTCTCTGCGCTGTGGTCGCTTAGCAATAAGTACAGATATCAGATAACCGCCTAAAGGGGTTAATATCAATAATAATATGTCTGTCATAGTAATTTATCAACATCACTTTTTGAGTATAATAAGGGCAATTTTGATTGTGTTTTGTCCAAAATTACATAATAATCAAATTTTGCGCCACAACTACTAAGTCTACTTACATCACCGATATTTGAGCCGTGCAAAGTGGCAAATACCTTTACACCGCTTTGCATAACCATATTCAAAGGAGCAAAATCACTGTTTTGCAATTCGTCCATTGCAATAATATCTGGAGCAAGACTACGTATAGCTACGCTAAAAGCATATTCTTTGTTGCAATTTGTAATTATATCAGCATCCTGCAAATTTTCTGTTTCTGTTGCGCCCAACTCGCCACGCTCGTCTACCACCACTACGTTATACAGCTTTGAAGCTCGAGAAGCAATATCACGCAAAAAGGTAGTTTTGCCTGCAGACGGACTACCTACGATAAGAATATTGCTATTGAGCATACTGTCTTGTATTACGTTGTCTGAACAATGCACTGCATGCGCAACACGAATACATAGCGAGCTGTACTGCGAGAAACACACTACTTGTCCATATTCATTGCAACTTGCTTTGCCGCATACACCTATACGACAGCCATCTTCTAAAGTAAGATAGCCGTATGTCAACTGTCGTTCTACCGAGTAGACCGATTTGTCACAAGCAAGTATAATTGTCTTGTTGATGTCGTTTGATGTTGCAATCAAAGGTTGCTCAGAACATTGCTTTGACAATTTGCCTTGACAGGTCATGTAGTACCACACACCAGATACATTGAGGCGTATAGGACGATCTGCCCGCATACGCAACTCTCTTAATGAAGTAAAGTACTTGAATATATGCTCTCTCATAGATAGAGGCAGGCAGTCTTGCAATTTCATATAAATAAGATATGTGGGACAAGTTGACAATAGACTAAACTTGTCCCAAAACAACAAACAAAAAAAAGACTGTTGCTATTTTGCAACAGTCTTTTGTAACAATGATATAAAATTATTTGATAAAAGCAAGATATGCTTTGTACATACTGTATAAGTCGGCCTTGCTTACTACCTCATATGGTGAGTGCATAGATATGACGGGTACACCAATATCTACCGTGTCAATATTAAGACGAGCAGTAAACTTTGCCACTGTACCGCCTCCGCCGTAGTCTACCTTACCCAATTCGGCAGTTTGCCATACAACGCCTTCTTGATTGAATTTTTTGCGCACAAAGCCTACAAACTCTGCTGTGGCATCGTTAGAACCGCTCTTGCCACCACTACCTGTAAATTTGCACATTGCTGTACCGCAACTCAACATTGCGCTGTTGAGCTTTTCGTATGCTTCACCAAAGTTGGGATCATAAGCTGCTGTGACGTCACCCGACAAGCATTTGGATACACTGCGCACTTTGCGGAAGTCACAGCCAAGACTGTCGGATATTTCGGACATAATATCTTCAAATATTCTGCTTTGCATACCCGATACAGATTCGCTACCTATTTCCTCTTTGTCCACCAACATTGCAACAACTGTATGTTGCGAGTTAGCATGACAAATAGCTGTCAAAGCAGGATAACTGCATACTCTGTCATCGTGACCATAAGCGGCAATTAGCGCGCGGTCAAAACCAACGTCCTTGGCTTTCATTGCAGGTACAACAGACAACTCTGCCGACACAAAATCGCTCTCAGTCATACCATATACCTCATTGATATGTTGCAATACAGTAAGTTTGATACGCTCTTTTACTTCGTCATCGGGATAAGGCAAAGCACCAACTACTATGTTGAGTTGTTCGCCGCTTATTGCCTGTGACATTGTTTTTGCCATTTGCTCCTTACCAAGGTGAGGCAAAAGGTCGTTGATGTAAAATACGGGATCGCTGTCTTTTTCACCAATTACTATATCAATAGTCTTGCCACTACTCAAGGTAACAACGCCATGCAAGGCAAGAGGTATAGCTGTCCATTGATATTTTTTGATACCGCCATAGTAATGGCTTTTGAAAAATGCCATACCACTGTCTTCATATAGAGGCACTTGCTTGAGATCTATACGAGGTGCGTCTATGTGCGAGGCCAATATGTACAAGCCGTCCTGTTCGAGGGGCAATGCACCTACAGATACAAGAATAACGCTTCTATCTCTGTTGACATAGTATTTTTTGTCACCTTTTTTGAACTTTTCACCTAGCTTATGTTCGGTAAAACCGTGCTCTTTGGCAATTTTGACAGCTTCTCTTGCGCTTTCACGCTCTGTTTTGCCATTATCCAAAAATTGCTTGTAGCCCTCGGCATACTCAAACATTGCCTTTTTTTCTTGTTCACTTGCTACTTCAAAATAGTTGCGCTTTGTGTAGCCAAGTTTCTTTTCCAACTGTTTTCCTTTACTCTCTGCCATATATACTCCTCATTGTGCAAACAGGTTTACTCAAAATCTTCTTCGTTTACGCTGCGTGCATGTTTGTTGTAATTTTTGTTTTTGCATCCGCAATGCGGACAAAAACGCTGATCTTCATATACAGGAAATTCACACTTAGGACAATTTGCAAAACTGTTTTGGGGCAAATCCAAAAGCTCCTCGTTGTCCGTATAAAGCGATACTTCGCCACAGGCAGGACATACGGCAACTTTGAGACTGCCAAAACGGTTGAATGTGCACTCGTTGTCCACCAATTCTATTTCCTGCAACAGAGCAAAACTTGACTTTAGTGTAAAGCCCTTAGTCATCTCTGCACCGCATCTTATGCATTTTCTCATGAAAGTACCTTCAACTAATTTATTTACCCGATACAGCTATACTCTTTAGCTGAATACTTGGGCACTCAACGCCCACATAGGTAAGCTTAGTGTTGTTTGCCACTTTGCTTACGTTTGCAAACAATTCAAACAAATTGCCTGCAACGGTAATAAGCGCAATAGGCTCGGCAAGTTTGCCATCTCTTATCATAAAGCCCTCTGCCTGCAAAGAGAAGTTGCCGGAGTTGGGGTTGAGCCCTGCATGCAGACCTTGTACGTCAGTGATGTACACGCCCTCTTGCAAAGATGCAATAAGCTCTTGCTCTGTTGCCTTGCCTGCTTTAATGGTAAGCGTTGTATAATCGGTAGATATTTTGCCTGCTGCCGATCTGAAGCCGTTGGCTGTACTTGCTACGCCGTCTTTGCTTGCTGTATCCAGATTGTACGCGTAAGTAGTTAGTACGCCTTGGTCAATAAATGTTTTGTTGTAAGTAGCGACGCCTTCGTCGTCAAAAGGTACGCCTGCATAGTCATTGCGAATAGGCGTTTCGCTGATTGTTATGCACTTAGACGCAACTTCTGTTCCCAATTTGCCTTCAAATACAGAAGAATGTTTTTGCACCTGCTCTGCTTTGAGGCTTTGCATATAAAACTGCGTCAGGTTGGCAGTGACTATAGGATTGAGAATACAAGGATACTCTTTTGATTGGCAAGGCACGCCACCCAACTTTGCCAACGACTTGTCCACAACTGTGCGTGCAAATACTGCACTGTCAAATGCAGACTTGTCATTGTCGATAACAGCGTCAAAAGCCGTTTTTGTTTGACCGTCCTGACTAGCAATAGCACTTGCAAATACTACAAAGTAATTGACCTTATGCTTAAGTTTGAGACCGTAAGAGTTGACAAGATTAACTTCATTGTTGATAACTTCCAAACTCAGCTCCGAATCAGTCACTCTGCTGTCTGCAGCCAAAATGTCTTTTTCCAACTGCTTTAGTGCGTCTATTCGTTCTGCAACGCTCCATTGCTCCAATTCTGCGTTGTAAGCTTTTACCTTCTTGTATTTTTCCGAACCTTTGAAAATTTGTATAGCCTCTTTGTCCATTACTGTAGCGTTGTTTTTGATACCGTCTACGATTAACTTTGCCATACTGTTGTCAAGCTGTTCGGTGTAAGCATAACCCATCTTGCCGTTGTAAATTCCACGCGCGTACACTACTGTAGTATCCGCACTGCTAAAGTTTTCTACTTCGCCGTGATACACACCTATGGTTGATTTGGAAGTACGTTTAACATACAATTCCAACGATTTAATTCCGCACAATTCTGCTAACTGAAAAACTTTTCTTGTGTTCATTGTATGCTACCTCCTCTTCCGCCTACTGTGATATTTTTAACTCTTATTGTGGGTTGGCCAACATCGGCAGGTATACTACCCGATGCTGCACCACACATACCCTGACCGCGCAACAAATCGTTGCCTACCATATCTATGTTAAGTAGTATCTCGGAGCCTTTGCCAATAAGCGTAGCACCTTTGACAGGTTTGCCTATTTTGCCGTCCTCAATAAGATATGCCTCAGTAACTGCAAAGTTAAATTCGCCTGTTACAGGGTTGACAGAACCGCCACCCATTGTTTTTGCATACAAACCTTTTTGTGTTGCTGCAATAATTTCTTCGGGAGTGCTTTTGCCTGCGGCAATAAACGTGTTTGACATACGGGAAGTAGGTTCAAACTTATAAGATTGACGACGCGACGCACCGTTTGCCTCTGCGCCCATACGTCTGCCGTTAAACTTATCTATAAGATAGTTTTGCAAAATGCCGTCTTTGATAAGCACATTGCGTTGTGTTTTGTTGCCTTCGTCGTCCACATTGCCCGAACCCCAAGCACCGTCTATGGTGCCATCATCCAACGCAGTAACTACTTCCGAAGCAATTTTTTGTCCCAACTTGCCACTGAATACCGACAAGTTTTTGGATACAGAAGATGCCTCCAAAGCATGACCGCATGCCTCGTGGAAAATTACTCCGCCAAAGGCATTGCCCATAACAACATCCATTTTGCCAGAAGGACATTCGTCTGCATTGAGCATTGTTATTGCTTGCTTTGCAGCCTTCAATGCAAATTCTTTAACATCTATTTCGTTAGTAAAATATTCAAAGCCTTTCTGCGCGCCAGGACCGGCAAAACTTGTTTCCAACTTTCCGTTTTCCGAAGCATAAGCAGTGATAAACAATCTGCCACGTGCACGTGTGTCTGTGCAAAGCACATTGTCCGAATTGAATATCTCTACATTGGAAGTAGTATCTGTAAGAGTTACTTCCACACGTACTATGCGTTGGTCGTAAGACTTGCATACATCATATGCGGTACGCAAAAGCAGCACTTTATCCTGATTTGTTACAGTACTGTAAGGTACTTTGCTACGGTTACGTTTGCCCTGCGTCTGCTTGCGTATATCCCCCATACTCAGTACACGTTCACCACTAAACGAATGAGCAAGGTCATCGGCAAGCTGATTGAGTGCCTTGGCACTAATATTGTTAGTGTACCCGTATACGCTCTGTAGTTGTTTGAGCACACGAATACCTACTCCGCTTACCACATTGGAAGAAGCGGCAACAATTTCCCCGTTATCCAATGTCAGTGTGTTGATGCGAGTGTTTTCAGCAAACAGTTCGGCAAAATCTCCGCCTGTTGCAAGCGCAGTGTCCAAAACTGTTTTAGCCAAAGTTTTGCTTATCATAGTCAACCTCCTTTGTGCTATATAGCTTGTATTTTACCACAAATACAACACTATCGCAAGAAAATTGAGCGATAAATGAAAAATTATGCAAATTACAAAATTATTGGCAAACACAAAACTATGCACATACGTTTGACTTATAAATGCGCAAAATTTATACTACTTAAAAAAGATTAAGGAATAACAATAAAATGTATTGGTTGGACGAAGTAAAAACAAAATTGAAAAAAGGCAACAAAATACTCTTTGGCAAAGATAGCACACTGCTATTTGAACTAAATAATTTACTTGAACTACAGTCACACAAAACTGTTGTATTGTGGGCATTGCATTTGGCAACAGAGACGATAAAGGAACTATCAACAAAATATCCGCACTACACACAACCGAAAGAAGCGTTGGCATATGCTAAGCTGTGGGCGAGCGGACAAATAAAGATGCGAGAGGCACAACGCAAAATACTTGATTGTCACGCTATGGCAAAACTATTGACAGACAAGGCAGATGTGGCGCTTTGTCACGCCGTAGGACAAGCATGCGCCGTTGTGCATACGGCAAAACATGCGTTGGGCTTGTCTATGTACCAATTGACTGCGATAGTCTACAGATACGGCATTGACAATTGCGTTGACTTGATAGGAAAACGCAACAATAAATATATACAATTACTTAGCCACTATGCTGACAGCAAAATTGATAACAACTACAAATGGGCTGATTTTTTTGCTGAATAAGATAAAATAGCCCTTCTATAAGAATATAGTGCAAGGGCATACACCCTTACACTATTTCTGATTAGACAACTATTGAATTTTGCTTTGGCGCATCATCGGCATGCTTTTCTTTGGTAAAGCAGAAATTTATAGAATACATAAATATGACGCTGATTAAACTTAGTATTCGATAGGCAATGGCATAATCAGCAGACTGATATTTCAATTGCAACAAATTGTGTTCTAATTCGTAATACAAGTGCGCTGTCTTCTGCCACACTGCTTAGTTGTTGATTGAGCATGTCAATCTCTCTCAATATACCCACCAATTGTGCAAACAATATGATGACAACAACGCTAACTGCAAGATACAAAAACAATAATGCTGCCGAACAAACAGTTTTGCCTATATTTTTGCATTTGTAGTTGTCTACTATTGTACTTGCACCCAAAATGCACACACCAACAATGTATACGCAATACAAACCCACTGTTTTGGGCACATCATATATTTTTTGCCAATACAAAACTACAAGTAAGCAGTATGCGATTAGAGCTAATATTGACGGCAATATAAAAAATGCAATATTTTGCCACTTTCTACTGTTCCTCAATGATTTCATAAGATGCTCCCTATATGTGTATAAATATAATTAGTGCATTGCAATAAAAACCCTTCTGAATATCTAAACAACTATATTATAATTATTGTTTTCTATTCAAAAATTTGCCCATCTCGATGCGCACTTCGTGACGTTGTGGATCGGTGTTTGTATAAGAATACAAGTCAAAACCTATCATTTCAAAACCGTGCTTTTTGTAAAAAGCTATAGCCTTTGTATTGCAACTTTGTGTTTCCAAAACAACCATGCGTGCGTTGCACTCAACTGCAACAGACACAATTGTATCCATAAGCAGACTACCTATACCCTTGTTACGCTGCATTTCTTCAAACACACATATATTGCTTATACGATACCTGTTGTTCCATTTTTCCAAAGCACCTTCAACAAAGCCAAGCAGCTTATTTGCCTCAAAAACACCATATGCAATAGGATTATCCAACCAGTCGTTGAAAAAATGTTCGTCAAAAGACATTTGCTTTGGTGTTGCAAACTTACAATATTTTATTCCAAAGCCGTTGTTATTTTTTACAATATCATAATACCCGCATGTATTATATGTCATGGTAAACTTTTTGCCTTTGTATGAGCTGTCTATCAAGGCTAATTTCATATTTACTCCCTGTTGTAGTCAAATGCACTGCGCCCCTGCCCAAAAACACGATAGCAAAGTTGCAAATTATACCGCAATAATATTACAAATGTGACGTTGGGTTATTTTATCAAAACAACCACTCTTCAAAAGGTTTTGTTCTATGTAATCCTGCAAAAATCAAGCAAGCGCACAAAATAAACAACCAACCTACAATAGTCATATAAGTATTGCTTACATGGGTATCGTGAATTGCTTTTAGAAACTCGTCATGCAGTTGCTCATATTCGACCGAACCGTATTCTACATTATCTAATTGCTGTTCCAACAAGTCTTGATAAACAATCTTGTAAGATGTCTGAAATATCAAACAGATAAACATAGCAAAAATAACAAGGCAGCACAATAAGGCAATCAAAGCAAGTAGTCCGTTGATATTTCTACCACATCGGAAATATTTTATTATGCTAAACAAAGCAAATGCTGTAATGTCAACAATCATAAAACATAACAAGAAAATAATCAAAGGTTTACTGTAATTATCGTTAGCCGACATAATTATGAACAGAACAAAACATGTGACATAAATAATAATCGGTATATAGACAAATACCCATCTCTGCCAACCCTTTTCAACATAATCAGTACGCATAAATACCCATTTTTTATCACTTAATAACAATGTCAACAGTTATAATGCGACATTTTTTTGCTGGACACATACACAAAGACAAACAAATAAGCACATAACGCATAATATCTTTATATTTTAGATTATCAAAGTAACAACGAGATTGTTATGTGCCTATTTGTAATGTCTAGTTAAAATATGTATCAGTCTATTCAAACACCACTGTGCCATTAGAATAAGTATAGTAATTGCCTTGCGCACCTGTGACAGTTCCACCAACTACACTAATCTTGAAAGATTGCACAGAATACGGCTTCTTTTCACTTTGCGTTTGAATTATGCCATAACCATGTTGTGAAGAAATTGTACAATCTTCAAATATCGGGTTGGTAACGCGAGAAAAATGCACATTGACTGCATAGCCCGAACCGGCGTTACTATACAGACTAGATTGTATGTACTCACCGGTGGCAGTGATAGTACAACGTGTAAACTGTAATTTTTCTTCCCAGCCTTGCAGTCTAACAGCAAAACCTGCTTGTATAGTACAGTCTTGTATAGTAGCATTAAGCGGTATATTGGTAGAATACAATCCTGTCCACAAGGCATGGTACTTAGAATCGTCTATACTGTAAAATGTACAGTTCTTTGCAACAATATTGAGTGTTTCTGCACTGCTGCCGTCCATTTTAAAACCATACACTGTAATGCCGTCAAGCGTCAAATTAACATATTTTTGACCGCCGGTTGTGAGAGAGTAACCGGTTTGAGTGTCGCCTGCGCCAGCAATGCCTGTGATAGCACCAAGCTTTTCCACCGAATTGTCCACTAAATTTACAGTCAGTACGTGATTGTTGTTGTATTGATATCTGCCGACTTGAACTACGCAATTGATGTTGTGGCTATTGAGATCAATTGTCAAATTGATGTCACTATTAGGAGCGTCAAGTTCCAAAGTCTGACTGTTGTCGCCTACGTCGCCACTCAATTTGATATGCGTTGCAACATATTTGTACTTATTGATTCTTTCCAACGTACTTGCTTCAACATTAATTTGTGAAGTGATGGGAACTGTCGGGACCAAGCCGTCGTCCAAATACAATTCATACTCATAAACATTTAACACAGTATTTTCGTTTAGCTTTATTTCTTTACCCGCGTAATAAATATCACTAATTACATTGATATTTTGCCAATTGCTGTTGAGCAAAGCATTTTCCAATGTATACACGTCATCAACGCTGACTGTACCACGCAAAATATCGAAACTGCAAGTCGTCGAGCCATAATATGCCGAGTATTGACTTTGTTGTTCAACACCGATATTGACCGTTGCTTTGCCAGCATTGATATTGTTGACGTAACTGATATTTAGTGACGGGATTTGTACCGTCGTCTGATTTGACAAATCATACGCACTTACTTGCGGTTGTTTTGCGGTGGAATCGTAATCAACTTGTGAATATTCCAAGCTAAACTGAAACTCAGACAAAAATCTTCTGCCAAACACTTGCCCCGTTCCATCAGTTTGCACCAAATTGTCGGTTGCATTGGCGTATATCCAACCGTTGTTGTTCAATGTCGCACCTGCATTGTTAACAAATGTTGACCCACTAACAGGTACTGTAACAATTACGGAACTATTGTTCAACACGCCATTATTGACAATTTCAATTGCTCTCAAACGGCAATCGGCATCGGTCAGCTCTGACTCAGCGTCAAATGGATTGGATTGAGTAACAATCAACGTACCATCGTTAGTCAACGAATAGCAATCCAAAGTATAGTCATTTAGATCTAACACAACATCTTGTTTGATCGTCAACCAAGTGTAGTTGTCAGGTGCTATATCTTGTCCCAACAAAACTACGCAATAATTAACATCACTCAATGCTGTTTTCAAATCGCTACTACGATAAACAGTAATACTGCTTCGCTCTATTTCATATTGAAGGACGGCACTACCATAGTAATCACAAAGCGCATCGTTGACAATGGTAACCTTAACCATAATGATGCCGTAATTGGTAAAATCGGACGTAGATTCGTTTTGCTGACGATAATAGTTTATACGGTAATTATTGTACGATAAAGGACCGTACGCGACTCTAAGCGACGGCTTTTGTGCGCTAGCGTTGTATGATACACTACTTTTTGCCAGCCACAATACATCTGTACTCGATATATCGTGTTGCAAAACTACGTTTTCAACATTTTGCAAAGGTTGCCTTGTGTAAACAACGCCCGATGAATTGTCTATGCTTGCAAGTTGCATTATACTGTCACCTTTGTACAAAACCGTACTATTGTTGACAAAAGTACCGTCGCTTACAAAGCTTTGACTGACCTTGACCAACTTTTGATTTCCGCCAAATGTCAATTGTCCATGATTAGTCAAATTGGTTATTTCTGCATTGTACAATTCACATTTTCCTGCAACAATCAAATTGTCGACAGATACATTGCCTTGCAATTGACCGTCAACCTTGATAGTTGATGAAACACCAAATTGCTGCCTAATATTATAGACATCTGTAATCAAAGTGTAACCACTAGGCACAACTAATTGCTCTATATTGAGCGACAAATTGGCAGCCAAGCGCGCACGATTATACTCGTCGTCTTGAAAGGCATCAAGCAACTGCTGTACGGTAGAGACCTTAGCAATACCGGGGACAATCTGATACGCAACGCTTTTAGTTCCATAGTAATGTTCGTCAAAAGGATCAGCTGTCAACAAAACAGTCGCATTGCCAATGTAATCATTGTTACTAAACTTTGGATTGTACGAGTCACCTGATAGCTCTCCGCCATTGGTAGCAATTACAGTTATTTTACCCGGAAAGTACTCCGAAACGCCTTTTACATAGTCTACTGTCGCATTTTGCAATTTAACTTCAGCTTCTTCAAGCGGACGTCGCACTACCACTTCACCTCTTCCGCTTGCTTCAATAACATTGTCGCTGTTGCAATACAACTTGCCCCTGTTGTCAAGCTGACCGTTTCCGACGTTAGAAGCCAAATTGTAAAACTTTGCATTACTAAATATAGATATTTCACCATTATTTTTTACAATACCGCGATTGACTATTGTGGAATTGAGACTAGCAATAAGCTGACCGTTGATTTCTATCTCACCATCAATTTCCAATACAATGGAAGAATCAACAACTAAGGTACAATCTTGCCTTACTTCCATAGTTGTGCCTGTCGGTACAACAAAATTTGACTTCAACGTAACGTGATCGTAATTTTGAGATTGTAATACATCTAATAATTGTTGAACGTCATATATGTCTATTTGTGCGGGTACAATTTCAAACTGCTTAGTAGCACTACCTTTTAGCAACAAACACGTGTCTTTTGCAGTAACTTTTACAGTGGCTAAGCCCACATTGATATTGTTGCTATATTCCAACGTAAAATTGTCCAGTGACACGCGTGTACCATCTACAACAACAGAAATGTACGGCTCCTCAAATTGGATTGGGCTACCCGTATACACACATCTACCTGGGTTGTTGATTTTTATCATATCGGACGTAAGTGTGGTCTTTGTGTCAAAAGGATAGATATTTTGCGGCAAAATATTGCACGCACTTAAAGCAATGATACTAACAACAAGCAATAACAATATTACTACAATCAATAGCATTTTTTTCATTACAATCCCCCCCTTACAACGGTCACTAATATAATATGGCAACTTAATGCAACGCTCTACTAATACAATACATCCCAAAAAACTAATTCAATCAAAGTCAATTTTATTTATATTAACATATTAACGCCAGATTGTCAATATTTGGCTGTTAGACATACTACAATCAGCTTGATTAAGGATTGATACTGCTATGATAATAAATTATTGAAGAAAAGAATAAACGAAAATACCTGATTGATAACTATTGATTGTTTTAATTGACAAATTTACTAAATATTGTCACAACGATAAAAATAGTTACTGCTATACAAACAATTAAGGTTTCAATTCAAAATAATTTCAATAAAGGAATTTAACAATAAAACAGAAAACCACAAGGTAGTTAAAAGCCTTGTGGTTTTCTGTTAGACATAAATAAAAATTGGAGCGGGAGACGGGATTCGGACCCGCGACATTCGCCTTGGCAAGGCGACGCTCTACCACTGAGCCACTCCCGCATGTCGTTGTTGATTATTATCTATATGGTGCGGATAAAGGGACTTGAACCCCCACGTCATAGA
>CASEME010000006.1 GCA_949289125.1 uncultured Eubacteriales bacterium
CCGTGCTGTATTGGGCAACAGAGTACCACATAGACGGCTTCCGCTTTGACCTTATGGCAGTGCACGATGTTGCAACTATGAACTATATCCGTCAGGCGCTCAATACCAAAGTGCCGGGCGGCACAGGCATACTGATGTACGGCGAACCTTGGGCAGCGGCAGGCGTTCAGTTGGACGGCGCATACGGTGCCAACGCTTCCAAAGATAATATCAACCAATTAGCTGACGGTATCAAAGCCTTCAACGACACCGTAAGAGACGCTATGCGTGGCAACAACAGTTTGTCTGCTGGCTTTGTCAACGGCAATGGTGCTACAGACCTTCTCAACAATTTGGTAACAGGCATTTACGGCGGTTGGGTAGGTGGTGCACAGTTGGATGCAGCCGATTCAATAATCTACGCTTCGGCTCACGACAACTACACAATTTGGGATCAACTTGTAGCAACAACTATCAGTAATCCTACGCCCACAATGTTCAGTCAGGGCAACAGCTTGGTAGTGCGTCGCAACATGATGTCTGCGGCAATCACACTTATGGGCAAAGGCACAAGTTTTATACTTGCAGGTGAGGAGATTGCACGCACCAAGTACGGCAACCACAACAGCTACAATGCGCAAGACCAAGTCAACGAGTTTGACTACTACAGGCAGGAGCAGTTTGCTGATTTGTATAGTTGGTACAAGTCACTTATTCAACTGCGCACACAACTCTTTACTACGGCAGCACGTCCGGACGCAAATGCCAATATAGGTGTTTACAAAGTGACAGCTGATGTGGGCACACAGGCAGGTGCCAACAATCAAACATTGTCTATCTACTACAAGCGACACGCCGAGTGTGCAGACGACCAATACAGCGAAGTTATGATTATGTGCAACGCCGGCACAACAAGCAGTAGTATTAGCTTTAGCGACAGTTGGTACTTGATAGCCGACAGCAGTACAGGTATATTCAACTTTGACAGTACAACAACTGTAGGCAACGGCAACATAGTTATACCGCCATATACCACTTACATAATAGTGAAGAAGTAATGGTGTGCAACTCAATATAGTTTAGCTAAACACTATCAACCGACAGAGTGACTTTGCATTGTCACACTGTCGGTTTTGCTTGGTATATCTTTTGTGTGTATAGGTATGTATTTATTATGTAACAACAGGCATCATTATTTGACGACAGTTGTGCATTTTTGTGTGTAATTTTTATAAATATATTGACTTTTGTCGCAAATTGATATAAACTTGTTTTGTATGTGATTAACACATATAATTTTAGGAGGTTCAAGATGAAATATTCCAAAGCTCTACTGATGTTGACGTTGGCATTGGTATTAGTTGTGGCACTTGCAGCCTGCAGCAATACTCCTTCTCAACCTCAACAGACAACCCTGTCGTCCATTACGGCAACGTACACCGGTGACGACATAAAAATCGGGGGGGGGGCACTCTTAATAGCTCAGATGTCGTAGTTACGGCTTTATATAGTGATGGGACTAGCAAGAGTGTTACCAACTTTACCCTAAGTACGTTGGATACCTCAACTGCGGGTACCAAAAGCGTTACCGTTACTTACACCGAAGGTGGCATCACCAAGACGTGTGAAATATCGGTCAACGTAGTAGATGGCACACAGCAGCCTACCAAAACTGCCATCTCAATCAAAGTTACTTCTCCAATAAAAGAAGTAAAACGTGACACCGTTGTGGCTGCTTCCGATGTCACAGTTACTGTTCGTTACAACGACGGTACCGAAGAAACGCTTAGTGGCGACCAATACCAACTTACATACGACTTCAGTATTTTTGGTACTGTACCTGTTGTAGTAAGTTATCAGCCCGAAGACAGTGACAAAGTACTCAAAGCTGAGTTTTATGTACTTGTCAAAGACATCGCATTCATCACTGCAGAATACAGCGGTCCTGACGTGTACTTGGTAGGTGATGAGTTTGACGCAAGTAACATTGCAGTATACGAAGTGTATAGCGATGGTGAACGCGTGTTTTTGAGCTCTGACTCATACGAAGTAAGTGGTTTTGATTCCGAGACAAAGGGCGTTAAAAAAGTTACTGTTACTTCACAAAAAGGTTTTACGTCTTCCTTTAACGTGTCTGTGTACGAAACCGAGACTTTGTGGTTCTTCGATTACATGGATTGGGGCACAGTATATGCGTCTTATTGGTATTCTTCCACACAATCTACTCCAAGTCCTTTGGGGGGTGTGCAGATGACAAGAGAGTCTGAGAACAGCGCTTGGTTCTATGCCAAGGTACCTACTGCTACTCTGGATGAGTTCAACGATAAGATCATTTTCCACAACAACAACGGTATCCAGACCAACGAGCTTACCATCAATCATACCAACATTTATTATGGCATCGTTGATTGGTCAGCTTCCAAAGACGTAAGCAACATATTTGTATTGGATCTTTCTAAGAGAGGTACATGGTTTACTGGATCTGAGCAGCTTGCATTGGTACTGACAAATAGCGAAGGTGTAACTACAGGTACAGGTTACGAATTTGTACAAAGAGCTGCTGTAAACAAAGTAGTATTTGTAATGGATGTATCTGATATAACTTTGGAGTACTTCCAAGTACGTCGTTATCAGAGCGGTACTACGGCAGGCTATCCTGATAATGCGTGGTATCATTCAATTACTATGAACGTTTCGGGTGGCTTGTATGTTGCACCTACTGGTGATGGCAAAACCGCTCCTGTTGTACAGCGCGTTCTCAAGTAGTTACCTTACAAATTCAAATATAGCAATTTCTCTTATTGTGTAGCCTTTGTGGCTACACAATAAGCAGAAAATGTTTTTATCAAGGAAAAAAACTATGTGCATATACTAAGTTGTACAATGTAAGTGTATTGCACAACAAAATATATTTTGGGGGCATAGCTCAGTTGGTTAGAGCGCATGCTTCACATGCATGAGGTCGTAGGTTCGAGCCCTACTGTCCCCACCAGTGTTAGCACACGGCTAAGTAGTGTAGGCTGTTTATCCTGCGCTAACAAGGCTGTTATTCTATCCCTTGCCTAACGCAAGTAAATCCAACCCACGGTTGGCGCAATAGAAAAGAGAGTGCTTGTGGCACTCTTTTTTCTTTTCTATTGCTCCTTTTTTTGCTTCGCCGTCCTATTTGTGTTTTGTTAGGTTGACGTCGATACCGTTTTGTTGTGACAATTATCAGTAGAACTGTAGCTGTTCCCAACAATTTGTGCCAAATTGTACCATTTTGCGCTAAATGCAACCTGTGGTTGACAAATTTCCTACTATCAGTTGGTGGAAAAATTGCAATGGCTATGTTATAATGAGCGCAGCAAAGGAGGTTGCTTGTATGAAGTTTGCAGACAAACTTATACTTTTGAGAAAACGTAACGGTATGTCTCAAGAAGAATTGGCAGACAAATTAGATGTTTCCAGACAATCGGTGTCCAAGTGGGAAAGTGAGCAGAGTATGCCCGAGCTTTCCAAGATATTGCAGATTGCACAGTTGTTTGATGTTTCCACCGATTATCTGCTTAAGGAAGATACAGATACCCAAAGTTCTTTACCTGTTAGTCAAACAAAAACAAGTGAGGACGATAGCGCAACAAAAAAAGTAAGTCAATCAGAGGTGGAACAGTATCTCAAGCACAGCAACAACGTAGCAAAGCTATATACCATAGCCACTGCTTTGTGCATTTTGTCCCCCGTGCCTTTGCTGATATTGCTTGCCAACAGTGCGTTTACTCTGTTTTCTCCTACATTATCCATTATCTTAGGAATAGTAGGGCTGTTAGTGTTTGTATGTTTGGGTGTTGGTTGTTTTGTATATAGTAAGATTGAAAATCAACAATACTACCATTTCAGCCAACAAAACATAAGCTTGGACAACGCTACACGCAAAACTGTAGAGGCAACAAAGTCGGCTTATTACCCAATCCACATTCGCAACATAATAATAGGCACTGTGCTTTGTATATTGTCATTTGTGCCAATCATCATTTTTCCGTTGCTTGTCAGTCAATACATTGGTGTTGGCATATGTGTAACCCTTGTAGTTGTCATTGTAGCTGTATCATTTTTTGTGTATAGCTACACCAAGATGTCTGCATTAAACAAATTGCTCAATGCGGGCGAGTATAGTGCGCAAAACAAAAAGGTGTCTATAGTCATGCAAAAAATTTTGAGTGCGTATTGGATGCTTGTTGTTGCTATCTTCCTGCTGTACAGTTTTATTACCAACGATTGGGGCAGAAGCTGGATTGTTTGGCCTGTCGCCGGCGTGCCGTATGCAGTAGTGTTGAGCATAACGGAAATTTTTGTAGACAAAAAAGTTAATGGTGCTACAAATAATTTGGACAAAAATGACAACAACACATCATCAACAGAAGATAGCTAAAGCGATAAGTAGTAGTGTGCCCAAAAGCATTACTTACACAAGTTGTAATAATAATCTACGTCGCAAATTCTCATTGACAATAATTTTATAATTAACAAAAACCTATTGCTCACAAATAAAGTTTGCCTGCAATAGGTTTTTTGTTTGTAAGATAGCTTTTGCATATCTCTATTGCTTTTTTCGTCAAATTGTTACAAAGTTGTTGACTTGTGTGCAACTATAAAATATACTTGTTGTATCTTAGTAAAGGAGTTAGTTTATGAAAACTTTTGCAAATATTTTGTGGACTTTGCTCACCGGCTTTTGGTTGGCACTCGGCTATTTTTTACTTGGTTTGATATGGTGTATCACCATTATCGGTATACCCTTTGGTAAACAATGTTTCAAACTTGCCGGTCTTATCATTTGGCCTTTTGGAAAGAGTGTGGATTTGGACTTCAACAAACATCCCGTACTCAATGTCATTTGGATTATTTTTGGCGGTATCGATTTGTGCATCGGCTTTGTCATTGCAGGTATATTGTGGTGTATCATTATTATCGGTATTCCATTTGGAAAGCAGTGTTTCAAGTTTGCCAAGCTGTCGCTTATGCCTTTTGGTGCAGAAGTAAAAGCCAACTAATTTATTTCATATTTGTATCTACTATGTAGCTAACAACAACGCTCCAACTTATGTGGGGCGTTGTTTGTTTTGTGATATTGCTTTTTGCAGTGTTGTATTGTATAATAATAGCAACAAAATTGGGTACAAACAGTTTGTTTTGCGCCCTAAGGTTGTAGGAGTGTATATTTATGGCTCTTGTTAATATGCAGTGTCCCAACTGCGGAGCAACGTTGCAAAGTGACGGCAACGGCTTTTCCTGTCCGTATTGCGGTTCAAAAGTTGTCCATATTGTAGACAGCATAGATGCCGATGTGAGCACGCTTTCTGTCAAACAGTTCAGACAAAAACTTAAGCAAAGCGGACGTACATACCTTATCAACTTTGAGCATTGCAAGGCTATACTGACGTTGACGCCAAAATATTGCAAGGCAAACTCGACCTTGCGCAAAGCAAGTTGCAAGAAGGTAAGTTTTGGCAAGTGCACGAAGTTTTGCAAGGTGTGGATAGCAAGTTGTTTGCAGCTGAGCGGTTGCGTTTTTTGGCTCACGCAGGCGCAACAGACGAGATGCACCTATCTACCTACGCAGGTGATATTACCGCAATAGAGGGCTACAAGGCGTTGGAGCGTACTTTCAATGCAAGTGCGCGCCAAACATACGAGGAGATTGCCCGAGTTTGTCTTACCAACGAGTGTGTTGTACAAGAGATACTCAAAGGCAAACAGTTGCTCAAGGTCAACCTTGTGGATGAGGCGCAAAAGTACGCCGAAAACATGCTCAACAAGTATTGTACTTACGCACGCGCTTGGGAGTTGTTGATAGAGGTGCGCTGTGTAAAGGACGCCCAATATAATCCTCTCAACGACTTGCAGTATATGCTTGCTTGCCCCGATTGTTATATGACAGTGACGCACGGCGAAACGGGTTTTGGCGGTGTGCCCAAAAGTATTGCGCCTATTATTGCTGAGCGGTGTGAGTCTTTTCAGGCACGTGCCGACAAGCGCAAAAAATGGTTGTATCACTTTGTGTTGTATCCGCTCATATTAGCGGCAGGATGTGCAGTAACATACGGCTTGTGGCAGTTGATACAATAGGTTGCAAGTTGACATTTGTTTAATACAAAATAAACGCCGTCAATATTTTGGCGGCGTTTTGTATGTGATTGGTTTTGCTGTTTTTGTTGTTGGTTACAAATTCAACTGCGTGTATTTTGACTTTATATTCTCTTTCCAAAACTTTAGTATGTCTTTGGCGTGTTGCATTTGTACAAACAGTATTGTAGGCACTTCGAGCAGTGCCCACACCTTTTTGTTTTTCCACTCTACAAACATAGTGGACGACATTACGTCATATCCTATGCGCACAATTTTTCTGTTGTCCACATTGTACATTGCCGTTTTGTGATATGTATCTGTAAGCGTTACGTGCGGCGTGGTGTATCGTGGTGGCTTGGGCATACGTATGCGGTGTAGGTGCGGTGGTTGAGCGTTGTCCTTACTGTCAACCGCAGTTGTCGCATTGCTTGCGTATGTGTGAATTGTATTTTGCGCCGTGTCCACAGTAGGCTGTTGCTTGTTGACAACAGGTTGTTGGACGGGCTTTACATCTTGTAAAGGCGCAGTGTGCGTTGCCACAGTGTCACTTGCGTTGATGTTTTTGTTGGGGGCAGACTTGGTGTGCGGTGCACTTTGTTTGGTAGTGTTGCTTGCCGCTTTGCTGTTTGTTGTATCGTCTGTGCGTTGGCGCGTATCCTTAGTGCTCGTAGTGGTTTGCTTTGTGGTAGTGGTATTTATTATCACTTCTTCTGTGTCGAGCACAATTTCTGTTGTTTTTTGCAGTTTGGCTTTTTTGCGCTTTTTTCGTACCTCGCACCACAGTTTGTATGCTTTGTTGCGCGATATTACTTTGGTTGCTACTGTGCGTTCATCTGCAAAAGTGTGTTGCTTGTCGCTGTTGCTTGCGCCTTCTTTGTTTTTGCGTTGCAGTGCCGATTTGGCAACAAACGTGCGGTAAAGGTACATTCTGTCCGACTCGTTCATCTGCGACAACATTCTGTATGCGGCAGTGATAAGTTTTGTTTGTTCGGTTGCGGCGTCCCTGTCTTCAACGTGTAAGTCGGGGTGCCATACCTTTAGCAGTTGGTGAAAGCTAAGTTTTATTTCTTCGTCCGTTGCCCGTGGAGATACTTGCAGTATTTCAAAGGGATTGATATTTTTGTCCACAACAGTACCTCCTTGTGCCAATTTGCAAAGCTACCACTTCCGTTGCCAGCGTATCTATTGTAGTAGATAGTGCAATTATTGGCAACAGAATACGCATTGTATATGTTTCATTTTTGAGGGTATCTTTTGCCGTTGTTGATATTGGTGCACATATGTGCAATGTTACATTTTTACTGTACCACAGTGCTTGCACTGCGGTATGTAATATGCAAAAGTGTACAAAATTTTGCAAATACTGACACATAGTTGGCAGAGTGCTATGCAATAATATTCGTGTAGTACAACGTTAGTTGTGAGTAGCTAATACAAAGGGAGGGGTGAAATGAAATTTATAGACATTTTGGAATTTGCCAAGTTTTTTGGCTTTGACGGTGTAAGCATTACCGACATTGTGTACAATAATTGCCAAGTGTATCAGCCTGTCTTTGTGGACAAGCCTCTGGACGCTAAGCCCGATATGTGGATACTGTGTGACGGAGATAAGCTCGATATGGTAAGCGGTGACGAAGGCGTGTATATCAATCAAATAGCATCTGCCAAACGGTGCATAGCAAGGTAGCAATATTGTCGGCAATGTCTAATTGTTTGCACCGTGCTACCAATTAGTATGGGTGCTTGCTGGTGTGTTGATTAACCATAGTATTGGACTGTGGCGCATAGCAATGCTTAGTTAGACGAGCTTTTTGTAGTCAATATCGGCGCTGTTTTTGTCATCATTGTATGCTCACAAAAAATTGGGCATTGACATCTGCTCCTTTACGTACTAAAATGTATATATAAAGTCAAGGAGGTGTATTACTATGACAAAAAAATTTGCAACAGCCTTTGCTTTGGATATATCTGCTTTAGCATTAAGTTTTGTGGCTATGCTATATGTCATTATCTATTCCTTGGTCATTATGCCACCCATTGTTATGCAAAATATTCAAAACGGCACTGACCAATCCGCAGGAACACAGATTGGCGCAGCTTTTGGAGGAGCAATAGCCCTTGCCGTTATGATAATTATCTGTTTGGTGGTATCTGTTGTGGGCATTGTGCTTATAACAATCAGCCTCGTACTTACTTTGCGTAGCAAAAAAATTGTTGCAAGCGACTTTTTTGCTGACAGTATCAAAAAATACAAGTCCATGCAGATAGCGTCTGGTGTAATGTTGGCAGTGGTATTGCTTGCTTCACTGATACTGATAATTATCAATATGATTGGGCTGTATTTGCCTGTAATAATTGTTGTGGCAATAAGCCTTGCCCTATTTGTTGGAAGTGTGTTTGTCAAAAAACAAGCCGTTCAGCAATACACGGTACAGCACGCACACAACATTGAGCCACACCTTGAATAAAACCAACATATACCTGCTTGCAGTTGACAAATATGTACATTCAATATATACTTGAGCCACTGAGAAGTTTGCAAAAGTTGCTTGTTGCAAGCGTTTACCAAAGAGGTGTAGTATATGATAGAGTGTTTTACTCCGGTAGATTTTCAGACCAAACGTGCATTTAACGGCAAAGTGCGCAACATTGCAGTTGCGTTTTTGGCGATAGGTTTTGTAGGTATAGTGGCAGGTATCGTTGTTATGTCAATGGTGCAACAACTATGGACGGCAGTTTTTTTGGTATTTTTGTTGCCCTTGGCTATTGGTATCTATATGATGCGCAAGGTGTACACGGCGGTCAATCAAGTATTGGGCAGACATCTTGTCAATCAATATCTGTTTGACACCGACACATTTGCTGTCAACGTGTACGAAAACGAGCAACGTATAGGTCAGTCCATTGTCAACTATTCGGAGCTTATTGATGTCAAAGAGGACAAACAATTTATATATATGTTTCTCAATGAATATTCTGCAATGCCCGTTTTGAAAAGCGCATTGTCCGCTCAGGACTTGCAACAGGTACGCAAGTGGCTTGGGCTCAAATAATTTTTACTGCATACTGCGCCCGACAGGTTGGCTTTGGTCACTGTCGGGTGTTTTGTTGATATTGGTAGCTTGGCTTACCATTTTTTACAGGATTGGTAGTGCAATGCAACAATTTCCGTTGCAATTAGTTAATATTTGCAGTTGTGGAAAAACGACAAATGTGGTACAATTATACAAATACGGGAGATATAGTAACAAGTGGTGACTTTTTTTGAAAAAATGACAGAGGAAGAAGCGCGCAACGTCAATTCGCTTGTGCTTGCTTACGTTGGTGACGCTGTGCACAGCCTTATCGTGCGCGAACGTCTTGTGCACAATCACGATTGCAAGGCAGGGCAGTTGCATGTGCTTGCTTCGCAACAGGTCAATGCGCACAGTCAGGCAATGTTGGCAGACAAGGTGTTGCCGCTACTTACCGAAGAGGAGGCAGATATCTTTCGTCGTGGCCGCAATGTCAAAAGTCATCACACTGCAAAAAACCAAACTCGTTGCGACTACCGTCAGGCTACGGCAATAGAGGCGGTTATTGGATATTTGTATCTTACGGGCAAGACAGACAGATTGATGTTTTTGTTGGGGGAAGGCAATGAAGATAGAGGGTAAAAACGCGGTCAAAGAAGCGTTGCGTTCGGACACAAACGTGTTGTCGCTTATGCTTGAAAAACAAGCCAACGGCTTGGACGAGATAGTAGCGCTTGCCAAACAGCGTGGCGTCAAAGTGCAATATCTCGACAAACGTGTGTTGGACAAGGAAAGTATCGAGGGCAGACATCAGGGCGTAATAGCTACGGTGTCCGACTATCAGTATTGTGATATAGACGACATTGTCAACAGCAAGGCAGACAACAGGTTGATTGTCATTTTGGACGGCATCAACGATCCGCACAACTTGGGTAGCATTATTCGTGTGTGCGAGTGTGCAGGTGCAGACGGCATTGTGCTTGGCAAAAATCGTCAGGTGCAGGTCAACGAAACGGTAGTGCGATGTTCGGCAGGCGCTGTGTCGCATGTCAAGATAGCGCAGGTTACCAATATACACTCGGCAATCGAGTATTTACAGTCCAAAGGTTTTTGGGTGTACTGTGCAGATATGGACGGTACAAGTATGTACGATGTGGACCTTACAGGCAATATCGCGTTGGTAATAGGCGGCGAAGGTCAGGGCGTGTCCCGCCTTACTCGTCAAAAGTGCGACGGTGTGTTGTCGATAGCTTTGAAGGGTGTGGTCAACTCGCTCAATGCGTCTGTTGCGTGCGGTATTGTGGTGTACGAAGCGATAAGACAAAGGGGATAAATTTTTGGTAACTTACAAAGAACAACAACAACTTATTGAGGCGGCAAAGCAGGGCGACAGCGTAGCTTTGGAAACAATAGCCGACAGCTACAAAGGGCTTATTCGTTCTATCGTCAACAGGTTTTACATTGTGGGCGGCGACAAAGACGATTTGTTGCAAGAGGCAATGTTGGGACTGTTTAATGCCGTTATCGGATATGACGAAACAAAAGGCGCTTTTCCGTCCTTTGTCAAAACTTGCGTTTTGCGCAGAGTGTTGTCTGTGGTGCGCAAGGTAAACGGCGATAAGTACAAACCGCTTGTCAACTATGTGGAATTGTCCGAGGCGGACAGCATTGCCGAAAGTCCAACGGACAATCCATTGACCGTGCTGTTAGAAAAGGAATACGCACAGCGTGTAGAAGATGCTATGGACAGCTTACTTACAAGTGCGGAAAAGCAAGTATTGCAGATGTTTCTCGATGGCTACGGCTATGAAGATATATGCAAACAGCTCAACAAAAGTTACAAGTCTGTGGACGGTGCATTGCAGCGCGCCCGCAAAAAACTTTTGCAACTCAAAGAGCAGTAGGGAGGGATAGAGAGATATGAATTACGTTGCATTGTATCGTAAATATCGTCCCGATACGTTTGACGGCGTTATTGGACAGGCGCATATTGTAGAAACGCTCAAAAATCAGATTGTGCACGACAAAGTGTCGCACGCATATCTGTTTACGGGTACGCGCGGAACGGGCAAAACAAGTACTGCCAAAATTTTTGCCAAAGCCATCAACTGTATCAACAACAAGGACGGCAATCCCTGCCTTAAGTGCGAAGTGTGCAAGACGCTTAGCGGCAACAATATGGATATTATCGAAATGGACGCTGCGAGCAACAACGGCGTGGACTATGCGCGTGACATAAGAGAGAAAGTGCAGTACCCACCCACAACGGGCAGGTACAAAGTGTATATCATCGACGAGGTGCATATGCTCAGTCAGGGTGCGTTCAATGCGCTTTTGAAAACTTTGGAAGAACCGCCCGCACACGCAGTGTTTGTGCTGTGTACTACCGAAGTACACAAAATACCTGCAACAATTCTTAGCAGATGTATGCGCTTTGACTTCAGACTTGTACCTACGCCTGTACTTGCACAGCACATAGCTTGGGTGTTTGACAAAGAGGGCAAACAATACACGCAAGATGCAGTCAATGCTATAGCAGTTGCGGCAGAAGGTAGCGTGCGTGACAGCTTGTCTATAGCCGACAGATGCTATACGGTAAGTGAGGATTGCCTTACCTATGACTCAGTTATGTCTGTGTTGGGCGTATCCTCTCGTCAAAAGACGGCAGAGCTTGCACGTGCAGTAATAGCCAACGATACGGCAGGCATACTGATGTCGGTCAATCAATTAGTGTCGGAGGGCAAAGATATTGCACGTCTTACCAAGGACCTTGCAACATATTTCAGAGATATGCTTATAGCCAAGACCTGTAGCAACGCTCAACAAATACTTATGAGCCCCGACGACGTGTACAAAAGTATCAAAGCACTTGCCGACAGCGTAGATGTCAACAAACTGTTGTATGCAGTGGACAGCCTTTCACGGTTGGAAGGCGATTTGAGATACAGCATATCACCGCAGATACTGATGGAAGCGGTACTGTTGCGTGTGGCAAGCAGTAGTGGCGAAGTGGACTATCAGGGGTTGGACAGACGGCTTAGTCGTCTTGAACGTCAACCGAGCAATGTCAATGCCGACACCTTGCTGATAGTGGACCGTACCAATGCCAACTCCATATGGAGTGGCGTAAAAGCGGAGATAGACCGATTGGGCAAACCTTTGCTTACCGCAGTGTGGAAGGAAATAAAACCCTCTTTGTCGGGTGACGATTTTGTGGTAAGTTGCAACGAGGGCGAGTACAATCTTATAAGTACCGAGTACCTTCAACTGTTGCAAGGCATAGTTACCCGTCTTGTGGGCAAGCAGTTGGTGTTGCAAAAAACAACAACGGTAACCACGCAGGACGTGGACAAACAGTTGCGACAATTAGGCGACAATGTACGTTTTGAAAACAAAACTCAAAAATAAAACAACAATACAATCAACTCAACGGAGGATAATACAATGGGCAACAAATACGGATACAACGGCGCAGGCGGTGGCATGAAAGGTGGCGGAGGTATGCAAAACCTTATGAAGCAAGCGCAACAAATGCAACAAAAACTTATCGAAGCTCAGGCAGAACTTGACGAAAAAATGGTGGAAGGCAGTGCTTCGGGCGGACTCGTAACGGTCGAGTGCACTTGCAAAAAAGAGTTGAAAGCTATTCACATCAAACCTGAAGCTGTAGATCCCGACGATGTAGAAATGCTTGAAGACCTTGTGCTTGCCGCAGTCAACGACGCTTATGGTAAAGCTCAGGCAGAGGAAGAAAGAATAATGGCTCCCTTTGCCGCTATGAAAGGAATGTTTTGATGGTAAAGTATATCCAACCTATCGAAAAGCTGATAAGGCAATTTGGCAGACTTCCCGGTGTTGGTGGCAAGACAGCCCAACGCTACGCATTGTCCGTACTTGATATGTCAGAAACTGATGCCGAAGAATTTGCCGAGGCAATAATACAAGCCAAACAAAATGTAAAAATTTGCCCTGTGTGTGGCAACTTTACCGATGTGCAACCTTGCCATATATGTGCCACAAGGGACAACGGCACAATATGCGTGGTAAAGGAAGCCAAAGACGTGCTTGCAATAGAGCGACTTGGCGAGTACAAAGGTGTGTATCACGTATTGGGCGGAGTTATAGATCCGTTGCACGGTGTGGGAGTAGAGGATATCCGTCTTGCCCAGTTGTTCAAACGTCTTAGTGGTGACGTCAACGAAGTGATACTTGCGTTGGATGCCACTGCAGAGGGTGAGGCTACAAGCACGTATATATCGCGTGCAGTCAAAACATACGGTATCAAAGTTACCCGTCTTGCGCAAGGTATATCTATTGGCAGTGAATTGCAGTACACAGACGAAGTCACCCTTTCACGTGCTTTTACCAACCGCAAGGAAATATAACTTATACAACAACTATTGTTATTCAATATTACTTAGAGGCAGTATCAATGACCGAACAAAACAATACAATGAGATTGGACAAGTTTCTCAAAGTATCACGAATATTGAAACGCAGGACTACTGCGCAAGAGGCGTGTGACGGTGGCAAAGTGGACGTCAACGGCAGAGAAGCAAAACCTGGACACAAACTAAAAATAGGCGATTGCGTAACAGTGCACTTTGCGTCCGGTCAACTTACCTTCAGAGTGTTGCAACTATCTGCTACCGTCCGCAAAAACGAAGCGGACAGTATGTATGAAATAATCAGTCAGGACAACCAATTATGAGAAGTGCAATTATTGTTGCCAACGGCAGTTCGCAGCGCTATGGCAAAGATAAACTCAGCCAAGACATATTGGGTTTGCCTGTATTGCGCCGTACTGTAGATACCTTCTTCCCTTTGGTGGACGAGCTGATAATAGTGTCGGACAACGCCATATACATAGAGCAGTTTCCCTTTGCAAAAGTAGTGGCAGGTGGAAGTACACGTATGCAGTCTGTTCAATGCGGTCTTGATGCTTTGTCCAACAAATCGCAGTTGGTGGCTATTCACGACGGAGCGCGCCCTTTTGTCACTGTGGGTACTATACAAAAGTTGTTTGCAGTGGCCTCCCAGGACGGCAGTGCTGTGCCCTGCCTCGATGTGCCCGATACAGTTTATCAGATTAGTGACAACAGCCTTGCCGTATGTGACAGACAAACATTGCGCCGTGTGCAGACGCCGCAAGTGTTTGCAACCGAGCGTATAAAGGCTGCATATAGTAAGTGTACAAGCGACAGCTTGACTGACGACAGTCAGGTGTACTACAAGCAATACGGCGATATTACTTTGGTGCAAGGTCAGCTTACCAATCGCAAACTCACATTGCCCGACGACCTGCCACAGTACCGTTCGGGTGTTGGGTACGACGTTCACACGCTTATCGATGGTGACGGACTTGTATTGGGTGGTGTCAAAGTGCCTTTTGACAAAAAATTGCTTGGGCACAGCGATGCCGATGTGTTGGCGCACGCAGTAATGGACGCATTGCTTGGTGCAACAGGTCAGTCCGACATAGGTCACCTTTTCCCCGACAACAACGACCGATACAAAGGTGCAGACAGTATGCAACTATTGGAAGAGGTGTATGCTCTGCTTACTCAACAAGGTTTTTGCGTGGTCAACGTATCTGCTACAATAGCCTGTCAGGCGCCCAAACTTGCGCCTTATACCCAACAGATGCAACGCAACATAGCAACTAAGTTGTGTATTCCCTATTACAACGTCAATGTTGCCGCAACTACTACAGAAAAATTGGGCATAGTGGGCGAAGGCAAGGGTATAGCGTGCTTTGCTACGTGCACAGTGCTCAAATAAATAATATTTAGATAACTTTGGTTTGCCGACCATGAGAAATAATGTTGTCGGCATTTGCTCCAATAATAGTTGACGGAGATATATTATGAATTGGTTTGAAGAATTTTTTGGCAATTACACCCAACAATTTGTATATATTATCCGCATACTTTTTGCATGTGTATGCGGTGTAGCTTTGGGTTGGGAACGTATGTTGCGCGAAAAGGAAGCCGGTATTCGTACTCACATGATATTGGCTATAGGCGCGGCGCTTATTACTTGTGTATCTATGAGCTTTGAGAGCGACCAATCGCGTATAGCTGCACAGATAGTGTCGGGCATAGGTTTTATAGGCGCAGGTATGATAATGTTCAGAGGCGAAGCCTTGCACGGACTTACAACTGCTGCAGGCATATGGACAACTGCGGGCATAGGTATGGCGGCAGGTAGCGGTATGTACATATTGGCTATGTGCGTCACCTTGATAGTAATAGTGTGTCAGGTTATTTTTCACACGCGCTTTTTGTGGTCTACTTCGGCAAAATACAAATATCTGCATGCGCAGTTTGTGTGCACGGAAAAAGCAATACAATATATCAAAGAGAAGTTTGAAGTAGACAGGCTTAGCCGCCTCAAAGTGGAGGCA
Organism: uncultured Eubacteriales bacterium; assembly: GCA_949289125.1. Classification (GTDB taxonomy): domain Bacteria; phylum Bacillota; class Clostridia; order Christensenellales; family CAG-314; genus CASEME01. The sequence continues at coordinate 15,508 of CASEME010000006.1, forward strand.
CATGGCGACAAACTTGTTGCCGACGCAGTGATACGCACAAGTACAGAGTGCGGCATTGAGCGTCTTGCTCAGATTATGAACGACAATCCGGATATTATATTTCTCGAACGTCTGGACGGCAATGCATATTGATAGTTGTGTGTTTAATATATTATTGCAAATAACAACTCCCGATAGAGTAATCTATCGGGAGTTTTGTATTAGCGGTGAATTATACTATTAAGTGCAACAGATGAGAGAAAAAAAGGAGTTCATACAAATCTGTGGTAAAATAGAGTTGCGAAACAAAATTTACACCAGAGGAGACTTGTATGAACTACCGCCATTTTACCATAGAAGAGCGCT
>CASEME010000007.1 GCA_949289125.1 uncultured Eubacteriales bacterium
ATTTCTTTTGCCTGCTAAGCACTGATACTTGGGTATTGTGTAATATCACTACCTACACAACGCAAATATTCTTTTGCATACAACGGCTCAAAGTGCAATGAATTGCACAGCGCTATATCTGACAATATTGCTTGCACGGTACCGCTAAATGTATCATATGTAAGCGTGACAATCAACTCCACCTCTGCGCCACTTTTGAGTGCGGTGAGATAACGTGTGTATTTGTAAAAACCTTTTACCTGCAAACCGCTACCCAACGTAAAACTAATGTGCTCGCCTTGCTTGCCAAAGGTACTTGCAAACTTTACATAGTCTTTGACATAAATACGCAACTCGTCCGAAGGCATAAGCGGTTGAATACTGTTGCAAAATTGCAAAATATCGTTGGCAGTAACACCGTCCTCGCCCAAACGAATATCATACAAGCTAACGTGTGTAAACATACTTTCCGACATTGCTTGCAACTGAGTAGCAAGACACGCATTCAAATTGTCCACATTGTCAGAAGACACAGTAAAGCCAACGCTACTTTTGTGTCCGCCAAATTTTACAAGATACTGCGCAGCATTGACAAACAAGTTGTGCAGGTCTATACCATCGATGCAACGTGCAGAGCCTACATAGTTGTCATTTTCACGCGTCATAACAACAGACGGCAAATTGTATGCTTCTTTCAGTTTGCCTGCTACAATGCCCAACACGCCGTGATGCCAATCTTCACCTTTGACAAACACAAGTCGCTTGGACGCACATTTGTTGAGCACACACTGTTCTTGCGCCTGAGTGTACACCTCGTCCATAATTTGTCTGCGCTTATCATTAAGCTCCATAAGTAATTGTGCTGTGGCATTGTCCGCCTTATCACATGCGAGCAACAATTTGAGCGCAACATCTGGGCTACCTACGCGACCTGCGGCATTTATTTTGGGTGCTAAACGCATACCGATATCATTGGCAGTAATTTGAGCACAATTTACTTTGCACAATTCAGCAAGTTTTTTGAGAGATTTGTGTGCAAAATTGGCAAGTCCGGCTTTGACTAACGTACGGTTTTCGTCATGCATAGGCATAACGTCAGCAATAGTACCTATTATAGCAAGGTCGGCATAACGCAAAGCGGTAGTAATATCAGACAATGCCTGCACTACTTTGAAAGCTACGCCCGAGCCGCTAAGATAAGCAAACGGATAGCCAAGTTTGGGATTGACACAAATGCAATCAGGCAAAACTTCGGGAATTTCGTGATGATCAGTAACTACAAACTGAGTACTGTGTCCAAACTGCGCTTTGAGTTTTGCTATCTCGCTGACATTGGATATACCGCAGTCCACAGTTAACACTACACCATAATTTTTTTGTTGCAACTTGGACGCCACATTGTCAAAATTGATGCCGTAGCCTGTATCGCGCGTAGGAATAATAACATCATTTTCTACACCGTTGTGAGTAAAAAACAAAGACAACACCGCAGATGCCGACAAGCCATCTGCGTCGTAGTCACCGTGTATAAGTATTGGCTTATTGTCTGCAATACACTGTTTGATAATATCAACAGCCTCACGCATACCGTGCATTGCAAACGGATCGTAAAAGTCTTGTTGACTATATCGTAGACTACGGGAAAGGTTTTCTTTAGTAAAACCGCGCATAGACAGTACTTGCGCAAAGCACTTGGGATAACCACATTGTTCAAAGTATTGAACGTCATTGATATTGTAGTCTGTACGTTGATAAAAATTAGATTTCATAAGTATATATGTGCCATTAAACAACAACAGCCCTCCGAATACAGAAGGCTGTTGAGTAGTTGTTAGTAATTATTAGTGTCAATTAGGCTTTGATACGCAAAAGAGCAACTGAATCTCCGCAAAGAGACTTTACCAACAAAACCAACGCTCTGTTGAGACCAAAATTGCAAATAAGGCTGATAACAGCAGCATATACCAAAGCGTTGCCCATAGGTACTGTTACCGCTGTAGGAATAACCCACAATATGATACCAAGCACAAGCATAACGCCGTTGACAATCAACATACGCAACCAACCGGAGTTGAAACCTACTTTGATTGCAGAATTGAGCTTAGTACCGCCAATAAGCTGTTTGCGCACTTTTTCGAACGTGTCCACAGTGAGATAGCACATAACGCCAAAACCGATAACAAAACCGAAGAAGGCGTAGAGGTTGAACACGCTGAAGTATGCCAATCCGCAGAAGATAACTGTAACTACTGCAGCTATTGCAAAGGACAATGTAATTGCCAAACCAAACAAACCGTATCTAACGATTGCAAAGATGCAGAATGCAAGTATAACGGCAAGCATTACAAAGCCTACAATCATAGCAACGGGTGTGTTGAGCACAACAACTTCTGTATCGAGCTCAGACAAATCGCACTGTATATAACCATAATTGAATACGCTTGCCAACATATTGGCTGTAGAAGTATCCTGACAGTAAATCTCCAATGTGTTGGAGGTCTCAGAGGTAAAATATACAGAATATGACAAAACTTCGTCAACTGCACAATATGCAGCAACAGAAGAAGTAGAAGCTGTCAGCTTGTCTTGCACAAGTTGCTTACCCTCAGATGTAAGTTTGACCTTAACAATGTAGTATCTGTTGCTACCCTGTACATATTGAGAAACAGACGCACCACTCGAAAGGTTGTCCACTGTATCTATAGCAAACAATACGTTGTCCTTATTGTAAGTTGTGGAGCTTGTGTTAGTAAATTCTATATAACCCTCAATCATCACAGAACTCATAATGTCCTGTGCTTTTGTGCCGTCGTGAGCAGTAGTTTCGGGAATGGTAACAGCCAATCTTTGTCCGTTTTGTTCAAATGCAATATTGCTATCGTAATATCCAAACACTTTTTGCAAGCGCTTAGATACAATGCTACGAATTGTGTTTTGATACTCTGCATATTCTTCGGCAGTCATACCTGTGTGATCAACTGCATAAGTGCCTACTACAGAGTTGCCCATGTCTGAGCCCTTTTGAATAAGGTTGACGGGAGAATAATATACTTTGTAGTTGCCGTAGTGAATCTCGGGCAAAAAGGAAACAATGCCAAAGAACAACACGACCACTATTAAGATGCTAAGTAAAACGACTGACGTTTTCTTGCTCATTAGGAGCCTCCTTGATTACAAACTGTTAACTACAAAATTATAATAGCAAATGACAATAAAGTCAATCGTTTTGACGCTCTTTAGCGTACACATAAAGCGCACATTCCAATCGTTTTTTCATCAACTGGCATGCCAACTCGTATGGGCTGTTGATATCTCCGTTAAAATGCAACGCATTAGCCGCACAACCGCCACTGCAATGATACTTTGCCCAACAAGTGCTACACTTGTGTTTGGTGGACAAATTGCTGTTGCGAAACAAATCGCGCTTGCTTTCATCCAACTTGCCGTCTTGTACATTGCCCAACATATATTCCTTTTCGCCAGCAAACTGATGGCAAGGATAAATTGAGCCATCGGGCGTAACAGCCATATATTCACTGCCCGCACCGCAACCTACAAGACGCTTTTTGTAGCACGGTCCGTTGTCTAAGTCTACCACAAAGTGGAAAAAGCTAAACCAACTGTTGCTATCCTTTCTACGCTTTACATACTCTACGGCAAGACGCTCGTAATTATCGCATAATTGTGGCAAATCTTCTGAATGCAACGCAAGTTGATGGTCATCGGGCAACACAACAGGCTCTACAGATACTTGGTCAAATCCAAGCTCCGTCATAGCCAACACATCATCGCAAAAGTCCTTGTTGTGCGCAGTAAATGTGCCACGCAAAAAGTAACTTTTGTCGCCACGTATGCTACGGAAATATTTGTAATTGTCAATTATTAAAGCAAAGCTGCCTTTGCCGTTGGCTGTAGGACGTTGAAAGTCATTAACTTCTTTTCTGCCGTCCAAACTCAATACAACGTTGTCCATCTCTTTGTTGAGATAGTCGGACACTTCTTCGCTAAGCAATATACCGTTAGTTGTAGTTGTAAATTTGAACTCTTTGCCACACTGCTTTGCACGCTCTTTGGCATACTCTACAGTTTGCTTGAGTACGTCAAAATTCATAAGCGGCTCACCGCCAAAAAAGTCAACTTCCAAATAATGTCTGTTGCCACTGTTGGCAATGAGAAAGTCTATTGCTTTTTTTGCAATGTCGAGGGGCATATTCATGCGCTCGCCGTGATATGTGCCCGTGCCTGCAAAGCAATACTTGCAACGCAAATTGCAGTCATGACTCATATGTACACACAAAGATTTAATTTCTTTGCCCTTTTGCATTGCTTCCACACCTTGAGGTGCAAGAGCGTCCAACACACCTTGTGCACGCAGCTTGTCCAACTCCTCGCGCGCTTCTGCTATCTCTGTTGCCGAATAGTCGGTAGTAAGAGCAGGTGTATTGTTGATAATATCGTATATAAGTTTGTCGGTCTCCATAAGAGCCGAACTTTCCACATCGTAAAGCAGATATGTATCTGCAACTTTGAATGAATGTATCACTTGCAATCTCCCATAAAGCTGTCAAAAAGAGCAGTATTGCAAACACTGCTCTTTTGATAATTGTAAGATTGACTGTCCGCACAGAGAACAGCATATGGCAACATTAGCGTATACTAATTATTGCTTTTTTGTACCCTTGTTGTGTACAGCAACTTTTTGCTCGCAAGTTTGGTTGCCTACAGTGCAACTTGTTTTGCAAGCAGATTGGCAACTGCTGCGGCACTCTCCGCAACCGCTGTTGGCTGCTACTACGTTAGCTTTGGGATTGGTAACGGTTTTGATGTGTTTCATAATGCTAACCTCCGTATTAACTTACATTGATTATACACTATTTGCCGTCATTATTCAAGTGATTTGACTGTTTTTTTACTTTTTTCTGCAAAACAGCAATGTTACTGCAATAGCTACAAGTATAGATATACCGATATCCATACCTACCTGTCCGCCATTAAACTGTCCGCCCAAAGCGGCAAACAACGCCATATTGAGCAAACCGAAAATAACTGCCGACAAAACTGCCTGAAACAACAGTTTTTCACCACGTACGCAAATACCTACAGCTACACCCACAGCTATAGCCTTAAGTATCTGACTGATAATAGGCAAAATTTCCGGTGACATTGTAGTAAGTTTGGCAATAAGCGCAAGCAAAAGCACGCCTGCAGAAGAAAGCACAAAAGCAAGCAAACCGCACTTAACAGATGTTATCAACCAAGTTGTTTTTTTGGTGGTAGTTACACTATTCTCCATAAAAATACCTCCGAATAGTAAATTCTATTCGGAGGCATATTGTACTATGACTGATATACGTCAATTTGGCAAAATTCGTGCAAAAATTATGCCTTACTTAATTTCGTCCGGTTCTTCTTCCTTCTTTTTCTCTTCTTCCTCTATAGCCTTTGCTTCGGGTGAGCCGGGAGCAGGAGCGATAGAATGAATTGCACCGCGAACAAATTGCATAACTGTCTTGTTGTCTTCGGTGCCTGTTTCCAACCAAATGTTTTTGTCATCAAGTTTTACAACAGTGCCGACTATACCGCCTATAGTGGTAATTACGCAACCTTCCTGCAATTTGGACATCATTTCTTCTGCTTGTTTTTTTCTCTTACGGTTGGGGATGATAAACAAAAGTACAAGCGCCACAACCATAACGCCCATTATAACCCAAGTCCAGATACCGTTGTCAGTATTGCCTGAATTGGTAGTATCTTCCAAAAAACTGAACAAATGGAACATTGTTACTCTCCTTAATGATAGTTTGCAGACTAATTTACTGCACTATAGGCACATTATATAACAATTGCCTCAAAAAAGCAATGGAATAGCGCAAACTTTTATTTCAGTTAATTTTTACCTACCAAACTTTCTTTGCCGTAATATTTGCTGTAAAACTCTTTTTTGAACTGCGCAAAACGTCCTTCGTTGATTGCCTGACGTGCTTGTTCGGTAAGTCTTAGCAAAAAGCGTACATTGTGAATAGACAGCAATTCTGCGCCCAATATCTCGTTGCAGTTGATAAGGTGCCTTAGATATGCTTTGGTAAAGTGCTTGCAACAGTAGCAATCGCACTCCTCGTCCAAAGGCGTAAAGTCACGCTTATACATACCGTTACGCACTGTCACTTTGCCGTGGGAAGTCATTGCAGTGCCGTTGCGTGCAATACGTGTAGGCAACACGCAGTCAAACATATCTACGCCTCTTTCTATGCCCTCAAGAATATAATCGGGCGTGCCTACACCCATGAGGTAACGTGGCATATTTTCGGGATAGTACGGTTGCAATACATCCAACATACGATACATTACTTCGGAAGGCTCACCTACCGACAGTCCGCCTATTGCAATACCGCACTCTGCATAGTTGACAGTTTCTTTGACCGACCTTATGCGCAAGTCCTCATACATATTGCCCTGAATAATAGGAAATAGCATCTGACTGCCGTTGGTATGCGCCTTAGCACAACGCTCCAGCCAACGCAAAGTCATAAGCATACTTTGCTCGCTGTATTTGTGGTCTGCGCCATAGGTAGAACATTCGTCAAACGCCATAATTATGTCCGCACCAATATCGTGCTCGGTAGCCATTACGCTTTCGGGGGAAAATATATGTTTGCTGCCGTCTAAATGCGAACGAAAAACCACACCTTCTTCAGTAATTTTGCGCAACGCTCCTAAAGAAAACACCTGAAAACCGCCACTGTCTGTAAGTATTGGTCTGTCCCAATTCATAAACTTATGCAGACCGCCTGCCTCACGCACAATGTCGCTACCCGGTCGTAAATACAAGTGATAGGTGTTGGACAGCAAAATTTGCGTGCCTATTTCTTTGAGTGTAGTAGGCAAAAGCGATTTGACAGTAGCAGCCGTACCCACAGGCATAAACACAGGTGTGTGTATATCGCCGTGCGGTGTATGGAAAATACCTGTACGGGCACCACTGTGCGCATCTTGCGTAATTACTTTGTAAGAAAATTGTGACATATAACCTCGTTAAATAAACATTGTTGCATCGCCAAAACTAAAAAAGCGATATTTATTTTGTACGGCTGTATTGTAGATATCGAGCACTTCTTCTCGTGAGCACATGCAAGATACCAACATAATAAGAGTACTTTCGGGCAAGTGGAAGTTGGTGATAAGTCCGTCAACTGAACGTATTTTGTGGGGCGGATACAAAAATATCTGCGTATATCCTTGCCCTGCGTGCACGTTGCCTTGTTGGTCTACCACGCTTTCTAACACTCTTACCGCAGTTGTGCCTACGGCAATTACTCTGCCGACCTTTTGCCGTGTTTCGTTGATAAGCGCCGCAGTTGCCTCGTCTATTTTGTAATACTCGCTGTGCATATTGTGGTCTTCCACATTGTCCACTTTGACAGGACGAAAAGTACCCAAGCCCACATGCAACAGTACTTCTGCTATATTAACTCCCTTTGCGCGTATTTTGTCGAGCAGTTGGTTGGTAAAATGCAGACCTGCAGTAGGAGCTGCCGCACTGCCGTTAATCTTACTGTACACAGTGTTGTATCTGTCTTTGTTGGATATCTTTTGTTTGATATAAGGCGGCAATGGCATCTCGCCAATTTTGTTGAGAATATCCTCGAATACTCCGTCAAAGGAAAATTGCACTATACGTGCGCCGTCTTGTTCCACACTCTCTACCGTTGCAGTAAGCAAACCGTCGCCAAAGGTAAACACACTGCCTATCTTTGCTATTCTCCCTGGCTTAAGTATCACTTCCCAATGTGTGAGGTCTATACGCTTGAGCAACAAAAATTCTATTTTGCCACCGCTCGGCACTTTGTTGCCGTACAGTCTTACGGGCAATACTTTGGTATTGTTGACTACTAACAAATCTCCCTTATTGAGGTAATCCACCACATCATAAAAATGTTTGTGCTCTATTTGCTTGCTATCTCTGTGATATACCAAAAGGCGTGCGCTGTCTCTCGGTTCTGCCGGCGTTTGCGCAATAAGCTCCTCAGGAAGATTGTAGTAAAAATCGTTAGTCTTCATCTTGTTCTGCACTGTCCTGATATAGTGACAGCATCTCCATTTTTTCCTTACTTATTTTTTTGCCCAAATGTTTGTAGGCAAGAGGCATACACACTCTGCCACGCGGTGTGCGTGCTACAAAGCCCAACTGCAACAGATATGGTTCGTATACGTCCTCTATGGTAGTAGCGTCCTCTCCCGTTGCCGATGCCAAAGTGTCCAAACCAACAGGACCGCCTGCAAATTTTTCGATAATAGTATTGAGAATATTTTTGTCCACTGCGTCCAAACCCAACTCGTCTACTTCAAGTAGTTGCATTGCTTTTTGGGTGATATCAAGTGTAATTGTGCCATTGCCATACACTTGAGCAAAATCTCTTATACGTTTGAGCAATCTGTTGGCAATACGAGGCGTACCACGGGAACGTGTTGCAATCTCGTATGCCGCACGAGTATCTATTGCCGTACCAAGACGCTTTGCCGAATTGAGCACTATTCCTTGCAACTGTTCGGGCGTGTACATATCAAGACGCATCTGCATGCCAAAGCGGTCGCGCAATGGTCCTTGCAAATTGCCTGCCTTGGTGGTTGCGCCTATTAAAGTAAACTTTTCCAATTTGATATTGACAGAAGTTGCGCTTGGTCCTTTACCTGCTACAAAGTCCAATCGGTAGTCTTCCATTGCTGGGTACAGTATTTCTTCAAGACTGCTGTGCATACGGTGAATCTCGTCGATAAACAAAACTTCGTGCGGTTTGAGCTTAGACAATATAGCACTCAAGTCAAACTTGTTGGGTATTGCCGAACCGCTTGTGATAGTTATCGGTACATTCATTTCGTTGGCGATGATATGCGCAAGCGTTGTTTTGCCCAATCCCGGCGGACCATACAACAAAACGTGGTCAAGGTTTTCCCCACGTGCCATAGCCGCTTTTATAAACACACGCAGGTTGTTTTTTACTTTGTCCTGACCGAGATAGTCGTCAAGCGTTTTTGGGCGCAAAATATTTTCCGTATCACGTTCGTTTTCCACTAACGTGCTGGTAAAAAGTTGTTGTTCCATTGATTATCCTCTGTAATTTTAACTGCGAAAAGCACTGTTGATTAGTTGTTCGGTAGTTGTAGCGCCCGTTGCACTTGCCGCTTTTATACGCTCTATTGCGTCTTGGCGTGAAAGTCCCAACGATACAAGTATGGCAACGGCATTGTTCATATCGGCAGTAAAGTTGTCCATAGTACATTGACAAGCAGATGCATCCGATTGCTGAACCATATCAAAGTTGACAGAAACCTTTTCTCTTAGCTCCAAAATCAACCTTTCGGCAGTCTTTTTGCCCAAGCCTTTTACTTTGGTAAGCACCTTGCTGTCGCCGTTGTACAAAGCAAGTGCAAGGTCGTTGGGAGTAATGCCCGAAAGCACAGACTGCGCCACCTTGCAACCAACACCAGATACTGATATAAGGCGCAAAAACATTGCCTTTTCTTCGGCAGTTGAAAAGCCGTACAAAGCTATACCGTCCTCTCGTACCTGTAGGTAGCAATACAACTGCACATTGTCCCCTACGCAACACTGCTTAAGCGTATTGGCGGACACATTGAGCTCGTAGCCGATGTCGTTGCACTTCAATACAACTACGCCATCTTGTATATCAACTATTGTACCACACATAAAACTGAACATATTTTGCTTATCTCCTTGCTATCAGCCTATAAGAAAGGCATTGGAAAGTTTGCTTGTCTGAATATGAGTAAGCGCCACCGCCAAAGCATCGGCAGCGTCATCGGGCTTGGGTACAGAGGACAGTTGCAAAAATACTCGCACCATCTCTTGTATTTGCTTTTTTTCTGCTCTGCCATAGCCTGTCATTGCCTGCTTGACCTGCAGAGGTGTGTACTCGTACAACCTTCCGCAGTAATGTATAGCCGCGAGCAAAACTACTCCCCTTGCTTGTGCTACGTTGATACCTGTTGTAATGTTGGTATTGAAAAACAATTCTTCTATAGCAACTTCTTCAGGCTTAAATTTTTCAAACAACTCCATAGTTGCCTTGTAAATAAGGGCAAGCCTAACAGGTACGCTTTCCTCTTTTGGCGTACGAATAACACCATAGTCAATCACCTTTTTGCCCTTGCTGTCGTACTCCAACACGCCGTAACCTACAATGGCAAGTCCGGGGTCAAAACCAATTACTCTTGTCATAACTGCTCCCAAAATATGTAGCGTGTACAGCCTACGACAATAGGATATATCACTACAAACATCAACTTGTATAATACTTGAAAAGGCAAAAAATGTCAACAAATACGTACTCTACAAACAACGGGTACGCCTCTCAAATAGAAAACGTACCCGTGTTGATAAATATATATTACTGTAATATTAGTCTTTTACATCGCTAAAACGCTCGTCACCTGCAAAAGCGTGATGCAATGATTGCAACAAACGGAAACCGCCCGCTACGTTGCAACAGTCAAAGCCGTTGGCAGACAAGATACGTGCCGCAATATAACTACGCAAACCGCTGTGACAATGCACATAGATTTTTTGGCTTTTGTCGAGCTCATTGATACGTGCACGCAGACTATCCAAAGGTATATGCACGCTACCTGCGATACGACCTGTTGCCACCTCATAATCTGTTCGTACATCGAGTACGACTGCATTGTCCTGAGCAACAAGTTGTTTCAACTGTTCGGCAAAGCACTGCTTTACAAGACCGTTGTTGATATTTTCCGCAACGTATCCAGCCATGTTGACAGGATCTTTTGCACTACCAAAAGGAGGCGCATAGCACAACTCAAGACGTGTTAGGTCTTGTATAGTACCGCCCAATCTTATTGTACACGCAAGTACGTCCATGCGTTTGTCCACACCGTCAAAGCCCACTATCTGCGCACCCAATAGCTTGCCGCTCTGCTTTTCCCACAGCACTTTGAGCGACATATTGGTTGCGTTGGGATAGTAGCCGGCGTGTGAGCCACTGTACAACAACACTTTGTCATACGCTATGCCTTCGGCAACTGTCTGACGCTCGTTGATACCTGTTGTGGCTACTGTCATATCAAACAATTTGAGTACAGACGAGCCTTGTGCACCATCGTATTTACTTTGTATTCCGCAAATGTTATCGGCAGCTATTCTGCCTTGCTTATTTGCCGGTCCTGCCAAAGCAATAGCCGTCTTTTTGCCTGTAACAAAATTGTCTATCTCGGTTACATCGCCTACGCAGTACACGTCTTGTACATTGGTACGCATTTGGCTGTCTACTTTTACAAAGCCACGCTCGTTAAGCGCTATGCCTGCCTTGCCAATCATCTGAGATTCGGGGCGCACACCTACAGACAACAACACCATATCGGCTTTGTGTGCTTTGCCGTCTACGTCCACTACAAGCGACTTACCTTGCTTGGTGATGCCATTGACAGCAGCATTGCACAATACATTGACGCCTTTACTTGTAACATAGTTGTACACGTCGCAAGCCATATCAAAGTCCAACGGCGCAATGAGGTGAGGCGCACGCTCCACAACTGTTACCTTAAGTCCTTCATGAGCAAGGTTTTCGGCAGTTTCTATACCAATGTATCCGCCACCCACTACCAAAGCTGTCTTTGCCTTGGTGCTGTCAATAAAGGACTTGATTGTCAATGCATCGGGAACGTTGCGCAAAGTGAATACACCTTGCAAATCCACGCCCTCCATTTTGGGCACAAAAGGCTCTGCGCCTGTAGACAACAACAATTTGTCGTAACTTTCCGTATATGTTTTGCCATCGCAACTTACCGTCACGCACTTTTGGGATGTATCAATAGAGGTTACTTCACTGTTGACGCGCACATCAATATTAAAACGCTCCTTAAAACTTTGCGGCGTTTGCAATGTTAAGTTGCGTTTGTCGGTAATGACGCCACCTATATAATAGGGCAAGCCACAATTTGCAAAGGATACATATTGTCCGCGTTCCAATATGATTATCTCTGCTTTTTCGTCCAATCTTCTCAGTCTTGCCGCTGCCGTTGCACCGCCTGCAACGCCGCCCACAATAACTACTTTCATCTGCAAAACCTCCTGCAAACATATATTTCTGATAATATCATCATAACACAAATATGTGCACTTTGTAATAGTTGTATAGCAAATATTTTTTTGTGTGACAAAGTCACTAAACAAAAAAGGCATCGGGATTATCCGATACCTTATCCGTTGTTATTCCTCGTCGGGCAAAACTACATTGTGATATACGTTTTGCACATCATCGCTGTCGTCCAAAGCGTCCAACATACGTTGAAATTTGACCAAATTGTCGCCCTCTAACGTTACCATATTGTTTGGCAACCACTCCATATCGGCAGATACAAGGTTGAGCCCTTTGTTGACTACTGCGTCACGTACAGCCGCCAAAGCTGTTGTATCGCAATACATCTCTATCATATTTTCCTCTACAGACACATCGTCCGCACCTGCTTCCAAAGCCAACTCAAACAAAGCGTCTTCACTAAGCGAAAGTGTGTTTTCTGCCACAACTACGCCTTTGTGGTCAAACATAAAGCTGACGCAGTTTGTTTGGCCAAGGCTACCGCCGTTTTTGTCAAAAGCACAACGCACGTCGCCTGCAGTACGGTTTTTGTTGTCGGTAAGACACTCTACAATTACTGCGCTACCGCCTATACCGTAGCCTTCGTACACCATCTCTACGTAGTCTACAGTGTTTAGTTCGCCACCTGCTTTTTTGATACTACGTGTGATGTTGTCGTTGGGCATATTGTTTGCCTTAGCCTTTTGCACAACGTCGTACAGCTTGCTGTTGCTGTTGATATCCATACCGCCTGCTTTGACTGCTACGGCTATTTCACGACCAATTTTGGTGAATATTTTGCTACGAGCAGCATCGCCCTTTGCTTTTTTGTTTTTGATATTATTCCACTTGCTATGACCTGACATATTCTAACTCCCTTTCACTTCTGCAACAAATACATTATTATACTGCCGGCGACAGACACATTGAGTGACTCCAAACCGTTTTTCATTGGCAAAGACACTATGCTATCACAATGCTCACGCGAAAAAGCACTAAGTCCGTTGCCCTCATTGCCCAACACAAGCGCAATGCTTGCCTTGCTTTTCCTATTGACTGTAGCAATATCCGCTCCGTTCATATCGCAAGCATATTTGTAGCAATCTGTCGGCAACTTGGCAAAAGCCTGCTCGATATTTGCAGTAGTATGCAGACGCAACGCAAAGTGCGCCGACATAGCCGAACGAATAACTTTGGGCGAATACACATCAACACAGTTGCTACACAATACGTCCTCAAAGCCACACGCAAGCGCAGTACGAAGCAACGTACCAACATTGCCTGCGTCCTGCAAGCCGTCGAGCACCAAGCAATCGCCTGTGCTACCAATACCGACGTCCACACTGTCCATATTGACTACGGCAAGTACGCCCTGACCGTTGACCACGTCACTGACACTACTAAAGACAGTATCGGCAACATACACAACTTTGGACAGTAGGCTGTCGGGGACAATAACTTTGCTACTTTGCGCAACATACACGGCTGTTATTTGCTTGCCAAAGCGTACTGCGTCATTTAGAAGTTTTTCACCCTCTACCACATACTGTCTGTATTGCTGACGATATTTTTTTTGCCCGATAAGTTTGTTGAGCAGTTTGATATTGTTGTTGGTTGCAGATGTTATCAACATAATCAAAATAAACAAAGCCTTTTATCATACAATAAAAGGCTTGCTGTTACAAATTTACTTAAGGTTTGCTTTTGCAGTTTCTGCAAGCTGAGCAAATGCTTTTGCATCACTTACAGCCAAGTCTGCAAGCACTTTTCTGTTCAAATCAATGTTAGCTACTTTCAAACCGTGCATCATCTTGCTGTAAGACAAGCCGTTGGCATGAGCGCCTGCATTGATACGAGCAATCCAAAGACTGCGCATGTCTCTCTTTTTGAGTCTTCTACCCACATAAGCGTAATTGCCGCTCTTCATAACGGCTTCGCGAGCTATGCGGTAGTTAGTAGATTTTGCACCAAAGTAACCTTTGGCAGCTTTCAATATCTTTCTGCGTTTTTTAACGGCATTGACGCCTCTCTTAATTCTCATAACTCTCTATCCTCCCGCTATCAGTATGGCAACATGCTCTTGATGTTCTTTTCCATTGTCTTGTCGACATAGGCTGTGCTACGCAAGTTGCGTGTTCTCTTGGTTGTCTTTTTGCCCAACTTGTGGTTTTTGTTGGACTGTGCGCGCTTAATTTTGCCGCTCTTCAATACGACAAATCTCTTTTTGGATGCGCTGTGTGATTTTTGCTTAGGCATAATGTCCTTTTCCTCCCAATTATATTTACTTACCGACAACGGGCGACAACACCATAGAGATGTTTCTACCCTCAACATTCGGTTGTTTGTCTATCTTTGCTACCGACTGCAACAATTCTGCAAACTTAGCCATAACTTCCACACCCTGATGTGCATACGCTTGTTGTCTGCCACGCATACGTATAGTTGCTTTTACTTTGTTGCCGTCTGCCAAAAATTTTGCCGCTATTTTTGCCTTTGTGTTAAGGTCGCCTATATCTATTGTCATAGACAGCCACACTTCCTTAACCTCAATAGTCTTTTGATTGCGGCGCATTTCTTTTTCCTTTTTTGTCTGCTCGTACTTGTACTTGCTGTAGTCCATAATTTTGCATACGGGCGGTACTGCGTTGGGTGATATTTTTACAAGGTCAAGACCTTCGTCATCAGCCATACGCTGTGCTTCGTGTGCAGATACAATGCCGAGCTGTTGTCCCTCACTGCCTATCAAACGAACTTCTCTGTCACGAATTTCGTTGTTGGTTTGTAGCTCTTTAATGGGTATGTCCTCCTCAAAAAATAAAAAATGCGGCAAAGCAAACTTTACCACATCAAATATATAACGCACACAAACGCAAACATCGCGTATGTTGCCACGCTAACTATTGAATAACCAAAAAGCGCACTCGCCGTTTGGTGAGAATGGTAAATTCTGCTTTACTTTGAGTATTATAACAAAAAGGACTGAACAAGTCAATCCTTTTTGCATAGTTTTATCAAACTTTTTTGGTACAATTATGCACTATTTTTGTTGCTGACAAATCGCCTTGTCACAACTGTTTTGTTGTAGCAAAGACACTCCCACTTTTTACAGCTCGTATGTCTTTTTGTCGTTTTCCTTTTTAACTTTTTTGACAAAGTCTTTGACAAGCATACTGCCAATGTCGCCGTGTTTGCGTTGACGCACAGATACTGTGCCAGCCTCCTGCTCTTTTTCACCCACTACTATCATATAAGGTGTTTTTTGCAGTTGTGCTTCTCTTATGCGGTAACCTATCTTTTCGTTGCGGCAATCGGTCTCTGCACGCAGACCTTTTTTGTTGAGCTCTGCGCACACTTTTTCGGCATACTCGTTGTAATTTTCCGATATAGGCAATACCTTAACTTGCACGGGAGCAAGCCAAACAGGGAAAGCGCCTGCGTAGTGCTCGGTAAGTATAGCAATAAAACGCTCGATACTGCCAAAAATTACTCTGTGTATCATGACAGGGCGGTGCTTTTCGCCGTCTTGTCCAACGTAGGTCAAATCAAAACGCTCGGGCATCTGGAAGTCCAACTGAATAGTTGCGCACTGCCATGTTCTGCCTATGCTGTCTTCCAAGTGGAAGTCAATTTTCGGTCCGTAAAATGCGCCGTCGCCCTCGTTAATTTCGTAATCTTTGCCCAAAATTTCCAAAGCACGCTTAAGTGCCGCCGTTGCACTGTTCCACTGCTCGTCTGTACCCATACTATCCTTGGGACGTGTGGAAAGCTCCAACTTGTACTTGAAGCCAAACACTTTGTAGAAGCTGTCTATAAGTCTTACAACGCCTTCTATCTCACTCTCAATTTGGTCGGGCGTCATAAAGATGTGAGCATCGTCCTGTGTAAAGCAACGTACACGCATAAGACCGTGCAAAGCACCCGAAAGCTCGTGACGGTGAACAAGTCCCAACTCTGCCATACGTTCGGGCAAATCTCTGTACGAGTGAGGTTTGCGCTTGTACACCAACATACCACCCGGGCAGTTCATCGGTTTTATAGCATAGTCGTTGTCGTCAATTTTGACAACATACATATTGTCTTTGTAGTGATCCCAGTGACCGGAACGATGCCACAACTCCTGATTGAGTATCATAGGTGTTTTTATTTCCTGATAGCCGGCTTTGCGGTGTTCCTGACGCCAAAAGTCTTCCAATATGTTGCGCAAGGTCATACCCTTAGGCAAGAATACAGGGAAGCCAGGGCCTTCGTCAAATATGTCAAACAAATCCAATTCTTTGCCCAACTTTCTGTGGTCGCGACGTTTTGCCTCCTCAATGCGGGCAATATATTCGTCCAATTCACTTCTTTTTTCAAACGCAGTGCCATAAATACGTGTAAGCATCTTGTTTTTGACATCGCCACGCCAATATGCGCCTGCTACAGAAGTGAGTTTGAAGCACTTAATTTTGCCTGTGGACGACATGTGCGGTCCTCTGCACAAGTCCACAAACTCGCCCTGACGATACAGCGATATTGTGCCGTCTTCAAGGTCCTCAATCAACTCTACTTTGTATATCTCGCCTTTGTCGGTAAACATTTTCAAAGCGTCTGCCTTGGAAACGTCCTCTCGTACAATGGGGAAGTTTTGCTTAACAATCTCATCCATCTCCTTTTCGATGCGAGCAAGTAAGCCCTCTTGTTCCACTTCCTCATTAAAATCTATGTCATAATAAAAGCCATTTTTGACAGCAGGTCCTATAGCCAACTTTGCGTTGGGGTAGAGGCGTTTTACTGCCTGCGCCATCAAGTGTGAAGCCGAGTGACGCAACACTTCCAAACCTTGCTCGTCTCTCAATGTATATACCTTAAAGTCAGCATCGCTATCCACAACGTAAGACATATCGTGCATAACGCCGTTGACTTCACATGCAACTGCGTTGCGTGCAAGCCCCTGACTGACACTCTCGGTAATCTGCAATGCACTTACACTGTTGTCAAAATTTTTGACGCTGCCGTCTGGCAATTTGATTGCAATACTCATAATTATTTAACCTCCGATAAATAAAAAAATCCTTATGAAGCAATCTTCATAAGGACGAAATGTCTTAAAAACTTTTCCGTGGTTCCACCTTAATTGACATTAGACAAAGTATAATGTCCGCTCTTTGTGCATATATTCGCCCATGCGTAGGCGCGTCTCAAAAAGTGGTATCCGTGTCTTGCACTAATGTAACCTTCTCACCGCCGTTACTCGCTGTAAATATGCATTAGACAGGACGTGTCTTTTGTCTTAGACGATTAAGTTTGACATAATTTTAACGCTTTATTGTCGCACTGTCAACTGTTTTGTATCACTTTGGTATCAAATAAATAGCTTAACAATTGCACAAAATTTTTGTCCACGCTGTCTGTATCACAATACAGCTTTACACGCTTTGGACGCAAGCACAAAATGTTGACTATTGCACACTCTTCCTGACTGCATTCGGGCGCAAACAACGCAAGCGGGCGTATAATCGAGCTTTTGGTGTCAAACAGTTGAAAGTCGTTGTCGCCTATTACTACAGAAAGAGTGTCTACAGATACGGCAAGCGTATCACGCAGATAAGCCAAAAACTCTTTGATAAGCTCAACATCGCTCATAACGTCGGCATTGCCGTTGGCAAGGCGCACAAGGTCTGCCCAACGCTCTTTTAGCTTTCTCATGCGGAAATTATAGTAACCGGACAGACAGCACTCACCACCACGCACGTCCACTATTTTGCGCAAAAACTCTTTGTCCGAAGAATTGTCAAATATGCTCATAGTATTGACAAGCGTTGACGTATAAAAATTTTTGTTGACTATGTGCAGGTTGTCGCACAGATACATACGCTTGTAGCCTACAGCTAACACGTCTGCCACCAATGCCGACACAGTATTGCTGAGGTGCACACGAAATGTATCACTGCAGGCAACAGTAAGATATTGATTTTGTTTGCCACTATCTGTTGCAATAACGCCGTCTATTTTTGCCAACACTGGGCGCAAATTGCTTTCAAGATAGTTGATAAAGTGCGGCTGATTGTTGTCCACGCTGACAGTTAGTTCGTACATAAGTCTTCCTTGCAAAATATATTGACGTTAGTAGTCTATGCTTTTTGCAGTCAACTTATTTGCTCAAACGGCAATACGACTAATTTTGACACAAAATTACCAATTATTCTATTGATACGTCCATTGTTTTGTATGCTTATCCACGCGTCTGCTATCGCGCATTTTTTGTTTGGCATACTTTACTACGTCTTGTGGAAGTACACCCTGTGTAAGTACCTGTTTGGCAACGTCACTGTACTCTACGGCAAGCTCGGCAATAAGCCATGCTACAGCCATGTTTACATAATAATGACCGTACTTCACCTTAGCGATAATATCCAACACGTTTGACATATATTCTTCACACAGGTAGTTGCGCATAATGTTGACCAATCCGTAACGCACGCAAAAAGGCAGTGCAGAGTTGGTGAGCTGGGAGAAATAGTCAAAGTATTGTTTGGCATTCTGTTTGTCCACTTTTATTATACATGTATCGCACGTTGCCCAACTGTCAATGTGAGAAGCAAAGTCGGTCAATAATTCTGTTTTTTGTTGAAACGGCAACTTGCTGTTGACTATACAAAGCCCTTTGACAATATTGTACTCCACCAATTTGCCATAAGGTAATTGCAATGCCTCATCAAGCGACAGTTGTTTTACCAAAGTACGCAACTGCGGTATTTTGACGCCCAAACAAGGGATAGGCGAATTGTATATTGTCGAACAAAAAGCCTCGTTGCCACCAAGTTGTATCAATGTTTGTTGTATATCCATAGCTAATATCCAAATAAAAAGTCCGAGAATATCACTGACGAAGGTTGAAATTCTCGGACAAATTAAGCACTATACTTATAAAAATTATTTTTGAGCTTCTTCTACGTACTTAACGATTGCGCCTACAGTAACAAGCTCGTTGGCTTTTTCATCGGGTACCTGTATGCCAAAATTCTCTTCCAAAGACATAAGCATCTCTACAATGTCCAAAGAATCGGCGTGAAGATCTGAAACAACGTTGGATTCGAGAGTAATGCTGTCGGGGTTGACGTTAAGTTGTTCTGCAAGCAATTTGCGAACTTTTTCAAAAACCATGTGAGTATTCCTCCTTGTGTTATGTAATCATTATAGTATACTTTTGTTTAATTTTCAAGTGTTTTGGCATTTTTTTTGTTTGGCGCATAGTATTAAGTATGAAAAGAAATTGCAACAACAGATTTGTCAATCAACAAACTTATCTCAACACTGTGTGCAGACATAGGTGCAAGCCGCCTTGTCCGCCTCACAAACCTCCGCAGTCGCCGTGCAACTGCTTGCCTGAGATACAATACACTCTTACTACGCACAACGGCAGAATGTGTCTACGTTGGAACAGGTGCGGCAAGTCATTGTCGCTCGACCTCAACGACAGGCATTGCAATGACAACAGATGCGACCGCGATAACAGATGCAACAGAGATTGCAGATGCGACCGCGATGATAGGAATTGACTGCTTTAACTGAACGGATTAAATTTTGTGAAAATAAAAAACTTCCGCATATAAGCGGAAGTTTTTTTGATGTGGCGAGTATTAAAGATCATCGGCATCCTGAATAGGTTGCTCGTACTTACCTAAGCCAACGGGATTACCTGTGTAACTCCCGTCAGGATCTTCTTTGCTCTCCATGTTGTTTTTGCAGCCACGGCAGTTGCTTGCTCTGCCAGCTGATTTTGTTTTCTTTGTGTTGTGCGTAGATTTGTTAGTAGTTTTCATTGTCGCACCTCCTTTACGCTAATAGTATTACCAAAAATAAAATAACTTACGCATACAAAAGTAAGTTATTTTTGCAATACTATTAAAATTGTGCGTTGCCGACAGTACGTGGGAAAGGCAAAACGTCACGAATATTGCCTACGCCCGTAAGATACATTATCATACGTTCGAAGCCCAAACCAAAGCCGCCGTGACGTGTGCCACCGTACTTGCGCAATTCGAGATACCACCAATAATCTTCGGGGTTGAGATGCAACTCTTGCATACGGCTAAGCAATACGTCCAGACGCTCTTCTCTTTGACTACCGCCAATAAGCTCGCCCACACCAGGGACTAACATATCTACAGCGGCAACTGTCTTGCCGTCGTCCGACAAACGCATATAGAAGGATTTAATTTCTTTGGGATAGTCTGTTACAAATACTGGACCGTCCACTATCTTCTCAGACAAATAACGCTCGTGCTCGGTCTGAATATCGCTACCCCAATGCACAGGGAACTCAAATTGGTCGTTGTGCTTTTGCAAAATTTCTATTGCCTCGGTATAAGTCATACGCTTAAAGTGCGCATTGGTAAGTTTGGTAAGACGTTCAATAAGATTTTTGTCCACAAAAGTGTTGAAAAACTGCAATTCATCGGGACATACACGCAAAACGTGATTGATAACGTACTTGACCATATCTTCGGACAACTGCATAACATCATTGAGGTCGGCAAAAGCAATTTCCGGCTCTACCATCCAAAACTCTGCAGCGTGTCTGTTGGTGTTAGATTTTTCCGCACGGAAAGTAGGTCCAAAGGTATATACATTGCCAAACGCCATTGCATACGCCTCTGCATTGAGCTGACCTGACACAGTGAGACCTGTTTTTGTACCAAAAAAGTCTTGTGTATAATCTACCTTGCCATCTTTTGTAAGTGCTGGGTGCAAAGCATCCAATGTAGTCACCCTAAACATCTCTCCTGCGCCCTCGCAATCACTTGCAGTGATAAGCGGAGTATGCACATATACAAAGCCACGCTCATTGAAAAAGCTGTGAATAGCATAAGCTGTTTCACTTCTTACACGCATGATTGCATTGAAAAGATTGGTACGAGGGCGAAGGTGAGCAATCTCACGCAAAAACTCCACAGTGTGACGCTTTTTTTGCAAAGGATATTCGGGCGCTGATTTGCCTTCTATCTGTATAGACTGCGCTTTTATCTCAAAGGGTTGTTTGTTTTCGGGGGTTAGCACTAACTTACCCGTAACAACAAGCGCACTACCCACATTGCAATGGGCTATCTGGTCAAAGTTGCCCAACTTGTCTGCTTCAAACACTACTTGCAAACACTTGAAACAACTACCGTCGTTTAGCTCAATAAAGCCGAATGCTTTGGAATCGCGTATAGTACGTGCCCAACCGCAAACAGTAATTTTTTTGTTAGCAAAAGATTTGCTTTTGGCAAAAATATCTCTAATTTTTACTCTGTCCATATATTTTACCTTACCTTATGCAAAAATCTGTCAGACAAGCGCTATCCTTGTCCGACAGTTTTTGTTGTGTATACTTAATAATTGACAATCAACACTTTATTTTTTCAATTTGCGCAAAAACGGAGGAATGTTGGGATCGTCGTCAAGAGGTATAGAACCGCCTGTTTCGCCAAAACCATCACGTCTGCCTTGATTGCTGTTGCCTACGTTGCCAAACATACCGCCTTGTTGTTGCTGATATCCGCCAAAACCGCCGTGCGTATTTTGTTGGTATCCGCCAAAGCCACCGTTATCGGGACGTTGCTGTTGAGGCTTGCCCTGTTGTTGCTGAGATTTACCGTCAAAGAAGCCTGTAGACGAACGTGTTGCACCGTTGAAACCTGTAGCAATAAGAGTAACTTGTACTTCGTCTTTCAAAGTATCGTCTATACATACGCCAAACAAAATATTAGCGTCGGGAGCTGTTACCTGACGAACAAGGTCTACACCGTTGCGAATCTCATTGAGCATCATTGTCTGACCGCCACGGAAGTTAATAATAATAGATGCCGCACCCTGTATAGTTGTTTCAAGCAAGGGTGAATATACAGCGTCTTTGATTGCACTGATAACTTTGTCTTCGCCTTTGCCCACACCAATACCCATGTGTGCCATACCACTGTTGCGGATAACTGTTTTGACGTCGGCAAGGTCAAGGTTGATACGACCGTTTTGCACAATAATGTCTGTAATGCCTCTTATACCCTGAAGCAATATTTCGTCTGCCTGTGCAAATGCGTCTACAATAGAATGTTCTTTAAGTTTGTTGAGTTTTTCGTTTTGTACTACAACAAGGCTATCTACGTTGCCTTTGAGGTTTTCAATACCCATCTCAGCATTCTTCATACGGCGTATGCCTTCGAAGCTGAATGGCTTGGTGACAACTGCTATTGTAAGTATGCCCATCTGCTTTGCAATGTTAGCAACTACAGGAGCAGCACCTGTACCTGTACCGCCGCCCATACCTGCGGCAATAAACAACAAGTCGGCACCTTCAAGCACCTTTTTGATGTCCTCACGGCTTTCTTCTGCCGCCTCTTTGCCCACATCGGGGTTGGCACCAGCGCCCAAACCTTTGGTAAGTTTGCTACCGATGGGGAACTTTTTGGCACTTATTTTGTTGAGTGCCTGTTGGTCGGTATTCATAGCAATAAATTCTACATTGCGTATACCTGCGCGGATCATACTTTCTACTGCGTTGCCGCCGCCACCGCCTACGCCGACAATAATAATTTTTGCTATGTTGCCTGTGTTACCTTCATATATGCTTTCAAGGTGTTTGTTGTAATCCATGGTTTATTTACCTCCTCTTATGCGTCTGATGAGTTTGGACAGCATGCCGCCTTTGTCATCACTTTCGTGCATTACACCATATTGTAGCAATCCGTATGTGGACGTATATTCGTTTCTGTTGGTTTGGGGATTGGTGCTTGTAAATACCTGCACTTCTTTGCCCAAATATTCGGATAGGCAATCTGCCGCACCTCTAAGATAAGTAAGACCGCCACCTGTAAGTACAACAGGGGTAGTTGCCGGTATCTCACGGTCGCACGCCTCAAAACAACGAATAATGTAGTTGGCAATTTGTTCTATACGTGCCTTTACCACTTCGTTGGCTTTTGCAGCTTCGGCAGTTGTGCCATTGGATATTGTGTACACATCTTCGGGGCGGAACTCCAAATTGAGCCTCAACTTGTCCAACAAATACAACGAGTTGTTGTAGCTTAGGTTGAGTACCTCGTGCAAGTCACTTGCAATGTAGCCGCTACCCAAAGCAAAACTTTTGAGAAACATCAAGCCTCTGCCGCCTGTCAACATAACGTAAGAGGTAATGTAGCCTACGTCGATTACTATAGAGTAGCCGTTGACGCTGTTGGTCATACCTATATACTTGGCTTGCAACTCTGCAGTATTGACATATTTGATATGACGAATATTGAGTCTTGCCAATGCCTCGCCAACAGTCTTTTCAAATACTCTGCTCATAAACGAGAAAGACAAGACTCCCGTGATACGCTGAGCAATGGCACCGATAGGATCAAACATTTTGATAGCGCCGTCTATCATAAAGTACAGCGGACTGCTACCAATAACTTTGCGGCTTGCATTGTCTTCAAATATGTTGGCTTTGCTGTACAGCTCGGCAACGTCTTCGGCATCAATACGCTTTTTGGTGCGGAAAACACTGTTTGCCTCGCTTATGGATACGTAACAAAAGTTAGCCGGCACGCCTACAATGATGTCTTTGATACGGCACTTTGTCTTTGCCTCCACCTGACTGACAGCCGAACGTATGCACTCTGCCACAGTGTCCGGTTCGTACCAACCGTTCTCGTCAAAACCGTTGTAATCGCTCTGACCGACAGCGCGTATAACAAATTCGCCTCCGCTTACGCCACTTGCCGCCATGCAGGTTATCTTGCTGGAGCCTATGTCCAACACGGTTACAAAATCTTGCTTCATCTTAAAGTAAATACTCCTCTCAACTTTTATTTGATGCAGGTCAACCTTGGGTATATTGTGTGCTTATGTTGCCTTGCGACGACACATTGATAACTACACCCGGTTTTTGCAAGTCTTTGGAATCGTTGAAATATACGCTGAATGCGTTGATAAGACGTGATGTGAGATTTTGTTCAGGCTTTTCTACCCAAATAAATGCACCCGCTTCTGTCTCTATCTCCATACGAGTCATATACTCGTTGAAAGTAATACGCTGAATAACTTGTCCTACGTCCGAGTAATCGTACTTAAGTTGCCAAATTGCGCTTACCGTTTCTAGCACAATGTCCAAACGCAAGTTGTCGCTTGCAGAACTGAACTGCAGCTTTTTGCCCGGCTCTTTGGACGTTGCCTCGCCTATTGTGCTTACAAAAGCAGAAGTGATGTCCACCGTTTCGTATTTGGGCTGGTCGCTCATAACGTAGCCAAACGCATCCAAATAGATTGTCTCGCTGCCGTCACGTATACTTAGTGCCGCTACCCTGCGCACTATGTGCAAAGTAATACGACTGGGGAAACTACGCACTACTCCCAATGCGTGAAACTCGGGATACAGCTGGTTGAACTGATTGAGAATAGTCTCATTGGACAGTACAAAAATATTTTTGCCCTTGTACAGTGCCGCCACCTCGTCGCCCGTAGGTGCGTCCGTAGGTGTTGTAATAGGAGTACCGTCGTTGCCGTAATATACAAAGTCCACAGAGCGGATATTGAATACCGTAAGAAATAGCACCAACAATACTATCACTACAGCACATATGGCTAATATGATCAATAACTTTTTATTCCTCATCGGTTGTCCTCTGCATAGAGTTACTATACTGCCATATTATACTACCAAAACAGTCAATCGTCAAATATTTTTGCATTGACTTTTAATTTGAGCTTTTTTGTTATCTGATACAAAAAAACAAGACAATGCCTGCTTATTGCAAGCACTGTCCGTAAAAATCATTGTTATATGTGGTAAATTTACCTTATGTATATGCGCGTTATTGTACTACGTTGCGCACGCATTGTGCGCCCAACTGAGTAAGACTGTTCTCTAATTGGCAATAACCTCTGTCTATGTATTCTACACCGCGTATTCGGCTTGTGCCCTGTGCACACATAGCGGCAATTACAAGCCCCGCTCCGCCACGCAAATCGGCAGCAATCAAGCTGTCGCACCCGTACAGTTTGCCACCATTTATGTGTGCACGATTGCCCGATAGCTCTATGTTGGCACCCATTTTGCGCAGTTGCTCCACATTGTGTTGCAATCTGTTTTCAAACATACGTTCTTCTATGACGGTAACGCCTTTTGCTGTGCTTGCGCACGACATAACAAGCGATTGCATATCGGTTGCAAACTTTGGATAAGGCGCAGTTACTATATGCCCCATAGCTTTCAATCCATCGGCAGTAACACAGACACTATTGTTGCCAACAACAAACTGTGCTCCGCCACGCTTTAGCACTTTGATAAGTGCGGCAAGGTGCATAGGATTGCATTTGTTGACAGTGACGTTTCCTCCACATGCACACACAGCAGATATATACGTTGCCGCAACAATCCTATCCGGTATTACATCTATATCCACACCGTGCAAAGTGCTTACACCGTGTATAGTAACTGTACTTCTGCCTATGCCTTTGATGTCTGCGCCCATCATACACAACATACGTTGCAACGCCTCTACTTCGGGCTCTACCGCACAGTTGCGCAACACCGTTTTGCCTTTTGCGGTGACTGACGCCATAATGAGGTTTTCCGTTGCACCAACGGAGGGAAAACGCAAAGTGATATCTGCACCGTGCAACATACCATCTTGCGCAAACACATCTGTTATGCCGTTGTTTTCCGTTATTTGCGCGCCCAACCTCCTAAGGCCATCGAGATGTATATCTATGGGACGTGCGCCTATTGAGCAACCGCCCGAGTGTCCCATTGTAGCTCTGCCCATTCTTCCACACAACGCGCCAAACAGAAATACCGAACCGCGCAACGCAGACGAAAGGTCGAGCGGTATGTTGTAGCTGTCAAGACCATCTGCACACACGGTGATGTCGTTACCCTGCCAACTTACTTCGCACCCCATACGGCGCAAAATCTCTGTCATAACTCTTACGTCGGTAATATCCGGACAGTTGCGTATAGTGGTACTACCTTTTGCCAATACGCATGCCGACAACATAACAAGCACACAGTTTTTTGCACCGCACACGTCTATAGCACCGTTAAGTGTCTTGCCACCCTCAATTATGTATTCGTTCATGCGCTTTTTCTCTCCCTTTTACTGAGTTTTATTTTTGGTGTGCGTGTTTTGTTGTAATTTAGCAATAACTCCTCTGTAGAACACTGTGCGTCCGCAGACAAATTGAGCAACACTCCGGAAGCGGCAAGAAATACAACCAACGATGTACCGCCGTAACTGATAAAGGGCAAAGGCAAACCTGTGGGCGGTATGCTACCCGTAACTACCGCAAAGTTGATAAGCGTCTGTATGGCTATTACTGCTATTATTCCACCTGCAAGGTACGCCTTGTATGCCTCGCAACTGTTGAGGGCAATTTTTACTCCACGATATATGACAAAAGCATACAACGCAAACAGCAACAGACAGCCTATTAGACCTGTTTCTTCGCCGATAACTGCAAATACAAAGTCACTTTCGGCAAAGGGCAAAAACTTGTACTTTTGTCTGCTGTTGAACAGTCCAACGCCAAACCATCCGCCACCGCCTAACGCGTACAGCGACTGTATTAGTTGGTAACCTTCGCCTTTTGGGGAAGCCCACGGATCGAGAAAAGCAAGTAGTCTTTGCAAACGATAAGGCTCGATGACTATCAGCAAGGGCACTGCACACGCCAACGGCACTGCCATAATAAGCATATTGCGCCAACGCATACCGCCCATAAACAACATTGCTACCATAAGCAAAGCCATACACATTGTGATAGACATATTGGGCTCAAGAATAATGAGCACACAAAACATTGCACCTATAGCAAGTATGACCAAATCGTTTTTAAATTTTTTCATATCGTGTTTGCTCATAAATACCGCGGCAAACAGCACGAAGGCAAACTTGGCTATCTCCGAAGGCTGTAACGACAATGAACCTGTGCCTATCCAACGTCTTGCGCCGTAGTTTTCTATGCCTATACCGGGTACAAACACGAGTACCAACAGCACAACGGCTACCACAATGCCTACTATGTACAATTTGGGCAAAAAGTTGATTTTGAGCCAAGCAAGCGTAAACATGGCAATGATGCCCAAAGCCGCGCCAATGCTTTGCTTTATCAAAAAATAATACTTGTTGCCGTACTGTTGCTCTGCCGTATAACTGCTTGCACTGTACACAAACAACAAACCAATAAACACCAACAACAATATTGCCACAAGCAACAATGTATCTATTTTGCGCGTCGAGCCGTCGTTATGATTGTGTAATGCTTTCAAGTTGTTTCACCGCCTTTACAAAATCTTTGCCACGCTCGGCATAACTGCTGTAGCTGTCAAAACTTGCACACGCAGGGGACAACAATACATATCCGCCACCCTTGCACATATTGTACGCACAACTCACTGCATGTTGCATATCATACGCACGCTCTATATGCTCAAAGTGCTGTCGCTCTGCCGCGGCAAGCAGTTGCTTCGAAGTTGCCCCAAGCACAACTGCCCCTTTTAACTGCTTTGCAAACAACATATCGTACTGCTCGCCTTTGTCGCTACCGCCCAAAATAATTACCACATTGTCGCCCAACGAACGTATTGCACTGAGTGCGGCATGTACGTTGGTCGCCTTGCTGTCGTCTACAAACTGCACTCCGCCAAAGTTTGCAACTGCTTGCATACGGTGGTCATCAGGCTGAAAATGCTGTAGCAAACTTACACACTTATCGAGCTCCACGCCATACAGCGCACATGTCAAAATGGCGGCGATTGCATCAGAAGCAAAAGCCTGTGGCAGTTTGTCTAAGCCGTTGCACTGCGCCTCAACAATGCCTTCTTTGCCCTTAAAGACAACTTTACCGCCCTCAAAATAGCAATGAGCATTTTTGTTGCAAACCGAATAGTAGTATTTTGCCGCATTGATGTGTTGTGCAAGCGTACAACACTCCCCATCGTCAAGATTGAAAATTGCGTATTGGTTGCTACGTTGAAAACAGCAGTTTTTCTGCTTGGCGGCTTTGTAATTGTTATATGTACCGTGGTAGTTGATATGGTCAGGAGCAAGGTTGGTTATAAGCGATATTTTGGGGAAGTAGTCTGTTGCGTACATCAACTGAAAACTACTACTCTCAAGCACAACTACGTCCTTGCCCGTAAGATAAGCCAGACGGGAAGAAAGGGGCACACCGCCGTTGCCCAACAGTTGCGAACTTAGCCCTGCACCCTTTAAGATACAATGTATCATTTCTGTCACTGTGGTTTTGCCATTAGTGCCCGTTACCGATATGCAGGGAGCACGCAACCTGTCAAAGCAGTACTGCAACTCACCTTCTACTTCAATGCCCCTATCGTTGGCAATTTGCAACAGTTTGCCTGTGGGAGGTACACCGGGGGATACCAATATTTTGTCGATAGCGTCCAACGGTATTTGCTCAAGACTGACTGTTGAACGCTGTGGGTTGTCATCGTACAAATACACGTTGTCGCCCTGCTGACGGACGTATTTTGCCAAAGATTGCCCTGTTTTACCGTTGCCGTAAATTACTATGTTAGACATATTATGCTCCAAAAATCAATAAAAGTGTAGCAATAGCCAATGTGATGACCGAATATATGGTAGCAATACGTGTTTCGCTAAGCCCTTTGTGTTGCAAATGATGATGATAGGGAGCCATAAGGAATATGCGTTTGCCCTTAGTTGCTTTGAAGTACACTACCTGCATAATTACCGATACGCAAGATACTACAAACATAATTCCCATTATAGGTATATACAAGCTCATACGACTGAATATCGCCACGCACGCCACCAACGCACCCAAAGCAAGAGAGCCTGCATCGCCCATAAATACTTTGGCAGGGAAAGCGTTGAACAGCAAAAAAGCAAGCATTGCGCCAACAGCAATAATAGCAACGAACGTTGTTTCCTCTATGCGTTGCATAGCAAGGGTGTCGCCCAACATGTACAGCCTGTTGCGCTCGACAACAAGCAATGCCACCATACCGCTCATATAGCACAGCGTTGTAGATGTGGCAAGTCCGTCCAATCCGTCTGTAAGGTTGACACCGTTGGTACAAGCAAGGTAGATAAAAATTACAAGCGGTATTGTCCAGCCTTTGATGTCCACTTCCTTATCGGTAAAAGGTATGCGCAACACCGAACCTATGGAGGGCTCGTTGTATACATACAAGGCAACTAAGGTAGCAATGACAAGCTGCACTATTATCTTTTGATAGGCACGCAAGCCCATATTGTGATGCATCTTAATTTTGATACCGTCATCCAACAAACCAATTATGCCATAACCTATAAATACAGCCATCATGACATACAGAGGTCTACTGTTGGTATTAAACAACAAAGCCAATAGGGCAACGGTAATGATAAATGCGATACCACCCATTGTGGGCGTGCCTTGTTTGGAATTGTGTTCGGCAACATACTGCAGTATTGTTTGCTCTGCCTTTTTCTTTTTGAGCAAAGGTACCAAAACTGCGCTTATTGCCGTACATAATGCTATTGCGCATAAAAAAGCTATTGCGTATTGCTTTAACATGTTGCTCCTTATTCGTTGTGGGATATCAACCTCATAACAACGTCCATATCTGAGTAAGGATATTTGCGCCCCTTAATTTCCTGATAGCACTCTGCCCCTTTGCCCAAAATTGCTACCGTGTCCCCTGCTTTGGCTACAGACAGTGCTGTCTGCGTTGCCTGACTACGGTTGAGCACCACTTTGTATGGACAAGTGAGCGCACAGGTAACTTCTTCGGCTATGCTTTGGGGAGATTCGAAGCGCGGGTTGTCGTTGGTAACTATAGCAAACTCCGCCCAACGTGACACCGCTTGCGCCATAAGCGGACGTTTGAACTTATCCCTGTTGCCACCGCACCCGAATACTACAAGCAAATTGCCGTGCGTTATGCTTTTGAGATAGGACAAAATATTGTCTATGCCGTCCGGTGTGTGTGCAAAGTCTACCACTATACGCACGCCGTCATCACGCATAACCGTTTGGTTGCGCCCGTCTATATCGTGTACTTCGGCAATACCTGATACAATGGTATCTATATCCACTCCAAACACACGGGCTACAGCCGTTGCACACAGCGTGTTGTACACATTAAACTTACCGCACAGACTGTATTTCACATACGCTTTGTTGTCGTACAAGGTAAGCAAATAGCTTATGCCACTGTCGCTGCACTGCACTTCGTCGGCACGCACATCGCCCGAACCTATGCCATATGAGATTGTAGGCAGTTGCCCTTCTGCCAAAATTTCTTGTCCCAAACTATCGTCTGTATTGACAACTGCCGCTTTGGTAAAGTGTTGACAAAACACACTTTTTTTAGTACTGCGATATTTGTCCATAGTACCAAAGAAGTCGAGATGGTCTTGCGTAAAATTGGTAAAAGCTATTATCTCAGCTTTGATACCGTAGTTTTTGCGCAAAGCTATTGCATGTGCAGATAGCTCCATAAACACAAAATGCACTTTGTTAAGATATGCCTGATACAGCCACCTGTGCAGATTGATAGGATCGGGCGTAGTAAGCTGACTGTCGTGATGTCTGCCATTGATAAATACGCCATTGCTACCTATTACCGCAGTGTTGTACCCTGCTTTGTTGAAAATGGCGTCCAACAGATATGTAGTAGACGTTTTGCCGTTGGTACCCACCACGCACACAATCTTCAGTTTGTCTGCCACGTTGTCATAAAATTGTTTGGCGGCACACGCCATTGTTGCACGAACATCCTCTACAATGACCTGCGTAACTGCAGTATTGAGGCGCCTCTCTACAACAAGCACTGTTGCGCCGTCCCCTACCGCTTTGCGAAAAAGGTCGTGTCCGTCCACCTGAGTGCCTTTTATACAAAAAAACATGCAACCGCTTTTTACTTCGGTTGTCGAACACGCAAGCGCGCTTACCTCTATATCGGGGTTGCCCACTATCTCATAACAAAGTCCCTGCAATACTTCAGACAAATGCATACCCTTCTCCCAACAAAAAAATACTCTACACGGCTTATCCGTATAGAGTATTGTATTATCTGTTTGCAAAAATTATCATACAGTTGGACAAAGTATTGATGTTGATTTTTCAAAGCTAACTGACAGGCTGAATGTTTTTGTAATTGATAATCTCTTTGAATATCAGCGCGGCATAAGGAGCGGCTACGACTGAGCCATAGCTTTGCCCCTGTGGCTCATCAACAATTACAAGCGCAAGATACTGCGGATCATTGGCAGGAAAAAAGCCTACAAAGGAGCTTACATACTTACCCACTGCAAGCGAACCGTTTTCGAACTTTTGCGCCGTACCCGTTTTGCCGCCTACATTGTAGCCTTCGATATATGCTTGTTTGCCACTACCATTGGTTACTACGTCTTGTAACATTGCGGCAATTTGTTTGCTTGTACTTTCCGATATAGGACGACTTTTGACAGTAGGAACATTTTTGTACACTGTAAGCCCTGTATTGGAGTCTACAATGCTGTCCACAAGGTGCGGTTGCATAAGATATCCGCCGTTTACTGCGGCTGCTGTTGCCATGGCAAGTTGCAAAGCGGTGACGGCTATGGTCTGTCCAAAGCCGATACGCGCAAGGTCGCTACGAGTAACTACGCTTTCGCCCACAAGAATACCTGATTGCTCGCCACGATAGTCTATACCTGTTACACTGCCATAGCCAAAACTCTCAAGATAGTCGTACATAACTTCTTTGCCGAGCGACAATGCAATATCGGTAAATATAGGGTTGCAACTGTTGTTGAGTGCATCAGACAAAGTTTGATTGCTATGTTTGCCGTTGGCGTGTGTAGACCAACAGTTGATTTTGGAGCCGTCAATTAGGCGACTGCGCGAATTGTTGGTAAACACGTGTGTTGCTCCAAATGCGTTAGGATTGCCCTTTGCGGCTTCTTCGAGAGAAGCTGCCGCAGTAAGTACTTTGAAGGTAGATCCGGGTTCGTACACGTCGGTAAGCAAAGTGTTTTTGGTAAGACGTGCAAGCTCGGTTACGTCATCGCGAGGCAACTCGTTGAGGTTGACACTTGGCTTAGAGGACATTGCCAATATGTCGCCCGTGTTGACATCAAGAACAATGCACCTTGCCGACTTAGCAGAGTGCTGATAGATAGCAATATCCAAAACGTTTTCCACTATTGACTGAATAACATAGTCGATGGTAAGCACTACGTTAAATCCGTCTGTTGCAGGTATGTAGTGCATAGGCGTATTTTCCAATTCACTGCCTATAAGGTCGGTTTCGGTAAGTATTGTTCCGTCTGTTCCTGCCAAATATTTGTCATAATACGCCTCAATGCCACTTTGACCTATGTTGTCAATAGTAAGATAGCCAAGCACTTGTGACAAAAAGTCACCATACACGTATTGTCGCTGATATTGTGCGCCAAGATACACGCCGCTAAGGTCGAGCTCACGTATCTGACTTGCCGTGTTGGCATCAATTTGACGGACAAGCGTAACCTCGGACGTGTTCTTTTTGGTAGCCTTTTCGTACACAGTATTGTAGTCCATACTAAGTATTTTGGACAGTTCAAATGCTACCTGATCGGCGTCTTTGATACTTTTGGGACGCAAATATACATCGTATGTACCAACACTTGTGGCAAGCACTCTGCCGTTGATGTCGGCAATATCACCACGCTTAGCCTCAAGCGGTATATCGCGCGTCCACTGGTCTGCTGCCTGCGCCTGTAGTTGTTTGCCCCAAACTACTTGTATATACGCCAAACGTCCAAATATGACAATTAAAACAAAAATTGTTGCCACAAGCAGTGACAACAATCTTCTTTTTGTTATATAATAATCGTTTTGTTGCAAAGTTTAGCCCCCGAATACTCCACTCAACCACTGACACAATTGGTCAAACCAGTTGGTCTGAACATTGTAATTTTGTGCAGGTCTTGTCTCTAACTGAGTATATTGGTAACTGTTGGATTGGTCCACCTGAACAAATCCCATTTCAGTTGCTTTATCGAGCAATGCATCATAGTTGTCCTCATTGACAAGTTCATTGAGGTCATTAAGCTGTTGTGACTTGTCGGCATATTCTGCCTCAATACCGCTTACAGAAGCAAAGCCACCTGTTATTGCTACGCCACAAAGAGTAACTGCCAAAATAAGTGCCAACACTACAGCAATGTAGGAAGCGATGTACACCTTTTGACGTGTGCTGAGTCTGCCACGTGTAGCAGCGTATTCGGCATTTTGAGCATAGTTGCGCTTAAACTCGAGACGCATTGTTGTCTCGCTTGGCATAAGGTCGGGGTTGTTGACCGTCTCTTCCTGACCTACGTCCGTTGTCGATATACCCCCCAACTTTTGCTGTATGCTACGTAGCATAGCATCTTCTTCGTCTACTGCTTCATAGGGCAAATGCGAAGGCTTGATGCCGGCGTAAACATTGTCCATAGATGCAAAAATATCTGTATTGTCTCTTGTGATTGCGTTATTTCTGGACATATCCATAATATTCACCATCCTTCGGGCATATACCCTTTAGTGTGAAGTTTGCACTCCTTTTTTTGATAATTAGCAATATTAGTTACAATTTACTCAACGCTCTCAATTTGCAGCTTGCACTGCGCGGATTATCTGCCAACTCTTGAGAGTCGGGAGTAATAGGTTTTTTGTTGAGAAGTTTGCCGACTGCACGGTGATTGCATACGCACACGGGATAGGAGGGAGGGCATATACAATCGGTTATGCAGTCATTGAAGCACCGCTTGACGATGCGGTCTTCCAAAGAATGGAAAGTAAGCACCACTATGTTGCCACCGCTTTTGAGGCGTTGTACCATACTGTGCAACGCTTGTTCCAACCCGTCCAACTCACCATTTACCTCTATGCGCAACGCCTGAAAAGTACGTTTTGCAGGGTGTCCACCCTTCCGCTGAACCGCTTGGGGCACGGATTGGGCTATGATGTTGTCGAGCTCGCCGCACGTTGCTATAGGTGCGCTTTGCCTTACTTTTACAATGTTTTTGGCTATTTGCAATGCAAATTTTTCTTCGCCGTAGTCGCGCAAAATTTTTATGAGATGTTGCTCGTCGTAAGTATTGACAACATCGTATGCGCTAAAACTTTGCGTTTGATCCATTCGCATATCGAGCGGAGCGTCTTTGGACATATAGGAAAAACCGCGTTCACGATTGTCTATCTGATACGAGCTTATCCCTAAGTCCACCATGATGCCGTCTACTTTGTCGATACCAAGTTCGTCCAATATGTTATCAAAGCGTTTGTAGTCGCTGTGTACATAGGTGACGTTGCTGTATTGGGCAAAACGAGTTTTGCACGCTTCCAGAGCTTCGGTATCCTTGTCTATATCTATCAGTCTGCCATTTTGAGACAGTTTGGAAAGAATAGCTTGGGAGTGTCCTCCACCGCCTGCCGTACAGTCTACATAGATACCGTCGGGTTTTACATCTAACAGCTCTATGCACTTATTGAGCATTATCGGCGTATGTTGGAATATCATTGGTTGTCCTGAGGTTTGCTACTCAATGCACTGTACAGTCTGTTGACGCCTTGAGGTGTTTTGTCCACTTCTCTTGCGTCCCAAGCCTGTTTGCTCCAAACCTCTACTTTGCTGATGTTGCCTACTATCATAAGGTCTTTGTCAACGCCGGCATAATCTTTGAGGTTTTGCGGCAAGGTAAATCTGCCCTGAGAGTCTGCCTCTACGTTGCTACCTTCACTTACCAAAGTACGCAGCATATTTTCCTTTTCGGGATTGGTAGATTCGCTGCCCATGATGACGTCCAATATAGCTTGGGGTTCGTCCTCTTTGATGATATAAACGCAACCGTCCATACCGGGCAACAAAATGTACTTATCGCCTAAAGCCGCACGCAACCTTGCGGGCAAACGTATTCTGTTTTTGTCATCCAACTGAGTTGGATACTTACCGCAAAGAAACATTCGGTTAGACTCCTCCTTATTAAGGTAGCTCTATTGTAGCACAAAAATCTTCCACTTTCAACCATTTTTCTCCACTTTGTTAAAAAAATTTTCCACAGCCACCCAAACAGCGCATTTTTTAACCACCAAATGCACTTTTTGGGCTGTTTTTGCTCTTAAAAATAAAATATTTATTGAAAACTTTGCTTTTGAAAGTCTGAAACTTGACAGACAGCTTCTGACAAAATTTGATATTTTTGTATATATTTGACATTGCGACATTTCGCGCACTTTGTGGAAGAAAGTGGAGAACAAGAAAAGCCGAGCAACATTAAGTTGCTCAGCACAATATAGCTATGTTAAGTTGTAAGTAAATGACACGTCAAACCGATATTGCAAATATCACACGTTGCGTTAAATTGAACTAATTTTATAGTTCTGCAATGAGCATGAGTTTGTTGTCCAACAAATCGCACGATGTCAAATAGAAATCTATGTTGAACTTGCGCATAGTGAGGTTGATACGCGAATCCTTGCCGTGCAAATGTCCGTACACCACCTTGTCGACATTGTATTTTACCATAAGTTCTACAAAGTGCGACGGCTCGTAACGTGCATTAAATGGCGGATAATGCATCATACACACTACTGTGTCTTGCGGTGTGCGCACTGCTTGCATTGCTTTGAGAGAAAGTTGCAGACGCTCGTATTCTCTTTCATAAATTTTGCGGTCGTCCGCCGTGAGATTGTCGCCGTCGGGACATACCCAGCCACGACTGCCACACAACAATAAGTTGCCAAAGCGCAACACATCGTTTTGCAAAGCATACATATTGTCGGGCAAAATGCGCCTTACTTGTGAAATGGTATTCCACCAATAGTCGTGATTGCCACGCAACAATACTTTGCGCCCTTTGAGAGGACTGATTAGCTGTATGTCGGGTATGGCATCTTCTATACGCATTGCCCACGAAAGGTCGCCAGCAAGCAAAACAACGTCATCGTCGCTTACCTTTTGTTGCCAATCTTGCACTATACTACCCATATGATTTTGCCACGATTTGCCAAACATATCCATAGGCTTTTCTACTACGGTAGATAGGTGCAAGTCGCTAATTGCATATACTTTCATAATGCTATTTTACCATAAAAAAGCCCAAAAGGCAACAATCAATCAAAAGGGTTGTGGCAAATTTGTTAGAATTGATTGCAAAATAGCTTATTGCGTTTGTACAACAATATAAACATAGTATGTTTCAATAGTCGTCGCTGTGCAAAAGTCGTTCACACTCTTTGCAGATATCCATATCGCCTCTTATTGCATTTTTGTTGCAGATAGGGCACAAACACCATTGCTCGGTATAATCTTCAGACTTATCATCACAGGCGTGTCTGCACACTTTGCAGCACTGCTCTCCTATCAGCATATAATTGAGTTGGCATATGGGGCACTTTACATATTTGGACAACACACTGCTCCTATAAAAGTAATAAATACAAACGCTTTTATTTGTGCTTTGACAATCAATCACACTATGTTATGAAAGCAATACAAATTGTGTGAAAGGGCTATTGGAAATAAAAATAAAAGCGATACTATTTTGTCGCAAACAAAAAAAGCACCAATTACCCACCAAAACGCCATTGCAAATTGCGCATTGCAAACAGCAAAATACTAATTCACAACACAAAAATTGCGGCGTGCAAGTTTTGCTCGCACACCGCTTGTATAAAACATATGCAGTTGTTAGCCGTTGGTCGTGCCTGTGCCACCCGTGCTGCCACTGCCGCCTGAGCCTCCGCCCGTGGGGTACAAAGGAAGCTCGAAATATCCGCTGCATACTTCTTCGGTGTATTCCTGACAAGGCGGAATAACCGCATATCCGTATGTGGGGATAATAAGTTCGACATCCATAGTTACCTTGATAATGGCAGTTACACAGCAATTTACATCAAACAGATAGTATGTGACGTTGTCGATAACTTCTGTTTTGCTGAAAACGCCTTCGGGACTGACCGCTGATACCGACGCTTCGATGCTGTACGGTATGATGGACGCTTCGGGCAGATACATAACTATGTCTATAGGCAAAGTAACTGTACCTGTACCTGTGCCTTCTACGTTGTTGGCGTCTACATATGTAACTTCCACAGGTATTACTATGTCGGCTTGTACTCTGCCGTAGCGAGGACGCTCGGTAAGACGGTCTACAACAAGATTTTCCACTACGCCGTTAGTTGTTGTACTTTTGCAACTGACAAATTTTAACGGCGTTGCAGGATTGGCAGGATTGACGTCGCTTACGCTGACGGATATCTGTTGCAGCGTAGACTGCTTCATACATGCGTCAAACACTTTTTTGCCCTGTATGCAGATACGCTCATTGCACGAACCGTGATCACTGTTGTTCATTGGCATATTTACCTCCTTGATTGGTCAATATATTGTATGTGACAACATTACAAAACGTGCAACAACTATTGACGTAGTAGAAAAAAAGGCAAGCCCTTTGTTTTGCCGACAAAAGTCGCACAAAATTTGGCTTGCCTTAATAAGCAATCTTATATTCAACTATTAAAATTTAATTAGTTTTGATTACTTTTTCACACTATTGGTCAGACTGCTGTTCATAATGACAACGAAGTACCTGTTCCAACTTGTTAAGCACTGCTTCTTTGCCTGTCTTTTTCTCAGACGACACCGCCAACACGTTGTCTTTGCCCACTTTGAACGTAGAAGCTATTGCCGCAAGACGTACATTTACCTGACTGCGCGATATTTTGTCCGCCTTGGTTGCTACAATGGTAAAAGGCACGTTGTTGGAAAACAGATAGTTGTACATCATCTTGTCGTCTGCGGTAGGCTCGTGACGGATATCCACCAAAAACAGCACCTGTTTTAGCTGCTGTTCGTTGGCAAGATACTTTTCCAACAAGTCTGCCCACTTCAACTTTTCGGCGTCGGACACTCGTGCAAAGCCGTATCCAGGCAGGTCGGTAAGCAAAAATTCGTCTTGCTTGTCCTCATTGACAATGAAGTAATTTATAAGGCGTGTGCGACCGGGTTGTTTGGAAGTACGCGCCAATTTGCCGTCGCCCGTAAGATAGTTGATAAAGCTACTTTTACCCACATTGGACTTGCCAGCCACAGCAATCTGCGGAAGGGGGCTGACTATACATTGCGAGTACGAAGATACGCCTTTTACATATTTTGCACTTCTGATAATCATATTACACCAAAGCGTTGTTGTACACTGTTTCTATGTTGTCTGCAAGCACAAAGTCCATATCGGAAGCAATCTCTTTGGGAAGCTCGGCAATGTCCTTTTCGTTGTCCTTAGGGATAATTATTTTGTGAATACCCACTCTGTATGCCGCAAGACACTTTTCTTTGAGTCCACCTATAGGCAACACTTTGCCACGCAAGGTTATTTCTCCCGTCATTGCCACTTTGCCCGATACAGGACGTCCGCTGAATGCCGACATTATTGCCGTAGCCATAGTGATACCTGCGCTCGGTCCGTCTTTGGGGATTGCGCCTTCGGGAACGTGAATGTGGATATCTGTTTTTTCAAAGCGCTGCTTGTCCACACCGTATTTTTCTGCAAGGGAACGTACTACGCTTATTGCTGTACGTGCAGATTCTTTCATAACATCGCCCAACTTGCCTGTCAACTGAATATCGCCTTTGCCGTCAAATACAGTTGCGTCTACGCTGAGCGTTGTGCCACCCACTCTTGTCCAAGCAAGACCTGTAGCACTACCTACTGAGTCGCTGTTGTCTACACTCTCGTCCTTGTACTTCTCTACGCCAAGATATTGGTCAAGATTGTCGGGGGTAACAACAATGTGAGCTTTGGGGTTTTCCACAAGTTGCAATGCCGCTTTACGACAAATGGCAGCTATTTCTCTTTCCAAACTTCTTACGCCCGATTCTCTTGTATAACGCTCAATAATTTTTGCATATGCGTCGTGAGTAATTTCCACAGCACCCTCTTTGATACCGTGCAACTGCAAGTTCTTTTTGAGCAAAAACTTTTCGGCAATGGCAGTCTTTTCGTATTCGGTGTATCCAGACAGCTCAATTATTTCCATACGGTCGAGCAACGGCTCAGGTATATCGTCCGTACTGTTGGCAGTACATACAAACAGCACTTTGGACAAATCGTACGGCACTTCCAAAAAGTGGTCGGTAAAGGTATTGTTTTGTTCGGGATCCAATACTTCCAACATGGCGCTTGCCGGATCACCTCTGTTGTCCTTGCCCATCTTGTCTATTTCGTCAAGCAACATTACAGGGTTGATACAGGCTGCCTGCTTCATCATATAGATAATTTTGCCGGGAATTGCACCTACGTATGTGCGACGATGACCGCGTATCTCCGCTTCGTCACGCACACCGCCAAGGCTGACACGCAAGTATTTTCTGTCCAAAGCACGCGCTATACTGCGTACAATAGATGTTTTGCCCACTCCCGGAGGACCTACAAAACACAATATAGGACCATTGAGTTTACCTGTCAGGTGCATAACTGCCAAAAACTCTACTATACGTTCTTTAATTTTTTCCAAGCCAAAGTGATCCTCATCGAGGATAGCTTTTGCACGCTGCAAGTCGGCGTTATCTTTGGTCTCTGTTTTCCAAGGCAAATCGCACAGCCAATCGACATAGTTGCGTATAACGGCAGCATCGGGGGACGTGGGCGCCATTTTGGCAAGACGAGCAACTTCTTTTTTTGCCTTCTTTGCCACCTCTTCGGGCATCTGACACTTTTCTATGCGTTTGGCATATTCCAACTGCTCGTTTTCGTCCTCACCCAATTCTTTGGATATGGCTTTCATCTGTTCACGCAAAAAGTATTCTTTCTGTCCATCGTCCACCTGCTTTTTGACACGGTTGGCAATACGTTTTTCCACTTTGACATACTCGGTATGGTTGACAATTATTCCGCAAAGTTTTTCCATACGCAAGTTGTTGTTGCGCTCAGAAAGCAAAAACTGTCTTTCTACCGCCGTGCGAGCTACCGAATTGGATACGAGATTGACAAATAATATGTCGTTAAGCTCGGGGTTGGAAATAATTTTGATAAACTGCTTGTCCTGCTGCATACTTACGTCTGACAAACCGCGCATGAGGTCGAGTACCTTTTGACGGTATACTACAGACTCCATTGCATTGTCTACATAGTAGTCCACCTCTTCAGCATTGCAACGCAGCATATTGTCATTTTCAAACACATCATTGAGATATACAGTAGCAAGTATCTGCACCGTTACGTCCTGACCGCCACTCTCAGACACACCGATATTGAGTATCTCGGCAAGGACGCCATAGCGTTGCAACTGCTCTATATTGTTTACTTTGTTTGCGTCAAAATCGCGCTGTTCTCCAAAAATGATTAGGTTGTTGTTGGAGCGAGCGTTTTTGATACTGTTTTCACTTATTTTTCTGCCTATTGGTATGCGGGTGGTAATACCCGGGAAAACTACGTTAGAACGTAACGCTACAAAAGGCATATTGTCAAATTTGTTCAATCCAAACACCTCTCTTGTATAATAAGGTTTTATCTTTTGCGCACATACAGACAAAAACACACTGTCTGTTGTGCCATACGCATAACATGCTTCTCTATTATTTTATACTACTTGGCAATTATTATCAAGTATTTTTGTTGCAATAGCTACAAATTGGGTTACTTGGTCAAATAGCAAAAAACTGCACAAAGTCACATTGTAGACATTGCGCAATTTTGTTGCAAATAAATTCTCAACTAATAGCCGTTACTAAACTATACAAATATTGTCAGCTTGCCTTTTTGCGGGTAATTTTGGGTTTAGAACCTTTTTCCACACAAGAACGGTCTATAACGATGGATTCTATTTGTTTGTCGGTAGGCGCGTCAAACATAAAGTCCATCATAATGTTTTCCAACACAGAACGCAAGCCTCTTGCACCCGTTTTGAGTTGTATAGAACGTCTTGCCACGGCTTTCAATGCGTCTTCGTCAAAACGCAAATCGATGTTGTCCATTTTGAGCAATTTTTGGTACTGTTTTACCAAAGAATTTTTGGGTTCTGTCAAAATTTTGACAAGCGCCGTTTCGTCCAAAGGTGACAAACCTACAGTAATAGGCAAACGACCTACAAATTCGGGTATAAGACCGTATTTGATAAAGTCCTGCGGCTGGCACTGTTTTACCAACTCGCCTGCGTCTACTTCTTCGCTACTGCGCAAAGTACCGCCAAAGCCAAGACTGCCCACATTGAGTCTGCCTTCCACTATTTTTTCAAGTCCCACAAAAGCACCGCCACAAATAAACAAAATGTTGGTTGTGTCTATTGCTATTGCTTCTGCCTGTGGGTGCTTGCGTCCACCTTGAGGCGGAACGTTGGCTATTGTGCTTTCGATAATTTTGAGCAACGCTTGCTGTACGCCCTCGCCCGACACATCACGTGTTATCGATACGTTTTCCGACTTCTTGGCAAGTTTGTCTATCTCATCAATATAAATTATGCCACGCTCGGCACGTGCAATGTCGTAGTCTGCTGCTTGTATCAGTTTGAGCAAAATGTTTTCCACGTCCTCGCCTACGTACCCTGCTTCGGTAAGTGTTGTTGCGTCAGCCACTGCAAAAGGAACGTCCAAAATTTTTGCCAAAGTTTTGGCAAGTAAGGTTTTGCCACTACCTGTTGGTCCAAGCATCAGTATGTTGCTCTTTTCCAACTCAACGTCGTCGGTGGGCTGACCTTCCATTTGTGATTTTATACGTTTGTAATGATTGTAAACGGCAACAGACAAAGTTCTTTTTGCCCCTTCCTGACCTACCACATACTCGTCAAGATGCGCCTTTATCTCTGCAGGCGTAGGTAAGTGAAAGTTTTGGGCGGGTTGTACTTTTTTGTTGGCTTCCAATATGGCGTTGCATTCTGCTACACACTCGTTGCAGATACAAACACCGCTATTGGAAGTAAGCATACGTTCCACTTTGTCTTCCGATTTGCCGCAAAATGAACAGTATTGTACCATATTCACCTCTTAATTTGTTCTTCTATTATTATTTTGCAAAGAAGCAAAGTTATTCTACTTTTTGTCGGTATCGCCCTGTCCGCGTTTGTAATACACTGCGTCCACTATACCATATTGCTTTGCCTCTTCGCCCGACATATATCTGTCGCGCTCTGTATCTTGCGATACTTGCTCGTAAGTTTTTCCAACGTGATTTGCCAAAAGTTGATTGAGCTTTTGCTTGAGTTTCAACAACTGTCTTGTCTGTATTTCCACATCAGTTGCCTGACCGCTTGCGCCGCCCAATACCTGATGTATCATAATCTCGCTGTTGGGCAATGCAAAACGCTTGCCTTTTGTACCGCTTGCAAGCAAAAATGCACCCATACTTGCAGCCAAGCCTACGCAAATTGTAGATACATCACAACGTATATACTGCATTGTATCATAAATTGCAAGCCCTGCAGTAACACTGCCACCTGGGCTGTTGATATACAAAGATATATCTTTTTTGGGATCTTTGTTTTCAAGATAAATAAGCTGCGCAACTACCGTGTTGGCAACGTCATCGTTTATTTCGCCCGAAAGAAAAATAATTCTGTCTTCCAACAAACGAGAATAGATATCATAACTGCGTTCGCCCTTGTCTGTGCGATCCACTACCATAGGTATAAGTGCCATTTGTCGTCCATAACCTCCGTTCCATATAAAAACATAACGACGCAACGAAAAAACTAACTTGTTCCGTGACGTCGTTATCCTGTGTATAACGTGGTAATTGTACCCGTTTTCATTATCTTATTATACGCCGTGAACACTCACAACGTCATACA
Source organism: uncultured Eubacteriales bacterium (assembly GCA_949289125.1). Taxonomy (GTDB): domain Bacteria; phylum Bacillota; class Clostridia; order Christensenellales; family CAG-314; genus CASEME01. The sequence continues at coordinate 42,852 of CASEME010000007.1, forward strand.
TTGTTGCAAAAATGAAAGATTAGGCAATCTTGTTGCTTTCCTTCAACAAGTTGAGCAATTTTTCGGTAATTACCTGATTTTTAAAATATGCTACTTGCTCTTCTTTGAGCCCTGCCTCAAATTTGGCAGCGTCCTGACCAACTTGCTCGGCGTACTCTTTGATTTTTTGAGAAACGCTCTTTTTGTCTGCCTTGATTTTTTCTGCTTTGACGATAGCTTCAAATACAAGACGTGTGCGTACTTCCTTTTCTGCACGCTCTTTGTGATTAGCACGCAACTGCTCTATTGTGCTGTTGGTATATTTGAAGTAATCTTCCAACTTCATACCCTGATACATCAACTGATATTTGAAGTCTTCGATATAGTCGTCTATCTGCTCTTCTACCATCTCAACAGGGATATCTACTTTTGCGCCCTCAACAACTTTTTCTATCAGTTTGCCCTCGTCACGGTATTGGGCACTCTTTACTTTGTTGTCCTCAAGGCGTTTTTTGATGTCTGCTTTGTATTCTGCCAAAGTAGAAAACTCGCTTACGTCTTTTGCAAATTCGTCGTCAAGCGTAGGCAACTGTTTGTAGCTGATACTGTTGATTTTTACATTGAACACAGCCTCTTTGCCTGCAAGGTTTTCTGCATGGTATTCTTTGGGGAAAGTAACGGTGATATCTTTGACGTCGCCGATATTCATACCAATAAGTTGCTCCTCAAAGCCTTCAATAAAGGTATGGCTACCGATAGTCAAATTTTGGTTGTCTGCTGTGCCACCGTCAAACTTAACGCCGTCCACACTGCCCGAATAGTTGAGGTTGACTTCGTCGCCGTTTTCTACAGCTCTGTCTGTCACTTCCACTGTGCGTGCGTTGCGGTGTTGTACGTGCTCAAGTTCGGTGTCAACGTCCTTGTCTGTAACTTGCTCTACAGGCGTCTTTTCGATAGTAAGGTCTTTGTACTGACCAAGCTCCACTTCGGGCTTTACTACCACTGCAATGTTGAATTTGACGACTTTGTCGTCGCTGCTGATAGATTTTTCATCAATGACAGGACGAGCAACAGGTATCACGTCCTTATTTTTATCCAAAAATTGTCCGTAATATTCTGATGCGGCAAGATAAAGCGCGTCTTCGAAGAAAAGACCTGCACCGTATCTGTTTTCCAACACGTTGCGGGGTACATGACCTTTGCGAAAACCGGGCACAGAGTACTTGCCCTTGTTCTGCTCATAAGCCTTTTGCATAAAAGCCTGCCAATCGTCCATTGCGACGGTGAAGCCGACTATAAGTTTGCCTTCTTTCTTCTCGACATTGTATTTCATAGTTTCCTCCGAATATATCGTTCAGCAATGTATTGTAGCACAGATTGTAAAAATAATCAATTATTTTTGGTGTTTTACTTGAATAAACCGTATAACTATTGTAAAATTAAAAAACGAGGTAATTTGCTGTATGGCTTATGACGCATTAACGCTGTCCGTGCTGACAAAAGAAATTGCAACGGCATTGACGGGCGGAAAAATTAACAGAATATATCAGCCCGAAAAAGACGAGATTGTTTTGACCATATTCAACAAGCAGACGTACAGACTGCTTATATCGGCAAACGCAGGCGTCAACAGAATTCATCTTACGGACAAGACAGTGGACAACCCCACTGTTGCGCCCGCTTTTTGCATGCTGTTGCGCAAATATCTTATCAATGCACAAATTAACAACATTGAGCAGATGCCATATGAGAGAGTGTTGGACTTTACGCTCAACAATCGCAACGACTTAGGCTACAGCAAGGATATGCACCTCATATTTGAGCTGACAGGCAAAACGTCCAACATAATACTTACAGAAGAAAACTATACTGTATTGGACAGTATCAAACACCTGCCCACCGATATGGACAGCAAGCGCATAATATTGAACGGCGCAAAATATCCCTTTTTTCAACCGCAGGACAAGCTGTTGCCTTTTGACATCAATCGCATAAAAATACTGCTTAAGACCAACTTGTCCCCTATAAGACAACTGCTTGTGGAAAATTTGTTGGGTGTATCGCAAACTACCGTCAACGAGATGACCTATGGCATAGACGAAAACGACAGGGACAAGGCAATAGACATTGTGTTGAAACGCATAAAAGAGTATGAACACAAGTTGCTCAACCCACAACCTGCAGTACTGTACGTAAACGGCAGTATGAAAGAGGTATTGCCCTTTGAATACGACAGCAAAAAAGGTGAGTATCGCCACTACGACACACTTAACGGCGCACACGACGAATACTATTTTTTGACAGACAAGTACAAGCGGTTTGCTGACAAGGCAAAGTCGGTAAACACCATTGTCAAAAATGCCGTTGCCCGCACAGAAAAGAAACTTGCAATACAAAAGCAAAGCATATTGGAAGCGCAGGAAAGCGACTACAACAAAAAAGCAGGCGACCTTATACTTGCCAATATTTATCTTATCAAGCAAGGTGCGGACAAAGTTGTTGTACAAGATTACTATGAAGCGGACTGTCCACAAATAACTATTGCATTGGACAAGGCGCTAAATGCGCAACAGAACGCACAAAAGTATTACAAAAAATACCGCAAGCAAAAAAGCACAATAGAACACAACACCAAACTTGTGGAAGAAAATGAAAAGCTGTTGCAGTATCTTATCACGGTGCAACAATCGTTGAATTTTTGTTCGGACGCGTCCGACCTCAACGAGATAGTGAGAGAACTTACCGACTGCGGCATCATCAAGGAAAAACGAGCGCAAAATGCAAAAAAGAACAGCTCAACTTCCAAAGCCCGCAACGAGATTGTTACCAAACCGCTGAAGTATGTGATAGACGGATACACTGTGTATGTGGGCAAAAACAACATACAAAACAATTACGTCACTTTCAAACTCGCACGTGCCAACGACCTTTGGCTACACACGCACGATGTGCACTCCTCTCATGCTGTGGTAATCAACGACAGCAATCAACCTCTGCCACCGGACGATGTGATAGTAAAAGCTGCGGAAATAGTAGCCTACTACTCTCAAGCAAGAAACGGCACCAAAGTATCGGTAGACTACACGCAAAAATACAATGTAAAAAAGCCAAACAAAGCAGCACTCGGCTTTGTGACATACAACACATACTACACCGTTGTTGTCAACCCCAACGAACACAGACAACTATTGCAACAAAACTAAAATAATCAACGAGCACCGCGCTTAGATACTCTACTTGTATTGTCATTTGCAATAAAGCCGAGTAGAATAATTATTAACACAATATAATGCACAACAAAACGCCTTTCGGACATAAAAACCGAAGGGCGTTTGTACATAAACTATTTATTGAATATTGGGAGCAAACAAGACTCCTTTGCACATAACAATATGGCTTAATACCACATAAACAATTTGCCTGCAAATACAAAGATAGATATTACTACAACAGCAAGTGTAATAACTATGGATACTATCATTATCCATAGTTGAGATTTTTTGCCTGCGGATTGGTCTGCACGCAGATATTGATACATCTGTGCAACAGTATAATACACTGACACAGCAGTAAGCAAAGCAAAAGTTACGTACACCAAAGCCTGCACTTGCAAAGCCACTGCCAACACTATTGCCGTTACTATAAATACAACGCCGGCAAGAACAATTTTTTCGGGTAAGTTTTTCACAATATTTCCTCCAGATGGTATTGTTTATTTTCTCATAAGATAAAGAGCCGCCATAGCTACAGATATAAGTGACTGATATTGAGCATCTGTTGCACTATACGGATAATTGACGGCACCGCTTGCGCTGACAATTTTTTTGCAGCCCAACAACGGAGCATTGACTCTTGCACGGTCGATGTATGTTTCCAAAATACCGCTTTTGTTGCCATAATACAACTCAGGTTGGACATTGCCGTTGAGACCGATATCAATAATGGCGTCCACTCCTGCAAATGCCAAATCTAAAGTATGCACAACAGTACCGCTGTAGTCGTCCGACGAGTGGTCACCCTCGGGCAGATACCACACCAAGTGCGAACGGAACAAAGACAACACGTGGTCTATCTCGCGCAACTTGGCTGTATTTTTGTTGCCTACCACAAGTACTGTAAGATTGTTGAGACTGTCCAACTTTTCACGCAAAGCCATAAGGTCGGCCATAGCCTCTATGGGACTATAAATACTGCCGCCTGCGTTGATTAGTGGCAAATTGACAGTACTTGCCATCTGTGCAGTGAGGTCGTCGTCCAAATCTTTGAGCACCATCATATCCACACCCATATTGCACATTGCGCTACAATACTCGGGGACATCGTCACAGCCATATATCTCTACAAAGTTGCCCGACAAATACATTGTTGCCAAAGCAAACGCTTTGGATACAATATCTTGTCTGGGAAATACTCCTGCTATAGACGCACCTACAAGCTGTGGACTGCGCTTGTACGATGTAACGGCTATGCGCCTCATCTGCCAAGCCACTTCCAAAAAATTGAGCACGTCATTTTTGGACATGTTCATTAAGTTCAATAACTTTCTCATATTCCCCTCCGCTACGCAAAATACTTAGCACATTGACAAAATAATCGGGCAACGGCGCTTCAAAGGTCATAAGCTGTCCGCTGTACGGATGTACAAATTGCAACTGCCAAGCGTGCAACAACTGACCGTTGAGTTTGAAACGCTGTGTTTTGTAACCGTACACTGTATCTCCCACTATCGGGTGACCAATATATTTGCAATGTACACGTATCTGATGCGTCCGTCCTGTTTTTAGCTCAAAGCGTACAAAGGTTTTACTTTTGTAACGTTCGATAACGTCAAAATAAGTGAGTGCACTTCGTCCGTTGACGTCCACACACATTTTTTTGCGATCGGCACGGCTACGTGCAATCGGTTGCTCCACCTTGCCGTTGTTTTGCTTTATCACGCCTTCCACTACTGCAAGATAAATACGCTTGCAAGTTTTGTCCTTTATCTGTTCTGCAAGACGAACATGCGCAACGTCATCCTTTGCTACCACCAACAGACCGCTTGTCAGCTTGTCCAACCTGTGCACTATACCTGGGCGCAATACCCCGTTGATGCCTGACAGATTGGTAAGTTTGTACAACAAAGCATTGACCAAAGTATCTGTATATACACCGTTGGCAGGGTGCACGGTTAGCCCTTGTTGCTTGTTGATAACGGCAAGATGTTCGTCTTCGTACACAATGTCTATGGGTATGTCCTGTGGCACAATATCCATAGGCACACTGTCGGGCAAATGCACACTGACTTGGCTATCACATTTTACCGCAGCGGAACTTTTGGTAACAATTACACCGTCCACAACTACTTGTCCGTCTGCAATAAGTTTTTGCAAACGTGAGCGCGTAAGCTCACAGTTGTCGGCAAGAAATGCGTCCAATCTGTCGTACTTGCGCTCGGCAGTCAACACTATAGTATTCACCTTACTTATCTTCCTTTTTGTTAGCGTCCGTCTGTGTGTCGGACTGACTGTTGTTGCTATCTTGTTGTGCTTGGTTGTCATCGGGAGCGTTGGCGTTGGACAGTTGTTGTTTTTTGCGCTTACTGTCGGCTATCATCTCTTTGACAAGCGAATCTCTATCGGTAAACAAAAGAGCTACTATTGCCAAAATAACGCCCACAGTCAAAAAGCTGTCCGCTATGTTGAATATTGCAAAACCGCGCACATAAATTAGGTCGCGCACAGCACCGTTGAAAAAGCCATCTCCCAAAAATGCGCGGTCTATTGCGTTGCCTATTGCACCGCTAATGACAAAGGAATATCCTACCTGTCCCCATACGCTACG
>CASEME010000008.1 GCA_949289125.1 uncultured Eubacteriales bacterium
CTCTAAAGACGTTGCAACATGCCAATACTTTCTTACAGTTTCACCATATCCCAAATGGTTTTCTAGCATATCTAGTATAACACAAAGTTTGAACTCAGGGCTATACTTTCTGTTAAATCTCTGTTTTCTTGCCATAAAAAAATGTGTACCTCCAAAAGTGTCTAACTTTTGGGGTACACATCATAATACAGGGCGGTTTTTTTGTTGTCTATTTATCAATACATGTCGGGGTTGGGTGCTGCTTGCGGTTGAGGAGGTTCGGGTATATCGCAAGCAACGCTTTCGGTAGTAAGCAGTGTACCAGCAACGCTTGCAGCATTTTGAAGTGCCGAACGGGTAACTTTGGTAGGATCAAGTATGCCCTTTTTCATCATATCGCCGTAGCTGTCGTTCAAAGCGTCATAGCCGTAGTTTGCAGATTTGTTGTTAAGAACGTTGTTGACAATCACGCCTCCGTCTACGCCTGCATTGATAGCAATTTGTTTGATAGGAGCTTCCAAAGCTCTGCGTACAATGCTTGCGCCTGTCTTTTCGTCACCGTTTAGTTTGGTCATCAATTTTTCAACATCGCTTATTGTGGAGAGCAGTGCAACGCCGCCACCGGGTACAATACCTTCTTCAACTGCTGCACGAGTAGCGTTGAGTGCGTCTTCTATGCGCAGTTTCTTTTCTTTCATCTCTACTTCTGTTGCTGCGCCTACGTTGATTACTGCAACACCGCCTGCAAGTTTTGCAAGACGTTCCTGATATTTTTCTTTGTCGTAGTCGCTTGTGCTTTCTGCCATTTGATTTCGAATTTGCTTTACACGTTGAGCAATAGCCTCAGCACTGCCTGCGCCTTCTACAATGATAGTGTTGTCTTTGTCAACTTTTACTTGTTTTGCTCTGCCCAACAAATCGAGTGTAGCTGTCTTAAGCTCAAGACCAACTTCTTCGCTTATAACTCTGCCGCCTGTAAGTACAGCAATGTCTTCAAGCATAGCCTTTCTTCTGTCGCCAAAGCCAGGTGCTTTGACAGCTACGCATACAAAACTTCCGCGCAACTTGTTGAGGATAAGTGTAGTAAGTGCTTCGCCTTCTACGTCTTCGGCAATTATCAACAGCTTGCTACCGGTCTTTACAATTTGTTCGAGCAAAGGCAACAACTCTTGTATAGAAGATACCTTTTTGTCTGTGATAAGTATATAGGGGTTATCGAGGTCAGCAACCATTTTGTCAAGGTCAGTTGCCATATAGGGTGAGCAGTAGCCTCTGTCAAACTGCATACCTTCTACAACGTTAAGTTCGGTGCGCATTGTTTTGCTTTCTTCTACAGTTATTACGCCGTCGTTGCCCACCTTTTCCATAGCGTCCGAGATAAGTTCGCCAATTTTTTCATCGCCTGCAGATATGCTTGCTACCTGAGCAATAGATTGCTTGCCTGCAACAGGTTGGCTAATCTTTTGCAACTTTTCTACGCATACTTCTACAGCCTTGTCGATACCTTTTCTCAAAATAATAGGGTTAGCGCCTGCAGCTACGTTTTTGCTACCTTCTTTGATAATAGCCTGTGCAAGTACAACTGCAGTGGTGGTACCGTCACCAACTACGTCGTTGGTTTTTGTAGATACCTCTTTCATAATCTGTGCGCCAACGTTTTCAAAAGGATCTTCAAGGTCAATCTCTTTGGCAATAGTAACACCGTCGTTGGTGATAAGCGGACTGCCAAACTTCTTTTCAAGCACAACGTTGCGTCCTTTAGGACCAATAGTAATTTTTACAGTATCGGCAAGTTTGTTTACGCCTGCTTCCAATGCTTTTCTTGCTTCTTCGCCGTATTTAATTTGCTTTGCCATATTGCAATATCTCCTTCAAAAAATTATTCTACGATAGCCAATATATCGCTTTGACTAATAACAGTTACTTCTTCGCCGTCAATGGTAAACTTGCTGCCTGCATATTTGCTGAACAGCACTTTGTCGCCAACTTTTACTACCATGTCAACTTTTTTGCCGTCCACAACGCCTCCGTTGCCAACAGCCACAACTGTTGCTATGTCCTGCTTTTCTTTTGCAGCAGAAGGAAGAAAAATACCGTTTTTGTTGGTTTCTTCTTCTTTCAGTTCCTTAATGACTACCTTGTCAAAAAGTGGTCTCAACTTCATAAAATTTGCCTCCACATTTAATTATTACCTAATATTAGCACTCTATGCTTTCGAGTGCTAAGTATATTATACTACCTTTTTACTAATTGTCAATAATATTAAGACGCTTTTGCACAAATATTTTGTCGCAAAATGTCACCCGTCAAAAAGTTAGTTTTTTGTTTGCAAAGCGGTGCAATCTAAGTGATGTACACCAAGTTAGGTCTTGACAAAAGGATTGTAAAGATATAAACTTATTACATACATTTTGCTCAAAAAGGGCGCGGAGGAAAGTTGAATGAACAAATGGGACAAGCGTTTTATGGAGCTAACCGAAAAAGTAGCCGAGTGGTCGAGTTGTTATCAGGACAACAGACACGTAGGTGCAATAATTGTCAAAGACAAACGCATACTTACTACAGGGTACAACGGTGCGCCCAGCGGTATCAAAAGTTGCGTGGAGCGTGGTGAGTGTATGCGCAAAAAGCTAAATATTGCAAGCGGCACACGTCACGAGCTGTGTTATGCTGTGCACGCCGAGCAAAACGCAATAATACAGGCGGCGCGTCTTGGTATATCCTTGGAAGGTGCTACTTTGTACTGCACGCATCAGCCTTGCGTAATTTGTGCCAAAATGATTATCAATTCGGGCATCAAACGTATAGTGTACAAAGAGGGTTATCCCGATGAGTTTTCTATGCAACTTCTCAACGAAGCGCAGGTACAAACCATTTTGTACAGTACGTTGGAACAATAGACAAATATCAATACAGCCTTTGCTTGGCAGGTGGTGCGGGCAAAGGCTGTTCTTGTTACAAAAGAGTTTTGTCGGGTACAAGGTACTTTAGCGGTATGTCCATGCAGTCCAACACGCCACTGTAATTGTCGCTAAGCATATTAGGTATTGCTTTTGCATACTTTAGCATTATTTGTGCGGTAAAGTCGGCATTACTATGTAAATTGACGCAAAATTGTGCCTTGGCTTTGCCGTCGTTGGCAATCACCGTGCCTGCGTGCCCAATATAGCGTTGCTTTAGTTGTTGCAACTTTTGTTGCGAAACAAACTTTACTATTGTTTTGTACCCTTTGAAATAATCGGGGATAGAAGCTATTTTGTGAGCCACAGTAGATTTGTCTTTTGCGTCACAACATACATAGCATAGCCGTATATGCGACTGTTTGGCGTCTACAATTTGGTTGGGCGTAGCAAGTTTGAGTTTTATTGCACTTTGTTTGGGCACTGTCAGTTGCAATGCATCGTGCACTTCGGGCAAAGACTTGATAGTGTTGGTATGTCCTTGCGATATACCTTTGCCCCAAAAGGTTGCAGGGGTATCGTTGATAAATGCGCTCATCAGTGTCCTTTCCATACTCAACAGTCCGGGATCCCACCCTGCGGCAACAACGGATATTTTGTTGTTTTGCTTTTGTTTGTCATGCAGTAGATACTTGTATTGTTGCATAGTGGCGTGATTGTCGTAGCTGTCTACAGTGTTGTATTTGCCGGCAATAGCAGGCATATATTCAAACATATCTTTGTAACTACCCATAGCAACAAGCAACACATCTGTGTCTTTTGTGTCGGTAACAATGCTTTCTATAGGGCGATATTGAGCAATATCGAGCTTTCTGCGCGAATATACTGCAACAAGTTGTAAGTCGCTGCTATCATTGATAATTTTGTACAAGCTTTTGCCCACATTGCCATAGCCAGCTATACTTACTCTCAACATTGTATTACCTCCTACCGTTTTAACGTTAAATTATATGAGAATTAAGCAAAATAATGAAGTATTTTTGTATTACTAATACAAAATTGCTTTATAATTTTTGTAAAGTATAGTATAATCGTTACGTACAAGCAGGAGAAAGACGTATGATAGAGCATATCAAACTTTTTTTCAGCGGAAGTGTGCTGGATATTATTGCCCGAATATTGTTGATATTGATAGTGACGGTATTTTTTTACGTCTCATTTTCTTATGCACGCAAACGCAATTTGCATTGGCTTATATACATAGAAGTATCCTTTATACTTTTGTGCTTTGTAGGCTCGTTTTTCAACGTGCCCAATTACTCATTTTATATCTACTTTTTGGCTGGTGCTTTGTGTGTTACCAACCTGCTGTTTTTTGTACAGGATTTTCGCAGAGACCTGTTTAGACGTGCTTTGCGTAAGCATGTGGACTTTCTTACCGATGACGACTATTTGGGTAGAGAAGAGTTGCACAAATCGGTAGATGCAATAGTGCGTGCTTGTCAGCATCTTAGTAAAAGCGATACGGGCGCATTGATAATAATTGCAGACAATATGCAAGACTCTATTTTGGATAGCGGTACGTTGATTAACGGTGAAATAACGGGCGACTTACTTGAGACAATTTTCTTCCCCAAAACACCGTTGCACGACGGTGCAGTGATAATTATGGCCAATCAGGTGGTGGCAGCAGGTTGTTACTTGCCACTTACTCAAAACCTCAATTTGCCGCGAGAGTTTGGTACGCGTCACCGTGCGGCAATAGGTATGTCCGAAGTTAACCCCGGCATAACCGCCATAGTGGTAAGTGAAGAAAGCGGTATTATATCTGCTATGCACGATGGCAAAATAAAGCGTTATCTCGATGCGGATTCGTTGAAACGTGTACTCAATCATGCAATGCACCTTACAGATAACAGCGAAGAAGAAACATTATGGGGAGGTAAAGAGTAATGCGCAACAAACCGTCGTTTTCACAAAGAGTGTCTACATTCTTTAATACAGTATTTCGCAAAAATTGGCTTGTAACATTGCTTTCGGTAGTGTGCGCTGTGTTGTGCGTTTTGCTTGTGTCTATGGCTTAGCCCAAAACTATATTAACAATTAGTCGGCAAGGACTGTTTTTTAAGTCTTGTGCCGACTTTTTTTGTACACACATACCAACAACATACATACAATACTATCAATGATAGTAGCTAAGTTTGGCGGCACATGTATGATAAGCCGCAACATTGACAAAGTAAAAGACGTGCTTACGCCTCACCACGGTTTTGTAGTAGTGTCTGCATATGGCAAACGCTTTGACGGTGATACCAAAGTGACAGACCTTTTGTATCAACTGCACCAAAGCGGTTATAAGCGCAGTATATTTGACAGTATTGCTTCGCGGTACAAAACACTTGTTGCTCAACACGCAATAAAAATGGATATAGAGCGATTGCTTGATGAAACATACGCGCAAATAAAAACTTGCAACAACGAGGCTTTGACAGTAAGTAAAGGTGAGCAGTTGAGCGCAAAAATAGCCGCGGTGTATCTAAATGCTAACTATGTGGAAGCTGCCGACATTGTCAAATTTGGCAAAAACGGTTGCGACATCAAAAAAACTCTGTCCAATATACGGCAAGCGTACCAAGCAGGGGGCAGGTGCGTTATGGGCGGTTTTTATGGTAGCGACCAATGGGGCAATGTGCGACTGTTCAGCAGAGGTGGCGGAGACATAAGCGGTGCGCTTGCAGCACGTGCCATAAATGCTTCGGTGTACGAAAATTGGACGGATGTCAACGGCTTGTGCGTGGCAAACCCACGTTTGGTAAGCAATGTGCGCACAGTGCCTTGCGTAAGCTACAACGATATGTATCTGCTTGCACGTAACGGTGCTGAGGTGTTGCACCCAAGTAGCATACACCCTGTTATGAAAGCGTCCATACCTATACATATCCGCAACATTTACAACAAATACGATAGCGGTACAGTGGTCAGCAATCAAAGCTCATCAGACAATATTATTGGTGTTGCGCACAAACGCATAGATATTGGCTACCGTACCGTGGTAGTTTACAAAAACGCTCTACAGTATGTTGTAAGTACTGTGCTCACCTGTTTACAACAATGTGGTATAGAAGTTTACAGTGTGCAGGGGTATGCCGATTATGCCGTATTTACAACACCTGTATGTGTAATAAAGCAAATTTGTGATGCTTTGCTGTTGACTAACCGATAAATGTGTTTTACAATATTGTCAAAAGCTACAGGCAAGGTATTGGCAATGAAAAAACTAATAATAGGCGGTGGCGTAAGCGGACTTGTGTGCGCAGTGCAAAGCGCACGTGCAGGACACTCCGTCACGTTGCTAGAAGCCGACAAACGCATAGGCAAAAAGATAGCCGCAAGCGGCAACGGCAGATGCAATATGGATAACATCAACACCACAATAGAGTGCTACAACAATAGCAGTGTGGCTCGGCGTGTTTTGGGCAATATATCAGTTAAACAGTGTATATCTTTTTGGGAGAGTATAGGCATAGTAACTTACGCTGATTCTTTTGGAAGAGTGTATCCTGTTACCGACAATTCGCACACTGTGGTAGATTGTCTTAGATATGCTTGCCAACGCTTGGGCGTCAATATTGTGTGCGAAAGTAAAGTTGTTGAGGTCAAACACACAGGCAATACTTTTGCAGTTGTGGTATCCAATGGCACGCAATACAAGGCAGACCAAGTGATAGCTGCCTGCGGTAGTAACAGCCAAATAAAGATAGCAGAGCATAGCAACTTTATCCCCAAACAATATTTTACTTCGCTTAATCCAACGCTCACGCCTATAGCGGTCAAAAATCCCGAAGTAGTACTCAATGGCATTCGCAGTAAGTGCAATATGGTGCTAAAAAGTGGCAATACAGTACTTGCAAAAAGTAGCGGTGAGGTGTTGTTTCGTGAATATGGCTTGTCGGGTATATGCACAATGGATTTGTCCGCTACCATTGCACGTAGAAGTGTCGAGGGGCAGGCGATGGACTATACTATAGAGATAGACTTGTTGCCCACATTGGAGTACAACGAGCTTGTGAATATGTTGCAACGGCGTATAGCCGACGGATATAGCAAAGAACAGCTATTTTGTGGCATATTGCACAACAAAGTTGCCGAAGTAATACTCAAGCGCAGTGCAACAGGTAGCACGCTCAATGCAAAAAAATTGGCTGATAGCGCAAAGCATTTTGTTTATCAAGTGGACAAGCTGTGCGGTTTTCAATACAGTCAGGTAACAGCAGGTGGTATTGCCGACCAATATGTGGACGACAATTTGCGTTTGCCCAACGGAATATATGCGCTTGGCGAAATACTCGATGTGGACGGACTTTGCGGAGGTTACAACATACACTTTGCAACTGCTTCGGCGTTGTACTATTGTTTAAAGCAGGACGGCAAGATATATGACTAACACAAACAATACTTTTCTTACCGTGCCAATCAGTTTTGCGCTCAACGACAAAACTGATCCTTGCCAAGCGGTAGCACGCAAAACTTCACTAAATAGTGAAGATATATTGCATTGCAAATTGCACAAACGCAGTGTAGACGCGCGCAAAAAACACGATATTCGCATAGTGTGTAGCTATGTAATAACAGTTAAGCATGGTGCAAAGCCAACTAATTGTACGCCATATGTTGAGCCACGCGATATTCTGTCTAATAAAGAGTGTGCAAACAAAACAAACGCTCGTATTGCAGTTGTCGGTAGCGGACCATCCGGATTGTTTGCTGCACGGTTGTTGCAACAAAACGGTTTTGAGGTGACAATATTTGAACGTGGTTCGGACATTCATTTGCGCCAACAAAAGGTACAAAACTTTTGGTCGGGCAATGCTGATTTGGACGAAAATTGCAACGTGCAATACGGTTTGGGCGGTGCGGGCACGTTTTCGGACGGCAAGTTGGCAAGCGGTATTTCCTCTCCGCTAATTTATACAGTTTTTAACGAATTTGCGCGGTGCGGTGCGCCACAGGATATTTTGTACAGCTCAACGCCCCACATCGGCACGGACAAATTAGTGGACGTTGTGGCAAATATGCGAGATGTGCTCAACAGTCAGGGCGCAACAATACGCTTTGACTGCTGTGTGGACAACATCGTAGTGCACAACGGCAAATTGCAACTTACTTGTCGCAACACAGTAAATGGCGAAACAGACTTACAACAGTTTGACGAAGTAGTGCTTGCAATAGGTCACAGCGCGCGCGATACGTACAGTATGCTTGTATCCAACGGCTTTACTGTTGAGCCAAAGCCATTTGCAATAGGCGTACGAGTAGAGCATAGCAGACAGTTTATCTCTCAGGCACAGTATGGCGCACTTGCGTTGACGCACAGAGATTTGCAATCTGCCAATTACAAACTTGTTGCTGACAAATTGCCGTCAGGCAGAAGTTGTTACAGCTTTTGTATGTGTCCGGGTGGTGAGGTTGTGTGCTCGTCAAGTGAGAGATATGGTGTTGTGGTCAACGGTATGAGTAACTACGACCGTATGGCAGACAACAGCAACAGCGCGTTGGTGGTCAATGTCAACCAAGCTGACTTTTATCAAGGCGTATTGGGTGGTGTGACATTGCAACGAGAAATAGAGCAAAAGTGCTACAATTACACCAAAAACACAAAACAATATGCCGCCCCTGCTCAAAATGTGGTAGATTTTATAAAAGGTAAGGCAAGCACACAGTTGCAAATGACTTCCAGCTACCGCAACGGTCTTGTGCCTTGCAACTTGTGGGATATATTGCCTCGTTTTATCTGTCAGGCATTGAAGGAAGGGCTTTCTGTGTTTGGCAAAAAAATCAGTGGCTTTGACAAATGCGGTATATTGATTGCCGCAGAAACGCGTACTTCTTCTCCTGTACGCATATTGCGTGACAAACAGTTGCTGTGCAGTGTGGATTGCCCCAATCTCTATCCTTGCGGTGAAGGTTGTGGCTATGCAGGGGGTATTACAAGTTCGGCAGTGGACGGACTTAAAGTAGCTATGGCTATATGCGACAAATACGGAGTAAGTATAGATAAGTAGTAGCTCGTAACGCAACTTAAAAATACTGTGTAACTATATCAGCAACAATTTGCTTGTGAAAAAATAAAAGCGACAATGCTTTGTAGCATTGTCGCTTTGTTGTTATTTATTTAGTTGTTACAAACAGTGCAATATCAACTTTTGAGCAACAGCTTGTCAGCTGGGCAGTTTGCCGATAAGTTGGTTGATAAACTCGCCTATAGCTAACGTTTTCCAACTGTCGCCACCAAACAAACTATTGAGTTTGCTTTGTGTATTGTCGTCAAAGCTGAGTACTTCACAATCCATCATTTCTTGAACAGTCATAGCTTTTACAATATTTTCTATGGTTTTCGAATTGAGGTTGCCCAATTTGTTGTTGGCAATCTTTTGGTTGAGCGAGTTTGCAGGTGTTTGGCAATCTGCATCAGTGTACCATACAAGAGAATACTCGCCACCGTTTTGCTGAGCACTGTAGTATTTTGTACCGTCTTTTATCGCATATTTTACGCTACCGTCATTGTAGCTGTATACGTCACCTGATACGGGTGTCATATCTTTGCCCGTTATTTCCAGACGATACAGTCCCAAAGCTGTGCCCATATACAAGTTGTCAATAGCAGTGCCAATGTCGCTAAGTTTTGTATCTTGCAAAGCAGAAAGCATTGCCGAGTCTGTATTGGACAGTACTTCACCAAGTGTAATTTGGTTGATAGTGTCGTTGAAAGCGT
>CASEME010000009.1 GCA_949289125.1 uncultured Eubacteriales bacterium
TCCGCATGTGCGCGTCGGCGCCGGAGCAGCCGCTGCCGTCAGGCGCGGAGCGCTTATCGCTGTCCCGCTGCTCATGATAGCGGCGATAATCATTCCCGTTCTTGTCGCCAATATGTCGGCGCCCGAGTCGCCCGCGCTGTACGGTTATAACGATGTCATAAGCCAAAGGATTACAGTCGATGAAGTGAAAGCCTTACCGGATATTTGTCTGTTCGATATGTCAGGCGTGGTGCAGACGGAATCCGTCACGAAAGAGATGCTTAAAACCGACGAAACGTTCGTGCTGTCATACGTATTGACGAACAATCTGCTTTCCGTGGCGAACGGCGAAACGACGGATGCGTTTTATGTTACGTATAGAATAAGGCTGTACGAGCATTATGAGTTTATCACCTGCGATAATTACGATAACCTTACTCGTATTGCAGCCGTAAACGGCTATACGGTAGCATATGATATTTTCGATTCACGACATGTTACTGCCTACGCCAGATTTGCGGCAGGCGGCTATGAATATTTCATGGAAGCAAGCGGTTTCGACGGGATAACGGAATTGACGAAAGACAATTTCGAAAATCTGCTGAATAAAATATTGGTATAATTATACATAAAGAGGATCGGGAGGGTGCCGTTTTTGCGGTACTCTCTTTGTTTGTGCGCCGTTTGCGCCCGGAACGCGGAAAAATTCCCGTTCGGTCGGCCCGATACGCTTTGTTCACGCGGGGTGAACGGATATTTATTGTCCGGGCGGAAACGCATAATATTCAGGCGGTTTCCCGCGTCCGAATACGACGAGCGGCTGCAAAGACACGTACTGAGATCGCAGTACAGAATAATCGAATAAAAGGAGATATGACAGTTGCAGAAGTATGTAATTTATAGTCTATATCATTCTCTGCTTTTAGTTGCATTAAGTAATTTAATTGTCAACAATACAATAAGAGTAAAACAAATTCACAAACCAACAATAATTTTTTCTGCCTTTTAAGTACCCTCAAAACAACTTAGTAATTTCAGAAAAAATTTTTACTACCATTTTACTACCATTGGGGCAGAATTAGGCAGTTTTCGAGCGGTACGGACAGTTTTTTCGGAAAGAATATTTTTCGGCGAAAACACCAAAAAATTCGTCTGCAAATTTACCACCATTTTGAAAATTTTTACTACCATTTAATTTCAGGGATTTTTTGCATCTGCATAAATATTCCCAAAAAATGCATAAAACCATAGAAAAAATGCACAAATCATAACGATTTGTGCATTTTTATGTGGAGCTGATAGCGGGATTTGAACCCGCGACCTCGTCCTTACCAAGGACGTGCTCTACCTACTGAGCCATATCAGCAAATGAAGTTTTTGCCGAATTTTGAGGGGTTTCGGCGTACCCCGCTTTTCGCCTCGATATTCCTTACCAAGGACGTGCTCTACCTGCTGAGCCATAGCAGCATAATGTCTTGTAAATACCGCAAAGCTGATGTGTCAAACTTCGCCTGCGTATTCACGCTTAGACATTATATATTGTTTTGTTTTGAATGTCAATTATTCATAAAGATGTTTTGCTAAATTTTGATATTAGCTATATGCCTCATTTGTGCAATGCGCCAAAATAATTGTTGCAAAAAACACTAAGAACTATTGTGCAGCACTAAAATTTAAGCTTACGTGTATGGCGTGACAACACGTTTATTGCTTTGCTTTAGTAGTGGACAGACGTTTGTCTGCGCTTACAAGCTCTGCCAACAGTGTTACCGATTGGTCGGCAATGCGGCTAAATATTCTGTCTTCGTAGCGTGCTCTCAACTCTTGCAATCCGAGATTGGTGCTTATTATTGTAGTCAGCTTGTTTTGCATACGTTCGTTAAGCACAACAAACAGATATTCTATAGTCACATTTTTGAGAATATTTTCAGTGCCGAGGTCGTCTATTACCAACACTTCCGATTGTGTAAGATTGTCCAGGTAGGCGTCTTTGTCGGCAATATCCGCCAAATGACATTTCAAAAATTGGTTGTTGAGGTTGTATGCCGTCAAAAACAACACCTGTCTGCCTTGCGTCAACATTCTGTTGGCTATTGCGCTCAATAGGTATGTTTTGCCTGTGCCCGTCTTGCCCGTCAATAATATGTTGCGCAACTTTGCTTTGTCGCCCTTGTCGCAGATGTCTTTGCACACTTTGTACACCTTTTGATTGTGCTCATTGCTTTCCTTGCTCTTTTCAAAGGTGTATTGTGCATTGTCAATAGTGCAGTCTGCTGTCAAAACTTCGGTTAGTGCACGCTTTAAGCATACACAACGCTTGCCGTTTACATATCCGGTGTCGTTGCACTTCGAACAAGTGAAGTGTGGCTTGAGGTCGTCTTCGCTGTATCCGAGTGTCAGTAGCTCTTTGTGACGTTTTGCCAAAGCCTTGTTGAGCTGTGCCTTTGTATTGGCTTTGTCTGCGTCAGTTTTTGATAGAGCAAGCGCCACACGCAGACGTCTTACTTCGGTATCGGCAAGTTTGAATGGCACGTTAGCATTGAGCGTGTCCATCAAAGTTTCACTTTGTGCAATAGCCTGTTGACGTCTTTGTGCTATTATGTCTTGAGCTTTTTGTAAGGGTGTAGTTTTCATATTACAACTCCACGTTTTCTAAATTGGTAAACAATGCGCTAAGTTGTTCATCTGTGTAATCGTGTTGCGCAAAGTCGGCAGTGTTCTTTTGCTTGGACGTGGTGGGTGCAGTGTCTTGCAACTTCTGCGCCTTTTCCACTGTGTCTATGCCTTGCGCTTTGTAATTGGACAGTACTTTGTTGAGATAGTGTATGGCGTTTACTGCGCCTACGCTCTGTTGGGCCGCAAACAAAATAAGTTGGTGCGACAATCCCCAATCACTTGTCCAAGTGTTGTATAGCCGTCTGTCCGCTTGCGTTATGTTGCGTACTATAGAGGCACCTTCCAACACTTCGGCAATCAGTTTGTCTGTGGCAAGTAGTCTGTTGAGATAGGTGTCAATGCTTTGTATGGTTACAAGTCCCAATTTGTAAAATTTGTCCAACGTGCTGTCTACGCCTTGCAAAGTGCGTATGCCGTTGCGAAAGCAATATCTGGCTACAGTGTGCAATGTTTCTTTGTCGTAGCCTCTTTGTACCCAATGCGATACGTATTCATCCACAACGCTATCTAACGATTGGTAATACACGCCTATAGCCTTGTTGACGTCTGTTGCAATGTCGTACAGTGCATCTTTTTGATTGCGGTAGGCTTCAATTTCCTTTTGCGACATTGCCCCGTTGCGATAGTATTCGTTGCAAAGGCTGTCCAACCTTTTTGTTCCGCCCGACTTTACTTGCTGAGCAATGTATGTCAATACGTCGAGCGAAAAGCCCATTTTGCCCCATTTTTCGTACAGCTCTCTGTCCTGATGTTCGATAGCGCGGTTGACTTTGAGCTGCTTAAACAGCATACGTATGTCACTGTCGTATTTGGACTGAGTGCTGAGGTTTTGCATAACCGCGTCTTTGGTTAGCGCACCTTTGGATAGTTGATTGCGTGCAACTGTAAGTATGTAAGGGTAATTGATATCGTTGCCTTTGAGGTCTACGCAGTAACGGGCGACAGCTAACAGTGCATCGGGTGCAAAGGTGGTGTTTTCCAAAAACATATAGTACTCGTTGTACTCGTTGACGGTCAACATTCTGCCGTTGATTATGTTTTGTATTTCTTTGCCAAACTTGCCGTACTTGGAAGGTTTAATTTTTTTGAGCACAGATGCCGAATCGCGCACTTCGAGGTAGGTTACTTGCTCGTAGGGTGTGTTGGTTATTGCCACAAGCCCCAATTCTTCCCAATACAAAAAAGCGTCCATTACGTCCTCTTTGGACATATTAAGTTTGGTCGCCATAGCCTCCAATGTGTTGTCGGGGGTGTCGCCTGCAAGAGCAAGCCCCATAAGGTACACCTTCAATGCGGCATCGGGCGCATCGGGCAGATAGTTGATGAGTAGTTTGTTGTCCACAACGGTGTAGCCGTCTGTAGAAAGATGTTGTTCCAATCGGCAAAACATAATAGACCTCTCTTGGGGTGCAAATTAACACAAATGTACGTAAATTATTTATTCAAAGCCTTGATTATTTTGCAAAAATAGTATATAATTAAGCATTATAGATAGTATGGCGTATTGTGAAGAGTTTTAACACACATACAAATTGTTGTCCGCAACGCAACGGACAATGCTTGTTAAGAATTGTAGCACAAATGCTTGACTATTACAACAATTTTTTCCAACAAATGAGCGACTAATTACAGGGGGAGCATTATGAAACTACATAGCGTGGAAGCCGTTAATCGTCAAACGGGTAAAAAGCAAGTATTTACTTTTGGCACGGGCGCAAGTCCCAACAAGTTGGTGCTTACGCAAAACGATTTGGCTGACAAATACCTCAAATTTTGTTTGTGCGGCGACGTACAGTGTGACGAAGACGTATTCGTACGTTTTAGCGTAGACAACATCAAATATGTGCTAAAACGTTATCATGGTTCACAAGGCACATACATGCAATTTCAAAAAATTACTGACGATGAGGTGGAGCTAATTGCCGAGGGCAACGACGTACCTGCTTTGTTGGAAGAGTTGCTGGGAATGAGCCCTGCTGCACTTTTGGCAAACGATTTTGTAGAACAAAGCAAAGTTGATGCGTTTGACGGCAACCTCAATGTGTTCCGTAGCGTAGAGTTGTTGCGTGACATAATAGGCAGTGCCAACAAAGAGACAGCAGAGCTTACCGAAAAGTGCGAAGACATCAAACGCAAGATGGACGAAATTACCAATTCGGAGCAACACCTGTCCAACAAAAAACAGTTGGAACAAGCCAATCAACAGTTGAGAGAGACTTCCGAAGAGTTGCTTCAACTTACCGAACGTCTTAATCAGCTCAAAACACAACAGGCAGAGTCTACTGTTACAACGCAACTGTTGAAAGAGTTGGAAAAACTTCAAACTACTTACCGCGTATTGTCCGAGCAGAAAGAGGCTGTAGAAGAACAGCGTGAAAGTCTGCGCAGATACGACAATGTAATGGCGGTGCTTCCCAAAGTAGAGAGAGAAAAAATACTGCAAGAGGCTGTTGCCGAATGTGAACACGAGCGTGACGAGTTTGCTAACGATGTTCAATTTCAGGAAAGTGAGCTCAACACTATTGAACAGCAGTGGTTGGAAAAACAGCAGAAGTTGGATATTGTTGCAGATAGAAAACGCCGCATTGAGATAATCAATGCAGAGATTGCTACTATTGGTGATTTGCAATCACGCAACGATGAGCTCAAACAAAAGTTGATGGAGCTCAACGACCAAGCAGAGCAGATAGAGGCAGAGCGCGCACAGCTTAAACAAAAACTCAATGTTGTTGAGGGCAAAATTACTGAGGCGCGTGGCGGCATGGACAGTGTGCAGTTCCCCAATCGTTCGGTAGGCGAATTGTTGGATATGGTGCGCATTGGCGTTATGATCGACGAAGTGAGAAAACAGCGCGATCAGGTGCAAGCCGAACTGACAGAAAAAGAACAGCAAATTAACGAAAAAGAAAATATATACCTTTTGCAACGCAAACGCTTTAAGTCCGTTGCAGAATTGGACGGCAATATCACGCCTGTCAAAGCAAAAGACACCATTTTGCAAGTTTTGGACGCTCGTTACAACAAGTTGTTGTTAATCAACGATTCGTTGACATCCAAAAAACGCAACTTGCAACGTGCAAAGGAAGACTACGACCACAGATTGCTTGAGCTCGAACACAGCAAAAACTTGCTCGACAGAGAAGTAAACAGACTGCGTCTGTGCAAGCAGGAAGAATTTAAGCGTGAAGTATTGCTCAACAGTCAAAAACTGTACACACAAGGTGAAGGTAGCGTATATGCGGCTACTACCGACATTACCGATCAGGAAGTGGCTACAGTTATGCAAGATTCGGAAAAACGTCTTGCCGACTACGAAGTACTGCTTGCAAAACGCAGTGAAGTACAGGGACGTTTGGACGAAATTGTACGCCAGATAGAGATTAACGAAGCCGATATGGCGGCTTTGCGTCAGGAAAAGACAAACATCAACAACCGTTACAACGAGATAGTTACTCGCAACCGCAACGATGACGTATCCAATTACCTCAAAGCGTTGGAGAGCAACAACGGTACACAGTACTTGTTGCAAGCGCAAGAAGATACGGTGCGTAACGACGTAGAGTTGAAGCGTTTGAGAGGGGACGTGGAAGACTTGCGCACACAGCTTGGCGCTTTGAAAGCAAGACTCAACCACTTGGAAGAAACACAACAACAAATGGAAGACAGCTCCAGCACGCTTGAGCAGTTTATCGGCACTAACGACCGTGTTAAGGAAGAGTTGTGCGATATGAGCGAGCGTATGGCATCGAGCTACGAACAATACAAATCGTTGACTACACAGCTTGAACAGTTGGACAGCAACTTTGTGCGTGTACAGGCTTCCATTATGGAGCACAACAGAGCTATTCAGGCTAACGAGGAAGGTATTCAAAAGGCTACCGAACATGCAAAAGAGGTAGCAGAAAAAGAAAATTATGACCTTGCTTTGTCTGAGTTCAACTACGAGATTAACAGCTTGCAAAGCGAAACCGACCAACTTACAGACTCCCGCTATACAGTGGAAAAAGAGTTGTTTGGCAAAAAGGTTACTTACGAAAAGTTGCTTTACACATACGGTCAGTTGAAGAGCGAACTTGACGATGTAAGCCGTGCTTTGGAAAGCGAAATGGAAAAACGCGGTATCACGCAGGAAGACATTGAGCAGTACAAAGACCAAAAGGACAGCACAGAGTTGCGTGAGGCTATCGTAGAGTACGATGAGCGTTGCAAAAAGATTGCAGAAAGAATTGACAGAAACTACAAACTGTTGCAACAACAGCCCGAAAGTGCAATTACTGCTGCACAAAATCTTGACAAAGACATTGCAGATACGCAAGCCCAGATTGATGCAAAAACAGCAGAAAAGGCAGAGCTTGAACAAAAATGCAATGATACGATGCAACACTATGTGGCTTCCAACAATACCAAGTTGCATTATGTGGCAACGGCTACCGAGGCAGGCAGCATGAAGACAATGCGTAGTGCAATACGCAAAAACAAGATGGTATTGGTACTTGCGCAAGACAAGTTGAAGTGGATACTCAACGGTGCACAGCGTTATTTGCGTATATTTACAGGTGAAGAGTACTTTGTAGATATGGACAACTATGGTATGCTTAACTTGCGTTTGGGCGACAAAACGTGGAGTTATGCTCAGTTGGACGCAAGTCTCAAAGTGCAAGTATATCTGAGCTTGATATTCGGCGTACCTCAAAGCGAAGAGACGCGTTGTAGCTGGGTATTGCTTGACGAAGGACTTGACATTGACAAGCAAGAATTGCAGACTATGATGAGCAAAGTTGTTGACTTTGATTGTGTAATAGCTTTGGAAAACTAAAACTTATCAGTAAGAAAGTGCGACATTGCTTGAGTGGTGTCGCACTTACTTGTTTGTAAGTAGTGTTCACAGGCGTGTGTTGCGTTGTGATATTATTACAAATTTAAGCAAGGTATTGTATGTTGTAAGCGGCAAAGACCGTGGTGTATATGCACTTCACAATTTGCCGTTGTGTAAGCAACGTAACACGTCACAAACAATGCTTGTGGTGTTGTTGTAATGTATAAATAAAGGAGAAAATACTATGTTGTATCAACAATTAAAGGATGCCAATATTGCCGCTTTGAAAAACAAAGATGCCAATGCGCGTGCAATATTGTCTGTATTGCTCAATAAAATTAAGTTGTCCGAGATAGAGCGCAGGGCTGCAGGTGCAGAGTTGACTGATGCAGATATTGTCAAAGTGCTGCAAAAGACTTTGAAAGAGCTGGAAGAGGAAAAACAAGCGTTTGTCAATGCCAACAGAGCGGATTCTGTGTCAAAATTGGACGAGCAGATAGCCTTTGTAAGCAAATACTTACCCAAAATGATGTCGGAAGAACAAATTAAGGCAGAGATAATGGCACTTCCCGACAAAAGCATACCTGTAGTTATGGCTTATTTCAAAAAAGAGCACAACGGCGAATGCGATATGCGCCTTGTTCAAAGTGTGCTAAAGAATATTGTTGGCTAATTGGCTGTATGGCATTTATGAAGTGCTTATGTGGCTCACAAATTGGTTACAATACATTGGATTGTATAATATAGATAATGCGGGCTATTGAAAATGCCGAGTGGCGTATCAATAGTCCGTTTTTTTGTATAAGTAATGCGGAAAGGTTTTTGCCTTTCCGCATCGAGTTTGTTTGCAGCTATTTTGTTGCTACGTATTGTAGCAATAAGTGTGTATAAATTGCTCAATAGTTATTGTTGTACGGTCTTATCGTAAATGATGTCTTTGCCTTCAATAAATGCGCTGAATACAGAAGAGGTATCTGCCCCAAACGCTTTTGTAAAGGCGTCTATCATTTGTTGAGGGTATGCAGTGGTCATGCGACATTGATTGAAATATGTTTGCAATGCTTTGGAAAACTTGCTTTCGCCCATTGTGTCATACAGGTTGTAAAACAGTATGCTACCTTTTACGTACGTCATATATACGTACTCTTTGTCGTTGGAGTATTCATATATTGGGCGCAATGATGTATCCAACGAGCCGTTGTAGTGCGTCAGTACGTCAACATATGTGGTATATGCTTTGTACATTTGCTTTATTGTAGAAGAAAGTGTAGCAGTGTTGCTTTTGTCCATGGCAAGCATTGTCAAAAACTCTGTCAAACCTTCGTCCATCCAAGCATTTTCAATTTGGTCGTTGCCTACAATGCCATAAAACCATTGATGTATTATTTCGTGTACAGTAGCTTCAAGATATTCGGTAGTGCCCGAAGATACCATAGCAAGGTTTGGATATTCCATACCGCCAAAACAAAAGTCAGTTTCTGCCACAACAAGCTCTTTGTATGGATATGTACTTACAAATTCGTTCATAAAGTTGAGCGTAGCTACAGCACTTGCCAAAGTGGCCTCAGGTGTCTTGTCGGCATAGTAATAGTAGCTTATCTGCGTATTACCTACCGTAGAAGTCAACTTTGTAAACTTATCAGACAGTACGGCTGCCCAATCTCTCACTGCTTTGGCGCTATAGTTGTATGTGGTCAAACTTGCGTCGCTGTTGTCTACCTCCAACAGGTCGCCCGTACAAGCTACCATATATGTGTTGGGTACAGTAATACTAACGTTGTAGCTAGCAATGTCGGTGACAAACGGATCTCCCGACGAGTAGTACGGAGTGGTGCTGTAATTGCCGTCTTTAACTACGCAAAGCACAGGATAAAAGTTGCCAAGGTTGACTGTGTTGTCTGTATATCCCAAGCGGTGTTCGATGTTGGCAAGCGTCACTTCATATACCATATCAATAGTGGCTTTTTGGTCGGGAAACAACGTAAAGCCAAGCGGTACGCTCAGTATGTCGCTGTCGTTGCCTTCAATTACAAAAGCAACTTCCTGCTCGTTGACGGACACTACGTCCATAGTGATGTTGCCGTAGCTTTTTCCGTTGGGATATGCAGTTGTTTGATAAGAGTCGGGCACAACAGAGTTAGCGGCGTCCTGTCTGTATTGATTGGCATAGATGTGAAATTTGACAGTTTCGAATGCATTGTCGCTTCTGTTGGTCATCTCTACTCGCTGATGTGCCGAAAGTTTGTGGTTTTGGCTGTCGTAAGACAATGTCAAAGTGTAGTTGTCTGCACTTTGCGAAGCCTTTGTGAGGTAATCTCCGCCACTGCATGCGGCAAGCACGCTAAGACAGAGCACTAACAACAAAATAATTGCCGATATTTTCTTCTTCATATAGCTCCCCCGTATAGAGTTGTATCTATATGTGATTATATGAAAGGCAGACAAGTTATATGACATCAACGCACCCGATAAATGCGCAACAAAGGATGTATTTTGTCGATAGGCACGATTGCTTTAGGGCAGTTGGTCACTCAATAGCATATTGTGTTGCTTGTTACCCAATTTGATTGTTATATATAGATATATTTATATATAAGTAACTATATTATATATACTATATGCAGGCTAATAGCGGTACAATACACATTCAATTTGTAAACAACAAAACTACACAGTGTGCAACAGAAGTTGTTGCCAAACAAGCAAAAGTTACTGTCAATATTTGTTGCAGATAAATTTGCCTTTTGCTCAATATTGGTATATAATTGGCTTGTTGTCAATATAATATAGTCTTAGACATTGGCAACAAATAGACCTTGGAGATGATAATTTATGCGATTGTTTATTGCGTTGCCGCTAACTCAATGCGCTACAAAAGCATTGCAACGTTGCACGGATAGTATTGCGCCACATCTAACAAGCGGTAGAATAGTGGATAGCGACAACTACCATATTACACTATCCTTTTTGGGAGAGGTGTCGGAAAATAATCTTATCTATATTCAAAGTGCTATGGATGCAATCAAAGCAATGCCTGCACCCACATTGTCGTTTGTTGGCTTGGGCAATATACGTTCGTCAGAAATAGTGTGCGCAAAACTCAAAAAAAGCGATAAACTATTTGATTTGCAAAGTGCGCTTGCCAACGAGTTGGAACAACGCGGTTTTGCCGTGGAACATAGGGCATACCGTCCACACGTTACTCTTATACGCAAATATAAGTTCGATTTGCCTTTTGCCGAGGCTATTAAGTACGCGCAACTGTCCAATATGCCCTTTCAATGTGACCAAGTTACATTGTTCGAAACAATTTTTGGCAGCGGTGGAGTAAATTATCGCCCTGTATATACGGTAAAATTGCCGTCAAACAACGTCTGAAAGCCCACAAAATAGCACAAAAGTGTTATTTTGCCCAAAAAATTTGATAAATAAACGCTCTAAAACAAAAAACAATAAGATTAACTGAAAAAATAGTTGACGGATACAGTTTTTTTGTGATAGAATATCTGCATTATTACAACAGTATAGTTACTCAACAAGAGTTGCGGTAAGTATTACTTGGTTGTTTTGCGTTAGACTGGAACTTAATAAAGTTAGTATTAACTCAGAATCAGCTCTGTAAGACGAACATTATACTCTTTTGAGTTGTATGTATGTTCGTGCGCGACAAAGTAGGTTTTGAGTTTTTTGTTTTTATACAAAAGCGTGCGAAAACGGCGACAGTCTACAAAGTCGCAAAATATGGTTTGTGCGGACAAATCCGTTAAAACATAAACAAACAAAACTATTATGGAGGTAACACAATGAAAAAGGCAAAACTATTGGTTGCATTGTTGCTTGTGCTTGTTATGGCATTGCCGTTGGCACTTGCTGCATGTAACAAGACGTCTCCTGTCGACGATAAAGACATCGTAGAAAGAACAGATTATACTTCTGTCTACGATAAGATCGGCAAAGATGTTACAATCGACATGGTTGAAGAAGGCGAAAACGGACTTGCTTATGTCACTGTTGATGGAGTTAAGTACGAACTCGGTATGGATTTCTTGTCTATGGCAATGGTATACAATACAACACCCATTGAAGACAATGAAGCTTACGACACTGCTGAAGAAATTTACAACGAGTGGTGGAAACTGTACATCTTGAGATGGAACTACCTTGTTCCCGAAGTACCCCTTTACTCCAACACATACTATGATGTTTACAATGCAAAAATTGGCAATTTCGTGACTACACCTTATTGGGCTCCGTCTGATGCTATTGTTGCAGCTACATCTACAGATGGCAAAGTAATAATGGGTGACACAACTGAACTTTCCGGTTCTTTCCGTAACAGCTCTTTCGGTAAGACAAGCCCTGGTGCTGGTGACCTTGCTGTTCAGGGTCTTACATCTGGTTATTCTACCGTTGTAACAGATCAAGAAGGTGCATTTGGTTGGGCAGATACAAGTATCGTTAAGTCTCACGAAATGACACAAAACAAAGATGGTACATTGACATTTACCATTGAAATTGCAAATGGCTTGAAATTTAGCGATGGTAGTGCAATCACAGCTAAAAACTATGTTGCAAGTATACTTGCATACAGCAACCCTGTTATGGGTGAAGCAGGTGGTACTACTTCTACAGGTATGTACTATGTTGGCTATGATAGCTTTGTAAAGAACACTACTGGCGGTAAAGATGCTGTATTCTCTGGCGTAAGACTGTACAGCGACAATGCATACAAATTCTCTTTGCAGGTATCTGCAGATTATGCTAACTACTATTATGTAGACTTGTATGCTTCTGTAAGTCCTGTTCCTATGAAGTTGTACTTTGGTACATACGACATCAAAGATGATGGCAACGGTTGCTACATTGAAGAAGGCTTCTACGCTACCGAACAAAAAGACGGTATCAAAAGCTACACAATGGCAGCTACTATCGAGAAAAATGTTCACAACACAGATCCTACAGCTATTCCTTATTCTGGTCCATATATAGTATCTAAGTGGGACGAAAGCAATAGTGAAGCTACTCTTACACTTAACACCAATTACAAGGGCGACCACCGTGGTCAGGCAACTATCCAAACAATAGTATATCGTCTTATCGTTTCTGAGACACAGCTTGACCAGTTGAAGAAGGGTGAAATTGATATCTTGGCAGGTGTTACAGGCGCTACAGACACAGAAGCTGCTTTGGCAGTAGTAGACAACGTTAAGTTCAAAGAAACTCACTATGACCGTGCTGGTTATGGTAAGTTGGCATTTGTTTGCGACTTTGGACCTACACAGTTTACATCTGCAAGACAGGCTGTTATGTATTCTATCAACCGTCCTGACTATGCTCAAACATTTACAGGCGGTCACGGCTCCGTTGTTCATGGTCCGTACTATACAGGTATGGCTGCTTATGTAGCTAACGCTGACGAATTGGAAGCAAAACTCAACACATACGAATTTAACGTAAACAAAGCTAACGAAGTTTTGGACGAAGGTGGTTGGGTATATAACGAGAAAGGTGAGACTTTTGACGCTACCAAAGACGCTGTTCGTTACAAGAAGTTGAGTGGTTACGAACTTTCTTATGACAACCTTCACTTTGCATCTACCGATGGTAAGTATAAGACAGTTAAAGTTAACGGCGAATACTATATGCCTTTGGTTATCAACTGGATGGGCACACAGCCTAACACAGTTACCGACTTGTTGATTACTGCTTGGCAGACAAGTGCTAACTCCACAACTAAGATTGGTATGTACATCACCTATACATCTGGTGACTTCAATACCGCTTTGTACGGAGAATATTATCAGATGTCTGCTTACGGATTCAGCGGAACAGCAACATACGGTGCAGTTAACTTTGCAACAGGCTTCACAAGTACAGTGTATGATCAATCTTACTACTGGACAATCAATCCTGATATGTATGCTGACTACAACAGCAACCTTATGATGGATGAAGCTGACTTCTATGCTAACTACAGCAAATAAGCAATAAGATAGTTTATTTGAAATAGTTCTTATGTAGTAAATGTAGGGATGACGTTAATGTCACTCATTAGCGTTGTTCCTACTATTTACGCATAGCAAACGACATTTTTCGCTATTTTGTTGCTTGCTATGCGTAAATATAAACAAAACAAAATTTGGGAGGACGTATGGCTAAATATATTTTGAAGCGTATTTTGTACATACTGCTCGTATTTATCATACTGTCGTTTTTGGTGTTCAGTATTTACAACATGATACCTAACGACAAAGCTGCGGCTGCAGCAAGAGAAGAAATAAAAAACAACAATAAGCTCAATTATGAAGAGCGTTATTTGTATTGGCAACGTCGCTATGGTTTGGACGGTAATCTTATACAACGTTATTTGAGATGGCTTGGTCTGTATCCTTTTTATGACGGTTCATACCAAGGTATGTTGCAGGGTTATCTCGGTACTTCTATTACGCAAGGTAGACCTGTTTCAGAAGTAATTGCCGAACCTATGCAAAACACAATATTCATCAATATATTTGCCACAATCCTCGCACTCGGTATTACTATACCTTTGGGTATTTTCTGTGCGGTAAAACGTGGTAGTAAGCGTGACCTTGCCGTGCAAGTGGGTACCATTGTTGGATACAGTACACCGGTATTTATAATAGCTATACTGTTTATTTGGTTATTTTCGGTAGTATTAGGTATATTCCCTGTATCCGGTATGGGAACTCCAGGTGCTGATTATACAGGTTTCCGCTGGTTTATTGACAGAATGTATTATCTTGCGTTGCCCCTTATTGTTATGACGTTCTGCTCTCTTGGCGGCATGACAAGATATGTGCGCGCCTCTATGATAGAAGCACTTTCTTTGGACTGTATTCGTACGGCTCGAGCTAAGGGCGTAAAAGAACAAGTTGTTATTTATAGCCACGCTTGGCGCAATGCTCTGATACCTATCGTTACCCTTGTTATCGGATGGTTTTTGAGTATTTTCTCTGGTTCTATAATGATTGAGAATATATTCGGACTTAACGGTGTCGGTAAGGTATATTATGACGCATTGAACAACAATGACAATGAGGTAGTGCTTGCATTGCAGATGTTCTACATCTTTATTGCACTTGCAGGCAACCTTGTGATTGACTTGGCATATGGATTTATTGATCCGCGTATTCGTATATCTAAATAAGGAGGTGGCTGACTGATGGCTAACAAAAAAGATAATCAAGAAAATAAAGTCGTTAATCCAACCACCGAAGTTACTTCTGAAAAACAAACTAAAACGACTACAAGAAAAACAACTTCAACAAGTGCGACAAAAAAGTCTGGTACAACTTCTTCAACTAAGACAAGTACTTCAAGTGCTTCCAAAAAGTCTTCAGCTGTATCAAGTAGTACAAAGAAAGCAACATCGACAAGTACAAAGAAGTCATCATCTACAAGTGCAAAGGCTGCTAAATCTAAGACTTCTGAGCGTGTGGAAGCTAATGAAGAAACAAAGTTGGTTGCAGAACAAACAGTTGAAACAACAAACGCGCCAGAAAGCATAGTGGATGTAAGCAATGTAGAAGCTGCTGAAGTTGAAGTGCCTGCTGCAGATATGGAGTCAGTGGTTGAGAAGGCAAGCCTTGAAGTACCTACAACTCCTATGGGGCTTTCTGAGCAACCTTTGCCAATGGCAGAGAAAGCGAAAAAAGAACCTGTGGATCCAATGAAAGATGATGGTTTTTGGGCAAAATGCAAACACGGTTTGTCCGTGGCAGGCAACGCATGCGTCAACGCAGGCAAAACTGTATGGCGTTGGACAAAGCGTACCTTTATGGGTGCAAGCAAGGAACTGACTGATGATGAAAAGTTCCGTGTGGAAAATATCGAAAGTCCTGCCAAACAGATGGTTAAGACTTTTATGCGCAGAAGGGTGGCTATTGTTGCTCTCGTTGTATTGATATTGATGTTTGCGTTGGTGTTTATTGGTCCGTTGTTTGTACCTATGGACGTCAACTATACAGACGCATTGCAGCAGAATATTGCGCCAAACTATTCAATGCGCAAAGTGCCCAATGCACTGAAAAACGATATTAAAAGTATATCAGGATTTTCCAATTTTACTGTAGGTGTTAGCAATAGTGGTGGTTTGTACATATGGGGCGACACAAAACTTCGTGTGCAAGGCATCAATCTTGCCGATTTCCCCGAAGAGATTACTGGTGATAATGTGGCTTTTGCTGCAGCTGGTAAAGACCATATAGTTGCTATTACAACCGATGGCAAAGTAGTTTGTTGGGGTAACTCTACTAATGGTCAGTTGGGAGATAAGACCGGAACAGGCATATTGAGTATGCCCGAAGAATTGAAAAACGGCACCATTGATGTCAACAATGTTAGACAAGTGGTTTGCGGTTATCAGGCAAGTGCCATCGTTATGAAAGACGGCACAATCTACGTTTGGGGTAACACCAATACTGTTACTAATATGTCTTACTTTGTAGGTAAGCAAGATGTTGCAAAAGTTGCTTTTACCAACAGTACTTTGGTTGCAGTTTTGGAAGATGGAACATTTACTGCTGGTAATTCCAACTCGTTTACATCTGTTGTATCGTCCAAAGGTACTGTCACAGGCAAATTGAATACATATTTGCAGGGCAAAAAAGTAGTTGACGTAGCTGCTACTAACTACTCAATAGCTCTCGTGCTTGATGATGGTGAGTTGGTGTTGTCTGGTGCATTTTCCGATGATATAGACCTTATTCCCGAACTTCCCGAAGGGGAAACATTTGTCAAAGTAGTGGGCGGCACTCGTCACTTTGTTGTATTAAGTAGTGCTAACAAGGCTTATGGCTGGGGACATAACTTCTATGGTCAGTCCGGTTTTTCCGGTGTGGAAAATGTAAGCGATATTTATGCAGGCTCACTGCAAACCTACCTTGTGGGCGACAAAGACAATCTTACCAATTCTTACGGATTGAAAGGTTATCTTATGGGCACAGACTCTATGGGACGTGATATATTTACCCGTATTATTCACGGCGGTAAGATGACCATGACAGTAGGTGCAGTTGCGGTTATTGTATCTTCGATTATTGCTATTATAGTTGGCTGTGTATCAGGATACTTTGGCGGCTGGGTGGATATGTTGCTTATGCGCATAACCGAAATTTGTTCGGCTATACCTTTCTTGCCGTTTGCTATGATGCTGTCCCTTGTTATACGCAACTACAATGTTAGCGAAACAATGCGTATAGTAATAATAATGATAATGTTAGGCTTGTTGTCTTGGCCCAGTCTTGCACGTATGATAAGAGGACAAGTGCTTGCCGAACGTGAAAAAGAGTTTGTTATTGCTGCAAAAGCAATGGGTATCAAGGAAAGTCGAATAGCTTTTAAGCATATTTTACCTAACGTTATATCGGTAATATTAGTAAGTATGACGTTGGACTTTGCGGGCTGTATGTTGACTGAGTCTTCACTGTCCTACTTAGGTTTTGGTGTTCAGCAACCGCAACCTACATGGGGTAATATGCTAAATGGTGCTAACAACAGTATTGTCATTCAAAATTATTGGTGGCAATGGTTGTTCCCTGCATTATTCCTTGCAATAGCTACTATATCTATCAATATCATTGGTGATACGTTGCGCGATGTAATGGATCCCAAGAGTACTCAGGATAAGTAAGGAGGTTTAGCACATGTCATTATTGGAAGTAAAAAATCTTCATACTTATTTCAAAACGCGTAAAGGTATTGTTAAAGCTGTCAATGACGTTACTTATTCTGTAGAAGAGGGCAAAACCTTGGGTGTTGTAGGAGAAAGTGGTAGTGGCAAATCTGTCTCTGCAATGAGCATTTTGCAGTTGTTGGATGGTAACGGATATATTGCCGATGGAGAAATACTATTTGAAGGACAAGATCTTACAAAAGTAAGCCTTCAAGAGATGTACCACATAAGAGGCAACAAAATTTCCGTCATCTTCCAAGAACCGATGACAAGTTTGAACCCTGTGTTTAATATTCAGCGTCAGTTGAGTGAGCCGTTTATTATTCACCAAGGAATGAACAAAAAAGAAGCTGCAGAAAAAGCAGTTGAGATGTTGCGAGCCGTTCAGATTCCTAACCCTGAGGCAGTAGTCAAACAATACCCTCACCAGTTGTCTGGCGGTATGCGTCAACGCGTAATGATTGCTATGGCATTGGCGTGCAAACCCAAAATTTTGATAGCAGACGAGCCTACAACTGCTTTGGACGTTACGATACAAGCACAGATACTGCATTTGATGAACGAGTTGCAGAGAGAAAATGGTACTTCAATCATATTCATTACTCACGACTTGGGCGTTATCAATGAAATGGCAGACGATGTTGTGGTTATGTACTGTGGTCAGGTGGTGGAAAAGGCGTCGGCACGAGTTATTTTTTCTAACTGCAAAGTAAGCCATCCTTACACCGAAGGTTTGATGTATTCTATACCTCGTATAGATAACATTACAGACCGACTTGAACCTATCCCTGGTGCTGTTCCGCACCCTCTGGCATTGCCAAAGGGTTGCAAGTTTGCTCCTCGTTGTAAATATTGCACACAACGTTGTATGGAAGAAGAGCCCGAACTCAGAGAGGTTGCACCCAATCAATTAGTTAGATGTTTTTATCCTGACAAGGAGGTGAGAGAAAGTGCCGAACACAAGAAAAAAGTTGTTGTCCATAACTAATCTGAAAAAATACTTTCCCATCGCCAAGTCGAGCATATTCCAAAAGGAACAGCTTTATGTAAGAGCCAACGAAGACATTAGCTTTGATATATATGAGGGCGAAACGATAGGTATCGTTGGCGAATCTGGTTGTGGAAAATCCACTTTGGGACGTGTTATTTTGCAGTTATATGAGCAAACTGCAGGTAGTACTATGTATTATGGTCGTAGCCGTTCCGACCTCGCACCTAAATATGTTGCACATACTCTCAAGTATGCTGCAAAATATGTAACAAAATATAAACAAGCCAAAGAAAAGGCTGAGAAGCTGACCGCAGAGTGTGAGGCAGCAGGTGATGATGCAACATTTTTTCAGTTGCAGGACAAAAACCTTGCTGTTGCCGAAGCAAAGACTGCATTGCACAACGTAGTTACCATCTTGGGCGGATTCATTGTGTTAGAAGACATAAGTGAGGGAGCAACGGTATTGCTCAATCGTCACAATGTGCATGTAGCAATGGCAAAGATTCGCCATAAGTTGGAAGAGTTGCATGCTAAGGAAGACTTGGCAGAGTCCAAACTTGGCGAAGCGGAAAAAGACAGCAAAAAAGCCATTGCACTCGCAAAGCGCGTGGAAAAAATTAAGGCTGCAATCAAAACAAATGAGGAAACTCTTGTAAAACTCGGAGAAGAAAGGGTAAAGTTTAGACAACAACTTATCGATCTCAAAGAAAAATACAAGGATAACGAAGAATTTCAACGCTACGATGCTATGATTGATAAGGGCATTGACTTGGCTCGTCTCAATTACAACGAAATGCGTCAGTTGCGTAGAGATTTGCAGATAATTTTTCAAGATCCGTATTCTTCGCTCAATCCCCGTATGACGGTCGGTCAAATTATAGAAGAAGGTCTTGTAACGCATAATTTCTTCAAACATGGCTCTCCCAAAATGAAAGAGTATATTTTGAAGATAATGAATGAGTGTGGTCTGCAAGATTATATGATTCACCGTTATCCGCACCAATTTAGTGGCGGACAACGTCAGCGTATATGTATAGCACGTGCGTTGGCGGTGCAACCTAAGTTTGTGGTGTGTGACGAATGTGTGTCGGCGTTGGACGTGTCTATTCAGTCACAGATTATCAATCTGTTGCTTGAATTAAAAGAGCGCGACAATCTCACTTATTTGTTTATTTCACACGATTTGTCGGTAGTGCGCTATATTTCTGACAGAATATGTGTTATGTATTTGGGCAATGTGGTAGAGTTTGCCGATGCAAAAGTATTGTTTGAAGATCCTCGACATCCCTATACATTGGCATTGCTGTCAAGTATACCTACCACCGATATGGAAAGCCTTAAAAAAGAGCGAATTTTGCTTGAGGGTAATATTCCAAGTCCTATCAAGCCGCCTACAGGTTGCAAATTCCATACTCGTTGCTATATGGCGACAGAACAATGTAAGCGTGTACCGCCGCCTTTGGTTGAAGTGGCGCCAGGACATTTAGTTGCTTGCCATAATCTTGATAAAAAGGTTGATGGAAAAGGTAATTATTTGTTCAAACTCAAAAAGACGGCAAAACTCGCAAAGTCTACGGAGGCAACAGCCGATGCTAAGGTGGAGAAAGACGCTGAAAAAGGCGAGTAAAGAAGATATTGAAAAATACAAAGAAGAGTTGCGCAAAGAAAAACTAACGCACAAAGATAAGTTTGCGATGTACCTTTCTGCGTTTCTTACAATATTTTTGCCTATTGCTATAGGTCTTATATTGTTTGCGCTAATAATCCTTTTAATATTTGGAGCAATTTGAATAATAGTTTAGTTTGTTTGTGTAAAGAAAGACGTCTGTTGATGCAGGCGTCTTTTTGCTACAATACATTTTGTTCTTTCAAAACTACCAAATATCCATATTTAATGTTCTATATATAGATTGGTTTATTGACTATATGATGTGTCTTAATAATTTAATTATTTCTTAAAACATAGGCATATATGTTCGTAGATTTGCTGTTGGCAGGTTAATTGACCACCTTCTGTATTTGTAACAAAAATTTTACAATTTTTTTTGTCAAAGTAAGAATAAAACATTTTACAAAAATAGGGGCTTATGGTATCATGTTCAAGCTGTGCAGTACGGTTTGACGTGTGAGGTTACTGAGAAAACAGAAAACTTACACTGACCAGCAGAGCCAAAACAAGAGTTCTGCGTCCGAATCACAGTATCAGTCGGTAAATGACTTAGCCTGTCAGACTGCTGGCGATACACTTGTAGAGCAAATGAAAGTTTGCTTTATATTTTAGGCACAGCAGGACACACACGGTTGTGTTGTCCGCATGGTATTCGGATTGATAAAACAAAAAAGGAGTAAAAGAAGACTATGGCTAACCAAAAAATCAGAATCAAGTTGAAGTCTTACGACCACAATCTCGTCGATCTTGCTTGTTCCAAAATAGTGGAAGCTGCAAATAAGATGGGAAGTAAGGTTTCTGGCCCCATTCCTCTCCCTACAGAGAGAGAAATCGTAACCGTTTTGCGTGCAACTCACAAGTATAAGGACGCTCGCGAACAGTTTGAATTGCGCACTTACAAGCGTTTGATCGACATCTACAGCCCTAACGCAAAGACCATCGACAGTCTTATCAAGTTGGACTTGCCCTCCGGCGTAGAGTTCCGTATCATTCAGTAACTCATAAATATATCGGAGGTGAACTTTATCAATGAATAAAGCAATCATAGGAAAGAAGTTGGGAATGACTCAGTTGTTTTTGGACAACGGCACAATGGTTCCCGTTACTGTAGTTAAGGCAGGCCCTTGCACAGTAGTACAAAAGAAAACTGTAGAAAGAGACGGCTACAGCGCCGTACAACTCGGTTTTGAAGAAGTAGCAGAAAGAAAGCTCAACAAACCTGAGCTTGGACATCTCAAAAAGGCAAACACGGCCGCTTTGAAACATCTCAAAGAATTCAAATTGGACAACGCAGATGCTTTGGAAGTAGGCGCAACAATAGATTGCACAACTTTCAGCGCAGGTGACTTTGTAGACGTTACAGGCACAACAAAAGGTCACGGTTTTTCCGGTGTTATCAAACGTTGGAATCAACGCAGACTTAAGGAAACACACGGTGTTGGCCCTGTGCACAGAGAAGTAGGTTCTATGGGCGCTAACAGCTCCCCCTCACGCGTAATGCCCGGCAAACACATGCCTGGTCAGTACGGTGTAGAACAGGTTACCATACTCAACCTTTCGGTAGTAAAAGTCGACGCAGAGAAAGGTGTTTTGCTTATCAAGGGAGCAATCCCCGGAGCAAAAAACAGCATTGTTTACGTTCGCAATGCAGTTAAAAAGTAATTGATGAAGGAGTAATACACTAATGCAAGTAAAAGTTTACAACACACTGGCAAAGGAAGTCGGTACGATGGACTTGGCAGACGAAGTGTTCGGTTGCGAATACAACGAAGCGCTCATTCATCAATCTGTAGTTACTTACCTTGCCAACCAAAGACAAGGCACAAAGAGCACTCTTACACGTACAGAAGTAAGAGGCGGCGGTATCAAACCTTGGAGACAAAAGGGAACAGGCCGTGCAAGACAAGGCAGCATCCGTGCTCCGCAATGGATCAAGGGTGGCGTGGTATTTGCACCAAAGCCTCGTGACTTCTCCAAAAAACTCAACAAGAAAATGAAGCAATCGGCATTCCTTAGTGCATTGAGCTACAAGGTTGCTAACAGCGAATTGGTAGTAGTAGATAAGTTTGCAGTTGAACAGCCCAAAACCAAATTGGTAGCAGCTATCCTCAAAAACTTCAACTACTCTGACAAAAAAACATTGCTTATCGTAACAGGTGACAACGCAGACGTGTTGAGAGCGTCCAACAACATTGAAAAACTTACTGTTGTAGATGCAGACCTTGCCAACACATATCAGTTGGTATCCAACGTCAACGTTATTGCCACCAAGGAAGCAATGCAAAAAATCGAGGAGGCATATAAGGGATGAACGCATACGATATCATCAAACGCCCCGTGTTGACGGAAAAAAGTTATTCGGGTATCCCCCAAAAAACTTATACTTTTGAAGTAGCAAAAGACGCCAACAAAATTCAGATAAAAAGGGCAGTGGAAGAAATATTCAACGTAAAAGTTGAAAAAGTAACAACGACTGTCGTCAAAGGCAAGTTGAAAAGACAAGGCAGATACGAAGGTTATACTGCCGATCGCAAAAAGGCAACAGTAAGCCTTACGGCGGACAGCAAGTCTATCGAGTTCTTCGACAGCTTGTCCTAATACGGAGGAGTACTAACAATGGCTATTAAGAAATACAATCCTACCTCTCCCGCACGCCGCTTTATGTCGGTGTCGGCTTATGAGGAAATAACAAAGACCACTCCCGAAAAGAGCTTGCTTGCTGTCAACAGCAAGTCCGGCGGCAGAAATGCAACAGGACGTATCACTGTAAGACACATCGGCGGTGGCAACAGAATTAAGTACAGAATAATCGACTTCAAGCGCAACAAGACTGTACCTGCTAAGGTTGCAGCTATCGAATACGACCCCAACCGTACAGCAAACATTGCTTTGTTGCATTACCTTGACGGTGAAAAGAGATATATTCTTGCTCCCGTAGGTCTTAACGTAGGCGACACTATAGTTGCTTCTGCTGATGCAGATATCAAAGTAGGTAACAACCTTCCTTTGGAAAACATCCCCGTAGGTACAATCGTACACAACATAGAGATGAACCCCGGTAAGGGCGGACAAATTGCACGTGCTGCAGGTATCTTTGCGCAGCTTATGGCAAAGGAAGGCAAATATGCAACTTTGAGAATGCCCAGCGGCGAAGTAAGACTTGTATTGTTGCAATGTCGTGCAACAATCGGTCAGGTTGGCAATCTCGATCACGAAATTGTTTCTATCGGTAAAGCCGGCAAAAAACGTCATATGGGCGTTAAACCTACCGTTCGTGGTAGCGTAATGAACCCCTGCGATCACCCGCACGGTGGTGGTGAAGGTAAATCACCCGTTGGCCGTCCCGGACCCGTTACTCCTTGGGGTAAACCTGCTTTGGGTTACAAGACCAGAAAGAAGAAAAAGGCGTCCGATAAGTTTATTATCAAACGCGTCAACTAATCGGAGGATAAGTATAAATGAGCAGATCTATAAAGAAAGGTCCTTACGTTCATGCCAAGTTGCTTAAAAGAGTGCAGGAAATGAACGCAAAAGGCGAAAAGAAAGTTTTGAAAACATGGTCGAGAAGTTCTACTATCTTCCCTGATTTTGTAGGACACACAATAGCCGTTCACGACGGCAGAAAGCATGTTCCCGTATATATCACAGAAGATATGGTGGGTTTGAAGTTGGGCGAATTTGCTCCCACAAGAACATTTAAGGGGCACGCCGGCAGCAAGACGACTGCGTCCAAATAGGAGGAAAGACAATGGCTACAAGAATGAAACAAAAAGCTTTGGCTCGTGAGAACAACAGAGATAAACGTCCTCATGCCGTAGCAAAATATATTCGCATTGCCCCCTCCAAAGTACACGTTGTACTTGACCTTATCAGAGGTAAGGGATACAGAGAGGCAGTTGCAATTTTGAAAACAACAAGAAAAGCGGCTTGCGACCCCGTACTTAAGGTTGTCAATTCCGCAGCAGCAAACGCCGAGGTCAATCTCGGTATGAACAAAGAAACTCTTTATGTCGCAGAGTGCTATGCAGATCAGGGACCTACTCTTAAGAGAGTACAGCCTGTTTCCAGAGGCAGAGCTTACCGCATCTTGAAGAGAACGAGTCACATTACTGTTGTGCTCGACGAGAGAGCATAAAGAGGGAGGTACTGACAAATGGGACAAAAAGTTAATCCGCACGGAATGAGAGTGGGTGTTATTGCAGATTGGGATTCCAAATGGTTTGCAGACAAAAAAGAGTTTGCAAAGTTCATTAAGGAAGACGACACCATTCGTAAGTTCCTCAAACAAAAGTACTACAACGCAGGTCTTTCCAAGATTGTTGTGGAAAGAAATGCTGACAAAGTAGTAGTAGACATCTGGACAGGCAGACCTGGCGTGCTTATCGGCAAGGCCGGTGCTGGTGCAGACGAAATCAAAGCAGACGTCCAAAAGTTGGTAGGAGATACAGCAGTTGCGATAAATATTGTGGAAGTAAAACGCCCCGATATGGACGCACAACTTGTTGCAGAGGCTATTGCCGCTCAGCTTGAAAAGCGTGTATCTTTCCGCCGTGCAATGCGTCAATGCATGGGCAGAGCTACCCGCGCAGGCGCTAAGGGTATCAAAACAATGGTATCCGGCAGACTTGATGGTGCAGAAATAGCTCGTACAGAACAATATCACGAAGGTAGTATTCCTCTTCACACATTGCGTGCAGATATCGATTATGGCTTTGCTGTAGCTAAGACCACTTTCGGTGTAATCGGCGTTAAAGTGTGGATATACAAAGGCGAAATACTTCCTAAGAAAAAGAGAACCGTAAAAAAGGAGGTAGCTGACAAGGTTAATGCCTAAAAGAGTAAAAAGACGTCGTCAATTCCGTGGCAGAATGAAGGGCGAAGCTCACAAGGGCAACAAAGTTGCCTACGGCGAATACGGTTTGATGGCTATGGAACCCGCTTGGGTTACAAGTAACCAAATAGAGGCTGCGCGTGTTGCTATGACACGTTTTGTAAAGCGTGGCGGTAAAGTTTGGGTAGATATCTTCCCTCACAAACCCGTTACCAAAAAACCTGCCGAAACCAGAATGGGTAGTGGTAAAGGTAGCCCTGAATATTGGGTGGCAGTAGTAAAACCGGGCAGAGTGATGTTCGAGATGGCAGGTATCACCGAAGAACAAGCCCGCGAAGCATTGAGACTTGCAAGCCACAAATTGCCTGTGAAGTGCAAGTTTGTAAAGAAAGAGGTGAATGCAGATGAAAGCAAGTAACGTTCGCGAACTGAATAACGAGCAGTTGGTTCAGAAATTGACCGATTTGAAAAAGGAATTGTTCAATCTGCGTCTGTCTCACGCAACAGGTCAATTAAACAATCCTCTTGCACTCAACAACGTCAAAAAGGACATCGCAAGAGTCAAGACGGTTCTGAGAGAAAGAGAAACTCAGGCTAAGAAGGCGTAAGGGGGTAAACAGAGATGGAAAATATGCAAAGAAACAGCAGAAAAGAAAGAGTAGGCGTAGTAGTGTCCGACAAGATGGACAAGACAATAGTTGTTGCTATCGTCAACAAGTACAAACACCCTCTTTACAAAAAGACAGTATCTACCACCAAAAAATATAAGGTGCACGACGAAAACAACGAGTGCGGCGTAGGCGATACAGTACGTATTGCTGAGACAAGAAAGTTGTCTAAGGACAAAAACTGGCGCTTGTTGGAGATAGTCGAGAAGGCTAAGTAAGCGAGGAGGACCGATCAGTGATACAAGCGCAAACGAGATTGAAAGCCGCAGACAACAGCGGTGCAAAAGAGTTGATGTGTATTAAGGTGTTGGGCGGCTCCTTCCGCAAATTCGGTAACATCGGCGATGTTATCGTAGCAAGCGTAAAGAGCGCTAACCCCGGCGGCGTTGTCAAAAAGGGCGATGTCGTCAAAGCAGTAATAGTAAGAAGCGCAATGGGCGTCAACAGAAAAGACGGTACACACATCCGTTTTGACGACAATGCCGCAGTAATAATTGACAATCAGAAGCAACCACGCGGAACTCGTATCTTTGGACCGGTGGCGAGAGAGTTGAGAGAGAAGGACTTTATGCGTATCGTATCTCTTGCTCCCGAAGTGCTGTAAGAGGAGGACGCAACAATGGCAAGTATGAATGTTAGATCGGGTGACCTTGTTGAGATA
Source organism: uncultured Eubacteriales bacterium (assembly GCA_949289125.1). Classification (GTDB taxonomy): domain Bacteria; phylum Bacillota; class Clostridia; order Christensenellales; family CAG-314; genus CASEME01. The sequence goes on from CASEME010000009.1 coordinate 25,986, forward strand.
CAGGTTGGCTCGGTAGAAGTTCGCGGCAAGAGAGGCAGAGTAATATCTGTCAATCCCGAAGAGCACACCGTAGTCGTTGAAAACCTCAATATGGTTACCAAACACAAAAAACCCCGTTCTGCTCAGGATCAGGGCGGTAAAATAGAATTTCCGCGTGCTATTGACGTATCCAACGTAATGGTTGTTTGCCCTAAGTGCGGCAAGGCTACACGCGTAGGACACGTTTTGGCAGAAAATGGCAAGTACGTAAGATGCTGCAAACAAAAAGATTGTGGTGCAGTTATCGACACACAAGCTAAGAAAAAGCAGGACAAAGCTGCCGCTAAGAAAAAGAGCAGCAAAAAAGCCGATAACGAATAAGGAGGAACAGAGCATTGGCTACAAAAACTAAAAAGACCGAATGCAGATTGAAGACGGCTTATACCGAACAGATCGTTCCTCAATTGGTTAAGGAATTCGGCTACAAAAATATCAACGAAGTACCTAAGCTGGTAAAGATAGTTGTCAACTCCGGTTTGGGTGACGTAAAAGACAACAGCAAGAGTTTTCAACTTGCTGTAGAAGAATTGAAAGCTATTACGGGACAAAAACCTCTTGTTACCAACAGCAAACTGTCTGTTGCTAACTTCAAAGTAAGAAAAGGTATGCCCGTTGGTGCAAAAGTAACTTTGCGCGGCAACCGCATGTACGAATTTTTGGACAAGCTGGTAAGCATAGCTTTGCCCCGCGTAAGAGACTTCCACGGCGTTCCCTCCAACTTTGATGGCAGAGGCAACTATACATTGGGCGTTAAGGAACAACTTATCTTCCCCGAAATCGTGTATGACCAAGTGGAAAAGACGAGAGGCTTTGACGTAACCTTTGTTACCACTGCAAAGACGGACGCAGAAGGCAAATCTTTGCTTAAGAGTTTGGGCGTACCGTTCAGAGCGTAAAGAGTGAGGTAATGAGAAATGGCTAAAAAATCAATGATAAACAAACAACAGAGAACACCAAAGTATAAGACAAGAGCATATACTCGTTGTTCTATCTGCGGCCGTCCGCACTCTGTATTGAGAAAGTACGGCATTTGCAGAATTTGTTTTAGAGAAAAGGCGTATAAGGGAGAAATCCCCGGCGTTAAAAAAGCAAGCTGGTAAGGAGGAAATAATAATGGTTGTAACAGATCCTATTGCAGATATGCTTACTCGTATCAGAAATGCTATTACGGCAAAACACGCCGATGTGGAAATCCCCGCTTCCAAGATGAAGACGGCAATAGCTGAGATTCTTGTTGAGGAAGGATACATTGCAGGATACGAAGTAATAGAAAAAGAATTGCAAAACTCTTTGAAAGTGACTTTGAAGTACGGCGCAAAAGGTGAGAAAGTTATCACCGGTTTGAAACGTATCAGCAAGCCCGGTTTGAGAGTATATGCAAAGTCGGAAGAACTTCCCAAGGTTTTGAACGGTTTGGGTATTGCAATCGTCAGCACCAATAAGGGAATTATGACAGACAAAAAGGCAAGAACACAAAACCTTGGCGGTGAAGTGCTTGCTTATGTGTGGTAAGGAGGTAGGTATTTATGTCGAGAATCGGAAAAAAACCTATTGAAATACCCGCAGGCGTAACAGTAACTGTTGCTGGCAACGATGTGACTGTAAAAGGTCCCAAAGGAACTTTGAGTCGCAAAGTAGTAGACGGCATCGCTGTTGAAGTAAAAGATAACCACGTTGTTTGCACCATTGTTGTTAACAGCAAGGACGTTGACGCAAAGCACGGTCTTACAAGAGCATTGCTCAACAACATGGTACACGGTGTAACACATGGTTTTACCAAAACTATGATAATCAACGGCGTAGGTTACAAATCTCAGGTAAACGGTAACAAATTAGTGCTTAATATCGGCTATTCGCACCCTGTGGAGATGGAAGCACCCGCAGGTATCAAGTTTGAATGCACCAGCGCAACAGAAATTGTTGTAAGCGGCTGCGACAAAGAACTTGTAGGACAAACTGCCGCTAATCTCAAGGCAAAGCGTCCGGTCGAGCCTTACCACGCTTACGGTATTCGTTACAAGGACGAAGTCGTAATTATGAAGGAAGGCAAGAAAGCAGGTAAGTAAGGAGTGTAGAAAATGATTAACAAAATTGATAAGAATGCCGACAGAAAAGTTAGGCACGCAAGAGTAAGAAAAAAGGTGTTCGGCACCAGCGCAAAGCCTCGTCTTTGTGTGTATCGCAGCACCAACTACATCTACGCTCAAATTATTGACGACATAACAGGTAACACATTGGCTTCTTCTTCCAGTCTTGCATTGGCTAAGACGTTGAAAGGTAAGACCAAGACAGATTCGTCCAAAGCAGTAGGTTTGGATGTTGCTAAGAAAGCATTGGAATTGGGTATCAAGGAAGTTGTTTTCGACCGCGGCGGCTACATCTACACGGGACGTGTTGCAGCGTTGGCTGACGGCGCAAGAGAAGCCGGACTGAAATTCTAATGGGAGGAAGCTCAATGGAAAACGTTCAAGAAGTAGAAGTAGTTGTTGCAGAAGCAGCAAACGACAATGCTCAACCTGCTGCAAGTGCAGAGCAACCCAAAAGACACAGCGGTGAACGTCGCCCCGACAGACGCGGTGGCAGACGCAACAATCGCGAAAGAGATAACAAAGAAGACGATGGTCTTATCAAAAAGACAGTTGACATCAACCGCGTTACCAAGGTTGTAAAAGGCGGACGTACAATGCGTTTTGCAGCATTGGTAGTTGTAGGCGATGGCAAAGGTCATGTAGGCGTAGGTATGGGCAAAGCTGCCGAAGTACCTCAAGCTATTGAAAAGGCTACACAAAAAGCTAAAAAATCCATGGTGCACATTGCATTGCAAGGCACCAGCATACCTCACGAGGTAATAGGCAAGTTCGGTCGCGGCAAAGTACTTTTGATGCCCGCACAAGCTGGTACCGGTGTTATTTCAGGTGGTCCTGCAAGAAACGTGTTGGAAGCAGTTGGCGTTAAGGATATCCGTACCAAGTCTTACGGTTCCAACAACCCCATCAACTGTGTAAAAGCAACTTTCAACGGACTTATGGCTTTGCGTTCGCCCGAACAAATTGCGGGATTGCGTGGCAAGACCGTAGAAGAAATATTGTAATACGGAGGGAGACATAGATGACAGACATCAAAGAAAAGAGCGCAAAAAAGACAACCGCTCCCAAAAAATCTCCTGCCAAGAAAGCTAATCAACCTTTGTACGTCAACGGCAGATACGTTGTTGTCAAAGAGTTGCCGCAAAAACCCAAAAAAGGTACCAAACCTTATGCTTTGGGTAGCAAAAAAGTTAAGGTTACTTTGGTAAAGAGCGTAAACGGTTGTTTGGAAGGACAACAACGTACAATCGAGGCTTTGGGCTTGAAAAAGATTCACCAAAGTCGTGTACTCAACGATAACGAAGCTATACGCGGTATGCTCTTTAAGGTAAAGCACCTTGTCGTTGTCGAAGAAGTGAAGTAAGGAGGCTAACAATTATGAGAATTCATACCATACAACCTTCCGAGGGAGCAACGACAAGCTCCAAGAGATTGGGCAGAGGTATCGGAAGCGGTCTCGGCAAAACCAGCGGTAAAGGTCACAAAGGTCAGTGGGCAAGAAGTGGCGGCGGTGTACGCCCCGGCTTCGAAGGTGGTCAAACACCTCTCGCAAGACGTTTGCCTAAGCGCGGTTTTAACAACAAAAACTTTGCTGTGACATACGACATTGTCAATGTAGACCAACTCAACGCTTTCAAAAGCGGTACAACTGTTACACCCGAATTGTTGTGCGAACAACGTATCGTTACATTCAAACACAACGGTGGCGTAAAAGTTTTGGGCAGTGGTCAGTTGACTAAGAAATTGACGGTAAAAGCCAACAAATTTTCTGCATCTGCAAAGCAGGCTATCGAAGCTGCAGGTGGCACAGTAGAGGTAATTGAATAATGATAGAAACATTCAGAAATGCCTTTAAGATAAAGGAAGTACGCAAAAAGATATTGTTGACAATCTTGTTTGTAATTATCTACAGACTTGGTTGCTACATTCAGGTCCCGGGTTTTGCCGGCATCGAGCTGGATACTTCGGGCGGTGTGGACTTGATAACCATACTCAATGCAATCACAGGTAGTGCGTTGAGTCAGGGTACTCTGTTCGCTATCGGCATTTCGCCGTACATCAATGCATCAATTATTATGCAGTTGTTGACGGTAGCTATTCCGCCGCTTGAGAGAATGTCCAAAAACGGCGAAGAAGGCAAAAAGAAAATTGCAGTAATCACACGTTGGGTTACTTTGGTGCTTGCAATAGTAAGCGCTATTGGTGTAGTATTAGGTTTGGGCGGAGACAGCGCGTTGGATACCAACTTTATGGGCGGTATAGCAGCAGACTTCTTCACAGCTAACATCTGGGTACTTTATATATTCGTAGTGTTTATACTTGTAGCCGGCAGCATGCTTTGCATGTGGTTAGGCGAGCGTATCACCGAATACGGAATATCCAACGGTATCTCGCTTATCATCTTTGTAGGTATTTTGTCTACAGCAGGTACAGCAATCATCTCCTCCATACAGGGTGGCAACTGGTTGCAATTAGGTATATTCCTTGTATCTATCATATTGATATTTGCATTTATCGTATGGGTAGACGGTGCTGAACGCAAAATCAAAATTCAGTATGCAAAACAAGTAAAAGGCAACAAAATGTATGGCGGACAAAGCAATACTATCCCCATCAAAGTCAATGGCTCAGGCGTTATGCCTTTGATATTTGCCTTTGCATTGCTCAGCTTCCCCTCAATGCTTATCCAAACATTCTGGGCAGATTCTACAAGCGGTTTTGTAACTTTCTGGAACAACTACATGGGTACAGGTACAGTAGTTTATACTGTTTTCCTTGCAATACTGATATTCTTGTTTAGTTACTTCTATGCACAGATTCAGTTTAACCCTATGGAGATAAGCAAAAATATCCAAGCTAACGGCGGTTCGATAATCGGTATCAGACCAGGACGCGAGACTACAGAATATCTTGCAAAAGTTATCAGCCGTATTACGCTGTGGGGTGCAATCTTCTTGGCTATTATAGCTCTTGTACCGTCTTTGCTGTTCAGCATACCAAGCTGGATAGGCGGCGCAAGCGATATGTCACTTATCAACTCATTTAGCGCAACAGGTATGTTGATTACCGTTTCTGTAGCTTTGGAATTCAACAAAGCATTGGAAAATCAAATACTTATGCGCCATTACAAATCGTTTTTGAAGTAATATGAAAATAATACTTTTGGGTGCGCCCGGTTCTGGCAAAGGAACACACGCACAACAACTTACAAAGCAACTCAATATTCCTCAAATTTCCACGGGCGATATCTTCCGTAAGAACCTCAAAGAAGGTACGCCTTTGGGTTTGCAGGTAAAAGACATTTTGGCTCAGGGCAAACTTGTGCCGGATGAAATAACCGTAGCAATAGTAAAAGACAGATTGGCAGAGCCCGACTGTGCCAACGGTTATATATTGGACGGCTTCCCTCGCTCTATCAAACAAGCAGAGGAGCTGGACAAATTTGACAACATCGACTGTGCAGTAGAGATCGATGTGGACAAGGATGCAATAGTGCGTCGTTTGTCCGGCAGACGTTTCTGCCCCGACTGCAATGGTACATTCCATATATCTACTTTGTCAGACGCTACCAAGTGCCCCGCTTGCGGAGGCAAACTTATCGTTCGTGAGGACGACAAAGAGGCAACTGTCAAAGAGAGATTGCGCGTTTACGACGAGACAACCGCACCTTTGTTGCAATACTACAAAGCACAAGGCAAACTCAAAACTGTAGACGGCAACGGCACAATAGAGGAAGTGTACGCAAAAATATTGAAGGTATTGCAATGATATCTATCAAAAGTAAAGAACAAATACAGTTGATGCGTCGTGCCAATCAAATTGTCCGCGATACGCTCAATCTTCTCATTGAGCATACTCGTGAGGGTATTACCACTTACGAGTTGGACAGATTGGCGCACGACTACATCACAAAGCAAGGTGCAGTTCCCAGCTTTTTGGGATACAACGGTTTTCCTGCAAGTATCTGCGTGTCTATCGACTGCGAAGTTGTGCACGGCATACCTTCCAAAAAAAGACGTTTGGAAGAAGGTCAGATTGTCAGCTATGACGTAGGCGCAATTTTTGAAGGTTGGAACGGTGACGCTGCGCGCACAGTGGGCGTGGGCATCATCTCAGACCAATGCCAACGTCTTATTGATGTGACCGAACAGAGCTTTTTTGAGGGTGTAAAAGCCATTGTGCCTGATGTCACTCGTTTGGGTGATTTGGGGCACGCTATTCAACGTTATGCCGAGAGTTTTGGCTACGGCGTTGTGCGCGAATTGGTAGGGCACGGTATAGGCAGACACATGCATGAAGAACCTGATGTGCCTAATTATGGTACGGCAGGTCACGGTATGCGTCTTACAAAAGGTATGACCATAGCAATCGAGCCTATGATCAATATGGGCACGGAAAAGGTCGACTTTATGTCAGACGGCTGGACAGTAAAGACGCGCGACCGCAAACCTTCTGCACACTATGAAAACACTATAGCAATAACAGACAACGGTGTAGAGATACTCAGTCTGTAAACGGCAGGTGCGACATGAAAGACTGCAAATTGGTAGTGGGCAGCGTTGTGTTGTCCAAAAAAGGTAGAGATAAGGGTAACTACTTTGTGGTAGTTGCACTTAACGGGGACTTAGCGTTTATTGCCGACGGCGACAAGCATATGCTTATAAGTCCGAAAAAAAAGAATATCAAGCACTTAGCTCCCAACGGAGAAGTTTTGCCTGTAATAGCGCAAAAATTGCAGCTTAAGCGCAAAGTGTTCGACAGTGAAGTGCGAAGTGCATTAAGACAGTTTAACCAACCGTCTGAAAATAATCAATAAGGAGATAGTTATGTCCAAAGACGACGTAATCGAGGTTGAAGGTACGGTAGTAGAAGCGTTGCGCAATGCCGAGTTTAGAGTACGATTGACCAACAATCACGAGATTTTAGCTTATGTTTCGGGTAAATTGAGAATACATTCCATTCGCATTCTCCCGGGAGATGCCGTCAAAGTGGAGATGAGTCCATACGACCTTACCAAAGGTAGAATAGTGTGGCGTTCCAAAGGCAATTAACAGATACAATAACTATCACAGCAAGATAACGACTTTTTTGAAAGTTTGCCTTGATACAAGGCATAGGAGGACAACATGAAAGTAAAACCGTCAGTAAAACCAATGTGCGACAAGTGCAAAGTAATTAAACGTAACGGCAAAGTTATGGTTATTTGCTCCAAGTACCCCAAGCACAAGCAAAGACAAGGCTAAGAGCAATATCGGATACACTCACGCTTAAGTTCAATCAACATCATTCCACAAAGGTTGATTGATTTTTGCCGTGTTAATATATATCCTTCAACAAAACAAAGCAAATTTACGGCATAAAGCCGCAACATCAATCAAGGAGAAATTACAATGGCTCGTATTTCCGGTGTAGATTTACCAAGAGAAAAACGTATAGAAATAGGTCTTACCTACATTCACGGTATAGGCCGTACAACAGCGGACAGAATTTTGGAAGTTACAGGCATCAACCCCGATACACGCGTAAAAGACTTGTCTGAGGACGATGTTTCCAAGATCCGTGAATATATCGAAAAAAATCTTCATGTAGAGGGTGACCTCAGAAGAGAAGTTTCTTTGAACATAAAAAGACATATGGAGATTGGTTCGTACAGAGGCATTCGCCACAGAAAAGGCTTGCCCGTAAGAGGACAATCTACTAAGCAAAACGCTCGCACGAGAAAAGGTCCCAAACGTACTGTTGCTCGTGGCAAGAAAGCGGCTAAGTAAGGAGGAATAACAAATGGCAGTAAAGAAAGTTGTCAAGAAAAAGAAAGATCTTCGCAAAGTTGACAAAGGACAAGTGCATATTCACGCCTCCTTCAACAACACTATTGTTACAATTACCGATACCAACGGCAATGCTTTGGCAGCTTGCAGTGCAGGCAGTCTTGGCTATCGCGGTTCTCGTAAGAGCACAGCTTTTGCAGCTCAGCAAGCAGCTGAGATTGCAGCTAAGAAAGCTAAGGAATACGGACTTCGTTCTGTAGAAGTATATGTCAAAGGTCCCGGACAAGGCAGAGAGTCTGCTATTCGCGCTATGCAAACGGCGGAGATAGAAGTAACACTTATTCGTGACGTATCACCCATACCTCACAACGGTTGCCGTCCCCCCAAGCGCAGAAGAATATAATCAATAAAGGAGATATTGAATTATGGCAAGATATACAAGCGCGGATTGCCGTCTGTGCAGACGCGAAAAATGCAAACTGTTTTTGAAAGGTGACAGATGCTATTCGGAAAAATGTGCTTTGACCAAGCGCAACAAGATACCCGGACAGCACGCCGATGGTAGAAAGAAGATAACAGAATATGGTTTGCAGTTGAGAGAAAAACAAAAGACCAAGAGAATTTACGGTTTGCAGGAAAAACAATTTCACAAATACTATGAAGAAGCAGAGCGCATGAGCGGTATGACAGGTGCTACAATGCTTATTCTTTTGGAACAAAGACTTGACAACGTTGTATACCGTATGGGTATCGGCGTATCGAGAAGTCAGGCTCGTCAGTTTGTCAATCACGGACTTATCACTGTCAACGGTAAGCGCGTAACTATCCCTGCATATCAGGTAAAAGTTGGCGACGTAATTGGCATTAAAGAAAAGAAGGCAAATCAGGTATTGTTCCAAGAATTGAAACAAGCCAAAAAACCCGGTAATCTCCCCAAATGGTTGGAGTTTGTTCCGTCTGAGTTGCAAGGCAAAGTAATTGCTGCCCCCACAAGAGAAGATATCGACATGAATATCCAAGAGCATATGATTGTCGAGTTGTACTCCAAGTAACAAATAGCCGATACGGTAGTGTACCGTATTACAACGTCTGTACAACAAAAGTGTATAACAGGCGTTTGGACGGAGACGAGACACACTCTCGTCACAACAAATATATTATAAGGAGATTGTTGTCCAATGATGGAAATAGAAAAACCGGAAATGCGTGTTGAAGAAAGTGGAATCAATGGTAGCAAAATTACCATCGTTGCAGAGCCGTTGGAGCGCGGTTATGGCATCACTTTGGGTAACGCATTGAGGAGAGTACTGCTTGCCGCATTGCCCGGTGTTGCAGTAGTAGGCATCAAGATAGACGGAGTGCAACACGAGTTTACCACCATCCCCGGTGTACGTGAGGACGTGACAGACATTATACTCAACATCAAGTGTCTTGCGCTAAAATCCGGCAACGAGGACAAAGACTTCAGAAAGACAATTTCTATTCACAAGGTAGGTCCTTGCGAAGTACGTGCAGGAGATATTGTAACGGACGCTGAGGTAGAAGTACTCAACCCCGACCTTTACATCTGTACTTTGGAAGAAGGTAAAGAGTTTAACTGCGAGCTGTATGTGGGCAGAGGCTGCGGTTATGCCTCTATAGAGAAGAACAAAGAGCGCAATAAGGAATTGAAAATCAACTATCCTTTGGGCTTTATCCCCATCGATTCGATATTTGGACCGGTAAAGAAAGCAAGCTACACGGTTGATCCCGCGCGTGTCGGTCAGGACCTCACTCACGACAAATTGACTTTGAGTGTAGAAACTAACGGTGCTTTTTCGGGTAGAGAGATAGTTTCACTTGCCGCAAAAATAATAGAAGACCACATCAGAATGTTTGTAGACTTGTCCAACAACTTCAACATAGATATACTGATACCGAGAGAGTCGGACACTCACAAGAAAGTATTGGAAATGAGCATTGACGATATGGACTTGTCGGTACGTTCGTTCAACTGCTTGAAGCGCGCAGGTATACAGACAGTGGAAGACCTTACCCGCAAGAGTGAGGACGATATGCTCAAAGTACGCAACCTTGGTCGCAAATCTTTGGATGAAGTTATTGCAAAGTTGGAAAGCTACGGCTTGTCTTTGAGAAATAAGGATGAATAGGAGATAGACACAAATGGCTTATCAGAGAAAATTAGGCAAAGCAACCGACCAAAGATTGGCGTTGCTCAAAAATCAAGTTTCTCAACTTCTGTGGAACGGCAAGTTGGAAACTACAGCTGCCCGTGCAAAAGAAGTGCAGAAGTTGGCAGAAAAATACATCACTCTTGCCATCAATAGCTACAAGGATGCTTACGAAGTAGAAAAGACCAAAGTAGTTAAGGGCAAGCAAACAAAAGTAAAGGTACTCAATGACGGCCCCAAAAAGTTGGCTGCTCGTCGTACTCTTATGGCTAATCTTGCAGACCTTCAGGAAAAGAGATTGCCCAAAGAGAGCCGTACTGCTTACAAAGTAAGAACAAAGGATGTCAAACACCCCTTGATTGAAAAAATGTTCAACTACTATGCTAAGCACTTTGACGACCGTGAAAACGCTCAGGGCGGATATACAGCTGTCTACAAGATGACTCAGCGCAAAGGTGACGGCGCAGAGATGGCTTTGGTAGTAGTTCTGTAATATCAACACCGTATAGTACTTAATAATTACAATCAAAAAGACAATGGCAGGCATACCGTTAGTATGTAGGCTGTTGTCTTTTTTTGTTGGTAATTGGCGCTTTTTTAATAGGCAAACATGTACACGCCTTAGCAGTATTTGCCTACTAATTTGTATTGCTTTGTACTTTGGGTATTGAATTTGCCAATTAAATGGTGTAAAATAAATTATATACACTATATAGTGGTATTTTGTAGCATAATAAGGAGGGTTTGCTATGGATATCAAAGGTTATTGGCAGGCAATTTTGCAACAGGACGCAGACAAAATAGCCGATTATTTTCATTCAGACGCATACATAAATTGGCACAATACCAACGAGCACTTTACTGTAGAACAGTTTGTTGCTGTCAACTGCTTGTATCCTGGTGAGTGGGAAGGCGAAATTGAGCGTGTGGAGTGGCAGGACAATCTTGTAATAAGCGTAGTGAAGATATTTTCGCACGACAAAACACGCTGTTTTCACGTGACGTCCTTTTTTACTATGGAAAACAAAAAGATAAGTGTATTGGACGAGTATTGGGGAGAGGACGGACCTGCACCTCTTTGGCGTACGGAAAGACAACTTGGTACAGCACTGCAATAATAATAGGTGTGCAAAACACTTTGTAAGTGCTATGCAATAGTTTGACGGTGAAATTGTTTTGCTGTATAATTGTTGTGCTTTATTAGCGAGGTGTGTATATGTATCTTATTGTAGGGCTTGGTAATCCCAATGCAAAATACTTGATGACCTTTCACAACGTGGGTTTTATGTGTGTAGATGTGTTGGCAGACAAACTCAACGTCGAATTTGACAAAAAGGAGTGCAAGGCTGTCACTGCGCATACGTTTATCAACGGCGAAAAGGTTATACTTGCCAAACCGCAAACTTATATGAATTTGTCGGGCGAAAGCGTGGTAGAGCTAATCAATAAATACAAAATACCTTACGACAAAGTGATAGTTGTCTACGATGACGTTGATATTGACTTGGGTTGTTTGCGTATTCGTGCCAATGGCTCTGCAGGTACTCACAACGGTATGCGCAACATCGTGGCACTTTGTGGCACAACGGACTTTGCGCGTATAAGAGTTGGCATAGGCAAAGATACTCCTATGTCGCTTATGAACTATGTACTGTCCAAAGTGAGTGAGGAAGATATGACATTGCTCAAGCCTGCGCTCAATCATGCCGCAGATGCACTGTGTGAGTGGTCAAAGGGCGACAGCATAGAGCGTATCGGCAACAGGCACAACATCAAAAAGTAAATAAATAACTTAGTGTTACACCGATTGTACAGCAGTATTAGCTGTCAATCGGTTTTTTGTGTGCTTATCAAACATAAACCACACAAATATTACATTGGTATTATGGTATAATGTTTGTCACTATGTACACGCCTTTGGGTAGTGTATAATGTTTACATAATAGGGGCTTTGTGGTACAATAAAACAGATATGTTAAACTTTTTGCAACGGTTTAATAATACAACGCAATACGACATTTTGTTGTCTGATACCCGTAGTAAACATTTTACTGCGGCTTTTGGCGTGCAAAAATATGAAAAACCTTTTATTGTAGGCAGTATGGACGACTTTGTGGTGTACGTTGCGTCCGACTATGTGGATGCTCAACGTATATGGCGCACATTGCAGGCAATAAAGGGCAAATTTGCCTATTTGCCTTTCAAAGAGGACGTATTGTTGTACAAGCGTTCAATCAACAAACAGTATGTATATCAGCGTAACGCTGTATTGGACGGCATTATCAACGGTAAGTACAACGGCATTGTGGTGTGTATAGAAGCACTTATGCAACTCTATCCCGAGCGCACATTGTTTGACAATGTGTTGGAGCTAAGTTGCGGAGCGTCTGTACCTTTTGCTACGCTACATTCTCGCTTGCGCGCGTGTGGTTACAGACGGTGCGACAGCGTGGAAGATGCCGGAGAATATGCCGTACACGGTGATATCGTAGACTTGTACACGCAAGACGGACGGTACAGAGTAGACTTTTTTGACGATATTATAGAAAGTATCACGGCAATAGCGCAGGATAAAACTACCAACAAAGTGCAAAGTGTGCGTGTGTGTCCGCTTGCTGAAACTTCGGGCGCAGACCAAAAGGTGATTGACGCTTTGCGTGATACCATCAACAGACGCAAAACATCTGCCGATGTTCAGGCGCGTCTTACAGAAATAGTGGACACGATTGCAGTAGACGGTGGTGGAGATTTGTGTGACAACGGTTGGCTTATGCCCTTTGTGCCCAACAGCACGTTGGCACAGTATCTGCCAAATAATGCGGTAATAGTGTGGGACGAGCCCAAGCTGATAGCTCAGCGTGTGGACTTTTTGTACAACGAGCACAATATGAGAGTGGCGTCACTTACAGAGGCGGGAGAAATATTGCCCTTACACGCTGAAGCGTTGACAGACAACTTCAGATTGTATAGACAATACGATGCCTTTCGACAGTTAGCTATGCAGACATTGCCCTATGGCGGCACTTTTTTCAATGCGCAAAGTATACACAAGTTTGTTACAGGTGCCGTTGCGTCCTATATGTTGCAACTCGACAGATTGAGAACAGACATGAATAATTGGCTGCACGGTGGCTACGAAGTGGCAATTTTGGGCGGCGAAAGCAACGATATAGACAATGTGGTGCGCCTTTTGCGTGATGAGGGTATAGAGGTAGAGCTTGGCGACAAGTTGCAATCGGGTGCACAACACGGACTTGTGTTGCCTATCTCGGTAGAAAACGGCTTTGTGTCGCACTCCAACAAACTTGTAGTAATAGGCACAAGAGATTTGGGACGCAAAATGTCGGACGCCAATCTGCCTAAAAGCAAAAAGAGAGCTTTTTTGGCAGTGGAAAAAGGCGACTACGTAGTGCACGACTTCCACGGTATAGGGTTGTGTGAAGGTATACAAAAGATAACCTCGCCCGACGGTGAAAGCAAGGACTACATTGTAGTTACCTACAAAAAGGGCGACAGACTGTATGTGCCTGCCGAAAACAGCGACACGTTGTCACGTTATAGCGGTGGTGAAAACCCAACCTTGTCCAAATTGGGCGGAGATGACTTTGCTAAGGTCAAAAGCAAAGTCAAAGCAAGCGTCAAAGCAATGTCCTTTGACTTGCTCAAACTGTACTCCGAGCGTCAACGTCCGCGCGGTTTCAAATATGCAACAGACAGCTATCTTCAGGAGGCTTTTGCACGTGCGTTTGCGTACACACCTACCGAAGACCAAATAAAAAGTATCAACGAGATACGTCAAGATTTAATGTCCGACCGCATAATGGACAGAGTGCTTGTGGGCGACGTAGGTTTTGGCAAAACAGAAGTAGCAATGCGTGCTGCCTTTGACGTAGTGTGCAACAAGAGGCAAGTGGCAGTGCTTGTGCCTACAACTATACTTGCCGAGCAACATTATCGCAACTTTGTCAAACGTATGCAGCCGTTTGACATCAAAGTGGCTTGCGTCAATCGTTTTCGCACACCGCAACAGCAAGACAAAATACTAAGCGATACCGCAACGGGCAAAGTGGATATCCTTATAGGTACGCATAGACTGCTCAGCCGTGACGTGCATTTTGACAATCTTGGTTTGCTTGTTTTGGACGAGGAACAGCGTTTTGGCGTAGAGCACAAGGAACAGTTGAAAACTATCAAAAAGACAGTGGACGTACTAACGCTGTCGGCAACGCCCATACCACGCACGTTGCATATGGCGCTTTCGGGCATAAGAGATATTTCCACAATCACCACACCGCCCGTCAAACGTATGCCGGTAGAAACTTTTGTCACCGAAGAATCGGACGCAATGATGAGAGATATTGTGCTAAGAGAGTTGGGGCGTGGCGGACAGGTATTTTTTGTGTACAACCGTGTAGAAACTATAGACTCTTTTCAGAAAAGGCTGTCACAATTATTGCCTGATGCACGCATTATTGTGGCACACGGTCAAATGGCGGAAAATGTATTGGAAGATAGCGTATATAGCTTTCAACAGGGCAAAGCAGACGTGCTGTTGTGTACTACTATTATCGAAAACGGTATAGATATATCCAATGCCAATACGCTTATTGTGTATGACGCCGACAACTTAGGTTTGTCGCAGTTGTATCAGTTGCGTGGCAGAGTGGGCAGAGGGGACAAGTTGGCTTATGCTTACTTCTTGTATAGACAAAACAAAATACTCAATAGCGACGCATACAAACGACTGAGTTCTATTATGCAATACACGCAGTTGGGTAGCGGCTTCAAAATAGCCATGAAAGACTTGGAAATTCGCGGTGCAGGCAACGTGTTGGGACGAGAGCAACACGGGCACATGATGAAAGTGGGCTACGATATGTATGCAAGGCTGTTGAAAGAGGCAGTTGCCGAGGCAAAGGGACAAAAGGAAAGTTATATACCTGCCGCGCAAATGGAAGTGGATTTGGACGCTTATGCCCCCGAAGATTATATCGCCGCACAGTCCGAACGTATAGAGTTTTATCAGGAGTTGGCTTGCGCGCAGGATATCGAGCAGTTGGACAAGCTACGAGCGCAGACCGAGCAAGTGTATGGTGCAATACCCAAGCAACTTGACAACTTGTTTTTGGTGGCAAACCTCAAAGTAAAAGCCACTCAAGCAGGCATAACAAAAGTTACTGTGCGTCACGGCAGAGGCGAATTGCTGTTTGGTAGCAAAGAGCTGTTGCTTCAAAAAAAGGTGGTGGATACTGTATTGGCATCTCCCAATAGATACAAATTTTCTTCCGTTGGCTATGAAGTGGTAGTAGAAGGCAAAGAGCTTGTTGCCAAACAAAGATTGCTTGCAGCCATAGACGATTTTTTGCAATCTGTATCAAACTAATAGCCACAAATGTGTCTTAAACGATTGCTATTTTGCGGCAAATCTATTATAATTAACAGGTATAAGTACGATAATCGACTATTGTCGTTTGACACCGTACAAATGTTTAGGAGTGTAAAATGAAGAAAAGCATTAAAGTTCTTGCGCTGGTTATTGCAGTAGTGATGGTACTGTCCATATTGGCAGGCTGTTCGCTGTTCGGCAAAGAAATGGCTAAATATCGCAATCAGACTATGCTTATTGTAGGCAACGAGCCTGTCAGTGTAGGCGTAGTTATGGATCAGTTCAACAATTACTATTACAACTATTCTTCTTACATCAGCAGTGGTTATATGACTTTGAATGATTTGTTCTCCACAGTGATGGACAGTATTTATACGTTGTATTCCAAGGTAGATTCGTACAAAAATGATGTAACTACGGTAAAATACACCGAAGAACAAAACCCGTACATTAAGTTGGGTTACTACAGTGCGGAGTATCTTACCAAGAGCGAAATGGAATATGTGTTGCAGTATGTAAAGTACGGTCTGTTTACTTCCTTTGATATAGAAGTCAACAACTACATTGCTCTCGAGATAGGCAAAATGCCCGAAGAGACAGAAGAGACAGACGACAGAGCTTTTTATGAGTACGACGATATGGGCACTGCTAAGACGTATGCCGAAAAGTTGTACAACGACAGCATCACATCGGAAGAGATGAATGAGTACTATGACAAGTACTACAACTTTGCTGAGTTTGATCGCAATTCTGCAGACTACAACGACTACGTATTTGCCAACGCTCAACAGGCTCAGGCAAGAGTGGACTATATCAACGAGCAGCTCAAACAATACGTCATCGATGAGGAAGGCGAGAAGGACGAGTATCCTACAATAACTGCCGAGAAGTACATCGAGTATCAGAACAAGGCTATCAAAAAGCTTAATGAGCGTGTAACAGATACCTATGGTGCAGATCTTAGCAACTACTTTGTAGAAAGAGCAGAGTCTTCTATCATAACAATTATCAGCTACAAGTGGGATTTGAAACAATCGAGCGTAATAGAGCAAGATCAGGCTGCATTGATTGACACGCTTACACAACGTTACAACAATGCAAAAGACGCATTTACAACTTCTATCAATGCCAACGTAGACAACTACATCACGTTTATAGAAGGTTTGTCTGATACAAGCTATATCTACAACGTTCCTACCCTCTATAAAGATAGTTATATCTTTGTCAAAAACTTGCTTATACCTTTTAGCGATGCACAAAAGGCAAAACTTGCCAACTATGCAACAATTTTGGGTTCTACAACAAGTGAAGAATATATCAAAGTACGCAATCAACTTGCTGCCGAGATAGTGGCAAAAGACTTCAACAACGACGAAGCAGAAGTGAGCGGTTTGTTTACCTATGATGCTGAGTTCAACAAAATACAGCTCGCTGGTGAGCTTGCATCGGCTTTGCCCAATGACGGTTCTGTCACTCCCGAATCGTTTGTAGAGCTTATGAAACGTTTCAACACAGATACAGCACAGCACTCTGCTTTGTACGAGTACGTTGTACGTGTGGACGAAACAACTCCTTCCGATTATCAAGCTAAGTGGGTACAAGAGTTTGTGGATGCAGCTTTGGAAGCAAAACAAGGTGGCTTGCATCACTACGGCATTGCAGTGAGCGAATATGGCGTACACATTGTATACTATTCGTCCGATGTTACCGCTTGGGATAGCTTTGATAGTAGCAGAATTTACGATACAAAGAGCAACGAATATCGTTTCCTCAAATCGTACTACGAAAGTGTTCAAACCAACATCAATACCGAAGCCGTAGAAAAGCTTAACGACGAATACAGATATGCAGGCAAAATTAAAGTTGTCAATTCTGAGTTGCAACAGTTGCTTAAGGACTTTGGCGTATCTTATGACTTTAATGCCGCTATGGTAAAACCCGAGGAAGACACCGAAGAATAATTAGTTGTCTCAATACAGATAAGTTAATAACAACCGCTTACGTATATAGCGCAAGCGGTTGTTTTTTTATCAAACAAATATTAGACGTATTGCACATAAGTATTACAGGCAATGCCAACAGCATTACGCTAACAATAGTGCGCGTACAAGTTGTGACCGCAAGGTGTACAATATTTTTGTACTTGCAAATTGTATTTTAGAAGCTTTGTAATTGAAAATTACACTTTGCTATTTACAAAAAATATGTGTGTGCTATAATGAGTTTAGTCAATTACAGGCGGTAAATAGTATGAGCATGTTTGTATCTATTCTCAAAAAAGCCGTACCGTTGCCCAAAGTGGAGCAGTACGACAGATATTTATTTGTTGCGCCTCACCCCGACGATATTGAGGTAGGGTGCGGAGCTACCGTTGCCAAACTGTGTGAGTTGGGCAAGTCTGTCACTTTTGTTGTAGTTACCGACGGCAGTGGCGGCGCGTTGGACAATAGTGTTACCGATACGCAGTTGATTGCGCAACGTCGTGAAGAGTGCACCCGTTCGGCACAGTTGTTGGGTGTTAGTGATATACGCTTTTTGAACTATGTGGACGGTATGACATATGGCAACAAGAATATTGCTGTGGACATTGCAAAGATTATTGTTGATGTTCAAGCTCAGGTGGTAGTATGTCCCGATTACAAAACGGTGTTCGAATATCACCCCGACCACCTTTGGGTGGGCGAGATGGCTACTATTGCATATTATCTGGCACAGTACAAGCGTGTAGGTGCACGCTACGGCATTGCGTCCGATGCACCCGTTGAGGCTTTGGCGTACTATTATACCGACCGTCCTAACAGATATGTTGCAATAAGCAAAAAGCACTTTGCAAAGAAGATGCAGGCAATACAATGCCAACAGTCGCAGTTTGACCAAGCTACTGTACGTTCTTACCTTACATACTTCAAGTTGCGCAACGCACGCTTTGGCATGCGCATTGGCAAAAAGAGAGCAGAGGGGTATAGAGTGCTTGGCAATGTGCACATGCACTGTTTTCCAGAAGCAGGCGAATTTTAGGCAAATAAGTCTCATATTGTAACAATATGACAACAATCAATGTATGTGCAAATGTGCATACAACATATTTTTTGTTTTTTCTGTGTGAATAATATGTGTGCTTATGCGCATATTAACAGTGTCGGCATCAGCACAAAAGAAAAATATACAACGAGTTTACAAAAGTGTGTCGACAATAGCAGTCGGATAGTTATTATCCGACTGCGCTTTTTTTTGTTGTGTCACTGTACTTTTGCAACAAATTGTCGGCTTTACAAATAATTAGCACAGTTATCAACATACTATATAATAATTATGAAAGATACAGAAAAACACGGCAATTTTATTACAGGGGCATTGTTGCTGAGTCTTGGCGGTTTGTTTGCCAAAATTTTGGGTGCGTTGTACCGCATACCGCTCACCAACATTATAGGCAGTTACGGTATGGGAGTGTACCAACTCATATTCCCACCGTACATTTTGTTTTTGACAGTGGCGCAGGCAGGTATTCCTGTGGCATTGTCCAAACTGATTGCAGAAAAAACGCAGTTGCAGGACAAAGCAGGTGAACGCAAAATTTTCCGTTACTGCTTAGGCTTGCTTGCAATGACGGGCATTACGGGAGCTGTGCTTATTGCTTGCCTTAGCGGTGTATTGGCACGAGCAGAGGGCAACCCCGACACAGCATACGCATTTATAATAGTTGCGCCCGCGTTGGTGTTTGTACCGCTTACCAATGTGCTCAAAGGATACTTTCAGGGCAAAATGCATATGTTGCCCAGCAGTGTTACCACTGTGGTGGAGCAGGTAGTCAAATTAGCAATAGGTCTTACGCTTGCAAGCTACTTTATGCCCGATGTCATCAAAGCTGTTCACGGTGCAGTAATAGCCATTACTGTAAGCGAGTTTGTTTCGCTTACAATTATGACCATAGTTTACCTAAGATATTCTCGTACCAACAAGTTTGCGGTGTCTTTGCAAAAAAGCGATGTGCACCAAATATCGCGCAGTATATTCAATTTGGCTTTGCCTGTAGCTTTGGGCGGATTTGTAATGCAAATGTCGCAGGTAATAGACAGCGTTATGGTAGTCAACCTGCTTACTGTTCCCAACGCTACCAATTTGTACGGACTGTGGACGGGACCTGTCAACTCTATGTTGGGGCTTCCTATAGCTTTGTCGGCAGGCGTTGCAGTGTCAGCTTTGCCAAGTATAACAGGTACGTTTGTCAGCGGTGACCGCCAGAAGCTGCTTAGTGCGTACAACTCCGCTTTCAAATTGACAATAGTCATTGCTCTGCCCTGTGCCTTAGGTATGATAGCATTGAGTCGTCCTATACTTTCTATGCTGTACGGCTCGTTGCCTGCAGACGAAATATATATATCGGCAATGTTACTTAGTATATCGGGTATGTCCATTGTCTTTCTTGCCATTATGCAAACTGCAGTATCGGTATTTCAGGCACTCAACAAGCCGTATGTATCGGTGTATATTCTTACAGGTGCAATAGTGGTCAAAGCGGTAGTCAATCTTGTACTTTTGCCTTCTGCCAAAATAAATATTTACGGAGCGGCAATTTCCGAGACATTGTGCTATCTTTTTGCAACTATTTGTGTTATTATATACACAAAGAGAGGATTGCATCTGCATCTCGATATGGTCGCTTGTGTGCTCAAACCGCTTGCCGCAAGTATGGTAATGACGGTAGGGCTTGCCGCACTTACAATCTTTGCAGAAAGCTTTGTAAGCACTACTATAGGCACATTGTTTACAATAGCTGTCTCTGGAGTGTTGTATATGGCGTCCCTTGCCTTATTCAAAGTGTTTGACAGCAACGAACTTGCGCTTATGCGTTTTCGTCTTAAAAAGGCAAAGTAGCAGATGTACTCCTTTACAAAAGGAGCAAATACTATATGTTATACGTTGTAGCTACAGGCAGACAACCTTCCGACTTGACTTTGGCAGGCTGCGAAGTTTTGCAAAAGGCGGACGTTGTTGTAGTTAAGTCAGACAAAACGCACATCAAAACAATGCTTGCACGTCTTAATATTACTAATTACCAAACTTGCGACGCATTGTACGAAGAGGCAGAAGACTTTGACCAACTCAATTTGGCAATAGCAGATCAACTCACCTTGTTGTGTAAGCAACACGACAAGGTGGCTTTTTGCGTGTACGGAAGTGGTGCGGACGACAGCACGGTGGAATTGCTACGCACTTCGGGAGTGCCCTTTGAGCTGATAGCAGGTGTATCGTTGGAAGCCGCATTGCCATCGTGTTCGGATAGCAGAGGCGTGGTGGTGTATACGGCGGCACAACTGTTGCAACAGCACGATTTTGTCACTACAGGGGGCGTCACTGTTATCAAAGCTATAGACGACGCATTTGTAGCGTCCGAAGTTAAGTTAAAATTACTTACCGTGTATGACTACGACAGTACAGTGCAAATATCTGACGGAACCACGGTAAAAAACATTTTGCTTGAAGAGTTAGACAGACAAAAGAAATACAGCTACTGCACTTCTGTTGCCGTGTTGCCCAAAGAGTTGACGGCAAAGCATACTCACGATTATTGCGATATAGCAACTGTTATGCGCATTTTGCGTGCGCCCGACGGCTGTCCGTGGGACAGAGAACAAACGCACATGTCTTTGCGCAAAAATGTTATAGAAGAAGCCTATGAGCTTTCGCATGCCATAGAGCAGGGCGACACAGACAATATGGTGGAAGAATTGGGCGACATATTGATGCAGGTGGCTTTTCACATTGGCATAGCAGAGGACGAAGGGGAGTTTTGTGCATCCGACGTATATTCGGCGTTGTGCAACAAACTTATCAGCCGTCATGCGCATGTATTTGGACAACTTCCCAAGTCTGCCACGGCAGAAGAAGCATTGGTAAATTGGGAAGCGGCTAAAAAAAAGGAACACAAAATTGTAGATTTGAAACACAATCTCCAAGATGTACCATACAGTATGTCTGCTTTGATGCGCGCACAAAAGGTGCAGTACCGTGCCAAAAAAGGCGGTTACGACTTTGCAGACATTATGCAAGCAGTGGAAAAGGTGAAGGAAGAATTGTCCGAATTTCTGGCAGAAGTTGATAAGGGCGATGCCCAACTCGCCGAAAAAGAGGGCGGAGATTTGCTGTTTACGGCAATCAACGTTTTGCGACTTGCAGGCGTGGACGGCGAGACGGCTTTGACTTCTGCTACCGACAAATTTATATCACGTGTGACACTTTGCGAACAGGAGTTGAAGCGTAGTGGCAAGACGCTAAGTCAACTGTCTATGGCAGAGTTTGACCAACTGTGGGAAAAGGTAAAACGCAATGAGAAAGACTAATGCGGACAATCTGTTTGGTGGCAACAACACTGTGCTTGCTCCTATGGCAGGCTTTACCGATGTGGCTTTTCGCAGCATTTGTCACGAATATGGGTGCGGTCTAACAGTCACCGAGATGGTAAGCAGCAAAGCGCTTGTTATGAACAACAGCGCAACACGAGCTTTGCTTGCACGGCTTGCCAACGACAGCCCGTGTGCAGTGCAGATATTCGGACACCAACCGCAGGTTATGGCGGATAGTGTGCAACTGCCCGAACTATCAGGCTTTGACGCTATTGACGTCAATATGGGCTGCCCTGTGCACAAAATTGTCAGCAACGGCGAAGGTAGCGCATTGTTGGAAAACGTCAAGTTGGCGTCCGACATCATACGCGCATTGAGGCTGGCTACGGACAAACCGTTGTCTGTCAAATTTCGTTTGGGTGTAAGCGACAGCAAAGGCGCAGTAGACTTTGCCAAGATGTGTTGCGACAGCGGAGCAGATTTTATCACCGTACACTTGCGTACTCGCAAACAGATGTATAGCGGCAATGCCGACTACTCCATCTTGCCCGACATTGTAAAAGCAGTGGACATACCTGTCATTGCCAATGGCGATGTAATTGGTCGTCAACAATATCTTCATCTTGTCAACGACTGCGGCGCATACGGCGTGGCGGTAGGCAGAGGAGCATTGGGCAGACCATATATTTTTGCGCAGTTGTTGGACAAGCCATATCAGTTTGACATTGCAGGCACAGTAAGACGGCACGCCAACACCTTGTTGCAATACAAACCACAGCGTGTTGTGGTCAACGAAATGAAAAAACATATTGCTTATTATCTCAAAGGTTTGCGCAACGCCAAAAGTGTAGTTGTGGCAGTGCAAAACGCAAGTTGTGTGGACGAGCAAATACAGTTGGTACAAAATTTTTGTGCAAAGGAAGATATTATCAATGATTAACATAGTTTTGGTAGAACCGGAAATACCCTCCAACACGGGCAACATAGTGCGTACCTGTGTTGCTACAGGTAGCAGATTGCACCTTGTGCGCCCTTTGGGCTTTAGCACAGATGACAAAATGCTCAAGCGTGCAGGGCTCGATTATTGGTACAACGCAGATATCAGTTACTACGACAACTTCGATGAGCTGCGCCAAAAGTACAAAGATTATCCCTTTTATTACTTCACCACCAAGGGCGACAAAGTGTATTCGGACGTGCAGTTTGAAGAAACTTGTTTTTTGGTGTTTGGCAAAGAAACAAAAG
>CASEME010000010.1 GCA_949289125.1 uncultured Eubacteriales bacterium
GCGCTCTTCTATGGTAAAATGGCGGTAGTTCATACAAGTCTCCTCTGGTGTAAATTTTGTTTCGCAACTCTATTTTACCACAGATTTGTATGAACTCCTTTTTTTCTCTCATCTGTTGCACTTAATAGTATAATTCACCACCAAAACAAAAAGGACTAACATATGTTAGTCCTTTCTTTTTTTCAAATATTTACACTATTGTGTGTTACACTATGCCTGTGGACATACTTGTGCTTGACTGTTGTCCACGTTGTCACACTCGGTGTTGTTGATATTTATCTGCATAAGTATACCTACTACTATCGTACCCAACATAGGTATAAATTTCAAACCAAAGTACAGCCACGATTGGTCTTTTGCACCACATTCTGCCATACGTTTGCCTGCGTCATAGCACCAATAAATATTGTAACAGTTGAAAGTAAACAGCCACAAAAGGACGTGCGCCCACACGGGCAATCCTCTCTTTGTCCTTTTGTTGAGGTCTGCCTGCATCAATGCCGACAAGACTATCTGGTATATGCCAAAAGTGAATATCAATAGCAATATGTGCGCCCAAAGCGTGCGTTTTGTCATAGTACACCTCGTACAAAGTGTTAGTCGTAAAGATAGTATACCGCAAATACGTTGCAAAGTCAATACCCGACTTAAGGCTACTTCAACCAAAACCTATTTTGCCACTTGCATTGCTACGACAATGCAATGTCTACGGCAGATATTTCAAAATCTCCCACCAATCCCCTTACCAACAAAAATCGCCGCCTGTTGACTAATCGCGACAGACGGCAAATCTTGTTTCAAAATAGTAAAGTGTACACAACTATCAGATTGTTGGTTGCAATACGTTGTTACTTGCTTTCCTTTTCTCTAATTTTTATATGAACGTCACGCAGTTGTTGTTCGGTCACTTCGGACGGTGCGTTCATCATAAGGTCTTTGGCATTTTTGTTCATAGGAAATGCAATTACTTCTCTTATGTTGGGTTCGTCCAACAGTAGCATTACCATACGGTCTACACCCGGGGCAATACCGCCGTGAGGGGGTGCACCAAAGCAGAAAGCGTGATACATAGCAGGGAATTTTTTCATAACGTCTTCTTCTTTCAATCCCACTATATCAAAGGCTTTGAGCATTATCTCGGGGCTGTGGTTGCGGATTGCGCCTGAGGACAGTTCCACACCGTTGCACACAAGGTCGTACTGATAAGCAAGTATGTCCAAAGGATCTTTGCTTTGCAAAGCGTCCATACCGCCTTGGGGCATAGAGAACGGGTTGTGACAAAATTCCAACTCGCCCGATTCTTCCCCAATCTCGTACATAGGGAAGTCCACTATCCAGCAAAATTCGTACTTGTTGCGCTCCATAAGGCTCTCAATATTGTTGCCAAGCATTGTGCGCATAGTGCCTGCTTGCTTAAGAACACTCTTGGCACTACCTGCGGTTACAAATACAATACTGTTTTGTCTGAGTTGCAACTGTTCGGTAAGTTTGTCCTGATAGTCCAACACAAACTTGCTTACGCCTCCCGTCAAAGTGCCGTTGTCGCACTTAAACCAAAACATTTTTGCGCCTGTAGTCTTTTCAAAATCTGCACAAAGGTTGTCGATAAACTTTCTCGATTTGTCAAAGTCGTGCACTACTACGGCTTTGAGTGTATTGCCTTTCCACGGCTCAAAGTCTACTGTATTGAGGTAGCTCACGTCGTTGAGCACTGCCTTGATACGAAGGTCGGGTTTGTCCGAACCGTAAGTTTCCATAGCTTGTCTGTACGGTATGCGACGGAAAGGACCTTTGACTGCAGGATACTTGCCAAACTTGGAGAATATTGGTGGCAATATCTTTTCCAACACGGCGAATACGTCATCTTGTGTAGCAAACGCCATCTCCATATCCAACTGATAAAACTCACCGGGCGAACGGTCTGCACGCGCATCCTCGTCGCGGAAGCAGGGAGCTATCTGAAAATACTTGTCAAAGCCGCTTGCCATAAGCAACTGTTTGAACTGTTGGGGTGCTTGGGGCAAAGCATAAAACTTGCCGGGGTATATGCGGCTGGGTACAAGGTAGTCGCGCGCACCTTCGGGTGACGAGCAGGTAAGTATAGGGGTTGTTATCTCCAAAAAGCCCTCTTTAGTCATAGCCTGACGCAAAGCGGCAACTATTTGCGAGCGCAACACAATTTTGTTTTTTACCTTAGGGTTGCGCAAATCCAAAAAGCGGTATGTCAAACGCATATCTTCGGACACGTCTGTGGACTTGTCTATCTCAAAAGGCAAGTTTTCCGAACATACGCCCAATACTTCTATTTTGTCGGGCACAACCTCTATTTTGCCCGTGGGTATATTGGGGTTGATACTACTGCGCATACGCACAGTACCTGTTACTGATATTGTAGACTCTCTTTTGATGTTGCGAAACTGTGCAATGGTTTCTTGCGTCTCTGCAACAACTTGGGTGATACCGTAAAAATCTCTTAGTACCACAAATGCCAAAGAGTTGCTTACTTCGCGCATATTGGCAAGCCAACCGCAAAGTTTCACTTTTTTGCCAACGTGTTTTTCGTTGAGCTCGTTGCAGTTATGAGTGCGTGCTTTCATAAAAAAACGTCCTCTTTAATGTATTTATTTTCCAAAACATTCTAACACAACGCCACTCAAAAGTCTACTGTTATTGACAAGGCTAAACCTACAATACACACAATACACCGCCACTTAGCACGCTTTGCCTAACCTTGCAATTTGCAACACGCGATATACCAACCTTTCATATGATACCGCACAAGATATGTGCCACGCAATACGATTGAAAGTAAAAATATTAACCTGTGCTACCTTTAAGAAAAATTGATAACTAAGCATATTTGATAAATTTTTTTTGTGAAAGGTATTGACTTATTGATACATAACGGGTATTATGTAATAGTACGGTGTTGTTGCATTTTGTATAAGTATGCAACAGTACCCGCATACAAAACGCAGTAGGCACTGCTACGCAAAAGGAGTTGTCAGTATGCCTCCCAAAGCAAGACTTTCCCGACAAACTATACTTGAAGGAGCAATAATACTTACCGAGCAAGAAGGCATAGACGCATTGACTGCCAAGTCGCTTGCTCAACAGTTGCACTGCTCCACACAGCCTATATTCTGGTACTACGATAGCTTGGACGAAGTGCGACAAGACGTAGAGCAATATGCCCAAAACCTTGTTGAGAGTTATCTCAAACAAACAATCGAGGGAGAACCACCCTACAAGGCTGTAGGTATCAACTATATACGCTTTGCCGATGAGCACAAGCACCTCTTTCGTATGCTGTATATGTCGGACAAGTCGGGACAAGACATACTCAACACCGAACAAAACCTGCCTTTTATTGCTAAGGCACTCAACAGCCAATACAAGGCGGACGAACATACTTCTCGTCGCATAGTCAAAGAAATGTGGCTGTTTGCGCACGGCATAGCCACTATGCTTGCCACATCTACAGCGCAGTTTACCAAACAAGAAGTATCACAAATGCTAACAGATGTTTTTCGCGGATTGCTTGCCAACAATTCGTGTGACAACATAAATACCATACCAAATAAGGGAGGAACACAATGAACAAATACGATGCAGTAGTTATCGGCGCAGGCAACGGCGGTCTTGTAGCGGCAATACGTCTGTTGCAGGGCGGCGCAAAAACATTGCTTGTAGAAAAGCACAACTTGCCCGGAGGCTTTGCAACAAGTTTTAAGCGTGGCAGATTTGAGTTTGAAGCATCTTTGCACGAACTTAACGACTTTGGCACAAAAGACAATGCGGGCGACGTACGCACACTGTTTGACAGCTTGGGCGTTACAGACAAAATTGAGTGGTTGCAAATACCCGAAGCGTACCGTGTAATTGTAAAGAGCGAAAACTTGGACGCTACAATGCCTTTTGGCGTAAAAGAGTTTATCGACCAAATGGAACACTATGTGCCCGGAAGTCGCAAATCTATGGAAAAGTTTTTTGCACTTGCAAAAGAAATACACGCTGCACAGGCATACACCAACTCGGTCAACGGCAAAGCAGACAGCAAAGTTATGTTGGAAAAATACAGCAACTTTGTAAGAGTAGGTTCGTACTCTGTCAACGAAGTATTGCAATCTATCGGTATGCCCCAAAAGGCACGTGATATCTTCAATGCTTATTGGTGTTATCTTGGCGCACACTGCGATGACTTGAGTTTTATACACTATGCTTCTATGGTGTACAGGTACATCACCAAAGGCGCAGCTATGCCCAAATCGCGTTCGCACGAAATATCTCTTGCTATGGTCGAACGCATACGTGAATTGGGCGGCGACGTATGGTTCAACACTGAGGCAGTAAAAATACTGACCGACAGCAAAGACGGCGGCGTAAGCGGTGTCGTGCTTTCTGACGGCAGACAGATAGAGACACGCCACGTAATTGCCAACTGCGCACCTCACCTTGTATTTGGCAAAATGATGGACAAAGTGCCCGAAGTAGAAATAAGAGCTACCAACGCACGCAAATTTGCAGGCAGAGGCTGGTCAATGTTCCTTGGTCTCAATAAGAGTGCGGACGAACTTGGCATAGAAAACCACAACTACTTTATCTACGACACATCCGACACAGTAAAACAATACAAACTGATGGAAAAAATTGCTACCAACGAAGGACAAGCTACTGTATGTCTCAACCGTGCTTATCCCGAGTGCTCGCCCGAAGGCACAACAATAATGTACTTTACTACACTGTATATGTCGGACGATTGGGGCAATGTCAAACCGCAAGACTACTTCAAAGTGAAAAACGACGTTGCTCGTCGCATGATAGAGCGTTTTGAACGCGACACAGGCGCAAAACTTATGGGCAACATCGAAGAGATAAGCGTTGCTACGCCTATGACCTATGCACGTTACTGCGGACACCCGCAAGGCGACATCTACGGCTACGAATCGCAATATTGGGACGGCTTGACGCCTCGTCTGCAAATGATGGCAGAAGACCACCGCATAAGAGGCTTGCGCTTTGCAGGCGGATACGCAATGCGTCTGTCGGGATATTCCAGCGCATACTTCTCAGGTGACATCAGTGGACGCCAGACAGTGGGCGACATCAAAAAGGAGGGTTAATATATGGCATACCGTTTTAAGAGACAAATTTTTGGATTTATGGATTTGCTGCGTTTTAAGAAAATGACAGCAATACGCAGAGAAAAACTTGCAAGCGCGCCTGCTACGCCCTTGCCCACCACCTACAGAGTCAACGAAACAGCACGTATTTTGCACCCCGGTACTCAGCCTGCAACACTTACCAAAGTAACGCTCAATACGGCAGATACCAAAACATACACATTTAAGCTCAGCCGTCCTATGTTTTTCCGCGCTGGACAGTATGTTGCTGTAAGAGCAAAGGTGGGCGACAGTCTTGTTGCAAGACCTTACGCTATATCGTCCTCTCCTCTGACGGCACTCAATCAAAGTTTGGTGTCTGTAACAGTCAAAAAAGCAGGCTTTTTCAGCAACTGGCTGTTTGACAACGCAAAAGAGGGCGACGTGATGGAAATTGGCGATCCGTCTGGCGAATTTTACTACGAGAGCATCAAAGACAGCACCAACATAGTTGCAATAGCAGGCGGTAGCGGTATTACTCCCTTTTACAGTATGGCACAGGCTTTGAAGGAAGGTTCGGAAGACTATCACCTTACTCTTATATATGGTTGCAAGACCGAAGCTGACATCATCTTCCACAAGGAATTGGACGCTCTTGTAAGTGACAAATTTAAGGTTGTGTACGTATTGAGCGACGAAAAGAAAGAAGGATACGAACACGGCTTTATGAATAAAGAGCTTATCAAAAGGTATGCTCCCGACAACGCAACAGTTATGTTGTGCGGTAGCAACGGTATGTATAAGTTTGTAGACGGCGAGTTGAAAGAATTGGGCTACAATATGTTGGCAGTAAAACACGAACCCAACTGTGTGGGAGTGCGTGACGTTCAAGACAAGACGTACAAAATTAAAGTTACTATACGTGACAAAGACTATACCGTCAAAGCCAACGCTAACGAAACAATACTTGTTGCCATGGAACGTGCAGGACTTTCCGTTCCGTCCAAGTGCAGAGCAGGCGGTTGCGGTTTTTGCCACAGCAAACTTGTCAAAGGCAAGTTCTCTTTGGCAGGTGCAGACAAACGCCGTCTTGCAGACGCTAAGTTTGGCTATATTCACCCCTGCTGTTCCTACCCCGACAGCGATATGGAATTAATTGTACCCGAAGGCTAAAAACAATTAAATATTACCAAGACGCCCGTTGCGCAATGCAATGGGCGTCTTTTTTTGCCAATAACATGCAAACACACATAAATAATTTGCGCATAGTAACTCAAGCACAAATACTATGTTAACATTGCCATTAAGTACACTTACACACAACACTACTCTACGCCTCAACGGGTGCAAAAGGCATATTGTGTGCAAAGTGAGTATATGTTGTGCGCTTGTAGCAACAGTACAGTCGAGTAAAATATCTGCACAAACAAAAAGGGCACTGAACAATTATGCTCAATGCCGCAAAAATTATTATCAATAAGATAGTAGCAAACAACACTACACCACACCACACCAACAATACGCTTATTGCAAAAAGATGTTTTGATAGTCACCTACAAGAAACTTGCGTATGTCGGCAATAAGAGTGTCCGCGCGACTTGTCATAAGCATAGAGTGACCTATGTCGGGGTATGTTTTGACAGTAATATCCTCAAAGTACTGTGATACATATTCCTTAGAAGTCTTTGGTACAAGCTCGTCCAACTCCCCCCACTGCAACAGTGTGGGTACTTTGATACCCTTGTCGCCCTTTTCTTCCAAAGCGGCATTGCATGTCTTCACTATATCACGAAAAGTGGTATATGTGTGCAAAGACAGGTTGGGGAGCAGTCGCATAAGTGCGATTTTTATAGACTTGAGGTTGTTGGCACGATAGTCTTTCATAAACTTATCTGCCTCTCTTATGCGTTCGCCAAGAGTACCCGACGTGTTGCGCAAAACATCGGCATATTGTTTGTAATAAAAAGTGATTGCTCTCAAAGTTGACGCATAGTTGTAGTACTTGTTGGCAGGAGCAATGAGTACCGCCTTGTGCACGTTGCGTTGTGTGCAAAGATAGGTAGTCAATGCGCCGCCCATAGAAAAGCCCACTACGTCTACCTCGTCGTATTCGTTGCTTAGCTTGTCAAAGTCTGCCAATACGGTGTTGATTGTGGCGTCTACAGTAAACTGTTTGAAGTCCACATTGTCGTTGTGACCGGGCACTTTGCACTTGTGTATGTGGTCGTAGCTGTCCTTGAGACCGTCATACAAACCGCCAAAGTCGTAGATGTCCGTCAAAAAACCGTGTATGGTCATTACTGCCTTTGTCATAATTTTACCACCTTATTTCTCTGTCCATCTTGGCAAGGTATTCGTTGGCTTTGCTAAAGTGCGCACAGCCAAAAAAGCCACGGCTTGCAGACAGCGGACTTGGATGTGCCGCCGTAAGTACAAGATGTTGTTTGTTGGTAATAAGTTGTTTTTTGGATATTGCATTGTTGCCCCACAGCATAAATACAATACCGTGGTCGCTGTTGTTGAGATACCTGATGACGCTGTCGGTAAACTTTTCCCAACCTTTGCCGTAGTGCGAGTTGGATTGTCCGGCAATTACAGTCAAAGTAGTGTTGAGTAACAACACGCCCTGTCTTGCCCACGGCGTGAGGTCGCCGCCTTTGATACAGCTGTCGTACCCCAAGTCGTCTTTTATCTCTTTTTTGATATTATTGAGGCTCATAGGTGTGCGCACATTGGGTGGCACAGAAAAGGCAAGCCCCATTGCCTGTCCTTCGTTGATGTACGGATCTTGCCCAAGAATAACTACCCTCACTTCGTTGGGCGCGGTGAGGTCAAAAGCATTGAGAATAAGTTTTTTGGGCGGATAAATGCGCTTTGTAGCGTATTCGTGCACCAAAAACTCCTTTAGCTCTTTGAAGTATGGCTTTTCAAACTCTTGTTCAAACAGTTCTTCCCAACCGTTGTAAAAACGCTTTGTACTATCCGTCATACTCTTTTCATCAAAGCTGAGCCACTCACACAGCAAATTGTATCGCCCGCGCCAAGTGTGACGTTGACGCCACTGTTGTACTCGCGCACAAGTCCGTTGACGCGCAAATTGAGCTTGGTATCTCCGTCCACTGCGCAAGTAATTTGATAACTGCCTTCGGCTATCTCGCCTTCCTCACCTACGCTGTAAGTTACGTTGCGTGCCATAACAAGATATTCGCCACGGCGCATAATTTCTATTTTTTCTGCCGCTTCTGTAAGCGTATATTTGGGTGGTTCTGTTTTTTGTTTCTTTTTGTAGCGTGCCATAATAATAAGATTGGCAACTACTGCTACCACTGCCACAACTATAGCTACAATAGCTATTATTGTTACTGTGTCCAAAGCTGCAATTAGAGTCATTATTGTGCCCCTCCTTTTGTTGTATTATAACATATACTTGCACACTTGGCAATAGCGTACAATGACTATAACACGGTATAAATATAAAAGGTAAAGCCACTTGTCTTTACCTCTCTGTTGTTTTGTATACTATTCATTGTCCGCAACTATATTTCTTGCACTGTCAGACAAAATTTTTGTCCGTTGCCAAGCGTTATTGTCAATTTGTCGCCTTGTTGTTGGTATTGAGCTACTATTTCATCGCGCACACATACCGTTATCTCCTGCAAAAGCTCTTGTGAAGTAACTTTAATTTGGTTTGTCTTATGCATTTTATCTTCTCCTTAGTTTATTAACCTTGTGATGCGGTTATTATCATTATATCTACGTATTCGGAAGAAAGCAAGTAATTTCTTCCGTTTTCGTAAATAATGTTTGCAATAAGGTGAACATAATGGATATTACTACTACACTGCCACAGAGGCTGTCCGAGCTGATGGAAGAATACGGCTACACGCCGTTGCGCCTTGCAACTGCACTCAATATCAATCGCAACACTGTTACCAAATATCTGACAGGCGTACAACTGCCCAACTTTGCGCTGTTTGTACAACTTACAGAGTTGTTTGGTTGCTCGGCAGACTATCTGTTGGGACTACAAGACTACACGCCCGACAACGTGACCTACCGCACCATACCGCCCTTTGGGAAGCGATTGCGTGAGCTATTGGCGCAACGCAACATCAGTCAATATTGTCTCAACACTACGCACCACATCTCCTACGACTGTATCAACAAGTGGCTCAAAGGCACAACTTTGCCAAGATTGGACAGTCTGTGCAAACTTGCCACTATATTGGACTGCTCGGTAGACTATCTGATAGGCAAAGTGCAGTAAATAAGCAATACATCGTCATTGTTTACCCACACTACATAAACTGATATTGCCCAATATGATTGAACAACAAACAAGTATGGAGAATACCACTATGATTACACTACTGCAAATACAACAACGAATAAGCGAAGCAATAAGCAACAGCGGACTTACGCAGACGGAGATTGCCAAAGCGTTGGGTATCAGCCAACAGACAGTGTCGCACTACCTGAAAGGCGACAAGATGCCTGCATTGGACACGCTTGCCAACCTAATGAAATTGTTGGACGTGGACGCCAACTATATACTGTGTACCGAATAGACAACTTACAGAGTTATCCACCAATAAACACTGTTTTTACCACCCTACTGCGAAAGTAATAGCTCATATAAATTAGTCAGATAAACTATGCATTTACACAAATTGACTTGTGCACAACATACAACGCAAAGTGTATAAGTTGGTGACATCTAAGTGAACTTTTGAAAGTACCTATACATAATGAAAGACGCACTGCAATACCGCAGTGCGTCTTGTCTGTTTTGGGGATAGTTTGATGATAATGCAACAAAGTTGTTGCGTACCTTTTTATTGATAATCTACGACATTTACCCACTTCAACAAAAATTCTTTTTCTTCGGGTTTGTCTTTCAACATCTGGCTTGCTGCAACAATGGGGATACAGCCTTGTACATAGCGTTTGTCCGTGCCGCTCTTTTGGCAGAACAAATCGAGATATTTGTCGGCAAGTGCCGCTTTGCCTTGCAGATTGAACAACAGGTAGGTCCGTGCTACGTCCATAGACGCATTGCCTTGAGTGACGTGCGACCAGTCGATAATATAGGGTGTGCCGTCCTCACTGATTATTATGTTGCTCGGGTTGAAGTCGCCGTGGCACACTTTGTTGTGCACCTTGATAGAGTCGATACGCACGTGCAAATCGTACTTGGTGCTGTCGGGAAGGTCGGTATCGCTTATTTTGCGCATCATTTTGTCCTTCAGCTTAGTAAGCAATGGAGAACGTTGTTTGTGTACCCACATCTGCAAATCTACAAACTGATTGAGATAGTAGTCTTCCTTGTCGGGGTTTTCGTCCATAAGCTGTTGCAAAGTTTTGCCCTTGATATAGCTTTGGATAATTGCCCATTTGCCGTCTATTTTGGTAACTTCGACAAGGGACGGTACGTTGAGCTCTGTTTCTTCTATACGAGCGTTGTTCAATGCCTCGTTGAGTACGCGCGCTTTGCTGTATTGGTAGTCAAATACCTTAACTACTTTGTCCTGATACTGATATATTTGTTTGTCCTTGCGATTGGCTATGACGTTGGTAAGTTTCATTGTTTATTTGCCCTCCTTTGTGCCATAGTATGCGTTGATATACATTTGCTTTATTTCGGACATAAGCGGATAACGTGGGTTTGCACCCGTACATTGGTCGTCAAACGCCTGTTCGGTCATCTCATCGAGCGTAGCCATAAACTGTTCTTCGCTTATACCATAGTCTTTGATAGTCGGTTTGATACCTACTTTTTGTTTCAACTGCTCGATTGCGTCAATAAGACTGTTGAGTTTGTCGGTGTCCGTCTTGCCTTTGAGTCCCAAGTAGTCGGCGACTTCGGCATATCTTGCCAAAGTGTGCGGGTGGTCGTACTGCGGGAATGTGCCCATCTTAACAGGTACTTCTGCCGCATTGAAACGCAACACTTCGCAAATAAGCAATGCGTTGGCTACACCGTGAGGCAAGTGGTGATATGCACCCAACTTGTGAGCCATAGAATGGCATACACCCAAAAAG
Source organism: uncultured Eubacteriales bacterium (assembly GCA_949289125.1). Classification (GTDB taxonomy): domain Bacteria; phylum Bacillota; class Clostridia; order Christensenellales; family CAG-314; genus CASEME01. Next base: position 11,145 of record CASEME010000010.1, read on the forward strand.
GCATTTGCAAACGCCATACCTGCCATAGTAGCTGCGTTGGCCATCTTTTCGCGCGCTTCGGCGTCCTGTGCGCCAAATTCGTATGCGCGAGGCAGATATTGGAATATCATCTTCAAAGCACGCAAAGCAAGACCGTCTGTGTAGTCTGTTGCCATTACAGACGCATACGCCTCGAGTGCGTGGGTTACTGCGTCTATACCTGATGCACTTGTAAGTCCTTTGGGTGCGTTCATCATCATGTCAGCGTCCACTATTGCCATATTGGGCAACAACTGATAGTCTGCCAACGGATATTTGATACCGTTGCTTTCGTCGGTGATAACGGCAAAGGGTGTTACTTCCGAACCTGTACCTGCAGATGTCGGTACTGCTACAAAGTATGCCTTTTCGCCCATCTTGGGGAAGGTGTACACACGCTTACGTATATCCATAAAGCGCATTGCCATATCCTGAAAGTCTACTTCGGGGTGTTCGTACAGTACCCACATTATTTTGCCGGCGTCCATTGCCGAACCGCCACCTACTGCAATGATACAGTCGGGCTTGAATTGGCGCATTGCCTCTGCACCCTCTCTTGCGCAACGCAAGGTGGGATCGGGCTCTACGTTGAAGAACGTAGCATGCGTGATGCCCATTGTATCCAATTTGTCGGTGATACATTTTGTATAACCATTGTTAAACAAAAAGTTATCTGTAACTACAAACACACGTTTTTTGCCCAACTCTGTACCTATCTCTTCCAAAGCTACAGGCAGGCAACCTTTTTTGATATAAACTTTTTGCGGTGTCTTGAACCAAAGCATATTTTCCCTCCTGCTTGCAACTGTTTTGATATTGAGAAGCTGTTTGATGCCCACGTTTTCGGAGACGGAGTTGCCTCCCCACGAGCCACAGCCCAACGTCAAAGAGGGTAACATGCGGAAGTTGTACAAGTCGCCAATACCGCCCTGTGCAGAGGGGGTGTTGACCAATATACGGCAAGTCTTCATAAGCTCACGGAACTTGACAAGTCTGTCGTGTGCCTTGCCTTCGTCGAGGTAGATTGCCGAAGTGTGTCCCAAACCGCCGTCTTCCACAAGGTGATATGCCTTGTCCAAAGCGTCTTCAAAACTCGAAGCACGATACATAGCAAGTACGGGAGATAGTTTTTCGTGAGCAAACTCCTCTGACAAATCCACGCTTTCTACTTCGCCAATCAACACTTTTGTGTAGTCGGGCACAGTGACGCCTGCAAGCTCGGCAATGCGAGTTGCCTTTTGTCCGACAATCTTTGCATTGAGTGAACCGTTGATAATTATTGTTTTGCGCACTTTGTCCAACTCATCGCCTTTCAAAAAGTATGCGCCACGCGCCTCAAACTCTTTGCGCACGTCGTTGTATATACTCTTCATAACAATGACGGATTGTTCGCTTGCGCAAATTACGCCGTTGTCAAATGTTTTGGAATGAATAATACTGCTTACTGCAAGTTTTATGTTGGCAGTGTCCTCTATGATTGCAGGTGCGTTGCCTGCGCCTACGCCCAATGCCGGTTTGCCACTGCTGTATGCCGAACGTACCATACCGGGACCGCCTGTTGCGAGTATGGTGTCTACTTCTTTCATAAGAAGGTTGGTCATCTCGAGGCTGGGCACGTCTATCCAACCGATAATGCCTTCGGGTGCGCCTGCTTCCACTGCAGCTTTGAGAATAAGCTCTGCCGCGTGCGTTGTGCAACCTTTTGCACGAGGGTGCGGACTAATAACAATGCCGTTGCGCGTCTTTAGGCAAAGCAAAATTTTGAAAATAGCCGTACTTGTGGGGTTGGTAGTAGGTATAACCGCGCCTATTACTCCCAAAGGCTCTGCTATACGGGTGATACCGTACACTTTGTCCTCTTCGATGACGCCACAGGTCTTTGCATCTCTGTATGCGTTGTAAATGTATTCTGCCGCATAGTGGTTTTTGATAACCTTATCTTCCACCACGCCCATACCTGTTTCGGCTACAGCCTCTTTGGCAAGCATAATGCGCGCTCTGTTGGCAGCGCAAGTAGCCGCAAAGAAAATTTTGTCCACTTGCTCTTGTGTGTAGGTAGCAAATATTTTTTGTGCTTCTCTTACACGTTCAAGCTCTGCTTCCAGACGTTGTACACTGTCTACCAGCATTCTTTCCATAAACATTACCTCCGTAGTTTCTCACATTGCCCATTGCAAAACTTAATACAAAATATCGTATACAATGTGCTTTTGTTGATTCCAACGCAATTATTATATTATGAAAGAGTGCTGTGCTCAAAGCGTTTTTTGCCCTGTTTTTCCTACCGATTTTTTATTATTCTATAAATAGGGCTTATGATTATCAGATAATGCAACAATTTTGTTATGCAAAAAGTATAAAAACGGCTTTTAATAGCAGTTTTGTGTTAGTATGCTAATTTGCCTTGTTGTCTTGATAGTCCTGTTGGATTTTGCCAATAGCTTTGACCGGTATTGTGACGTTGACTACTGTATTATCCTTTACTACAAGCGATATATTGCCGTGCAACAGATTGACCCACTTTGCTTACTATATGCAAGCCCAAGCCTGTGCCTGTATACGCACCATTTGAGCCCGAAGTATAAAAGGATTGAAATGCTAATTGTTCTTTGCCTTTAAGAGAAGTGTCGCTATTAGTTACCGCAAAGTTGATACAGTCTTGCTGTTGCGTCAATTTGACGGATATGCTACCGCCTTGGGCAGTATATTTGACAGCGTTGGAAATGAGATTTTGCCATATCAACTGATACAACTCTGCATTGGCAAGTACTGTTGTATCCTGCAAGTCCACTTCAACATTGAGTTGCTTTTGTTGCCACACAGGTTGCATGGACAATATTACCTGCCGTATCTGCTCGTCCACTCGACAAGATTGAGGCACACTTGGTATGTTGTTGGAGTCCAACCGCGATATTTTGAGCAAGTCGGCACTCAACTTGTTGAGATACTCTGCCTGATTGACAATAATATCAATGTACTGTGCACGTTCGGCGTCTGTAATGTTGCCCGAAGCCAACAGTTGTGCATAGCCTTTGATTGCACTAACAGGCGTTTTGAACTCGTGCGACACATTGCGCACAAACTCACGGCTAAGATACTCTTTGCTTTTAGTCCCTTGGTCATGCGGTTGAAGTTGTCGGCAAGCTGAGCTATCTCGTCTTTGCCACCTATGTCGATTACTGTTTCCAACTGACCATTGGACACACAATCCACTGCTTTGGATATTTTGTTGAGGCGATTGCCTACGGTAAGATACAACAACGCAACAAACAGTGCCAATCCCAAAAAGCCTGCTACCAAACTTATGTGATAACTTAATACTGCGTTTTGCACTTGGTGTAGCTGTATTATATAGAGTGCGGTACGGGATATACCGAACACCAACAACATAGATATGCACATTAAAGCTAAAATTTTGGAAATAACTCTTTTCATATTGTTTCCGCCTTGTATCCCAAGCCTCTTACTGAAGTAATTTTGATGTCGCTTGTACTCAACTTTTCACGCAATTTAAGTATATGAACGTCCACCGTACGCTCTGTACTTTGACTATCCATACCCCAAACTTCGTCCAACAACTGCACACGGCTGAATATCTGTCCCACATTGGAAGCAAGCATATAAAGCAACAAAAATTCCTTTTGGTAGTGACAATGTGCTTGCCGTCTATACTTACCGTCTTAGTGTTGTAGTCCACTACCGTGTTGCCCAAAGTAAGCCGTTGGGCGCTTACCTGTCCGTACCGCCTCAGTATTGCCCGTATGCGCAACTCCAACTCGTCAAAGTCCACAGGTTTTACCATATAGTCGTCTGCGCCACTATTGAAACTTTGCCTTTTGTCAAAAATACTGTCCAGCGCAGTTAACATAATGACGGGCATATTGGGTTTTACCCGTTTGACTGCCTGCACCAAACCGTTGCCATCCATCATAGGCATCATTATATCCGTTACCACTATGTTGATGTCACAAGTATTCAACAACTCCAAAGCAGCAACGCCGTCTTGCGCAGTATGCACTACAAAGCCTCTCAACTGCAAATTTTTGGCAATTAACGTGCGCAAATTGGTATCGTCTTCTGCCAACAAAATACTAAACATATACAATATCCTCTATTTAACAAAATCGGCGTTCCCCTGTATCAGAGAACACCGCTATTTGTTGTTATTTTAACATATTAAAAATGTGATATCAAATCGTTGTTGTCCAATGCCGCATCAACCGATTTTGCATAACGTCTGTATTTGACCAAGCCAATTACCACAACGCCTACGTATGCCAAAGTTTTGGGTATCATCAGTACGCCGATAATAGGCAATGTGTCTGCAAACAATACAACGGGGATATAGAAAGCGAAAGAAAGTATTACCATCCAACCCATCAGTGTGTAACTTTTGTCATTGTGCTGCTTTGCAATAATAAAGCACAACACAATAATACCGATACCCATCAAAGCAAAGGGTATGTTGCGCAAGATGCCCCACAGCAACGAGCCTTGATAAGAAAACCAATCATTTTGAGGAAAAGCACAGAGCAATACTCTAAGACCTGCAAGCACAAACAGCAAGATGCGTGCAATAAGTCTTTGTTTGCGGTCGCTTATCCACACCATTTCCAAAATGAAGTACAGTATTACATAAAAGCCTGTCATTGTGATAGAGGTAATAAGTTTTCCAAGACCGAGCGCAAAAGCGTTGGCTTCCAGCCCTGTTGTCAACAACGCATACACGCGAGGGATAAGGTGGAAAGCGTCACCCGACGACAATACCACTGCCATCACGCCAAAGAAACGGAAAAACTTTTCTTTGCCCTTAACAATAAGATAAATGCCCACAACCATAGCAAATATGAGATAGGCTGCGTCAAATATCAGTTCCATAATGCCTTGAACCATAGTTACCAATACTCTCCTTTGTTTTGTTGTACGGGCATTGTACAACACTATTGTTAACTGATTGTTAACTTTTGGCAATCAAATTAAAGTTTTTAGAAAAAAATTTGTGCTGTTGCAATACACATTGTTGTAGCACAAAAAAACGGGACTGTCAGCACAAGTGACAATCCCGTTGTTGTTGGTAATATTGCAATTAGCCTTCGCAAACTGCATTGAGCTTAGCAAGCATTTCTTCGAGGTCGATACCGTGGTGAATTGCTGCTTCGCCTACTGTCTCTGCGTTGGCAAGCAGACAGTGAATACAACCCATACCGTAAGAGCTGAATACACGAGCGGTATTGGGGTTAACTTGCAAAACTTCTACTATTTTCATATCCTTGTTTATCATAACTATTCTCCTTATTAGTAATTTTTGTAATAAATTGTGGGGCATATTGACAGGCTTGCCCCGACTATCTATTTATAAACCTAATGCACACAAATTGTCAACCGTTTTGTTACACTGCCCTACAAAATTGGGTGGGTATGTGTCGTTGTACAATGTGCCATTGAACAACAGTTGCCAATACTCCAATATGGGCATATCGTTGAAAAACGGTACTGCCACAAATACTATTGCCGCAAGCAATACAAGTATTGCCAATACAAGCATAGTAATTTTGAGTGCGGACAACGGCGCTTTGCCGCTAACTTTTATTATCGGGTTGTTGCGGTTGTCCGTGCCACACTTTACACCCGACACGTAGTTGTTGTACAGTTTATTATTGTACTTTGTTGCAGTTATATATACGGGTATCATAAGATATTTGAAAGATTTTGCCCTAAACTGCAAATCCACATTGAGTTCGCCCACAACGTCTGCGTTGTACCGCTCTACAATGGAACGTTCTATTGCCGTACGCATTTTTTGCTTGGCTATCTCAAACGCCTCTTGAGGTGGTACAGTGTAGTTGTCGGCTATGTATCCCGACAAAAATGCGTCTTCGTACACCACATATTTTTGTTGAGGGAAAGGTTGCAACTTTTGCAACCACTTTGTTTCTATATTGTCGTTGCCTCTTACAAAGACGTCGTCAAAAGTATAGTCTATCGAACCGCTGACGTGAAACCATTGTATGTATGTTTCGGTAGTTACCGTTTTACCACGCTTTACCGTGCGGGTGCGACGTTTGCCCAATCGTCCGCTGTAGGGCGAAGTTGTGTATGCGTCAAACGTCCATATAGGTTGGTATGTACCTTTTACAAGGTCCACCGACAGATGTTTGCGATAGCTGTTGGGAGCAAGCAAGCGTTTTTTGCGCCATCTGAGCAATGCCGCCGTAGCCTCCTCGTTGGTAGCTTCAAAGGGTATCACCGTATCGGGGCGTACACTGTCCAAACTTTCGTTGTCTATAACTACCGCCGAACCGCAATACGGACATTCGGTAGCAATGGTGATTGCCGACAGTATGGTACTTGCACCGCAATTGGCGCAACGATAGCAAGTAACGTCGCTTTCCTTCCACTTGTCGGTAGTATTCATATCGGTAAAGTCCCTTTCACGCACATTGAGATTGCGCTCTATGTCCACCGTTGTGCCGCAGTGTTCACAGAACAGCGTACCTGTCTTGGACGAATATGCCAAAGGCGCGCCACAGGACGGACAGCTGTGCTGATTGGACTTTTTTTGTTTTGCATTATATTCTTGTGACATCAATTATCCTCAGTAAAATTTGTTTTTACAGTTTTGTGCCGCACTCGGGGCAGAACTTGGCAGTTGCTCTCACCTTAGCTCCGCATTGCGGACAATGTTTTTCCGAAGGCGTTTGTTTTGCGCCACATTCGGGGCAAAATTTGGCAGTTAGGCTCATCTTTGCGCCACACTGTGTGCAATGACGTTCGGCACTCTGTTGGGGCTGAGCAGAAGGTTGTTCAATAGGAGTATCTTTGGCATTGGCAAGATTGTTGAATACTCCACCCAACGCACCGCCTGCCTGACCTGCCATACCCATACCGATAAATGCACCTGCAGTACCCTGATTTTTTGCAAGGTCGCCCAAAGCGTCTGCTGCCTTTTTCTGAGCGTATGTACCCATCTTGTCGCCAAATATGCCAAGTGCTGTGCGTTCGTCCAACGCTTTTTCCACTTCTTCGGGGAAGTTGATATTGACAATATTGTAATCGGTAAGCTCCAATCCCAATTCGGCAAACTGGTTGCGTGCATTGTTCATCACCATTCCGCCAAACTCGGTATAGTTGCTTGCCATATCGAGCGCAGATATCTTGCTCTCTGCAATGGTATCGCTCATCTGCGACAAAAGTATGCTCTTGAGGTTGCCCTCTATGTCTTCTACGCTGTACTTGCCGTTAGTGCCAAATACTTCTTTTAGAAAAGTTGCCGCGTCTGCCACACGGAAAGAGAAGTTGCCGTGTGCTTTGATACGCACTACGCCAAAGTCTTTATCTCTTATAGTGATAGGGCTTGTTGTTCCCCACTTGCTGTCCAAAAACTGCTTGGTGTTGACAAAGTACAACTCTGCCTTGAAGCGTGATTCGCCCTGATACCATATACTGCCTATGCCAGAGAGAATAGGCAAGTTTTTGGTAGTAAGTTTGTACTTACCGGGGGTGAAAACATCGGCAATCTGTCCCAAATGCACAAATACGGCTACCTGAGACTCTCTTACCGTCAACTGCGAACCGCTCATTATTTCTTTGCCGTCCATAGGAAAGCGATATACTATCGTATCGCGTGAATCGTCTGTCCATTCCAAGACTTTCCACATCTGAGATTTGAACCAACCCATATTATACCTCCGTTATGAGCGTTGCAAAAGACGCAACTACTCAAAATAAGTTATTTACATTATATCACAACAATGTCGGAAAATAAATAGTTTTGCAACACAAAATACTCTCACCACACAAAAAATACCCCTGCACACTAACGTTTAGATGCAAGGGTATTGCTTTTAGTTGTTGTTAAACTACGCTTTACGCTACTTATGCGTGCCGTTTTGTTAGTTGTAAATATATCTCAATACAACACATCGCATAGGTTACATACCCGTGCTGCCCAAACCGCCGTTGCGCTCGACAACTACATCGTCGTCCTCTGTCAGACCGTATCTGACAAACACACCTTGGGCAAACGCAGTACCGCTTTTTATCGTCAACTGTTCGTTACCTTCGTTGGTCATACGCACAAATATATGTCCTTCGTTGGCACTGTCGCTATAGTCGGCGTCAATTACACCCACAGTATTATTTAGGCGCAAACGATACTTAAAGCCCAAACCGCTACGTGGCACAATGAGCAATACCCAATCGCAAGGCATAAGCGCACGTATTGCCGTTGCCACCGTTACCGTTTCGCCCGCCTCAAGCACAATGTCATAGGGTGCAAAAAAGTCGTAGCCTGCCGAACACTTGGTAGCACGCTTGGGTAACAGCACGTTTTGCCACACTACTGAAGCGTTGTCGAGCTTGGGACAGTCTACAACATAGCGTGCCTCGCTTACTTTTTCAAATTTGGCAAGTTTTCTTTGTTGAGCCATTATTCCACCTCATAAAACAGTACAGGTTTGTCCTTACCAACACTCTTTTTGCAATCGATTATGCGTTGATTGGAACTTCCTACCCAATGCAGGTCGAGCGATTTTTTTTCTATATCAAACCTACCGTCCACAAGTACGTCTATGTAGCGGATAAGCTCGAGGTCTTTTACCAATCCCCACAAATAGCCTGTATACACCCAAATTGTTTTGTTGGGATATTTGGCGCGCACTTCTTTTACAAGTTGCGCCACGTCTTTGCGGTTTTGCAAATGCAACGGATCTCCGCCCGACAAAGTAAGTCCAGATACATAATCTTTGTCAAGCTCAGCAAAAATTTCCTGCTTTGCCGCTTCGTCAAAGGGCAAACCGCCGTCCACGTCCCACGTTATTGGATTGTGACACCCTGGACAGTGATGTTCGCAACCTGTCACCCACAGCACTACTCTCAAACCGTCGCCGTTGAGCATATCATCTTTGGTTATGTTATGATAATTCATTGTTGCAACTACCTTTTGCATCGTCAAAGCATACTTTGCTTGCTACCAACGCATTACATACTTTTGCGGTCTTTTATTTCTGCCATCTTAGCGGCGTTGAGTCTTGTATCGCCCTTAACGCGCGAATAAGACAAGTAACCGTTCATACGGTCTATTTTTGTAAGGTTTTTACTGCCGCATACAGGGCAAACGTCCATATTGAGCTCCTCGTGACCGCAATCGTCGCAGTAGGACAATGCAAGGTTGACACCTTCATAGAAGCCCATTTTCATAGCGCGGCGCACCAATGTTTTGATTGCCTCTATGTTGTAGTCTACGGGATACTTGACATACTGTATTTTGCCACCGTTCATCAGATTCCAAAAACGTTTTTCGAGGTCTTGCTTTTCGATAGGAGTGATATCCTCGGTAACATGGCAGTGAAAACTGTTTGTTACGTACGGTCTGTCCGATACGCCCTCGATAACGCCGTATTCCTTGCGGAACTGTTCTATCTGCAGTCCGCACAAACTCTCTGCAGGTGTGCCATACAATGCGTACAAGTAGCCGTCCGCTTCCTTAAACTCTGCTACCTTTTGGTTGATGTATTGCATTACTTCGAGTGCAAACTGTCCGTCCTGAGCTATGGACTGGCCGTTGTACAACTGTTGAAGCTCGTTGAGTGCTGTTATACCAAAGGAAGCTGTTGCCGACTTCAACAAAGGCTTGATTTTGTCGGTGTAATTGAGATGTCCGCCCAAAAAACCGCCTTCACAGTAAGCAAGAGGGTTGGTAGAAGCACGCATTTCGCCAAGATAGTCGTATGTGCGCTTGTGCAGATTGCGTATCATCTCGAGATAGTAATCGAGCACTGCATAGAAGTCTTTGTTTTCACGACGTGCCTTTGCAAGTATCATAGGAAGATGCAAGCTAATTGCGCCAATGTTGAATCTGCCCACAAAAATAGGCTTGTCGTTAGCGTCTGCAGGTTTGATACCGCCACGCTCGTACCAAGGCGACAAAAATGCTCTGCAACCCATCGGGCTTACTACTCTGCCGTACTTTTTGTACATATCGGCAACGTAGCCTTCGCCTGTAAGACTGAGCCAGTCGGGATACATTGCCTTGCTGCTGCAAAGTATGCCTGCCTCAAATACGTCTTCCAAGGGCTTGCCTGCTCCGTGCAAGTTTTCGTCATAAAGGAAAATAACTTTGGGGAAAAGCACGGGCTTTTTGTGACCGGGCTTGCCCTGACCGTTTTTGCGCACTTCGAGCAATGTTTTGGCTGCAAGTTTGCCAAATTCCGAAGTTGCAAGTCCCATTGTTACAGATATGAAGGGATAGTCGCCTCTGCTTGACGCTACTGTATTGAATTTGTACTCCCAACCTTGAAAACCTTGACGCATATCGTTGGCAATGTCGTTCATGGCTGTTTCGTGAGCTTTTTCGGCGCTGATGCCCAAAGCAATATACTTTTCGTAGTACAGCTTGTAGGACTTTTCGGCATATTTTTCCATCATCTTGTCCACTTCGGGCAAGGTGAAACCGCCGTACTGCTGACTTGCTGCGCTAAGCACTATGTCGCCTACAACGTCAAAAGCAACGTCCAATGTCTTGGGCTCGTTGTACCAGATGTTGCCCATCTCAAAACCGCCTTCCATAACGGCAGGCACATTGAACAGACAGCAGTTCATTGTGTCACGACGTGCAGACATATCGTGAATATAGATATATCCGTCACGGCAAGCCTGCAACTCTTCGGTGGTGAGGAAAAACTTTTGATACAGTTGCTTGTTGAGCTGATTGAATATCAGACTGCGCTTGGTAGATACCAATGCACTGTCGGCATTGCTGTTTTCTTTGTCGCCGATATACATAATTGCCTGACTCTTTTTGTACACGTCGTCCAACATGTGCACAAAGTCCTGCTTGTAGTTGCGGTAATCGCGGTAGCTCTTTGCTACTTCGGGGCTCAACTGCTCCAATGCGCCCTCTACTATGCTGTGCATCTGAGCAATGCGCACTTCTTCGCTTTCCAACGCTTTTACACGCTGTTCTACTATTACACAAAGTCTGTCCCAATCTTTTTGCGAAAACTCCACCATAGCGCGTGTAGCGGACTTTCTGACGGCGGCAACAACCTTGTTGACATCAAAGGCTTCTTTGGTTCCATCTTTCTTGATTACGTATATCATAAGTAAAACCTCACTATATATTGTGGTGTTGCACCTTCGCACAACACAAATGTTTCTTAATGATAGCAGTATTGGGCAAAAAAATCAATGCTTTTTGACAAGAACGACAAAGCTCTTTTTTCATTTTTTGAGTGGTCGTTGACAATGTCTAAAAGTGGAAAAATTTGTAAAAATTTGCGCAAACGATTGGGTGGCGTTGTTGTGTGTACAGTCTGCAACAAACACAACACTTAACCACAAAATTTGTGCAACTATTTGTAAAAAAATTGCCCTATATTTATTATACACCTGCTTTGTAAAAGTTGACGGCAAAATGTGACAATGTGGGCTGTGTGTAAATATTACCACACTAATACAAACAAAATTTGCCTATCGAGATTATTATTTTGCCGATATGTACACACTACTAATAGTTAAGGAGGTGCCTATATGAAAACTTGTCTCAGATGCAACGGCAATATTGCCGACGACGACTATTGCACTTGCACACACTGTCACAAAAATATATGCCCTGGCTGCGCTCGCAACGAAAACTACGTTTGCCCCGAATGTGGCGGTGACATAAGTTACTTATCTTAATGTAGGGATTTCACCCCTACCACCCCACAAGGGCTTTGCCCTTGACCCAGCAGGAGCATAGCCCCTGCACCCGTTCTAAGGTATATCTACTGCTGACTTTTATTGAGTATATACGCATATAAGACATAAAGTAATAAAGCAACAATCTACTTGACAGTAAATTGTTGCTTTTTTTCCAATAGATGTATTTGTATGGTCAAGTTTGTCTAGTTATGCTCTTGCCGACGGCAAGAGCCAGCACCACACACAAGTGGGTGCATGGGCTTCGCTCCTGCTGGGGTTGTAGGGGTGAAACCACTACATAAAAAACAAAAAATACTATTTCTGATAAGCTTCTTCCTTCAAAACGCACACGTCACGCAAAGCGCGGTATTTTTCGTCAAAGTCGAGGCCATAACCGATAACAAATTCGTCAGGTATCTCAAAGCCAATGTATTTTACTTCTACATCTACTCTGCGGCGAGACGGTTTGCTAAGCAAAGTGCTTACCTCCACAGACTTTGCGTTGCGGCTGTACAAAAGGTCTTTTAAGTGCGACAAGGTAAGTCCGCTGTCTACAATATCTTCTACAATCAGCACGTCTCTACCCTCTACAGACACGCTGAGATCTTTGACAATAGTTATACTTCCGCTTGTCGATGTGCCCGAACCGTAACTCGATACAGACATAAAGTCCACTTCTGCATTGACATCTACTTCACGCAAAAGGTCGGCAAGATATACCCACGCTCCCTTAAGTACGCCTATTACCAACAAATCTTTGCCTTTGTAGTCGTTGGTGATAAGTTTGCCCAATTCTTTGATGCGCTTTGCAATAGCCTTGCTGTCAATAAGCGTCTGCTTTATCATGTCGTTGTGCTCCATTAGTGTTGCCCCTCCTTAGTAATGTATAAGTAATATTTTACGGACGTATTGCTGTCCGTGCGCACACTTTGTGATATCTCTACGCCTACAACTGCCAACACAATGTTGTCTGTTGCCACTATGGGTACAAGCTCCCTGTCGCGGCGAGATATTTTTTTGTCTATAAAGTAGCGTGACAACAGCTTTGTGCCGCCGCCAAACTTGGTAAACATATCACCCTTAATGGGCGTACGTATAACGGCGTTATCGGGTATTTTGTGGGCGTCTACAACAAGTACTTTGCCTGTCGTTTGGCTGTCATCAGGTGCAACGTCCTCTATTACCAATATACCGCCGGCTATTGCAAACTTGCCTTTACCAAAAGGATAGCTGTATGTGCAAGGCTTGCTACTATCACCTTGTATAAGTATGGTGACGTATTGATAGTCGTTGACTGCCTTAAGTCCAAAAGGCAAATTGATGGTTTTGCCGCCGCAGTTGTTGGCAAGTCCAATAATATCTAAGTAATGCACTCTTTCTATATCGTGCCAATATCCCAACTGTATCAACACTTTGTCCACTATTCTATAAGCAATAGCGTCGTTGTTTTGCAACAAATTGATAGGTATGGACGCTCCGTTGCGAGTAAACTTTACTTGCGAAATATCTGCCAATTTGTCAAGTACGGCGTTGTCGGCTGCGGCATTTTGCCCAAAGCGCACAATGTTGTCTACAACACCCAAATTGTATTGTTGCAACAGCGGCATAACCTTGTGCCTTATAAAATTGCGCCTATAAGCCGTGTCACTGTTGGTCTCGTCCTCACAATAGGGCACATTGTGCTGTTGACAGTACTTAACAAGTTGTGCCTTGGTATAACTAAGCACGGGACGAAGATATTTGCCGTCCTGCTCACGAATACCCTCAGCACCTTTTATACCGCTACCTCGCAACACGTGCATAAGTATTGTTTCTGCATTGTCGTCTTTGTTGTGCGCAAGACACACAAAGTGGTAATTGCTTGATAGCTTGTCAAACAGTTGTCTGCGCAAAATACGTGCGCCTGTCTCGACAGATACACCGTGCTCTTTGCAATAGGCGTTGACGTCCATATTGTGCACAATACACTTTATCTGCCTTGCATTGCAATATTGCTCTACAAGCTGACAATCTCGTTGCGCAGTTGTGCGCAAACCGTGATTGATTGTTAGTACGTCAAAATTCAATCGGGCATTGGCAAACATATCCAACATAGCCATGCTGTCCGAGCCTCCCGATACGGCAAGCAAATATTTGTATTTAGCGTCGACATGCTTCATATTGCAGATTATAACACACTGTGACATTTTGTACAACACAATACCGCATAAAATGTGCTGTCAATAACAGTTAAACTGCCACCAACGGCATAGTTGGCAAACATTATCTGCTTGGTTGATACTGGCAAAGAAAGACGGACAGCCCGTACATACAGACTGTCCGCACATAACTTTGTTACTATGCCCAATGTTAGTTAATACCAACATACTACACGCTACACCCGCGTGGTTGCACAAAGTGTGTAAAGTTGACCACAAATTAGAGTTGTTGTTCACGTTGTATTGTTTTCTTGGCTTTTTTGAGACGGCGTTGCTCCTTATTCCAAGCGGACAATGCTTTGAACAGACCGACAACAGGGTGACCGTTGACCACTGTTACTATTGCTTTTACAAGAGGCATTGTAACACCCTCTAACATACACAATATGCGCAAAGGCGAGCTATTGAGCGATTTGGAAGCCATAAGCATCATTTCTTTGTTGTCCTTATACATAGATAGCATCAGCTTGTTGGCTTTGTTGTACAGCACTCTACCCCAAAAGCGGTCGCGTATCTCGTCAAACGTACTGTCTACAGTATGACGTTGTTTGCGGTTGCGCTTAGCAGAAGGCACTTTACCACCGTATACGCTCTCAAACTGTTGGTCGCTTACCTCAATAGGCTGTGAGTAATCGTAGTAAAAAGGATATTTGTCACTGCTATCCACATCCAAAGCCTCGCCTTGTACAGTTAGCGGCAACACTGCGGCAACTTCCTCACTGTTGTATGCCACAATTACTTCGTATTTGCCACCGTCTACTACAAACTTTCCTACAGCAGTGTTGTAATAGCTCAATTCGCTTATAGGTATGGTGACAACTACACGCTTTGTTTCTCCCGCGCGCACGCTTACCTTTTCAAATCCTTTTAGCTCTTTGTAAGGGCGGTATCTCTTGCCGTCCACACTGCGCACATATATTTGAACTACGGCTTTGCCGTCCATTTTGCCCGTATTGGCAACATCCAAACGGACAACTATCTGTCCGTCTTTATCTACCGTCTCTTTATCGAGTGAAGCATTGTCAAATTGGAAGTACGTATAGCTAAGTCCGTAGCCAAACGGATATGCTACAGGCACATGGAAAGTGTCAAAGTAGCGGTATCCCACAAACACGCTTTCTTTGTACAAACTGCGCCTCTGATTGTTGGCATATTGGTCATTAAACGGTTGGTCGCTTGCGTCAATACACCAACTTTCAGCCAATCTGCCACTCGGATTGACCTTGCCGTACAGTACATCTGCAAGTGCTGTCCCTTCGGCCTCTCCGCCCATATAATCCAACAATAGCGCTTTGACGCTTTGCGCCCAATCTGTTTCTACAGGTGAGCCGCACTGCAATACGGCTATTACGTTGCTGTTGACGGCGGTCACACGTTCTATCAACTGTCTGTGACTTTCGGGCAATGCCATATTGTCTCTGTCAAATCCTTCGTACTCGCACACGTCGGGCAAACCTACCACAAGCAGTACCGTTTTGTGACGCTGTGCAACATTGGTAGCTTCGCGCAGTTTATCTTCGCACGCTTCAGCACTGTTGAGGTCGTAACCTTCACTATACTCATACTCAATACCCATACTGTCCAGCGCACCAAGCAAACTGTCTTGTTTGTACGCGTTGACTTTGCTACTGCCACCGCCCTGAAAATGCGGATGTTGCGCAAATACGCCTATTACTGCCAAGTCGGCGGTACTGTCGAGCGGCAAGATGTTGCCTACGTTGCGCAACAGCACCGTGCTGTCCGCACTTGCACGTCTTGCAAGCTGATGTTGCGCTTCGTAATCGTGCTCGCACTGCTCCAACCCCTCACTTCTCAATACCAATTCTATTATTCGCAATACGCACTCGTCTAATTGCTGTTGTTTAAGAGTGCCCTTTTTGAGAGCACGCTTTATTGCCGCATAATCACCGTGAGGCATCTGCAAGTCCAACCCTGCGGCAACAGACTGCGCTCTGTCGCTTACTGCGCCCCAATCGGACATAACAAGCCCGTCAAAACCCCAACTGTTTCTCAAAATGTCAGTTAGCAACGTTTTGTTTTGCGAGCACAATTCTCCGTTAAGTTTGTTGTATGCGCACATAACCGTCCACGGATGTGCCTTTTGCACTACCTTTTGGAAAGCAGACAAATATATCTCGTTCAAAGCCCGCTTGTCTATGCAGCTATCCGACGTCATACGCGCATATTCCTGCGAATTGGCGGCGAAGTGCTTGAGCGACACTCCCACACCCTCGCTTTGTACACCGTTGACGTAAGCTACTGCAAGTTCGCCGGCAAGATAAGGATCTTCGGAAAAATACTCAAAGTTGCGACCGCATCTGCTGTTGCGTTTGATATTGATACCAGGACCAAGCAACACGGACACGTTTTCCGCCCTTGCCTGTCTGCCCAATGCTTTGCCCACTTCAGTC
Organism: uncultured Eubacteriales bacterium; assembly: GCA_949289125.1. Lineage (GTDB taxonomy): Bacteria > Bacillota > Clostridia > Christensenellales > CAG-314 > CASEME01. The sequence continues at coordinate 27,454 of CASEME010000010.1, forward strand.
AATAGCTCTCTGTCAAAACTACACGCAAGTTTGCACGCTGTTGGCATACACACGGCTGGCAAACTTTCGGCAATGCCGAGATTGTCGCCTTCGCTGTCCACAGTTTTGCGCAATCCGTGCGGTCCGTCCGATACGGCTATGGAAGGCAAATCCACACGGGGGATACTTTCGGTATTCCAGTTGTCTGCGCCTGTTTGCAAAGCAATCTTTTCTTCCAATGTAAGTTGTGCAAGTATTTCTTTGGCACGTTGTTTGTAATTTTCCATAAAGAGAATACCTCTTGTAGCTTTGTATTACTTTGGGTTAATTATACCCGATAATGCTTGTGTTGTAAATACTCAATTTGACGCATTAAAGCAAAATTTCAGTTTTTGGTGCTATGTTGTTGTCAACAACAGAACAACAAAAAAGAACGGTCACAAACAACCGTCCTCTCTGTATACTTTGCAACTTAATATGTATTACTTTTTGTCTGCGCCGCTTGTATAGCTGTTGAGTATGTGTCCAAGTATACGCGCCATGGATTCGGTACTTTCCACCATGCCGCCTTCCATCCACATACGTATCATACTTATACATCCGCCTGATATAAAGCGATAGTAATAAGAAAGCGTACGTTCCAAATGCTTGTCGGTAGCGTATATGGACATAAACACCGATTCGCCAAAAGCAAGTATTTTGTCCACAAAAGCCATGTCGCTGTTGCGGCTTATAAGTATTGTGCATAGTTCGGAATTGTTTTTGAACAGTTCAAACAGCTCTACATAAAACTGCTCTGCAGTAAGATTGGGCAAAGACGCCATAGTGTTTTTGAGTTCTTCAAACATCTCGTCTTCTATGTGGTGCAAAAGGTCGTAAATATCTTCATAATGCGAATAAAACGTACCTCTGTTGACACCTGCTTCTGCGCACAGCTCTCTAATGGTTATTTCCTGTATAGGTTTGTCGTTAAGCAGTTTCAAAAAAGCCGCTTTGAACATCTTTTGAGTAAGCACTACTCTGTAATCTGCTTTCTTCTCCATATCGTCACCCCGACAAAAGTTGTGTGTTGTGTCTGTTTAGTTGTGATTTTGCTCTGTATGTACAATAACTGTACATTTTGAGCTTTCGGTGTAAATATACCGTCAGATTGGGAAAAATTGACTAAACACAATTAACGCTGTGTATAGTATAATATTAGTGTGAAGAAAAGTCAACACTGTGTTGAATATTTATTCAACAAGTTGTCACATAAACGGAGGTGCTGTATGAAAACCATTTATTGTGTAACGGGAGCCACCGGTCACTTGGGCAACAACGTAGTTAAAATGTTGGTAGACAGTGGCAAAAGCGTGCGTGCCTTGGTATTAGAAGGTCAGCCCACAGATATGTTGGATAAAAATGTACAAATTGTGTACGGCAATACTTGCGACAAACAATCGCTTGTGCCCTTGTTTGAGCACAAACAGGACGAACGTCTTGTTGTCATTCATATGGCGGCAATAGTAAGCATTACCGAAAAGTACGACAAGCGTGTGTACGATGTCAACGTCAAAGGCACTCGCAACATGGTAGAGTTGGCAGAACAAAACAACGTAGACAAATTTGTGTACGTCAGCTCTGTGCACGCTATAGCTACCGAAAAGAACGTACTTATTGCCGATTGTACGGTATTTGACGAATCACGCGTGGAAGGCAACTATGCAAAAAGCAAGGCTATTGCTACACGGTATGTATTGGACGAAGCGCGACAAGGCAAACTCAACGCCACCATTTTGTTGCCCTCGGGTATAATTGGCGTACGCGACTACTGCCACAATCACATTATGAATATGATAGAAAAGTACATTGAAGGCAAGTTGCCTATGGCAGTAAAAGGCAGTTATGACTTTGTGGACGTGACGGACGTGGCACAAGCTGTATTGTCCGCAGTTATAAAGGGCAGAACGGGCGAATGTTACCTTATCACCAACCGCAACTACACTATCAAAGAGATACTCGATATGGCGGCAAAGTCACTCAATATCAAACGCATCAAACACTTTGTGCCATTGTCGCTTGCACGTGCCGTTGCGCCTTTGTGCGAAGCGCACTATCGCAGAAAGAAGATGACGCCGCTATTTACCAAGTACTCGCTATATGTGCTTGACAGCGGAGACGTGTTCTGCCACGACAAAGCTACCAAAGAGCTGGACTATCACCCCAAAGACATGCAACAGACTATAGACGACACTGTACAATGGTTTGTACACGAAAGAGGTGTTGTCGTAGGCAAAAATATGCTGCCTCGTGCGGCAAGACAAAGTTTGCGTCGCAAAAGAGCCAAACTGAGCAACTGACAGAACGTTTTTTGATACTCTGCTATCTACTACAGTGCACTGCAAACAAAATAATGTATATAGAAAAAGTCACCCCACAATGTTGTGAGGTGACTTTTTACATATAACTATGGAGGGAAGCTCGGTAAGGCGTATGATGTGCGAATATCATCGCTTGGCGCATTGAGCCCCGAGCAAAGTCATTGTAACATAGCGCCTATACAAAGTCAATATGCGTTGGATATAATAATTAAACAGTATTAAGCGTTCACTTTAGATAATAATTGTAATTAGTCTACCGTTAGTGTTGACGAAAGCCTTTTACTGTTTTATAATCGTGACACAGTTAATTACAAGGAGAGAAGTATGAAAAAGTTTTTTTCCGAATTCAAAAGTTTTATAACTCGTGGCAATGTTATTGACCTTGCCGTTGCGGTGATAATTGGCGCGGCTTTCAACAAAATTACTACATCGCTTGTCAACGATGTAATAATGCCTATTATCAGCCTTGCCGTTGGCGGATTGAGTGTGAGCGATTGGAAGTGGGTAATAACACCCGAAGTGACGGACGCAAACGGCGTTGTTATACAGGCGGAAAATGCGCTACGCTATGGCAACCTTATCCAAACCGTTTTGGACTTTCTGCTGATTGCACTTATTGTTTTTCTTATTATGCGTATTGCAAAGTCTGCCGACAGAAGCATACGTCAGTTGGCGTTGGAAACAAAGTTGCTTACCAGACAACAACGCAAAGAACTCAAACTGCAAGGCAAAACTTGGAAAGAAATACGAGCAATCAACCGTCAGTTGCTTGAAAAAATGGAAGAGGAAGAAAAAGCAAAAGCAGAAGCAGCCAAAAAGCCCACTACCGAACAGCTATTGACAGAGATACGCGATTTGTTGAAGCAAAACGCCAATAGCGAGCTTGTTGCTGAAAACCTTGTAGCAAGCGAGCAACCGACAGCTTCCGAAACACCTGCCAAAGTAAAAAGAAAGAGTAACAACAGCTAATGGGTATACTGAAAAAGATATTGAAAATGACAGAAACGGACATTATTTGTGCAACAAATACACAAAACAAGCATATTTTACTGTAAAAGGTATTGACAAATGCCAAAAAAAGTGCTAACATAGATAAGCACTTGAAAGAGTGTCCATATCGCGGGGTAGAGCAGTCCGGTAGCTCATCGGGCTCATAACCCGGAGGTCGTGAGGTTCAAATCCCACCCCCGCAACCATTAAGACTGATAAGCATTAGCTTGTCAGTCTATTTTTTTTGCGTTAGTACCTAATAACCAACTATAGGTAAGAAAATCGCTTGTTACGCAACTGTCGTGAGGTGACGCTCGCTTGCGCTTACTTACAAGCAATGTGCAACACACAACTTACTTTGCACAGTTCAACTGTACATAATCAATACTGCTCACTATGCCGTCACTACGTTCCTCGCAAATCCCACCACATATGCCATTAAGACTGATAAGCATTAGCTTGTCAGTCTATTTTTTGCGTTACCACACAACAATCGCCAACTATGTTGATAAAAAAAGTGTATTGTGGTAAAATACAGTCACTGATGACTATTGCAAATTAGCAATAACCACAACTTGAGGTAAACTATGAAACAACGTGTTTTTGCGGCAACAATGTTAGCCTGTCTAATACTCTGTTGCTTACTTATTTTTACAGCTTGTGCAACTCAAATTGCCGAAAACATATATTACATTGACGCACCCGAAGGTCAGGAACAAAACTACAATCAACAAATACATCTTACAAAAGTAATATACACCGACAACTTTTACATTGCAGACATAGAAGGACAACTTGTAATAGCCAATAACGGCACTGAGAACACCGTTGATATACCTTTGCAATCAATCAGTTTTAGCCAAGTGTACGGCAACATATGGCGTTATGACGTTATGCTGTCGGAAGGTCAACTAAAGGCTATTTATGCACACCGCAATACCACAGGCACTATACACAAAACTGAGGAAATCGAGTGTGGCAACAGAAAAGTTGCCGCAGAGGTTGCAGACGGATACGGCGCAATAGATTACTTGTTTGCCGACGAATATCAATATTTGTTGGGAGAGTAACACGCTAATGTTGGCAAACACACGAACGTAGCCAATAAGTGGATACAACTGCCACACATATTGCACGGACAACAAAAACTTGCAGATAACTACAAGCAACAAACTTAAACGACTGTAAAAGCATAATGACAACATACTATACTTAGCAACCAACACCGCCATTGCAATACGCAACAGCGGTGTTTTTATTAACCGTTGACAAAACAATCAACTTTGCGCAGTACACCCAATACAGCGCCTACTGTTGCGATATGTTGTCGATATCTGTTGATTGTTGAGTAGTATTCTCAATCTCTACGGCACCTTGTTGGGGTTTGACGTTACCTTTGTTAAGCAACTTTTTGTAAGTGATGTCCGTCAAAAATGCACCTAACGGCGCAGTAATAAGTATAGCAAGCACTGCGGCAGTCAACACAGTCTGTCCACACGAAAGTCCAATAGCAAGCGGTATTGCACCTATTGCCGCTTGCACAGTTGCTTTGGGCATATAGGCAAACATAGCAAACAGTCTTTCCTTGTTGTTGAGTTTAGACGGCAACACGCTGACAAAAACGCCCAATATACGGCAAAGCAAAGCCAAAAGAATAACGCCTATTATTACCAAACTGTTGTTGAGTGCATAAGAGATGTCCACTTCTGCCCCCACTAATACAAACAGCAATATTTCTGCAAATATCCACAGTGTCGTCGGCAGATGCACCGCTCATTATCATATCGGGTATGCCTTTGTCCGTGCCGTAATTGCTCTCTTTGAGTTTTAACATACGAGGCACCACAACAGCAGGCGACACCGCCGCCATTACACACCCAAGTATTGCCCCTTCCATAACAGTCATTTTGAGTAACAACGCATCCAACAGCGTATAGGCAAGTATCTCAACGGATGCAGGTACAAAACATAGCAATATTACAGAAATACCGTTTTTGCGCAAATCTTGTAGGTTGAGATTGAGCCCTGCGCGCGTCAAAATAATTATTAAAGCAAGCTGACGCAAGTCGGCAGAAATATTGAGGATAGAGGGCGATATGAGATTGAGCACGTACGGTCCCAATACTATACCCACAACAAGCATACCTAACAGTGACGGCAACTTGACTTTGGCACAAAGTGCGCCTAATAGCAATGCGCTAAGACAAATAATAGTTAACGATGTCAAAAATTCCATAATTACTCCTTTTGAGAACACAAAAAAAGCCGATGCTCTGCAATTACGCAGAGGTCATCAGCTTAACAGCGGTTTAAGAATACTCTTTGGGAGAACCTCATTCCCTACATATATTATTGTGTACGTTGGTTGATATATAAACAAACTAACCCGACTAATTGCCCTTTTAGGCTACTTGCCACACAACAAAGTTGTGTTCACTCTACAAAAAAACGTTTTACTGTCTTGCGCACAATTACAAAACAGCCGTTCATAAGCACGTTGTACAAGGGCACTACAAGCTGAGCAATTATCAGTAAATAAACAAGCCAATTATTTTGCCACAGTCTTTCAAACGCCGCAGGCATAAACAGCCACAGACTGAGCGCAGTCAATGCAAGCGCAACTTCGGCAAGCATATAGTACAACAGCCATTTGACAAAGGTAGGCAACTTTTTGCCAATGCCGCGTGTTGTGGTAGTACCGTCTTCGTCGGTAGTAGTGATGGTAGTTTTGGGACTTTCACCATACGCCTTGACTATGGCAAATGGCAAGGCAAACACCACTATAGGCACTACTTGCCCGATATTTGCAAATCCAAGCCACACAGACAACACTGTGGATACAAAGTAGCACAACAATGAGTACACAAGGTACTTAGCATTGACTATGGTAGGCACAGCAACAGCTACGGAAGCAATTACCGCAAGGGAAAGTGCTACCCAATTAACATAAGCTGCACCTATACAGCATGCAACAGCCACTGCGCACATTATGCCGCACAAAGCGACAATACGAACTTTGCTATTCATAATCTGCTACAAGCACTACAACTGTGTCCAAACTATCTCATACATGTAAGACAGTTGCAGCACGCATTGCACAACATACAGTCGCAACAAGCGTTGCCTGTACAAGTGCCGTTGCCGTATCCGTACTCGTTGCCCGCAGGACGGGAGTTGGTGCGCAGTTGCTCGGGGCTTATGGTGTTGGAAGCAAGTATTTTGTTGAGTTTATCGAGACTGTCACGATAGCGTTGATTGTTGGGCTCCAACTGCAAAGCAAACTCCAACTGCTTTTTGCTCTCCAAAAACCAATTACGTTTGTAAAAAAGTATAGACTGCAAATAATGCCACTCTGCGTCACGCTGATCGCAGTTGTCCAACATACTTTGCGCTTCGTCCAATCTATCTTGCTTAAGCATCTGCATTATGCGCTCGTATTGGTCGGCGTTGGTACTGTTTTGCGACTGCGTATCTCTATTGTAACTGCTGTTGTCGCTGTCGGCAGAAGCAGTATTGACATTGTTGGCTTTGTCCTGTTCTTCACGCTCTGCCAATATATCGCGGTACGCTACTTCTATGCGTTGAAGGTTTTCGGCGGCTTCCTCGCCTGCCTCACCTACCTGAAAACGCTCCTTTTGGTATTTGCTACGTAGTTGCTGATATTTGGCGTCCACTTCTTCACGAGAGGCCGTTTTGTCAACACCTAAGATGGAATATGCGTCGTAATTCATTGTGTTACTCCTTTTTGTCGGTACTTGTTGGCTTGTATTTGTTGAGTAATTGTTTTGTTTTGTTGCGTACTGACTTGTAAATTATGTTGTTGAGTATGCAATTATACTTAGTAAGATTGAGATCATTGTAGCACTGTGCAAGACGGTTGAGCACGCTGAAGAATACAAAATTGAGTTCGTCTATATGCTCTTTAACCAAACTATCCGCACTTGTCTTGTAATATGCACGAAAAGCATTGTAGTTGTTGCGTTTTTCGTCCTTATTAAGGTCGTCCAATGCGTCGGCAAGATATATCCACTTGCCTGTATTGTAGCACAGGTCGCCTATTGTGTTGTTGTACTTGTCCTGCAACACGGCTTGCGCCACATCGCGTGCCATTGTAGCAAAGGGGTGACACACTTCGTCCAAGTTGTCGCAGTTGACTTTTTCCAACTGTCTTAGTTTGGCGTAGTTGCTTTGCAACTTCTGATGCAACTCGGGCATCAGTTTTGCCGCTTTATTGTAGTCTTTTTTGAGTATAGACATCACAATGCGCTTTTTCCAACTGCCACCGTCCACAACGTCGTCATATACGTTGAGATAGCTGAGCATCAGATTGGCAATGGCAAGCCTGTCGGTAATATCGTTTTGTTGAAGTATAGTACGCTTTGTCAAAGGGTGAGCAATGCACCGCTCCTGCAAAATAGTGACGTCTATATTGCAGATACTGTGAAACAGTACATTGTAAAAGTTGATATCGTAATTGACGGTAAGTCGGGCGCTGTCACGAAAGTACTTTTTTGTAGAGATACACAATCCGCACATAAAAGTCTGATACAGTCCGCGTTCACCGTCTGACAAACTTTGTCTGTCTATGTTGACGTATCCGAACATACTTTACCCTCTTAAATGATGTTGCTTACCTTATACGTGGCACAAAACCTACTTTGCGATATACTTTGGACAAAGTTTTGTAAGCTATGCTTTCGGCACGTTGTGCGCCTTCCTTCAACACGTTTTCGAGATAGCCTTTGTCGGCAAGTATACGTTGTTGTTCTGCCTGTATAGGTTGCAACACTTGATTTACCGCCTGTGCGGTAGCCTCTTTCAATGCGCCGTAACCCATACCTACAAATTGTTTTTCGGCAGCAGCTATGCTTTGTCCCGAGCACAACGAGTATATGGTCAAAAGATTGCTTACTGCAGGTTTGTTTTTGACGTCATATCTGACTTCGGTCTCGCTGTCTGTCACTGCACGTTTTAGCTTGCGCGCAACAGTTGCGCTGTCGTCTGTAAGATATATTACTGCGTTTTCGTTTTCGTCCGATTTGCTCATCTTAGCACTTGGATCTTGCAGACTCATTATTTTTGCGCCGTGTTTGTTGACCAAGCCTTCGGGCACTACAAAGGTATCCGAATAGCGGTTGTTGAAGCGTTGCGCTATGGTACGTGCCAATTCTAAGTGCTGTTTTTGGTCTTTGCCCACAGGCACAAGGTCGGTCATATACAGCAGTATGTCGCTTGCCATAAGCACGGGATAATTCATAAGTCCCATATTGATATTGTCCTTATGTTTGCGTGCTTTGTCCTTGTACTGCGTCATACGGTTAAGCTCGCCCACATAGGTGATTGTGTCCAATACCCACTGCAATTCGGCGTGTTGTGGCACGTGCGACTGCACAAACAGTGTACTTTTGTCGGGGGATATACCGCAAGCAATGTACAATGCGGCAAGCTCCATAGTGTTTTTGCGTAGTTCGGCAGGCACTTGCGCAACAGTGATAGAGTGCAAGTCCACCACGCAGTACAGACAGTCGTACTCCTCTTGCAAAGGTTGCCAATTTTTGATTGCACCAAGATAATTGCCAAGAGTAATTTTGCCTGTAGGCTGTACGCCACTAAAAACCACTTTTTTGCCGTTGCTGTTCATACAAAAATAATCTCCCGAATAGCATATATACATACAGTATATACAATGATAATTGTACCCATTGTAACACCAAAGCAAAACTATGTCAACCGAACACCCCAACACCTTGACTATGCTGAAAACAGTCTGCATATACTGTCGACACTACTTATGAGGGTACAAAAAAAACAAAAATTTATTTGCAAAAATGTCTTGAAATCTGCCGTTTTTTAGTGTACAATATCTATACAAAACAAAACCCGATGTCTGCGGCGCAACGCCTCAGGCAAACCACCCCAAAAGGAGGGCAACTACAATGATAAAGATTATTTACGGCGAAAAAGGTACAGGCAAAACAAAGCAAATTGTTGACAGTGCCAACGAAAGTGTAAAACGCGCAAAAGGCGTAGTTGTATACATAGACAAAGACAGCAACAGAATACACGATCTCGAACGTGCTATACGTCTTGTTGACACATCAGAGTACGGCATCAGCGACCAATGCGGTTTGCTTGCGTTTATTAAAGGTATGCTCGCCGCTAACTTTGACATAGAAAAGATATACATAGACGGTATGGCCAAAATTGTACACTCCACAATAGACGAGATGGGCGTTGTGTACAACGGTATAGACGATATTGCTCACAAACATAACGTAGACTTTGTAATTACTGCAAGCTGCGCAAAAGAAAAGTTGCCCAAGTTTGTAGCAAAACATGCCAAATAAATAATATTCACTGACACACAAGGGGTTGCTGTTAAGCAGCCCCTAAGTTATGCACATTACACCACTACTTGCAACAACACAATACACTGTTGTCCACGTCACGCAAGTACAATAACAACAATTACACATAACAGGTAAAAAATATGAGAGCTATAGTAAGCGGAAGCCACGGTTGCGTTGCGCCCTTTGTAATAGAGGAACTACGAAGCCGCAACATAGAAGTAATAATATTTGACCGCACCAAAACAGACATAACAGACTATCAACAAGTGTACAACTTTATTAAGCAAAGCCGTGCCGATATATTTTTCCACATAGCAACGGGCGACCTTAAGTGGCTGCAATACATTGTGGACAGCGCAAGGCAACTTAATACAAAAGTTGTATATACCTCGTCCGTATCTGTATTTTCCGAACAGTCGATCGGACCTTACACCGTAGACAGCCTGCCCAACGCCACCGACGACTACGGCAGATACAAACGCGAAGGCGAACAAATAGCCTCCCAATACGACAACTGTCTTATTGCACGGCTTGGTTGGCAAATAGGATATACCGAAAACAGCAACAATATGTTGGACTTTTTGATAAAACAGCACAGACAAAAGGGCTACATAGAAGCAAGTGACTTGTGGTATCCGTCGTGCAGTTTTTTGAAAGACACAGCAAAGACGCTTGTGGACCTTGCAATAGACAAAACAGGGCTGTACCAACTCAACAGCAATGACAAGTACACCTTTTACCAGATTGTCAACGGGCTCAACAAACAGTTTGGTATGAATTGGGACGTGCGCCAAGTCAACTCTTTTGGACGGGACGACCGCATGATAGATACACGCGTCAATATTGCCAAACTCAACTTCTAAATAAACACAAGCAACGTGCACGGCAACTGACATTACAGTACACTACAACAAAAGTACACTATGTAAGTGTGTCATTGAACACAAAAAAAAGGAAGGTCTTATCAACTGACCTTCCTTTTTAATTTGCTTATTTGTTGCAAAAGTGCGTCTACATGGCACCAACTTGCATTGTACAGCACAATACTAAGTAGTTGCTGCTAAATATCAGGTGTGCCTAAGCTATTATTTAGCGTTGCTTCTGTATTACTGATTGGCAGTATTCAGCTTTGCCGTCTGGTCTGCCAATCGCAGTGCTTCCACCATCTGCTCTATGTCGCCGTTCATAAAGTTTTCAATACTGTACAGAGTCAAACCTATGCGATGGTCGGTAACTCTGCCTTGAGGGAAGTTGTACGTCCTTATACGTTCGCTCCTGTCGCCCGTACCTACCTGCGTTTTGCGTGCTTCGGCATATTCTTTGTCCTGCTGTGTCTGATAGAAGTCGTACAGCTTGGACTTTAGCATATTCATTGCCTGTTCTCTGTTTTGTATCTGACTACGCTGTGTTTGGCACGCAACGACAATACCTGTGGGCAAGTGAGTGATACGTATTGCACTCTCCGTCTTGTTGACGTGCTGACCGCCTGCGCCCGAACTGCGATAGGTATCTATCTTAAGGTCTTTGTCGTTAATCTCTATGTCCACGTCCTTTGTCTCGGGCAGTATGGCAACAGTAATGGTACTTGTGTGTATGCGTCCTTGCGATTCGGTATCGGGCACACGCTGTACTCTGTGCACACCGCTCTCAAACTTAAATTTGCTGTATGCACCGTTGCCCACCACCATAAAGCTGCACTCTTTGAGTCCGCCAAGCTCACTTTCGTTGACGTCCAATTCTTCTATCTTCCAACGGTTTTTCTCTGCGTACATATAATACATACGGCGCACTTCGTTGGCAAACAATGCCGCCTCGTCACCGCCTGCGCCTGCACGTATCTCGATAATAACGTTTTTGTCATCGTTGGGATCTTTGGGCAACAACAGTACTTTTAGTTTTTCTGCCAACTGTTCTTTTTGTTTTTTGCCTTCGGCTATTTCTTCGTGCAACAAATCGAGCATCTCTTTGTCCGACTCGGTCTTTTGCAAGTCGATATTGGCACGCAACTCACCGTCTAAGTGTCTGTATTGCTCGTATGTCTCCACTATCTCGGTTAGTCCGCTATGCTCTTTTACCAATTTTTTCCACTGATTGTTGTCGGCAATCACCTCAGGTTTGGCAATTTCCTCTGTCAAAAATTGATAGCGTTTTACTATTCCGTCCAACTTATCAAACATTTTGTTCTCCCTTATATTTGTTACTGCAACAAGCAATATCTTATTGCAACTGTGCTCCGCACTATTAGTTGTTGCACTTTGCAACCACTATTCTGTCGTTGCCACCATAGTCTTTGGCAACAACTATGTCTACCCAACCGTTGTCCGACAAAATTTCCCTCACTGCTTTGCCTTGATTGTAGCCAATCTCGAGTACAAGCGTTGCGCCTGCATTGAGGTGGCTTTGCGCCTGCGTTGCCAATATGCGATAAAAGTCCAAACCGTCCTGTCCGCCGTCCAATGCGGCAATCGGCTCGTAGTCCTTTACAGACTTGTCCAACTGCTGTATGGTGTCGCTTTCGATATAGGGCGGATTGCTGACAATAAGGTCGTACATACCTTCTACATTGTCAAACATATCGCTTTTGACAATATCAACGTCCACCTTGTGGCGACGCGCATTGTTGCGCGCAACTGCCAAAGCACTGTCGTACTTGTCAACTAACGTTACCTTTGCGTCGGTATTGAGCGCAACAGTGATGCCTATTGCACCGCTTCCGCAACACATATCAAGCACCTTGCCTTGCGATGGGGTGTGTTTGATTGCCTGTTCGGTCACCAATTCGGTATCTTGGCGCGGTATAAGTACGTCACTATTGACCAACAATTTGTTGCCATAAAAGTTGGCTACACCCACCACATATTGATAGGGCATACCTTGTTGCAACTTATCCCAATTATTCAAAAGGGCGGCTGCGGCGTCGGCTTTGAAAGTGCCGTCATTGCGCACGCTGTTGGGAAAGCGAAAAGCAATATCTTCTACAGCATACTGAGCGTATTGTTGGTCGATATTCCACTCTTTTAGCTTGGACGCAAGATAACTTTGCAATTCTGCCTTGTTGACGCTCTTGAGCCAATGTCTTTCGGGGATATCGGCATTTTCGTCCATCTCGAGTACAGCGTTGAAGGAAGTAATGGCAACTAAGCACATACTTTCGTCTGGCTCACGTGTGGTAAGTTTTTGAAACTGTTTGCCCAACCACTTCAACGGGCGAAACAATATAAAGTCCGTCTTAGCAAGCAACATCAGCATTTCGTAGCTGACTGCTGCTGTCAACGGCAACATTGCTATTTTGATGAGCGCACGTATCCACGTTACCGATATTTGTTCAAAGCCAACTGCATAACAGATAGCTTCCACTGCAAACATAAGCACTATGGACAACAGTAGCACAAACACAATAAAACTTGTACCGCAACGGTCGTGATAGCGACTGCATTTTTTTACATTTTCGGGCGTCAAAGGCAAACCGCTTTCGTAACAAGCAATGGTCTTGTGCTCTGCACCGTGATACATAAACACTCTTTTGATATCTTTCATAAGAGTGATAAAGGTTAGATAACCAATGAATACCAACAGCTTGAGCCCGCCCTCAATAAGCGAACGTGCCCACCTGATGTCCTCTATGCCTGTCCACTTCATAATATAGGTAGTGGCGTATGTGGGCAACAGTATAAACAACGCAACGGCAAGCACCAACCCCAACAGCACGGATATCCACATCAATCCGCCCAGACCTTGTTGGTCTTTGTCCTTAGACTTTTTGTTGTTGGCTTGCGCTTTGTCAGTTTCACTGCTGTGCTCTGCGCTCGCTTGTTGCACGTTGTTGTGCTTTTGTTTGGCTTTCTTATTCTTTTTGTCAGCTTTCTTTTTGTCCTCGGTGGTTACATCCTCGGCATACACGTCGGCAGACTTGGCAGTAATTGCCATACCGGACACCAACGTCACTACAAGGTTGACAACTCCGCGCAAAAAGGGAACTTTGCTATACCACGGTTTTTTGGCAGGCAAACGGGTGGTATCTATGCGCAAGTTGCCGTTGCTGTCGCGTACTGTCAACGCAACACTGCGTGCTCCGCGCATCATAACGCCCTCTATTACCGCCTGACCTCCGATTTTTGTTTTTCTTACACTACATTTTTTCATATTACCTCAGCAATACGACATACTTTGCACCACAATACTATGTCTACGCAGTAATTGCCGCATTTGCTGTTTATATTGTATCAAATATCCTTAAAATAAACAACTGTTTGCGCCTCGCACGATGCGTTTGTCACACAATGCCAATGTGCAATATGTTGCATTGTGCCCGCACTTTACTGCTACACTGACAAACTGTGTGTTAATCCTGCCCAATAGCTTGGCACAAAAAAAACGGACGAACCAGTTGTTCGTCCGCTCTGTTGTCCATAGTAAGCAACACTGTCACTGATATTTGCTGTGCCAAAGCACAAGCCAATATTACATGCCGTATCTTTTTTTGAACTTATCTACTCTACCGCCAGCATCCACGATCTTGGCTTTGCCGGTAAAATACGGGTGACACTTGTTGCAGATTTCCACTTTGATGGTATCTGTATTTTTGGTTGTACCCGTCTTGAAAGTAGCGCCGCAAGCACATACAACAGTCGCTTCGTGATAATTGGGATGTATACCTTGTTTCATGCTATTCTCCTCGACAAAATACGTTATTTCCGCACAATGCGCCTATGCACATCATTACGTTCGACTACGCAATTATATTACAATGCACACGCATTGTCAAGCATTATTGCCAATTTGACCGTATTGCAAAAGTTGCTTAAACAATATTGCACAATTTATGCACCTTGTTACAGCACAACACTAATACTCAATACAAACTTTTGAGTATCTGCACGCACTTATCTATACCCAAAGTGCCGCTATTGAGCGTGATATCATAGTTTTGCGAATGTCCCCACTTCATATTGGTATAAAATCTGTGATATGTGGCACGACGTTTGTCCTTTTCTCTTATGCGCTGGTCGGCAGACTGTTCTCGTTCGCCATACACCTCTACTATGCGTCGTGCACGAAAGGCTTTGTCTGCGTGTATAAAGGCGTTGAGACAATCGGCTTTGTCACGCAACACATAGTCGTCGCATCTGCCCACTATTACACAACTTTCTTTGCTTGCAATGTCGGTATTTACTTTGCACTGCGCTTGCCAAATGATGTCTTCATTGTTTGGGCCAAAGGCGTGGCTGGATAGCAAAGACAAAAAAACCGCCCTTGGAATACTCGCCATATTCTTGTATGTAGGTGCTGTCGAGTCCGCTCTCTGCGGCAATTTTTTCTATCAACTGACTGTCATAGTACTTGATGCCCAACTGTTCTGCCAACAGTTTGCCTATAGTGCGTCCGCCGCTGCCAAATTCACGGCTTATTGTTACTATTCTGTTTTTCATTGCTGTTCCTCCTCTGCTACTTGTTGTGTAGCCAACTGTTGTTGATGTTGCTTAAGACTGTGCTTCAGTCCGCGTATATCAAATACGATAAACAACAGTGCAAGTACAAATGCCAATCCATCGGCTATTGGTCCCGACCACAACACGCCTTCTACGCCCATGTATATAGGCAATACTACCGCAAAAGGTATGAGAAATACTATCTGTCTTGACAAAGTGACTATTGCAGACTTAACAGGCTTGCCCACTGCCTGCAAATATATGGCTGCCACCGTCTGAAAACCGTTGAGCGGACAGAGCATTAGGAATATGCGAAAACATTTTACTGCAAATTCGTTGTACAGTCCTTCTTCCGAGCCAAACAGATTGACCATTGCCATAGGCGCAAATTGGAAGATAAAAAAGCAAATAAGTGCTACTGTCTCTGCGGCGGCTATGGCAATAAGAAAGGCTTTTTTGACACGCATAAAGTTTTTGCTACCGTAGTTGTAGCCTATTACCGGCTGTGCGCCCACTGCTATACCTACCAATATGTACAACATTATTTGGTTGACTTTCATGACAATACCCATTGCCGCAAGCGGTATGTCCGAGCCGTATATGGACTGTTCGCCATAAGTTTTGAGCAAGTTGTTGAACAATACCATTACTATAGATATAGCTATCTGAGTAATAAAGCTACTAAGACCAAGACTGAGAATATTGCCACATATCTTGCCTTTAAGACGAAAGTCGGCACGCTGCAATTTGACAGTCTTGAATTTTCTCAGATACACTACAGATACGATGAAGGACGCCACCTGTCCCATAACGGTAGCTATTGCCGCACCGTACATGCCCATGTGGAACACAAATATAAACAACGGATCGAACGCCGTATTGATAATAGCGCCCAACACCATAGAAAACATTGCATACTTGGGACTGCCGTCCACACGAATCATAGCGTTGATAGCTGTGGATATCATAGTAAAGGGCAGACCTATCACAATAATTAAGCCATATTGCAACGCATACTCTCTGTTTTCGTCCGTTGCTCCAAACAAGTTGAGTATTGGGCTTAGCAATGCCAAAAATATTACAAGCAAGGCAATACCTGCTATTGTTACAAGCACTATAGAGTCGCCTACGCCCTTTTTGACGCTGTCTTTGTCACCCTCGCCCAACTTAAGACTTACAAAAGCCGCGCCACCGTCACCCACAAGCACGGCAAGCGCAATGATGGTGAGCGGAAATACTACTGTTGTAGCTCCGTTGCCAAGATAACCTATACCCCAACCGATAAATATCTGGTCTACTCTGTTGTACAAAGCGTTGACAACAAATGCAATTACACAAGGTATTGCAAACCGCACTATCAGCTTGCCTACAGGTTCTGCGGCAAAAGCTATCTTTTTTTTCTTCCATTTTCAACCTCCAATATATAGGTAACAAGTTACGTATTATTACAAAAAGCAGGTAGTGCACTGAATATTACAATGACACTACCAAATTTTTTTGTATCTGCCAACTGCTGATGCCACAAGGCACAAGGGATGTCAATCTATATTTGCTTTGGACAAAATACTGTCTATGGCTTTTACAAACTCTGTTTGTTGTTGCTCGGACAAGTCACACAGCAACTCTGCCACCACTTCATTATCCTGTTGCAGTATAGTTTTGTGTATGCCTTTGGACTTAGCGGTAGTAGTTATCTTTTTGTACCGTTTGTCCTGTAGGGAAGCAACACAGTTGATAAAGCCTTTACTTTGCAGTTTGGCAATAAGTTTGGTCATAGCGGGGTGAGTGACGCGCTCTATTTTTTCCAGATCGTTTTGGTGTATTTCTTGTACGCCACTTTCTTCCAAGCGACTTACCGAGCCCAAAACTCTCAGTTGTACCGAAGTAAGCCCCATAGCGCTTGCTTTTTCGTCCAATCTTTTGCGAAACTCTCTGTTGATGATGGCAATTTTGAGCCCCATTGGCATTAGTGACATATTGCTCTCCCTATACGTAACATATTACCTATTATACGCTCCAAATATTTGTTTGTCAACAAAACGTGTAAAGTTACCTATACCTTTTGCCACAAGTTTTTTCTATACTTGCAAGCGCAAATGCATAGTTCAATCATTGTCAAAGTCGTCAAAGTACTCAGCGTCAAAAAATTGAGCCAAAGTATTACCTACGCCTTGGCAAAAACTCTTGACTGTGCTTACTTTAGGACATTTTGTCCTGCCTTTAATCAAATCATACAAAGCCGAGGGAGATTTGCCACCTTTAAGACAAGCGTCACATATATTTTGGCCACTTTGTTCACATATCTCTTTTATTCTCTTAATTATAGCTTCCGTTGTATTCATTTTGTACCTCACTATTTTCCAACAAATATTTACTTAATGACAACGCAATTACAACTGTCATATTCTCTTAAACAAAAGCCGAGAAAAATCTCGGCTTTTGATGTAATATTGATATCAAGATGGACAATATGTCGTGACAACGCCACTTAGCGTATATCTGTCTTTTTGAAATAGAAAGGCATACCCACAGCAAGCGCGGCAATAGGTATCAACAGTCCCACCACGCACTTTGCCATCAACGCTCCGTCCATAGTGCTTGTAAGCATACTCAGATTGAATATGGGTATCCAAGTGAGTGCCTCGTATTGACCTGTACCGAATATGACTGTAAGCTGGCTGCCTGCCAATATTAGCGGCAAACCAACATTGACAATGAGCAGTCCCAATATAAGTGGCGTAGACACGCGTTTGAAACCAACGCACAAAAACACTGTCATTGTACCAATAAGCGTCATAGATAGCAACTGCAAGCCATAGAAAGCAAACGCACTACCTATATAGTAACCTGCGCTGTATTCATATATATTGCCCAAAATACTGATATAAAGCACACTTGCCGACAACATACCTGCCGTACAATATATAAGTATCAGTGTTACCATACTTATCATGTATGCGCCATATATCTCTGTGCGCTTTTTGTTGGCAATAATTGCGTTGCGCACCAAACCTTGTGAAAAGTCCGAACCGATAAGCAGACCTACTGCAATGACCACAAGCGTTGCCATAGTGGAAGTGACGTTTGTTTCTGCCACCAACAGTGTCAACGGATCTGCCGCCAAAGCCACAGTTTCTGCGCCGGGCAAAGATTGAGCAAAAATAAGCAGCAATTTGATTGTACCTGCCTGCAACAGAGGTGCAAACACTGCTATTGCGAGGCACACATAGAAGTAAACGCTACGAAACAATCTGTACAACAAGGAAGAAATAACGCTGATCATCTGTTACCCCCTATCATATTGAGATATACGTCCTCCAAACCGCCGCCTTCGGTGTTGACCGATTTGACTGCCACGCCGTTTTGAGCAAGGCATAGCAATACTTGAGTAGACGGTATGTCATCGTACACTTTTACTATAGTTTTGCCTGCGGCAACAACATCTTTGTAGCCGTTACTGAGCAATACTTGTACTGCATTGTCGGCATTTTCCACCACCAACCTCAGATACGTACGATTGTAACCTGCCATCTGTTGCGCAGTAAGCGACTGCACCACCCTGCCTTTGTCCATAATTAAGTAATGAGTGGCAAGTTTGTCCAACTCGGACAAAATGTGGCTGGATATTACTATAGTAACGCCCATCTGACTGTTGAGTTGTTGCAAAAGACGACGCATATCGTTGATACCTTGCGGATCTAAGCCGTTGATAGGCTCGTCCAACAACAGCAAGCGCGGTTTGCCCAACAAACATACAGCTATTGCCAGACGTTGGCGCATACCCAAAGAGTATTTTTTTACCTTCAGTTTGTTTTTGATATCCAACCCTACAAGTTCCAAAGTGCTTGCAATGTAGTTGACGTCGCTATCCAACCCCAATACGCGACTTTGCAATATAAGATTGTCCGCCGCACTCATAGAATCGAACAGCATAGGACGCTCCACAATGGCAGCTACGCTACTGTCTGTGCGAGCAAGACCGTTGCAAATACTGTAAGTGCCCGATGTAGGCAACGCAAGACCTGTAAGCAGACGCAACAGCGTTGTTTTGCCAGCACCGTTGCGCCCGATAAGTCCGCATATTGCTCCTTCGGGGATATCAAAACTCACATTGTCCACAACGGCAATGCCTTTGTACACCTTGGTGAGTTTGTCTGCAGTAATTATGTTTTGAGGCATATCACCGCCCTCCTTGTACATTAAGTTAGTATATACAATACACAACAAAATGTCAATATCCTGCTATGAATGTACTTTTTATAGTTTGTATCATCTCACAAAGCGGTCAAGGCACATGTAGGCTTATTTGCCTCTTTTTGCCTTTAACCAGCAGTAACACAAAATAATGGCATTGCATAGTATATAACGTAAATGCTTGCAACAATGCCGTGTAGGCGTTTGCCATACCTAAGACAAGGCTTTCTCCTATTCCCCCTAATACACGCAGGCGGGCGAAAACAGTGTTTTGTTTTCGTCCGCCTGTCGTAGTTATAATATATCTGACGTTAGTTTTGTTATTTGTTGTGCCACGCTGCACTTGCTTTGCAGCACTTATTAACTGTCGTATAGCTTTTAATTTTCATTACGCCAACGCTATTGCATTGACAGTGATATTGTAGATATTGATTGCAACTATAGACAACAGTGCAACATTGTACACAATAAGCAGTGCTATGTTGCTGACACGTTTGTTGATGATAGTACCGATAAAACCGCCTATCACTGCGCCTGCCACCATCAGTGCCACCAACACCCACGGCATTTCTATTGTTGCAAACGTGCCCGATATTGCTGTGCGCACAATTTTTGCCGTCTGCGAAAAAACAATAAGTACCAACGAGTTGATGGTTGCGCTCTTCATATCCATACGGAACACAAAGCACAGTATTGCTATGTTGATAGGTCCGCCACCTATGCCGATAAAGGAAGACACCATACCAAGCGCAAGACCAATGGGAATAATAATTACAGGGTTGTTTGCCAAACGCTTTTTGGTAGCCACAGGCACATTGCCCTCTTGAGCATTGTCGCTGTGTTGAGTGTCACTTTGCTCGTCGTAAGTTTCTTTGCTCTCTGCTTGTTGTTCAGCTTCTTGTTTGGCTTGCTGTTTTTTGCGAATAACGTTCATATACAGCAACACAAACGCCAAAAGCAATATCAGTGCCACACCTTGCGCCACTTTAACTACGTTGTCGTTACTGTTGCTTTGTATGTAATTAAATATAAGGTCGCCTGCAATACCACCCAAAATTGCGCCTATGCCCAAAAATACCGTTGTCTTTTTGTCAAAAGGCGTTTTGTTGATAGCGTGCTTAATAACCGATGTTACCGCCATAGACAACACCGAAAAGGCCGACAGCATACCTATTACTACCGAATCAAACTGACTTACCGCGTCCAATACCGGTTTTATTATTACACCGCCGCCAATACCGCTTATTGCACCCACTATGGACGCACCAAGCGCAACCAAAAAATATAGTGCTTCGAGCATATCTTTTCTCCTTAGTTCAATTATACCTTGCCAAATTGCAAAGTGAAAGAGTAGAAGGTGCAAACGTTTGCATTGACCACATATACAATAAGTTGCCGATATTGCTAATTGAACAAAGTTTTCCCTCTTGTGCAAGTACATACTGCACCAATTTTTTAATTATTGCTGACTTAAGATAAGCATAATGGTAAAATTGAAATACATACAACAACTATTGTTTAAGGAGTATATAAGTATGAATACCACACGTAAAGTAACAGCTATACTTTGTGTTATCGCATTAGCAATGACAACAGTATTTGCCCTTGTTGCGTGCAGTCCGTCCGAATATTACAACATCAAAGCAGGCGTTGTGTACAGATTTGGCGAACAAAAACTGATGATTGAGATAGACAGTCAAAGCGAACAACAAACAACCTTTCTCAACACTATTGCACCAAGCGACATTACTTTTGGCGACAAAGCCTACGGACGCACTGCAAAGTCCATCACTTTTGTATCGGACACCGCTATAGAAGTAGTTGTTGAAGGCATTGTAGATGCAAGTGCTACGGGCGAGTATGGCAAAGTAACAATAAGTGCCAACGCTATGGCAAACAAGGCAATATCCTACTGCTATGTAAATGTATACACACCTCAGATAACAAGCAAGGGCTCATCTTCTACAAACCCATCACGCTACAGCTCTACTCTTACACTTGGCGCAGGATACTTTGTACAAGCCAACATCAATTTGAACAACATCACTCTTACTAACGGCACAGGTACATTGACAGCAACGTACAATGAGGACGGCACGGTAACCGTGAGAGTCACCGACTTTGTTGCTACCACAGCAGGTCAAAGCCCCGTAGTAATGTTTGCCGAAAATACAACTACTATCGGCTCACCTTTCAGTATTACTGTAGGTGTATTCAACTTTTTCAATTTTGACTACGACGTATCGTCCAGCATTTCCTGATACTGATATGCTAACTTAGGCTAAACGCACATTGTTGCAACCACATATACGTCATTGTCCATAATAAGACGTTGCAACACTTACAAACACCCGCTACCGCCCACACAAAGGCGGTAGTTTTTTTGCAAAAATATTCAATCGTTTGCATAGCAGTAGGATAGACAATACACACAAACTGAGCTACAATATAATTGACATAATGTGCACAGTAAGTTTGACTGTCAGATAGTCATCGCACAGCATACTGTACCGCACATACGCACGTTATTAAAGGAGGATAGTTGACAATATGGCTAATCTGTTAATTGCTCACGGCGGAGGTCCTACGGCGGTTATCAACGCATCTCTTGCAGGTGCTATAGAGCAAGCACGCAAAGCAGGCTTTAAGGGCAAGATACTGGCACCACGTTTTGGCAGTACAGGACTACTTAACGAGGACTTTATTGACCTTACCGACATCACCGACACACAGTTGAAATTGCTGAAGTGCACCCCCGGTTCGGCAATCGGTACTTCCCGACACCCGTTGGAAGAACCCGAATACCGCAAGATAGTTGCCAATCTCAACAAGCACGACATCACATACGTGCTGTTTACAGGTGGCAACGGCTCTATGGACACCATAGGCAATATTTACAAATACCGTCAAGGCGAGCTGTACTGCGCAGGTATCCCCAAGACAGTGGACAACGACATTGCAGTGACCGACCACGCCCCGGGATATGCCAGCAATGCAAAATACATGGCAAGGACAGTATTTGACTGCGCAAAGGACGTAATGGGACTGCCTATACACGTATCAGTAATAGAGGCTATGGGACGCAATACAGGTTGGTTGACAGCGGCAAGCGCACTTGCACGCACACGTGACAGCGTAGCACCACACATATTGTGCTTCCCCGAAATACCCTTTGACGACAACAAATTTTTGTCCGATGTGGAAAAAGCTCGCAAAAAGTACGGCGGAGTAATAGTAGTAGCCAGCGAAGGCTTAAAATACGCCGACGGCACACCTATCGTACCGCCCACATTGACAGTAGGCAGAGCTACATACTTTGGCGACGTATCGGCACACCTTGCAACGCTTATACAAAAAAATCTTGGTATCAAGGCACGCAGTGAAAAGCCCGGACTTATCGGTAGATGTTGCAGTGAATTGACAAGTAGCGTAGACGTACAAGAAGCCGTACTTATGGGCGCAACAGCTTGTCAGGCAGTACTCGACAAGCAAAACGGCGTAATGGCAGGTCTTGAACGAGTATCCACCAAGCCTTATGTAGTACGTCCGATACTTATCCCCATTGAGCAAGTAATGTTGACAGAAAAGACATTGCCCAGAGAATTTATCAACAAAGAGGGCAACGACGTCACCAAAGCATTTATAGAGTGGGCAAGACCGCTTGTAGGCAAAATGCCCAAACAATTCAGCTACATGAAGTAACAACACTATTGACACTACACACTACGGCGGACCAAGGTACACCACCTTTCCGCCGTAAATAATAACAACAAGGAGATAAATTATGAGATTGTACACCAATGCAACTGCGCTGATTGACGGCGAGTTGGTACTTACAGACATATTGACAGATAAAGGCAAAATAACAAAAATAGGCAAAAAGATAAAGTGCCCACAAGGTGCCGAAGTGTTGGACTATACAGGCAAATACATACTGCCTGCGCTTATCGACATACACACGCACGGCGCAGACGGCTACGACTTCAACTTGGCGTCGTTGGAACAGATGCTCAAAGTAATAGACTTTTACCGTAAGCACGGAGTAGGTAGCGTGTTGCCCACAGTTATGACGGACACGGACGAAACAATGTGCAATCAGTTAGCAACGGTAGCGCAACTTGCAAAACTTTGCTCCGAAGTAAAAGGCATACACTTGGAAGGACCTTTTCTTGCGCCCGACTACAAAGGTGCAATGCCCTTAGAACTGTTGCAACTGCCCTCTGTAGAGAAGTTTAAGATGTATCAAAAGGCAGCCAACGGGCTTATAAAAGTAGTGACAATATCGCCCGAACTGAAAGGCGCACAACAATTTGCAAAAGAAGTGTCGGCAATGGGCGTTGTAGTGTCACTTGGACACAGTGGCGCAGAGTATGAGGAAGCCAATGCCTGCGTCAAGGCAGGCGCAAAGAGCTTTACGCACACGTTCAATGCAATGAAACTGCCCCACCAACATCACGCCAACATAGGCGGTTGCGCTATGCTGTCCGACAACTACTGCGAACTTATCTGCGACGGCAGACACGTTTGCCCCGATATGGTGCGCTTTATGCTCAAGATGAAAGGCATTGAGCGCATAGTGTTGGTAACAGACAGTATGATGGCAGCAGGTCTGCCCGACGGTCAGTACAAATTAGGCGTCAACAACGTAACAGTAAAAGAGGGTGACGCATTGATAACTGAAACAGGCGTAAGAGCAGGCAGTACTTTGACTGCCGACAATGCTTTTGCCAACTTTGTGCAGTTTACAGATTTGCCCGTCAATGTAGCAATAAAAGCAATGACGGAAAACCCTGCAAAGCTACTTGGCATTTACGACCGTTGCGGTAGTATTGCCGAAGGCAAAGACGCAGACTTTCTTGTGTTGGACGCATCGCATCTCGGCAAGTAGTCAATGGACTTATACACAGTAAGCAAATGGCAAAACACACAAACAGCATTGCGCATTGTTAATTGTAAACAGAAGGCAAACAATAAGCACAACACATAGTCTTTTGCAACATTGTATTGGACAGTACTCTACACGATAGCTTGGCTACACTGCTAATTGGTGCACATAACCATATAACAACAATTACAAAATATAATACCGACATAGCGCTATCACTATGTCGGTATTTGTTTTGTCTATCACTATTACAAAGCCATTGTACAAAATGTTATTATCCCACACTGTTGCAACTGCTATGCACTTTTGCTATCAGCAATGTAATTTTTGTCGAGTACTTAGTTTGTATCGTGTTGCTCTTGGTCACTGTTTTGTTGTGTGTTATCTGTTGTATTGCTATCAACAGGTTTCTTTTGGTCGGGCAAAAATATGGCAAGAAATATTGCTATCCAAAGCGTACAGTTGACTATGTCCGAAACAGTGTGAAAAGCATAATTACGAGTTGCGAAGTATGCAATACTAAAAGCAATATCTACAACTAACAGCAGTATTGCCACAATTTTCATAATAAATTTTGCCTTTTTCATAACTTATCCCCTCTTATAGTAATAATACCAACTATATGCAAAACATTATATTTTCATCGTTATTATAAAATTTGATTACCTTACTGTCAATACTAAAGTTTTGCTACGCACAGTTAAACATAGCAAAAAACATTATAAATATTGCTGTTTTTATCTTTCATCAGCAAATATTCATACACAAAAGCGGTCTACAAAATGTGATAAAATACAAAATATGTCAGGCATTTGCAACAAATTCACTTTTCCACAACGATATTTTACTTTTGGACAACTTTTAGCTTTATTTTGGCATATACTATGCCTCAAATACCCTCATTTTGTGGATAACTATACACTTATCCACAGAGTTATCCACAATTAACGAAAAAATTGTGCAAATGTTTTCAGTAACAGTTGCTTGACTTTTACCATTGATTGTGCATAACTTCATTTTTGCGTGTTTTTTGAGCTGTTTGTGCGCAAAACAAAACGCACTTTTTTTCACGAGATTTACTTGTGGTCAAAAGTGCGTCTATTTTTGTTAAAAAGTAATTGTTGTGGCAATATCTTTGCCGTATTGGCAACAACTATACCGTATGCAACTACTACACTGATTGTTACAAAATATAGTTGTTATTCTGCTGTAAGTTTTGCAACCGACATTTTAGCTGAGGCAATCAACATACTGCTACACAAGCAATCGGTCGCGACTGCTACAATGTCGTTGTCGTGGTTTTCGCTTGGCGCACCAATATGCCACTTATAAGCAAGCTACACTATTGCAATTACTTTTTGAGTATCTTGTACATATTGCGTTTGTAGTTTTCTACGCCGTCCTGATTGAAAGGATTGACGTGTATATAGTTGGCTGACATATACACTGCAAACAGGAAGAAGTAATACAATTCGCCCAACAACTCCTCTGTAGGTTCGGGGCATACAAATTCCATACAGGGCACACCGTCATTGTAATGCGCCGAAAAACTGCCGTCATACACTGCCTGATTGACTTTGTCGTACTGCATACCGTTGAGGTAATCAAAGCCGTCCTGCTCGTCCGACTGCGGTATCACTACCTTAGTAGGCTTAAAGCACTTCAAGTACGTTTCCATAATAAAGCGTCTGCCTTGCTGAACGTACTGACCTATTGCGTGCAAATCTTCGCTGAAACAGTAGTAGTCGGGATAGATGCACTCTTGTATCTTACCTTCGGTCTCGCCAAACTCCTGCAACCACCAACGCGCAAAGTGCTCGAGTTCGGGTTCAAACACAACCATACTTTCCACCTGAAAACCTTTGCGGAAAAGCAAATTGCGCGCCACAGCGTATCTTACGGCAGGGTTTTTGTCTATTGGCATAGATTTGAGCAGTTGTTCTGTTTTGCGTGCGCTCTCTACAAGTTTGTCAATGTCTATACCAGCAACAGCCGCAGGCAACAGACCTACAGGCGTCAACATACAGTATCTGCCGCCTACTTCCTCAGGGAAAGGCAGGAAAGTGTAGCCGTATTTGTCTGCCATCTCTTTGAGGTTGTCGTGCGTTACACTGCCGCATACCGTCACACGGTCAACATACTTGTCGCCATAACGCTGTTTGAGATACTGACGGAACATACGGAAAGTAAGCCCTGGCTCTATTGTGCGGAAGTCTTTTGCAATGACGTCTATTGCCACGCTTCTGCCACCTATCTTGTCAAACACACGTTGCAAAGCCGTTGCCGACAAATTGTTGCCCGCCCAGATAATTTCCGGACAATCGGGATGGTCGTACTTAAAGCACTCCACAGCAGCAAGTGAGCCTCTATTACTACCGCCTATGCCAATTACTACCAATACTTCGGCTTGTTTTGCTATTTTGCGAGCTACTTGTTTAATTTTGGCTAACATACTGTCGTTGGCATTGTTGTCCACCACAAACCAACCTTTGCGGTCTACATCGCCGTACTTGCACTGATAACTGTCCTCAAACAACTGCTTGTTTTTCAAAATTTCGTTAGTTATTTCCTGAGACGTAACGTATTTGTCTATATACTTTTCGTTAAATTGCAATTTTAGCTTCATAATGAATATCCTTCTTTGACAAAGTTTGTTATTTGTTTTGGCTTATTAACAATATCAAGCATGTCTATTGTTGCTATTGTTTTTCAAATACTGCACTTATCCAATAATAATTACCTTTTTGTGTCACACATCGTGCGTACAAAAATTTGTCTACATTGAGATTTTCAAATACCTTATTTATATAATAGCTATCAATATCTTCGTGCCTTACAACACCTTGTTGATTGACAAACTCAATATAGCGTATCTGTTCGGGCGAAACAAGTTGTACATGACAGTTTACTGTCTTTTGTGCATAACTGCCTAACAAGTGCTGTCCATCAACTTTGTAGTTGAGTGCAAAGCGTGTATGAGTGGTAGCAACAGTTTGTCTGTTGTACAGTGCGTCAAATAGGTGTGTACGGTCGTTATTTTCGCAAAATACGCCTGTCAATCCACCGTAAGCAGGATTGCCGTCGTGTCCGTCACTGGACGCCGTAAAACTCCACTGCTTGCCACGTCTTAAAAAATCTCTTACCGTATTGTCTTTGACATTTCGCCTTGCTTTCAGCACCATTGGCGAGCTGTCGCACTCAAATATTCCCCATTGAGTGGAAAAAACCTCGCAGTTGCGCTCGTTGTCACAACTATTTTCCCAATTTGCAAGGTCAAAGCCGCTATTAGCCTTGTCCTGTCCGTCAAGATTAGGTCTGCCGTTGCAATATCTGTGTAAGTGTGGCATTGTGAGAAAACGTTGTCCACGGTAAAAGTCCCACACGCCCCATATACTGTTGACGCCTTGGGGGTAGTCCACTTCACTCAACGAACGGTCAAACACACATACCGTGTCGCCGCGCTTTTCGTGTATTTCAAAGCCCGACAGCACAGTAAACTCTCCGTTCACATTGGCTTTGTCGGCGTTTTGGGCAATTTTGTCCCAGACCTCTTTGGTCACATTGACTGTTGCATTGTCGTCAAAACAAAATGTCTGTTCTACAAGACACACAAAGTCCGAGTGTTGCACGTCTTTGGCATAGCGATAACATTCGCTTGGATATGCGCCACCGTCGTTATCCCTTATGTTGGGCGTAAGGTTGCTATGCACATGAGTATCGCCCCAAAGCATACGAATAGCGTCACTTTGACACAATACAGCAGCAACTTCACATTTCAAACATCCTGCTTTTGCTACAATATGATACATACCTTCCTGTAGCACCAACGTTTTGCCTTGACAATACTTGCCGCAGTCAGTTTTTTCGCCTGTAACCAAATTGTGCGTATATATAGTTATATTGTCAGTTTGGATATTGACAGGATTGTTGAAGCGATCTGTAGCAACAATATTGACCGCAAAAGGCGTGTCGGGGCGAACATTGTTGTTGCAATATACTTTTACCATGCTTGCGCGCTCGGGCACTACTTCTATATCGTGCAAAGCGTTGACTTGTACAAAATCTTGCCCGTCTACCGAATACTCCACTTTGTAGTGGTAAAAGCTGTCCGTTTTGTTGGCAAACTGACCTGCACGCGAGGGCGGACACTCTCCCTCAACAAAGGGACGGTCAATACCACCAAAATTTACTGTAAAGTACTGACCTTTTTTTAACGAACTAAACACAGTTGCCGTAACTATGCGGTTGCTGTCCGACCAGTTGAGTACGTGACTGAATTTGCTCTCCACTTTGCTGACAACGGTATCCACGCTTACGCTTTCGTCACAACCTATGGCGTACACATAGTTGGGCTTCCAATAGTCGTATGTCTGCAAATATTCCTCACTGCGCTGATGTTGGTAGGCAGGTACAGTTATCCTTACCTTTGTCAAGGGCGGCAAAGCAGTATTGGCAACTACTTTGAGATGCCATTCCAATTCTCCGTTGACTTTTACCATTTTAGGGCTTTGCGCAACAAATTTTAATTGTTTTGTCGACGTTGTGTACTTTCTCATAGTTATATTCCTTATTAAATGGTCACGCTCTTAAGTACTTTTCTCCTTAACACCCTGCCGCAACAACGGCAGGGTGCGTAAGAGGGAAAACAGACGACGAGCAACATACAGCTCGTGCTACGCCGTCTATATGGCTTGTGTAATTTCTTCGTGCGTATACACTATTATATCATTGTGCAACTGTATTGCAGTTGACGGATAGTTGCCGCTGGGTTGTTCGCATACGGCACGTTTGACAGCCGTATTGTGCCAATCACGGAAGCAATACACACGCAGTTTTTTGGCGGTGAGCATTTCTTTGAGTCCCAGTGTTATTCCTTGAAGGGGAACTTCACACACCGCACCTTTGTAATTGTTGATTGCGCAGATAACTCTTGTCTCTGTGGATATATCGAGTATCCTTGTTGTTGCTTGCTGCAAATATTTGTCTATAGGCAAATTGAGCTGCTCGTTCATACCTATGTGTCCGTTGATGCCAATACCTGCAACGCAAAGGTCTATTTTGCCCAGACTTTGAAGTTTTTTGGGCAATTCCATTACGTTGGCAGCGTGCGGTTTGAGCCTGTGGTCTTGCGGTGGAGCAAGCTCGGGCAACAATCTGTTGTACAACAAATCGTCTATTTTGCGCGACAAACTGAGTCTATGTTCGTATGGCAATTCCTTGCCGTCCTCTATATATTCATCCATAAGCGCAAAATAACAGTTTTTGAGCGACAGACCTGTCTTGTTGACATATTCGGCAAAGATAGGATACTGCCCTGTCGGTCCTATCGGTATTACCATGACGGTTATGTCGCCTCGACTGTTGTTTTGTTCTACCGTGTGCGCCATATCCATAGCACACTGAGTAAATACGTCTTGCGCTGTTGCGAGTACTTCTACAGGGACTTTTGCATTTTTCAACAACTCCTGCTTGTCATAGTAGATGTAATCTCTCATATTGTCCTCATTAGTGACAAGGGGCAGCCCGTCTTGCGAGCCAACCCCTGTGTCTGTAATTGCTTAATTATTTTGCGTTGGTCGTTTTGATTAGTTGGATAGCCTCTTTCATAAGATCAAACATGATGTAGTTTTCAAGAGGAACTTTTTCGGTGATTGTGCCGGCAGCCAAGAAAGCGTCTTGCTGAACTTGGAATTTTTCTGCCATCCAACCATTGTTGAGGTCACGTTCGTACTCTTCCAAAGTCTTGAGCTGTGCTTGACCTTTCAAAGGTTTAACAACTTCTACGTCAACTTCCAAGAAGTCTGCGCACCATTTGATAACTTGGTCTTCGTTCTTAGCCCAGTAGTCGATGGATTCAATCAAAGCTGCAACAAATCTAACAACTTCTTCTTTGTGAGCTGCATAGTAGTCGGGAGTAACTAACCATGTGGAGATAGATGCCAAAGAGTCAAAGTCACCGGTTGAAGCAAGTACTACTGCATTGTCGCCCAATTGATCTTTGATGTTGAGTTTGTATTGTTCCCAAACGCAAACTGCGTCTACTTGACCTGTGCTCATTGCGATAACACAGTTACCCATATCCATATTGATAACGTTGACTTGGTCAGGACCTGTGCCCTTTTCAAGGCCGGCTGCTTCCAAAGCTGCGTTGACGCAGTCTTCACCGGTTGTACCAAGTGTGGTAGCAAGCGTCTTGCCTTTCAAGTCTTCCATGGTTTCAATGCCCTTGGACTTGTCGGCAATGATTTCTTCAGAGTCGCCCAACTTGTCGTATGCGATAATGTTGACCTGACCTTTTACTGCAAGGTTAGCTGCACCGTTGCCGATGTAACCGTATTGAAGGTCACCGGAGCCCATTGCTGCTACTTCGGACGGACCGGATGTAAAGCCAACGGGTTCTATCTGCAAGCCGTACTTCTCAAAGAAGCCCTGTTTCATACCGGTAACGATAGTACCTGCGCCACCATAGTTGGTGTGATATGCTACTTTGAGTTTGCCGGTGTTGTTACATGCAGCAAACAAAACTACCGTAGATACAAGCATAACAACTGCAAGTATCAAAGCAAACATTTTTCTTTTCATAATTTACCTCCTAAAAATTTTACGGTGTGCGAAACCGTAGAGTTCGTAATTAAATTCGGTGGATATACGCCGTGTCGTGCTACAACTCTATTCAACACGGCGTTGCACCGTATAGTACTGCAAGACAGCTTATTTTCTGTCTGCAAGGTACTCTTCGTAAACCTGACTCCAAATATAGTTTTTGAGTTTCAAAAATTCGTCTGACATTTTTGTTGCCTGATTTCTGGGGTGAGGTATATTGATGTCCACTATCTCTTTGATACGTCCGGGACGGGCGCTCATGATGACTACTCTTGACGCCAATATGATTGCTTCTTCTATGTCGTGGGTAATGAACAGACATGTTTTGCGTTCTTTTTCCCACATTTCGATAAGTTCGGTCTGCAACTGTGTACGAGTCTGAGCGTCCAATGCACCAAACGGTTCATCCAAAAGCAATATTTCGGGATTGACTGCATAAGCTCTTGCAAGTGCAACACGCTGTTTCATACCACCGGACAACTCTTTGGGATAGTGTTTCTCAAACTGTTCAAGTTGTACCATCTTTAGATATTTGTCTACTATAGTGTTAATCTCAACACGAGTGTATCTTCTTGACGGCTTGGGCGGTTCGCCACGGAAGTAAACTTCCACCATCTGCTCTATTTCTTCGTGCGTATGCCCTTGCTTTCTCAACTTTTTGCGAAGTTTGCCTTCGGTGCTCTTAATCCATTGCTCACGAGTGATTGGAGCATAATAAGTAACAGGTCTTTCGCCACTGAAGTAGTTTTCCACTTCGGCTTTGATTTCTTCTTCTGTCTTGCCTTCTTTTTTGAGTTGAGCAACAAGCTTTTTCTCGTCACGTTTGCGCCAGTCGCCCATTGCCATACGGTCAATGTAAGCATCGGGTTGTTCGCCGCTAAAATACTTGTCTACTTCGGCTTTGATTTCTTCCTCGGTCTTGCCTTGCTTTCTGAGCTGAGCAACCAACTTTGCTTCGTCACGTTTGCGCCACTCGTCAACGGGAAGTTTTACCTTTTCAGTGATAGCAAGACGGGACAATTTGAGACCAAATTCTATGTTTTTGCGTACTGTCAGCCACGGGAACAATGCGTATTGCTGGAACACAACGCCACGCTCCGAACCGGTGTCTTCTACCAATTTGCCATTGCAGAATACTTGTCCGCTTGTCGCTCTCAACAAACCTGCTATAATATTGAGTATTGTGGACTTACCGCAACCGGACGGTCCTACAATACAGATAAACTCGTTTTCGTATATATCGAGGTTCATACCGTTCAAAGCTATTACTTTGCCATTACGACCATCATACTCTTTGTATACGTTGTCAATTTTTACTTTTACTTTGCGCTGTTCCTGAGGTACTGTTGTGGAAGTAACTTCTTTTTCAGTTACAGCTGTTGTTTTTGTTGTGTTAGCCATTGTTATATCTCCCTCTTATCTTGCCAGCCTGTCAGTTTCTTTTCCAACAGCTCGACCACCAACTGCAATAGTAGACCAATAATACCTATTACCAAAATACCCATAAGCACTACGTCCATCTTGAAATATTGGCTTTGTGTCTGAATAAGCACGCCCAAGCCTTTTGCAGCACCTGTCATCTCTGCTGCAATAAGTGTTGTCAAAGAGGACGAAAGACCAAGTTTCATAGCAGTAATGATAAACGGTGTGGACGCAGGGATAACAATACGTACAAACATATTAAGGTCGTTTGCGCCCAATACTTTACCTGCTTTGATAAGTGTTTCGTCAACATTAAGCACGCCTTGATAAATGGTAATTACCATTGTAAGGAAAGCTGCAATGAAGATAACTACGACTTTTGCTGTTTCACCAACGCCTGCTGCTGCAACAACCAAAGGTATGTATGCAATAGGCGGGATATTTTTGATAAAGCTGATCCATGGTCCGATAAGTGAACGGACAGGTTTGTACCAACCCATCAAAAATGCTACGGGAAGCGATGCAAAAAATGCAATTATAAAGCCAAGCAAAACTCTTTGCAGACTCATACGGGTGTGTACCCAAAGCGTGCCTGCTACTATGTATTCCCAAGCAGCCTTCAATACCAACCAAGGCGAGGAAAATACCATGCCGCCCGTCTTTGTAAGAGAGATAAGCTCCCAAACAACAAGTGCGAGTGCTAAGGACGCCAGTCCCCATACCCATTTTTCGTATTTTTTCCAAATACTTTTCTTTGTCAATGATTTTTTCAAAGTAAACCTCCTTCAATAACCGGTGCTATTATTGCTACGGTTTATGTGCTGTTGTCGGTGTGCGAAGCCGACTGTTTTTTTTCGTGGAAATGTTGATAAATAATATTGAGTATGACAGCAACAATTACCACGCTACAACCTATCAAACCCAATGTTCCAGGCAGTTCGCCTGCAAATATCGCAACCCATATCGGATTGAGTATTGCTTCAAGAAGACTTATTATCGATGCGGACAGCGAATTACATCGCTCGATACCTATCGAAAAAAGTATGTATGGAATACCTAATTGCACCACGCCAAGTCCTACAAGTGCCATTGTGGACGTAACGTTCATTGCCGTATAGTCTACCCCAAAATAGAACGGTATGCCCACTATTACATTGAGCATAAAGCCGTACATACAAGCTGCTGCGGGCTGTACTTTTTCCATACCATTGACAAAAAACACACATGCAAAGGCTATACCCGACACAATAGCCAATATATTGCCCAACAATCCTCCGCCGCTCATCTGATCGGCAAATACAGTCACTATGCCGCCTATTGCCAAAAGCATTATTAGTATTTGTACTATGCTGGGCAACTTTCGGTTTTTTACCGCTGTAAATATCATTACAAATATAGGAGCTGTATACTGCAACACTATTGCATTGGCAGACGTTGTATATTGATTTGCCAATACAAACATATTGGTTGTTACACAAACACCTATTGCTCCCAATACTATTGGAATGTTTGGACGTGGAAACCTGCGCAAATACAATGCCAAACATAATACTGCCAAAACAGACCGAAGTCCGTTCATAGCAATACCGTCCATATTAGGTATAAGTTTGATAAAAATACCGCCACTGCTCCACATAATAGCGGCAAAAACGATATACAACTCTCCTCTTACCGACTTTTCCATATCTGTGTGTGGGTAACGCTGTCAGCGATTATTATCTTGATGCACTTATACTCAACGACAAGTAAGCATTGATATTATTTTGCGTTTTTGTATATTACTCTTTTGTATTGTTACAACAATTCTTTTGTAAGACCTATACATGCGTCGGGGTGACCTTGCAACAGACTTGCAGGGAAGTACATAGACTTCTCTCCCAATACGGCACGTCTTACTACCGACTTGTGCCAATCACGGAACACAAACAAACGTACTTTCTTTGCGTTAAGTATTTGTTTCATACCGATAGTTACGCAATAATCGGGCATAAGGTAGTATGCTCCGTCAAATTCGTTGAGTCCGTTGACTACTTTTGTTTCGCGCGATATCTTCTGAACACGCACGGACAAATCACAAAATTGTTTTTCGGTAATTTTGTCTTCAGCCTCGGGCGGTTCGTTGAAAGCCATGTGACCGTTGATACCTATACCGCCAAAGCATACGTCCACGCCGCCGTGTTTAGCTATTACTTCCTCTATCACCACTCTGTTGGTAGGTGAAGGGAAAATACGCTGGCACTCAGGCATAATCAAACGTTCGTATATTTTGCCGTACACTTCTTCGTGCATAAACTTGCGAAAACTCAATTTGTTGTCAGTACCGATAAGCTCTGTTTCGCTTGCCATATATTCGTCCATATTGATAAATGTAACGTCTTTGAGGCTTATCGATTGGCTGTTGACCTTTTCCACAAAGTACGGATACTGTCCGACAGGTCCTACAGGTACAATAAACAGAGTTTTTTTGCCTGCTTTGTTGTTGGCTACGATGGTATCCACCATCATATCTGCCATTGCTTCAAACGCCTGTTGTTTGTTGTCATAAACTTTTACAGGTATTTTACCTTTAGTTACATCGCACATTGTTATCGCCTCCGTGGTGTATGTTGATTGTTGTTGTTACTTTGTTTTGTATTGTTTTGCGCACTGCTCCATGCTGTCATGTGCAAAAGCAAATGCGTCGCCCACTGTACCAAAATATACTGTGGCAGTCAAAGCTATTTCTTTGACGGCATTTTGCATCAGTTGAACGTATTTTTTTACCTTTTCGTCTTTGTAATTGCCTGTGACTATCTGGTCGATATAGGGCGCAAGGTAGTTGCGGTAGTCAAAGTCCGACTTGTTGGCTTGCATACGTTGCCACACCTCGTCCTTTTGGTATTGGGTGTTGCTTACAAACAACTCGCGGAAGTTGCGTGTTGTGGCAAGTCTTATGTCGGTATCGATGTTAATTTTGGATATTCCGCAAGGAATAACGCTTTGCAACTGCTCTACAGGTACGCCTTTGCCACCCACTGCGCCGCCCAATGCGTTGATTTCTGCAACGATATATTGCGGAACAAGGGAAGAACCGTGCGATACAAGCGCACCTTCGATATGCTCGTGACGCATATTTTCCATTGACGCTATTACTATTTCGTTGCGTAGTTTTACGTGGTCGCCCTTTACTGCGCCGTGCTTAGTGCCATATGACAATGCCAAACTGTCGCAACCTGTCTTTTTAAAAAAGTCTACAACTGTCATCGGGTTGGTGTAACAGCTGTCCTCTGCAAATACGTCGTCCTCTGTGCCACCAAGCACGCCAAGCTCGCCTTCTACTGACACGCCGTACTTGTGAGCGTACTTTACTACTTCACGCGTCAACTCTACGTTGTCCTCGTAGGGGTGAGCCGAACCGTCTATCATAACGGAAGAAAAGCCTGCGTCTATCACTGCTTTGACACTTTCAAATGTTCTGCCGTGATCCAAATGCAACACTACCGGTATTTTTGTTTGCTCTGCCAACTTTCTTACGTGGTCTGCAATGCGCTTTGCACCCAACTTCTTTTGGTCGAGTGTACTTTTCAAAAACTCTGCATTGCCACCCAAGTAACCTGTGCCTGGTTCGGCAACCTGTATTATTACACCGCTACGCAGTTGTTCGTGCGCCTCTATCAGGGCGT
Organism: uncultured Eubacteriales bacterium; assembly: GCA_949289125.1. Lineage (GTDB taxonomy): Bacteria > Bacillota > Clostridia > Christensenellales > CAG-314 > CASEME01. The sequence continues at coordinate 63,328 of CASEME010000010.1, forward strand.
CTGCCTGACACAAAGCATTTACGTTGAATGCGCCGTGTGCAATTTTGTTGGCTGTTGCATACCGCAAAAGCGGTTTCATAGGTATGTATGACATTTTGCTCTCCTTCTTGTGTAGCCAATGGCATCTATGTGTTTGATAACTGTTTGTTTACTATTCTTTATCGTCCGCCATACACAAGTGCACGCTTGCCGTTGTGTATGCTTTGGGCATTGCCAATATTTTGGGATTTTTGCCAACGTACTTCTGAGCGTCTTTCAATGCTTCTTCTATAGTTGCACGTGTCTTCATACCCATTGCTCTTGCATATCCGGGAGCTTTGGCGCCCACAATATATATGGCAGATGTATTCATCTCAGCTATATGACCGCAACTTATCATGGAAAAACCGTGATAGGGGTGATAGCCGTGTTCAAATCTGTATTTGCGGATATATTCCTTATCCTGTGCCAACTTCTCGCCATACTTAGCTACATCTGGCAGGATATTGCCTTCCTTTTGGAAAGTCTCAAATATCTCTCTGTATGAGGGGAACTCCTCGTCGTGGAACCAACCGTCGCACACTGACGCTGCAATAATGACGCAATTTTCCTTCATAACACGCTTGTGGCGTATTATCTGTGCGGACAGTGCCTGCATCATAAGTATGGGGTTGGTGCCCATGCCGTCGCCGTAGTGGAACTTAATTGGCATACCCACAATCATAACGTCGTACTTTTTCTTAGCCCACTTAACATAAGTGCGCTTGTCTGCAACTTCCCAGCTCAATGGTTGAATAAGTGTTGCGTCTCCTGTAAATACGGCAATCTGTCTTTGCTTGCTGTCCAACACTGCATCGCAGGTAAAGAACTTTTTGCCCATGCACTTTTCCATGTGCTGACCTATAGCGTCAAACTTCTGACGCATAAGGCTCTTGCTGCTTACAGGTACAAAGTCCTGTCTGTGCATTACTTCGGGGGTGTGGTGAGCAGATATACACTGCCAGTTGGTAATACCTGTTGCGCAATGCTTGTATCCGCCCGAGTAACCGCCGTAAGGGTTGCCCAAAGTGTGACCAATAAGTACTGCCAAGTCACAATCGTACACTTGCTTGTTCATAACAACGTGACTGTGAAACTTTTCTTCGTATCCCAAGTCTACAAGGTTGTCGTGGTCTTCGCTGTCGTGATTGGCAATTTGTCCTGTTGGGTAAAACTCGTCAAAAATTTTGTCGCCCAACAGACTGCGTATTTCTTCTTCGGTATTTTTGCGATGCAAGCCGTTGCTGCACAAAAGGTGAATATCTTTCTTTTCAACGCCTGCTTTGAGACATTCGTCAATAATAATAGGAATACTTGTTTTGCGGTGACTATCTTCCTGTGTGCCGCCTTTTACTCGGTCGGGGAAGATAATTACTACTTTGCTACCCTTTTTTACTTGTTGAGAAATGGGCTTTATTCCTATCGGGTTGAGTATAGATTGCCTTGTTGCCTCGTATTTGTCTTCTAATTGTGGAGGATCGGGCACTGTTTCTCCTGGAATAAATACATCGGTATTTTTATCAGGAAGATTGGCTTCTACAAACTCTTTACCGTATTCAAATGTCACTTTCATATTTTTGCTCCTTTTTTGTAGGTTGCTACAATGTCTTCAAAGTCGTTGAGATAAAAACCGAAGTCTTTGCCAAAACGTGTCAAAGCTATCAATCCGCCGTCCAATGCCTCAATACTTCCCAGCATCTCTGCATTGTCCTTTTTCAGTCCGCCGCCGTACACTACAGGGCAGTTGACGATAGTTTTGACAAACTTTGTAATGTCTTCTATGTATTCTCTGTCGGGTGGAACTTTGCCCACGCCTATTGCCCATACAGGCTCGTAAGCTATGGTAACTTTGCTGAGGTCCACGTCTTTAAGACCTACTTCCAACTGATGTCTTAGTACTTCGTACTTGCGAGGTTGTTCTTCACTCTTTTCGCCTATGCAGTACAACACTTCCATACCGCAGTTGATTGCCGCCTTTATCTCGCAGTTGAGTATAATATTGACGTCACCCTGTCCGCCACCCAACTGTAGCAGCTCGTTTTTGTCGTTACGCTCCTCGCAGTGTCCGATAATTGCGTCGGTGACACCCAATGCACTCATGGACTTTGCTGTACGCAAGGTGGTAAATGCGCCAAAGTTGCCGCCTTTTTCCACATCCTTACGATACACTCCCTGACAGCCTATACGCACTTTTTTGCTGCTTGCTACAGCCGTCATAACGTGCGCTTCGGGGAAAAATACCGTATAGCGACATCCGTCTAATTTTTCAAGTGCGCTTACAATATCTTTAGACCATTGCGCACCCTTACTAAGGTCATTGATACCGCCCCAATCTCTCGGTACATCAAACCGTTTGAGGTTGAGATAAATACGTTTCATCAAAGATTATCTCCTCATTTTTGTAGGTACAGAAAAATAGCTTTTTTCTTCTAATCACACTATACGGTCAAAGGTGCAAATAGTAAAGACTGATTTTGTGCAATCGTTTGCATACAGGGGTATTGAAAAGTGCGCAATTTTAAGACTATAATCTCTCTATAAATAGTCAACAATAGCAAAAGTATCGTCAGATATTCGTACAGTTTTATTTAGGAGAAAGACACAATGACGTCAATTACGTTAAAAGAATTAGCGCAAAAACTTGGTGTGTCGCCTTCGACTATCTCAAGGGTACTCAACAATAAGACATACAGTGCAAGCAAGGAGCTGAAAGAAAAGATATTGCAGGCAGTAAGCGAGTACGGCTATACTCCCAACTCTGCCGCTAAGGACTTGCGCACCAATGCACTAAAAATCGAACTTCAACTTACCGTATCGTGCGTATTTGCGCGCAGTACTTCCAAAGATAACAACGCCTTTTTTGAAAGTTTGGCACAGCAAGTGAAGATAAGCATACTCAATGAGGGTATGAAATTGGGCTACACCGTGTATGTGGACGAGATAAGCTGTTTGGGAGAGGACTTTTTTGCACTTACCAAAGGTCACGGACTTATTGTACTTGGCAGATTTGCTTCCAACGAAACGGAGTTTTTGAAAAATTATAAGCGCAACATTGTGGGTATTACCGTCAACAGATGGGACACGCCATACGACCAAGTAATAGTAGAAGGTAGCAACGCGGCAAAAATTGCACTCGACTATCTGTGCAGTCTCAACCATCATCGCATAGCTTACATGGGCGAATGTTACAAAGAACAGCGCTACAATGCGTATATAAAGTATATAGAAGAAAATTCGGTACACTCGGACGCATCGCTTATTTTCAACTGTCAGATGACGGAAAAAGCCGCTTACGACAAAGGTATAGAAATTGCCGACAAATTGGTAGAAAAAGCTACTGCAGTGCTGTGTGGCAACGATATTACCGCTTTGGAGCTGTTGCGTGCATTGAGTAAAAAAGGTTACATGGTGCCTAAGGATATATCGGTAATAGGTATAGACGACATAGACCAGTCGCAGGAAAGTGTTCCGCCACTCACTACCGTGCATATACCTAAGCACGAGATGTGCTACTTTGCAGTCAAACTGCTTAAGTCACGTATGTCGAGACAACATTCGCTACCTGTTCAACTCATTTTGCCGGCAACACTTACCATACGAGAGAGTGTACGCAAGGTGTAAAAGTCTATTGGTAATAATAACAACAGCAATGCAATTATCTATCAATGCAATACCAACAATAATGCAAATAAGCATTGTTATACAGGCTTTGTACAAGATTTTGTTGCCGCACTTGTTGTATTGTTGCAAATTTGGACAAAAAAAGTGCCGTCAGATAGTTCTGACGACACATTGAATTAACTTGAATATAACATTTTCTATCCTTCTTGCAAAGCCCCTTTAGTGCAACGCACTTTGGGGGCTTTGATTTGTTTTGTTGCACAATACTTATTGTATTGTACTTTTGTCAAACAATATTATAGATAATTGAGTTTAGTAACCGCAGGCAAAAAAGTGATGTCATACTCGTGTTGTTTGCTCTGTTGTGCTTCTATACTATTGATATACGGACGAGTAGACAAGTCTTGTTGGCGTTGTTGCTGTGTAGTTGTGCTACCCCACCACGGTTCTACGCATATGTACTCGCCTGCGTTGGGATTGGACCACAATGCCAATACGGGGCTGTCTGTGCGGTATACGTATGTGCAGTCGGGCGTTTCCAAAGTATATGTGTCTTTGGCAAGGTCGCATAGCACCATAGTATCGTATTGTTTGAAAAATGCTTTGTTGAGTACGATACTATCTGTTTCTGCCAACAATTTTTTGTCACCTTCGTTGTCCTTGACGTCTATATAATGCAACTGTTGCTTACCAAAGTGCAAACTGCCTTTGCCGCCCTTAGCATATACGCCTGCATGACCGCCCAACATATAATACATTGTGTCTGTACCATTGTTGACAACGTTGTACATTATTTTGAGGCTGTTGTTTTCCACTTGGTAAGTTAGCGTCAACTTGAAGTCTACAGGATATTGCTTTTTGCTCTGTTCATCGGCAACAAAAGTAAGTTGCAACATATCCGATGTCTGCTTGTCCACAACAAACTCTCTGTTGCGCACTACTCCGTGCGGTGCTGTCATCTCGTACTTTGTACCGCCATACATGTAACTGCCTGCTTTGCCTATCACGGGAAAGATGACAACGTCCTGATATGCCCAGATATCTTTGTTCTTCTGCCACATCAGTTGTCTGCCTGTTGCCTTGTGCACAACGGAAGTTATGCTTGCGCCCGTGCTTTCTACTCCTACCTCTATGTGTTGATTGGATATATAATAAATCATAGTAGTTTACCTCGCATCATCTGTCTGTCCGTTTTGACTATTGTAGCACATATTGCCGTACTGTCAATACCCAAAAGTCACACATAGCACTTTTGCCCCACTAACAAGTGACTTTGAGAGCAAGTTGCTCTATATCCATATATCTTATTTACTGACACTAATACTATGCTTATGCTTGTGCTAAAGTATTTTACTGTTGATATGCGCAATTTTTGTCAAAAATAAGGGCTTACCTTAGAAAAGGTATGCCCTTAAAAATTTACTTATTTTGTTGTCATTTCTTGTAAATTGAATCCAACTGCTTTCCAATGGCATCTAAAACTTTTTTGTTTTCTTTCTTAGTGCCGCTTACCGTAATGTAGTTTTTGATTAGCGGTTCTGTTCCGCTGGGACGAATTATCAACTGACTGCCGTTTGCCATATTGTATTTCAATACGTTCGCCTTGGGCAGATTGTATTTTGTCTGTGTAGAGTAGTCGCAAGTGTCGACAACCTTGCTTTGTGCTATACTTTCAAATCCGTCACGACGAATATTATTCAGCAGTGAATCTTTTTTCTTCGCGCCTTCTGCACCTTCAAATTGGTAAGATACGGTCAGGTGTTCGTAGGTGCCAAACTTGTCATACAGTTCGTTCAATATGTCTACAAGCGTCTTTCCTTGCTTTTTGTATGTGGCGGTCATCTCTGCCACCAACATTGCAGCAACTACTGCATCTTTGTCACGAACATATGTTCCTTTTAAGTAGCCGCAACTTTCTTCAAAGCCAAAGACATAACGATTGGATTGTCCAACCTCTTCCAACTCTGCGATAACGTTGCCAATATACTTAAACCCGGTCAAAACGTCTCTTACTTGCGCGCCGTATTGCTCTGCAACTTTGTCTGCAAGAGTGCTACTCACTATTGTTTTTACAACTATTGCTTTGTCGGGCAATGCGTTGCGCTCTTTTAATGATTGCAAAATGTATTGACACAACAATACTCCAACTTCGTTACCCGTAAGTCTTTGGTACTTGCCGTTGTGTCTTACCGCTACTCCCAATCTGTCACAATCGGGGTCGGTACCTATTACTATATCGCTGTTTTGTTGTTCAGCCAATTTCAATGCATAAGCTAATGCTTCAGATTTTTCGGGGTTGGGATAAGGGCAGGTTGTAAAATTACCATCCGGTTGGCTCTGTTCGGGCACAACACTTATTGTGTTGACGCCTATTGTCTTAAGTACCTTTGGTACCATTATGTGTCCTGTTCCGTTGAGTGGCGTATATACTACCGATATTCCATCGCCTGCATTGAGATTTTGTTGCATCACTGCGTCAAGATATTGTTTTTCGAGTTCGACTGTTGTATACTCGATCCGTCCTTGCGCTAACAATTGGTCAAAATCTTCAAGTTGTACGCCAAACGGGTCCACTTTCTCTATATAGCCTGTCATCTCGTTGGCATCGTCATCGGTAAGCTGACAACCTTTACAATCGTATATTTTGTAGCCGTTATATTGGCTGGGGTTGTGACTTGCCGTTATGTTGATACCGAGATCACAATGCAACTGTCTTACCATATAGGAAAGAAAGGGAGTTGGTTGACACTCTTTGGTAATATAACACTTAATACCGTTGGTTGCCAATACCTGCGCTACCGTCCTTCCGAACAAGGGGCTATTGAGTCGGCTGTCATAAGTTACGCACGCTGTAGCATTGTGATGAGCTTTCATACAATTTGCCACGCCCTGCGTTGTTTTGATAATTGTGTATACATTGAGGCAGTTGGTACCTGCTCCCATTGTACCTCTCAGACCGGCCGTTCCAAATTCCAAGTTTTTATAAAAAGCATTGTTAATGGCAGTTTTGTCACCGCGCATTGCAAGTAATTGATTATGTACCGTTTTGTCCGTGGCTTTGTGCAGCCACTCTTCAAATATTTCCTCGCTTTGCATCGGACTCACTCTCCTTTGTCTCGCCCAAAAGCTGCTACTCTGCAACTTGTACAACACACCATGCTCGTTGTTGTATCCTACGTAAGGCGATTTACCTTTTTTGTACCTATATTGTATAGCATATTTTCAAAATGTCAATACCCTTTGCAAAAAAAGCACTATACTTTTTTGTAAAATCCGTTATAAACAAAAGTTATTGACTTTTATTTTGATAAATACAATTTAGTGTATTTGCGTTATTTTGGTACATTTTACGGTGTTTTGTCTTATTTTATTACCCATTGTCTATTTTATTTTGAAGCTGTTGTTAGCTTCTACTACAAAATGACAAGCTCTGTCGCCTGTCCTTTGTTGGTTGATGTTATTTTGCTTTGCTGAGCAATTTGATAGAATAATCTATACGGCGCATCGTTTCTTTTTTGCCCAAAATATCTGCAATGTCGCTTGCACCGCCCGCAGTTGATTGCAATCCGGTAAGGGCTATACGTGCAGGCCACAACACCTGACCGTTTTTCCAACCTTTGTCCATTGCAAGTTGCAACAACGCATTGTACAAATTTTGATTGTTCCAACTGTCGCCGTCCAACTTTTCAAACGCCTGCTTTACAAGAGGCAGTACTTCACGGCTTTGTTCTACCGTTGTTTTTTGTTTTTTGTTGACGTACAACTCGGTGTCGTAATCGCCAAACGTCACCAAAAAGTCAAGTTTTTGCTCTATCTCTGCAAAAGTTTCTATACGGCTGTGTATAAGCGCGCACAACTTGGCTGTATCAAACTTACCGTTGAGTTTGCTCTTTTCTATCCAAGGTTGAGCGTATTTGCGGAAAGTATCTTCGTCCATTTCCTTTATATACAGTCCGTTGAGCCATGCAAGTTTGACAGGATCGAATATAGAGGGGCTTTTGTTGATGCCTTCGACCGAAAATTTGCTTTGCAACTCTTCAAAGCTCATTTTTTCGGTGTCGTCCTTAGGTGACCAACCCAAAAGGGCGATGTAGTTGATAATAGCTTCTTTTACAAAGCCTTTGCTGATAAGATCTTCGTAGCTTGCGTCGCCGTTGCGCTTGGACAACTTGTGCTGAGCGTCTTTCATAATGGGGGGCATGTGAATATACATAGGACGTTCCCAACCGAAAGCGTCGTACAAATAGTTGTACTTGGGTGTAGAAGACAGATATTCTATACCGCGCATAACGCAGTTGATGTTCATAAGGTGGTCGTCAATGACGTTGGCAAAGTTGTAAGTGGGCATACCGTCCGACTTGATAAGTATCTGGTCTTCCAACTCGCTGTTGTCCACAGTGATGTCGCCGTACACTACGTCATGATAGGTACTGCTACCCTCAGTGGGCATATTTTGACGGATAACATACTTTTCGCCTGCGGCAATGCGCTTTTCCACTTCTTCTTTGGACAGCGACAGACAATGTTTGTCATATTTGCGCGCACCGTTGACAGAGGGCAGGCTGTTGAGACGTTCTTCGGTGCAGAAACAGTAATATGCGTGGCCACTCTCTACCAACTGCTTAGCATACTTTAAGTACTCGTTTTTGCGCTCGCTCTGAATATACGGAGCATACGGACCACCTACGTCCGGACCTTCGTCATAGGTAAGTCCTGTTTCTCTCAAAGTGCGATATATTAGTTCCACTGCACCTTCCACATATCTGCCTTGGTCGGTGTCTTCTATACGCAGTATAAATTTGCCATTGTTCTTTTTTGCATACAAATAGCTGTACAATGCCGTGCGCAAGCCGCCTATGTGCAAATAGCCTGTAGGACTTGGTGCAAATCTTGTTCTTAGTTGTGACATATCTTTTCTCCCTTCAAATATGTTTTGAGTTTGTTGCTATAGTATAGTTTTAGTATATTATTCGCCAAGCAGTCCGTTTTTTATAAAACTAAACAACTCGCCTTTTTCGTTGTAAATAAGATGTTCGAGCAGTACCATACCAATACCGCTTAGTACTTGCTTTAGCGTATTGGTGTAAGTAATATCTTTTTGACTTGGTTTGCTCTCGCCCTTTACGTGACAATGTATCAGCACCACGCCTGCCGCATTGTTTGCCATAGCTTCTCTTACAATGCGCCTGATGTCTATTTGTATTGCCGATTTGTCATTGCTTGTATATTCTGCCTTATTGATTACATGCGTGCGGCTGTCGGTAAACACCGCAACAAGCCGTTCGTAGCTGCTCTCTTGCAATATCTCTTTGGAATAATCAATAAGGTCGGACAATCTTGCAATAGAACGCCCGTCCGCTTTACCTTTTGTATAGCGACTCAATATATGTTTGTATATGGCAAGATTGACTGCCGTAACGTGAGAAATACCGTCTATCTCCACCAGACTGTCGTACTCTGCGTCAAGTACGTTGGCAAGACTGCCAAAGCGGTCTATCAATCTGTGAGCAATTTTGTTGGTATCCTTGTACGGCAAAAACTGAAACAACAGTAGTTCCAACACTTCGTGCTCTTCAAAACCGTCCAAACCGTGCTTCAAAAAGCGTTGTCTCAGCCTTTCTCTATGCCCTGCATTGGGATTTTTGTCCATAATCTGTTTTTCTTTCTTCATCTTCAAAAAAAATACGCTAATATAATAGCACATTTTGTAATTGTTGTGTATAATATTGACATAAGTTTTTAATAACTGCGAGGTTAGATATGACAGCTTTAGAAGTTTTGGACAAGAACTTTGACAATTTGGTAGAAGTTATTCAAAAAGCAGTATCCTACGACACTACGCGCAGTCAGCCTCAGCCGGGCGCACCTTTTGGCAAAAACATCAAACAATGTCTCACGTACATTTTGGGTGTGGCAAAGGAAATGGGTTTTTCCGTATATGACTGTGACGGCTATGCCGGCCATGCAGATATGAAAGGCAAAGGCGATGAAGTGTTGGGTATATTGGGTCATATAGACGTTGTACCTGCCAAGGAAGAAGACGGTTGGATACACCCGCCTTTTGCCGGAGTAATAGAAGATGACAAACTGTACGGCAGAGGCACTGTGGACGACAAAGGTCCTATAATTGCTTGTCTGTTTGCTATGAAAGCACTAAAAGACAGTGGCTTTGTACCCAACAAAACTATCCGCATTATTTTTGGTTGCGACGAAGAAAGCGGTATGGAGTGCGTCAAGCACTACTTTGAAACTGTTCCCAAGCCCAATATAGCTTTTTCTCCCGACAGCGATTTTCCTGTTATCAACAGAGAAAAGGGAATTTTTCAGTTTGGCATAGATTTTGGCAAACTCAACGGCAACATCTTGGATATACAAGGCGGTGACCGCGTCAACGTTGTTACTGCCAAATGTACTGCAGTAATTACCGATACAGTAAAACCCGTAGTTGTATACGGAGTGGAAGTTGTGCACAACGATGACAATACCTACACTCTCACTGCACACGGCAAGGCAGCACACGGTAGCAAGCCGCAAGAAGGTATAAATGCCAACTGGGCTATTTTCCGTTCGCTTGCGCTCACTTTCCCATTTGACACAACGCTCGCGTTTATCTCACAAAAAATGTGCGACTATACAGGCAGCAGCCTTGGTATAGATATGAGAGACGAACATAGCGGACAACTGACCTGCAGTATGAACGTTGTTAGCTACACAGACAACAAATTGCAAGTTATGGTAGATGTGCGCTTCCCCGTGTCTTTCAGTTGCGAACAGTTTTACAGCAGACTTACCTCTGCACTGCCCTATGAAGTAACAGTAGTACACACAGCCGAACCGCTGTTTGTCAAACAAGACAGCTTTTTGGTATCTACACTGCTTGATGTGTACAATATGTACACCGATTCTTACGCTCAGCCCATAGCTATTGGCGGCGGCACATACAGCAGAAGTTTGCCCAACTGTGTTGCGTTTGGACCATTGTTCCCCGATGAAGAAGAAACAATACACATGCCCAACGAAAACATAGACCTCAACAGCTTAAGACAGATGACTGAGATTTATTGCGAAGCTATCCGCAGACTTGCAGAGTAATAATGGTTGTATATTTTTACAATTCACAACAAACAAAGCCGATGTTAAGTAACGTCGGCTTTTATTTTTGGTATTACTAAGTTTTTTACTAATCTGTGTTTTTTCCAAACTTAGTCTTTTCAAAATTGATTGTCTATATACTGATTGTCTTGGTTTTGTTGCTCATTTTTTTTGTAGTTTATTCTCATTCTCTACTTTGGTTTTTGTTTGTTGGTTGTAGATTGCAAAGTTTACTATGCCATAAACAAGTGCAAGGCCTGCTACAATAGCTACAGTTATCAAAAATATGGCGTTTTATTTTTTTATTACTCGTATGTCGTTGCTTCTCATTTTCCCCTTTTCCATTAACAAACTTTCTTATCATTACAAACACAACTACTGTGTTTGTTTTGTAAAATTTTTTTTCTCTTTATATTTTACTACCCTAATTATAAAAAGAGTAATTGACTCAATTACTCTCTTTATTCATTTATTTGCAACTTGCTTTCTATATTACATTCTATCTGTCAAGACAGCTTTTTACTCAATCAGCGATTGAATATTCTGTCTTTTATATCCTTAATTTGTGTAGCTATTGTTGCATTGTTTTTTACGTCGTCGCTTATTTTGTCGCGCGCGTGCATAATAGTTGTGTGGTCTCTACCACCAAAGTACTCGCCTATAGCAATAAGGGGCGTAGACAACAGGTCGGTTATCAGATAAATACATACCTGTCTTGGGAACACTATCTCTTTGTGTTTCTTTTTGCCCACCAATGCCGATTTTTCTACATTAAAGTACTCACAAGTCTCGTCCACTATGCGGTCGATTGTTATTATTTCTTTTTTGCTGTCTATGTAGTCGCGCAATGCGTCGTTGACTATATTCATGTCATTGCAGTCGCCGCCCACCAAGCTGGAATAGCTTATTATGCGGTTGAGCATGCCTTCCATCTCTCTAATGTTGGTGGTTATCTTTTCTGCAATAAGACTAAGCACTTTGATGTCTACGCTCTTTTTCTTTTCGATACACTTTTTTTGCAAAATTGCAATACGTGTTTCCAGATTGGGCGGTTGAATATCTGCAATAATACCCGTTGCAAAACGTGTTTTTAGACGTTCTTCAATATTTATTTCCTTAGGCGGACGGTCGGAGCAAATAATTATCTGTTTGTTGGCAAGATACAAGTCGTTGAAAGTATGGAAAAATTCTTCCTGAGTACCTTCCTTGTTAGCCAAAAACTGGATATCGTCTATCATAAGTACGTCTAAGCTGCGATATTTTTTTCTGAATTTCTTTTTTGTATCCACATTGTTATTGTCAAGCAACGCCTCTATCAATTCGTTGGTAAAGCCTGCGCTGCTTGTGTACAACATCTTAAGTTCGGGTTTGGTGCGTCTTATCTGATTGCCTATTGCGTGCATCAAGTGCGTTTTGCCAAGACCTACTCCTCCCCATATAAACAGCGGATTGTACTTAGAACCGGGGTTGTCTGCCACCGCTTTGCACACTGCGGCTGCGTATTCGTTGGATTTTCCCACCACAAAGTTGTTGAAGGTGTATTGCTCCATAAACTGCGAACCGGGATCGGTATCGTCCATGTATTCTTCAGTAACGGGAATGTCTACCTCTGTATCAAGATTGGTAATGTTGTCTACGTCGTCTTCTGTAATTATTTCCACGTCCACGAGCGAAGGAAAAACTTTACTCATAGACTTTTTGATAGCGTCCTTATATTTGTTGTCTACAATATTTTTCAGCGCTCTGCTTTCTGCCATAAGTATTAGTCTATCTTTGTATATACCTACGGGAGAAAGAGTGTTGATATACAAATCGTATCCGAGCGTAGATACTTTTGTCTCCGTTTCCAACAAAATATTGTTCCAAATTTGATTGAGTTTTACCATAATATCTCCCGTCTTGCTTTAGTAATCAACACACATTATACTTATTTTCGTACAATTTTGCAACAACATTTTTGACACAAGTACGATAACTATTTTTTTTGATAACTATAATTGCCTATTATTGACTTTTGCACCGTGTTGTCCTATAATATACACAATGTATATATATTTTTAGGGTAATTGTAGGCTACAACAACGCTCAAAATGCACTTATCAACAACGGTTGTGTAAATATCCTCAACTAATACACAACTTGTCCACATAAGTTATTGCAGACATACCACAACATATAGGTACAATTTTGCAACTTTTATCTATATTTATGGTTTTTGAGACAACTGACACAAGTTATTAACATTTTCACACACCCTAATAATACTAATACCTGTAGAAATAATAATATTATGCACATAGCTACGCCACAAAGCAACAAGCGTAAGTTTTACAAAAGGAGAACAATATGAAAATTATCGTCAACGGTTTGGATCTCAACGATGCAATCAACAAAGTAAGCAGGGCATTGCCCGCAAGAGAAGTAGCTCCGGTATTGGACTGCATCAAAATGGTAGCCGAAGGCGACAAGCTGACGCTGTTTGCTACAGATAAAGATCTTGCCATCGAACGTTCGATAACAGCTAATGTTATGGTAGGCGGCGCAGTGTTGGTACCTGGCAAACTGTTGGGAGAATATATACGCAACATCGCTTCGGAAACGGAAATTGCACTTGAATTGGACGACGGATACAAAATGCACATATCTTCTGCCAATAGTCAATGTAATATCAACTGTATGAGCGTAGAAAACTATCCCGAACAGGAGAAAATAGACGAATCCAACAGTTTTCGCGTGACAGAACGCAATCTCAAAGAAATTATCAACAGAGTAATATTTGCAGTAGCTACAGACGACACACGACCTATACTAAAAGGTGTGTTTATGGAAGCAAAGCAGTACACTTTGACTGCTGTTGCAACAGACGGTTATCGCTTTGCAATGTGCAAAAAGCCGCTTGAAAGCGAAGTAGACAATTTGTCGGCAACAATACCCAGCAGAAGTTTGTCCGAATTGTCCAAACTACTTAGCGACAGCGAAAATATAGCTACAGTATATCTCGAAAACAGCAACATGATGGTAAGGTTGGAAAATATTACCCTTATGACGCGTTTGTTGACGGCAGGTCAGTACATCAAATATGACAACCTTGTACCGAGAGAGTTTGTAACAACATTGCTTGTCAACAAAGAAAACTTTGAAAAGTCACTCAACACCGCTTCCATAATGTCGAGAAGCGACAAAAACAACCTTATTGTATTGGATATAGAAGAATATGTGATGAAGATATCTTCTACAGGTGAATACGGTACTGCAAAAGAAGAAGTGACAGTATCTTTGAAAGGCAAAGATATAAGATGTGCTTACAATGCAAAATACATCAACGACTGTCTGAAAGTGTTGGACTGCGAAACTATCAAAATGGAATTTGCACAACACAACAGTTGTATTATTACTATCAACAACAGCGACGAAGTATTGTACTTCATTTTGCCTGTAAAACAAGTTGTATAATAAAGAAAAATTTTTGAAACTTACAACACACAAAAACCAAAACCGCAAAACAACTTTTGTTGTATTGCGGTTTTTTGATTGTAAAATATTTGATTGGAATATACGAACAAACATTTATATACTACTAAAAACTATAATAATAAAAGATAAATAATAAATTGATTTTTCTAAGACAAAACAAATAGTAAAGTGCAAAATATGTAGTATAATATTTTTCAGAGGTTTTACTTTTTTATGAATAATACGCAAAAATTTGCCGAAAGATTGTTTGAGTTGTTGATTGACAATGATATAAAACCAGCCAATCTTGCAGATAGGCTTGGCGTCAACAGAAAAGTAATAAGCCGTTATGTAAAAGGCAAAAGACTACCTTCTGTGGATATGGCTATTCGTATGTCACAGCACTTTGAGTGTACTATAGATTTTTTGTTGGGAAGAAGTGACAACAATGGCAAAACAGAAGTTGTCAATGCACCACTGTTCAAAGACAGAATAGTATATCTGTTGCAATTTTTTAACAAGACAAAATATGTAATAAGCAAAGAAACACACATTGATCAAAGTGTAATATATGATTGGCAAAAAGGTACAGTGTCACCAAGTATGAATAGTATCATCAAATTAGCCGACTATTTTGATTGTTCTGTCGAGTTTGTGATAGGAAGAACACACAACTTGTATTAGAAATTTGTTTTGATAAAAAAGACGTTAATATATAGATAAAGAAAAAAGCACGACTAACAACAATTCAGTCATGCTTTTTTATTATTAGAAAATCTAAGATTTTGCGGTAATTTTAATTTTGATAAAATTACTAATTATTTTTGAGAAAGAGTACGTAAAAGGTCAAATATAATCTGCCGTTTATCAACGGGCACTTTGTCAAACAGTTCCAACAAAAGTATTTGCTGTTCGTCAAGATTGCTTTCTTCTACACCGCTGTAAAACTCCGCAACAGTAATACCCAATGCAGAGCAAATGTACTCAATAGATTGTCTGTCGGGTGTAAAAGATTTTTTGTTAAACCAATCGTACACAGTAGTAAGATACAAACCCGATTCTTTTGCAAGTTTGTACTTGCTCCAACCGCGTTGTTCAATCAGCTCTAATATTCTTTGCTGAACTGTCAAAAAACTCACCTCTTCTTGTCACAATATTATGTGCTAACACTACTATTTTATATCTGTTGACACTAAAAATATTAAGTGTTACTATGTAATATATTATGTGTTCTAACAAGTAATAATATTGGAGGAAAGTATAAAAAGTGATTTGTTGTTGTACAGAACATAGACCAAAAGGTTTTACATGGAAAATAAACGACAAGCAGTTGTTTGATAAATATAGAAAATTATTAAAAAATATGATTGTTCAATTGATTGATAAATATGATATAAAAAAGTTTATAAGTGGAATGGCATTAGGAGCAGATACAGATTTTGCAGAAACAATAATACAATTGAAAGAACAATACAAAATTAAATTGCTGTGTGCATTGCCGTGTAAAAATCAATGCTTGAAATGGAATTCATCCGATATAATGCGTTATAAAAATGTATTAAAAAAAGCAGACGAAATAGAAGTTATTAGTCAGCAATATACATCAACTTGTATGTATGAAAGAAATAAATTTATGGTGGATAACAGTAATATAGTATTGGCAATATGGAACGGAAACAAGAAAGGTGGAACTTGGCAAACAATAAATTATGCGAAAAGTAAACAAAAACAAATAGTATATATAAGATTAGATAAAATAGAAGATATGGAAGTAAAAATATAGATTGATAAAAAAATCACGACTAATAAAATAGTAATGCTTTTTTTTTTGCACACAAAGCTAATAAAGCAAATAAGCCAATTATTTCAAATCAGCTCCAACGCTACTTAGCCGCAGGCAGAGCCTGTTTTTTGCGTTAAACAAAATATAGTAAACAGACCTAATTAACGCAAGACCTAATATACAACACTAAGTAGCTGTGTTCTAACACTGACGGGACTTGTAAGGAGCGCAAGCGACGGAATAGCGAGCATAGAGAGCGTCACCTTATTTCATAGTCACGACAAATAGACAAAAAAGGACAGTGCCCCTAAAAATGGAGCAACATTAAAGAAAAAAAAGCACGACTAACAACAATTTAGTTATGCTTTTTTTTGCACACAAAGCTAATAAAGCAAATAAGCCAATTATTTCAAATCAGCTCAAACGCTACTTAGCCGTGTGCTAACACTGGTCGAGGTGACGGGACTTGAACCCACGACCTCTTGGTCCCGAACCAAGCGCGCTACCAAACTGCGCTACACCTCGATAAGCGGTATGTATTATACAATATCTGCAACAAAAAGGCAATAGAATGAGCTGTTTTTGTTGAAAATAAAGGCAATAGGTAAAAATAAAAACAATGCGACTACGTTATAATATCAAATAATTGTTAAGATAATAAGCAAAATTATAGTAAATAGTTAAAAAAAGTCGGCAATTATCACAAATATACCGTTGATATTAAACACAAGTTAAATAAAATTAGCAAAAATTATTGCAATCAGGGTAAAAAAAGTGTATTATAAGTATAATACACATTGTATGCAACTTCATAAAGGGGTAAACATAGTATTGAAGACGCACACGAGAAAATAAAAAGGAGAGATAGTTATGAGCGTACTACTGTGTGACAGCAATGGAGAATTGTGGTTTGACAGAGTAAAAGAATTGGGTATGGACTACATAAGTATGCCGTACACATTGGAGAATAAGGAATATTTTTATGACTTGGGAGAAAATACTGACTTCAGGTATTTTTATGATGCAGTAAGAAAGGGCAAAATGCCCACCACTTCTGCACTTAACCCCGAAAACTACAAAGAGATACTTGAACCGTATCTTGAGAAGGGAGAGGACGTATTGTACGTCAGTTTCTCACACAAGATGAGCGGCACTTTCAATCAGCTTGACAAAGCGATAGACGAATTGCAACAAAAGTATCCAAAGCGCAAAATACGCGTATTTGATACAAAAAGTATTTCGTTGGGTGCAGGCATTCAGATGGAAGAAGCCGCACTTATGAAACAAAAGGGTGCAACGGACGAACAAATAATAAAACACCTCGAGCAATTTACCAACAAAGTAGGCTTGTATTTTGTTGTGGATGACCTTATGCACTTGAAGCGTGGGGGCAGATTGTCCGCGGCATCGGCTTTTGCAGGTACACTGTTTGGTATCAAACCATTACTTACTACAGATGCAGAGGGCGGATTGGGAGCTATTGCCAAAATAAGCGGCAAAAAGAAAGCTCTTACTGCTATTGCACAAAAAGTAATTGAACAACTTGCCGATACGGAACACAGCGTATATGTTGTAGACGCAGATTGTCCACAGGACGGTGATTATGTAAAAGATCTCATTTTGCAAAAACGTCCCGAAGCAAAAATTGTACGTCAGATAGTAGGACCGGTAATAGGTTCGCACTGCGGACCGGGCACGGTTGGAGTAATATTTGTAGCAAACGAGCGTCCTATACCGCTTAAAAATACTAAAGAATAACACACAAGGGGTAGAATATGGGCGTAACTATAAAAGAAATAAGTACAAAACGCGAAAAAAAGCAATTTTTCAAATTTTTGATAGATCTATACAGGGGCAACCCCTATGCTGCGCCGAGCTTGTATGAAGACGAATTTGCAGAGTTTAACCCCGATATCAACGATGCTTTTCGTTTTTGCGAATGCAGGATGTTTTTGGCATACAAAGACGGCAAAATTGTGGGCAGAGTAGCGGGTATATATCACAAAGGCAGCAACGACAAAACAGGCCTTAAACAACTGCGGTTTACACGCTTTGACGTGATAGACGACTTTGAAGTGACCAAAGCACTGTTTGACAAGCTAAAAGAGTGGGCAAAGCAACTTGGTATGGACGAAATAATTGGTCCTATGAGTTTTTCCGACCTCAACGAAGAGGGTATGCTTATAGAAGGCTTTGACCAAGACAGTACGTATATAGAGTTGTACAATTACCCCTATTATGTACAACACATGGAAAAGTTGGGTGCGTACAAGGTAGTAGATTGGAACTGTTACCGCATAACTGTTCCGCAAGAGACAGACGAGCGTCTGGAAAGAATGAGCGACCTCATAATGAAGCGCAACAACTACACCATTTTGGACGTGGCGCACACTCCAAAAAAGAAGTTGGACGACTACATTATGCAGTGTATGACCGTGCTCGATATATCTTTCCGCAACTTGTACGGTACAAGTCCGCTTTCCGACAAACAAAAAGCACGCTTTATGAAAACTATATATAGCGTACTAAAGCCCGAGTTTGCCTGCGTAGTATTGCAAAACGACAAAGTAATAGGTTACGGCTATATGTGGCCTGCAATGAGCGAAGTGTTGCGCAAGGCAAGAGGCAACATTATCAAGGCAATTATCCCCTATATTCGCACAATGAAACGTCCGCTTGTAGCAGAGCTTGGTAGCATAGGCGTATTGGACGAACATCTTAAAAAAGGTGTTACTGCAATAATAATGAACCACTGCTTGAAGGGACTGCACAAAAACGGTACAAAGTATTTGGAATCCGGTCCGGAACTTGAGACCAACCACAATGTACAAAACTTGTGGAAAAACTATGAAAAAGTACTCAACAAACGCCACCGTTGTTGGGGACTAAAAGTAGAATAGTAACAATAATGTCGGCTGCAACACTGTTGTAGCCGACAATTTTTGTGTTATGAGTCAATGTTGTTAAATTGTCAAAAACACTAAACAGCACCAATTATTGACAGTAATTTCAAAAAAGAATATTATTTTCTTGTCTTAACAGCAACAGTGTCAGTAAAAACTGCTGACACAATGTGTTGACAACAATATGGAGGATAATTACTATGAAAAAAGTAATAAGTTTGTTGCTGTGTATAGTAACAGTTGCAACGCTTTGTTTTGGCTTGGCTGCTTGCAACAATACAGAGACGGATGAAGGCACTCCCGTTGTGTTTGAAGACAACGCATACGACATGGCAAACAGCGGCGATAGTATTGGACAAAAGATACTTGATACAGCGTTGTCTGGAGTAGGTAGCGGGGTAACAAGCGGAGTTTCCAAAGTAGTATCAAGCGTAGCAAGTTGGGCAGCCGAAGGCATTATCAAGTCGCTCGGTTTTGACTACTATGGCGAAGATTCTTACAAAAAAGAAGTTTTGGACAGACTGGAAGAGCTAAATGTAAGTATAACCAAGCTGGAAGGCAAAGTAGATTGGCTTACCAAGGCTTATGCTGACCAAAAATATTACGACAAGTACACTGCTTTCAATACTGCATACAAGGCACTTTCTGCATCAATATATACGCCGTACAATTATCTTACCATTGTAGAAAAAAAACTTGGAATTGGGCACGGAAAAAAATCTTGAAAGCGACCTTGATTCTATCTGCCAACAAGTCAAAGGCAATACCGGTACAAGCAAATCTCAATTACATACAGAGCTTGAAAGTTTTGCCGACAACTATTTTATCAGTAGTTCTGTGTCCTCAGTTACTGAATTGCAGGAACTGAGCATATTTAAGATTGCAGCCAAATTTGTACAAGAATTCACTGCTTATGCCGAAAACAGATACAAGCAAGTGGAAGAAATGGTAAGCTATCCTTACAGTGCATTTTATGTAGGTTTGTCACTTGTAGTATTGGATTACACTCGTACATTGGAACAAAACGGAGTAACTCAGTATTGGTTGGACGATCAAGGCAATCTTATCGGATACGAAATACAGGAAGTCGTTGATGGCACAGAGCAAGACAAAACACCGCAATACAAAACGACTGCTTATTGGAACTGTACAAGTTTGGAAAAAGACAAGTATGTTGAAAAATACGGCGAGCTTGTCAAAGGCACTGCTTTGGAAAAAGCCGAAGCAATGACAATCAACAATGCTCCCAACGGCGGAGTTTTGCAACCTACAGCACTCAATCTTACTTCCGCAATAGCAAAATATTACAAGTCAATGAGTTGTACAACAACTTTATGGACAAATACGCTGTCAACAATGAGGAAGGCAAACGGACATTTACCGAACTTGGACAAAAAGCTACTGTCAATGTATCCACTGTTTGGGCAAGAGATATATTGTCTGTTGACAAAATAGGCGGCGACGGCACTATCAAAATAAATTACGACGCTTTCGGTAATATTCACAAAGACGATTTTGAAAAATTTGCAAGTACAATATTGCCATACTCGTATGAGCTAAACAGTGACGGAAGCAAAAAGAAACTGACGTTCAGAGAGTTTTTTGAAAAAGAAGGTTTCAACTTCCCCACCAACAAAAGCACAAAATATCTTATACTTGGCGCACAAAAAGGGTTGTCGGACAGAGATCAATACGTTAACAACGGCTACAAATATACAAAGTGTATAGCTGTTGTAAGCGTCAATCTTGATACAGTAGTAGAAGACTTTGTCAACAATAAGAGTTACGAATATATCTATTACGCTATGTACTGCAGCAAAGTATCTGTGCCGTCCACTTGTGGACCCAAATTCAGAGAAAATTGGTATTTCGTGGAAGGCAAGACAGTTGGCAGAGATTACATGAATACACTTTTATTTTCAACACAAGACCTCAGTACTTGGAAAAACAAGCTGTTTAGCAGTCCCACAGAGTATCTTACAATCAAGGGACTTTCGTGGAATCCTGCTAAGGGCGTACAGAGTGTAGGCAATACTTTTTGAGGAAAACTGAAAATTTATGAAATTGATTACTTCCGGATATTTTTTCTGGATAATGGGTTTTGTCGTCGGTCAGATATATTATCTGATCGACGCTCCATATTACGGAGAAAAGCGTATCAATGCTTTTTGCTACGGACTAATTAACCTTGTGGTCATGATGGTAGGCGCAAAAATAATGTATGTAATAGAAAACTTTGGTTTTGTATTGCAAAATGGATTAGGCTTTCAAGGCTTTTCGCTGTACGGTGCAATATTTATTCAACCGCTGTCCTGCTACCTTATATCTTTGATATGGAAAAAAGACATCAAAAAAGTGGCGTCCTTTGTAATAATACCAATGGTATTGATGCTTGCCTTTTACCGCATTGACTGTACAATATCCGGCTGTTGCGGTGGCATAACAATAGGCAATTTTGTTTTCCCAACGCAGATAACAGAGTGTGTATTTTGCCTGCTTTTGGCAGGGACGTTTATATTTGTCATGCACAAAAAAGCAATGCTCAAAGGGCAGTGTTTTGTATGGTTTTTTGTGATATACGGAGCGTTCCGCTTTGTAATAGAATTTTTGCGTGTGCGCACCAACCTGTTTTGGTTATATCTGTTTCACATCTATGGTCGCTGTTATCTATCGGTATAGGAATCGTGCTCATTGTGTTCAACAAACAGCAAATTAACAACAAAAACACTGCTTACGAAGCATAAAAGAGGTATAAAGTGAAAAAAACTGTCTACTTGGTATTACTTATTATTTTTGTAGTTGTTGTGTTGGTAGCTTGTCAGCCAACCCAACCGCAACAACCGCAAAATGATGACAGCTATGCACTTTTTATGTACATGAGCGGTTCGGACTTGGAGAGTAGTTCGGGTGCGGCAAGTAGCGTTATTGAGAGCATACTTTCAACAACATACAGCAACAATGTAAAAGTGTTCATAATGCAGGCGGTTCTGTAAGTTGGAAAAATGCAGAAATTCCTAACGACAGCGTAATGATATACGAGGCAACTAACGGGCAACTTGACGTCGTCAAAGATTGCGGATTGCTTAATATGGGCGACGAAAACACGCTCAAAAGTTTTATGACCGTAGTAAACGGCGTAAAAGCGGACAAAAAAGTGTTGTTGCTTTGGGGGCACGGTTCTTCTTACGGAATATGCCCCGACAGCTTATTTGGCAATGACATGCTTACTTATCAAGAATTGCAGTCTGCATTATATTACAACTATTTTGACCTCATCATTTTCAATGCGTGCTACACTGCCAACCTTGATTTGATTACATTTGTGCAAAATTATGCTGAGTACGCCATAGCTTCCGAGGACGTTTTGCCCTCTTTAGGGTATGACTATCAAGCTATGTTGCAACTGTTTGACAACAACAACGGCAAGGATATAGAGCAGATAGGCAAAGAGATAATAGACGATACTTTGTCAAAATACAGCAACAGTTCGCTCAAAGATACTTTGACGTTGTCTCTTGTCAACCTTGCCAAGCTAAGAGAGTACTATATACAAATAAACAACTGTTTTTACGAGTGACGCTATGATATAGACGATTGGCTACGAAGTTTTTCCCTTGCCAATACAATAGGCAGTTGTGGCAAAGATTTTGTAGACGTATTAAGTCACTTTGACGGAAGTACTTATCTTGATGACATTTTGAGCGAGATAGTTACCTACGAAATACACGGCAATCGCTACGATACAGACGGACTGTATATCTATTACAAAGAAAATATCAACTCCAACGATATGCAGCAATACACCGCTAATTGCGCTTACAACAACTATCTCAAAGTAATGCAACACCTTGTTGAACTGAAAGAGGGCAACTATCTGACATATATCACCAGCACCAACAGTGGGCAAGGTGTGTGCGACGCTATACTCGATGAGTTTACGCTTATTTACGGCAGTACTTTTGCATATTCCTTTTATGACAGCAACAAAGAGTTAGTCAAGACGGATACGTTGTGTATTGAGTCACAGTTAATGGACGGCAACAATTATACTTTCCTTTCCGTGCCGCAGGGAGCGTTGTTTTTGTTGCAACTCAACGGTCTTACTCTCAATTATGAGCTGATTACTGTGCAGGAAAGTGAAGTCAGTCAGCATAGCAAACTAATCTATACCGCCAAAGCAGTAGTCAACGGCAAAAAATGCGTATTGTATTTTACTTACGACTTTAAGTATGACTTTGACAAGCAATACTTTGGACAGTTGGACGGTTACTACACTATGATAGGCTTTTTGCCAGAGAGTGGTGACGATTGGTTTGTCATTGAGGAGCTGAAAAAGGGCGACACAATAGAACTTAACGGACAGAGTTTTGTATATGACAGTCAGCCTATACAAAGAGTTTCTCTTCCAAATGGTTACTATATCACTATTACGGTTAGCGATATTTACGGCAATAAATATTACACGCCAAAGTTTGAAATAACCAACACCGCTGTCGGCAACTAAAACTAACAATAGTTGCTACCATACTGTTTGGTGTGGTACCAAGTTATGTTTCAATATCATTAAAAGTTGTTTGCTACAGCAAAATATGTGCAAAAATAAAGCGAGAAGAACGTACAAAATGTTCTTCTCGCTTATTGTTTTGTTTAAGTTATTTTCCGCAAGTTGCAAGTTGGTGCCACCAACTGCCGACTATGTGTACTTTAGCTGTAGTTTATGCACAAAAATACGCAATTTGTGGACAAGTATCTTTTGTAAAATGATGCAATAATTACAAAGCAGCTAACTTGTAAGTACAGCACCGTTGTTTTGTCAACTATCTACTATGCGTAAAGTAAAGAGCTTACTTATCAAGTGGCAATTCACAACTGCGGCAACACACTTGTACTTGTTGCCAAACAACTATTTAACGTGCAACTGTTACGCAATAGTAAGCGCAAGCTCCATCATCTGACGGAAGGAGTTTTGTCTTGCGTCGCTGTCCAATTCTTCACCCGTCAACAAGTGGTCGGATATTGTGCAAATAGCAAGAGCATTTTTGCCTGCACGAGCAGCGTTCATATACAGACCTGCTGCTTCCATCTCAACAGCAAGCACGCCCATCTTTGTCCATGCTTTGCCACCAACTCCGTCGTCATAGAAGAGATCGCTGGACAATAGATTGCCTACTTTGTAGCGTAGTTTCATATCACGTGCAGTATTTACCGCCTTTTCCAACAGTTCAAAGGAAGCAATAGGTGCAAAAGTGCCGGGCAAACCAAACTGATTGCCATAGCTACTTGTTGTGCAAGCGCCCTGAGCAATAACAATGTCACGAAGTTTCAAATCTTTGTTGATAGCGCCCGCACTGCCTACTCTTATAATGTTGTCCACATCGTAAAAGTTGAACAATTCGTACGAATAGATACCGATACTGGGTATACCCATACCGCTTGCCATGACAGACACACGCTTGCCTTTGTAGTTGCCGGTGTAACCTTGTACACCTCTTACGTTGTTGACCAATACTGCGTCTGTTAGATAGTTTTCGGCAATGAATTTGGCTCTTAACGGATCGCCGGGCATCAATACGGTCTTTGCAAAGTCACCTTTTTTTGCTGAGATATGTGGTGTAGGAATAGGCATAGTTTTGTTTTCTCCTTGTCAATAAGTATTAGAGTGCGCTTTGTTGGCAACTACCGCAAAACGAACCACTACTCAAAAATTATACAGTATAACTACCACAATGTCAATAGTGATACAAAAGAGCATAGTAGCAAAAAGCAAAGATACAATAATTAGCCAAAAAAGCCATATATGTACAGTCAAAACTACCTCAACTGCAATGATGTGAGCGGCAAACACTTGACTTAACTATTGCAATTTGTTACAATACTAATCTGAGTATAATGAGTATTATGCGTATTGCGTACTTTTGGTAGGCAACGCATTTTCAAATAAGGAGGAACATTATGAAAAGAACCTATCAACCCAAAAAGAGACAGAGAAGCAAAGTACACGGTTTTCGTGCAAGAATGAAGACTACGGGTGGAAGAAGAGTACTTCAAAGAAGAAGAAACAAGGGTCGTCATCAGCTGTCTGCCTAACGGATAACTGCACCAACCCGCGAGGTGACAATTGCAAGCAAAGTACAGACTGAAAAAAAACTTTCAATACAACTATGTGTACAAGCACGCAAAAACGGTGTCTGACGGCAATTTGGTAATACTATATTGCAACAGCAACAACAGACAAAGCAAAGTTGGCTTTTCTGTAGGCAAGCGTCAGGGCAATGCCGTCAAGCGCAACAGGCTAAGACGTCAGCTAAAGGCAGCAATGAGGCAGTTTATGCCAAGTGTTGTGCACAATCGCAACATAGTTGTTGTGCCGCGTCGCAGTACACCATATCTGTATAGCGACATTGTTACAAGCGTCAATCAGTTGCTTACAAAGGCAGGGCTTTTGCAATGAAGTACGTCGCAATAGCTCTGCTCAAATTGTACAAAGCCACTTTATCCAAATGGAAAGGTGGCAAAAAGTGCATTTACACCCCTACTTGTTCGGTATATTCTATGGAAGCATACCGTCAGTACGGCTTTGTAAAGGGCACTATTCTTACGGCAAAACGCTTGTTGAGATGTGCACCGTGGGGGAAAGGCGGTTTTGATCCGTTGCCCTATGACAAAAAAGGCAAGGGCAAGTGGTATTTGTAGACAAACAGCCTTATTTAGGAGAAACAATGAATAAACGCAAAGTAATTATTATTTTGTCCGTTGTGATGATGATTGCCATCACTATGCTTTTGGCAAGCTGCAGCAACACAATAGTAGATCTTGACGATTATGTAGGTACGGACAACGGAGCAAGCAGGATCAACCTTATTGGCAAGTTAGTACAATGGCTGCACGGTTGGGTAAAAAACTATGGTCTTACAGTAATACTGTTTACTGTATTTCTTAAAGTAGTTATGTTACCCGTTGACATTTGGCAACGTGTATCTATGCGCAAAAACAGTCTCAAAATGCAAGCCATGCAACCTATGATGGAAGTATTGGAAAAGAGATATGCCAACAATCCGCAAAAGCTCAATCAGGAAAAGAGCAAACTTGCAAAAAAGCAAAGCGCAACAATGCTTGGTACGTGTTTACCGTTCATTGTAACTATGGTAATATTCTTCCTGTTGCTTGGCGGTCTTACCAACTACGCTACTTACAATACAGTCATCAATTACAATGATATGCAGACGTTCTATGTCTCTGAGTATAACAGAGCTTTGGAAGATGACAATGTATATCTTGCTGCTTACAATGCGGCACTTGAAGAAGGCAAGACGGAAGAACAGGCAAAAGCTGCTGCTAACAGTGCATGCGTACGTGTAGCAAGTGAAGGCAACGCAGAACTTGGATATATTGGTATAGGTCAATACTATGTTGACAATATCAAAGAATCATTTTTGTGGATAGACAACGTATGGCAACCCGATACTTGGGCTAACGTAATGCCCACTTATGATGAGTTTGTGCGCACTGTCAAACTCAGTGGTGAAAACCCCGAAGGCACGTACAACCTTATCCGCGAACAGGTAGTTAAGACGCACGCACGCAATACAAGCGGTAGTTGGAACGGCCTTATGATACTGCCTATATTGTCGGTAGGTTTGTCTTTCTTGTCTATGTTTATCAATCAACGCCTTGAAAACAAAAACCGCAAGGGTGAAAAGGCAGAGATAAGCACTCAACAAGCCACCACCAACAAGATGATGCTTGTAGTAATGCCGTTGATGATGGCAGTATTCGGTTTTATGTACACGGGTGCATTTGCAATATACATGGTAGTAAGCTACGCATTGAGCTTGCTGATTACCATTTCTATCAAAAAAACGGTAGAGAAAATGGTAGAAAAGAGTTTGCAAAAAGCCGAAGCAAAGGACAAAACGCCCAAAGCTAACTATAAGAGGTAATTTATTATGATAAAGACAGAAGCAACAGGCAGAACAGTGGACAAAGCAATAGAAAGTGCTTTGCAACAACTGCAGCTGACGCGTGACCAAGTGGACGTGACAGTGTTGCAGGAGGGCAGTCTGCTAAAACAAGCCAAAGTATTGGTAGCAAAAAAACTTACTGACGGCGAAAAAGTACAAAACTTTATTACAGAAGTTTTGGACAAAATGACTTTTGAAGGTTACACTGTTGACCTTGTTGAGGACGGAGAAACTATACGTGTTGACATAAAAGGTGACAACAACGGCAGCGTTATTGGATACCGTGGAGAGGTTTTGGACTCTTTGCAATATTTGTCCAGCTTGATACTCAACAACGAAAAGGCAGGTTACAAGCGCGTTGTGTTGGATAGTGAAAACTACAGACAAAAAAGAGAAAAAACGCTTGTTCACCTTGCAAAAAATTTGGAACACAAAGTAAAGCGTACAGGCAGACCTGTCAAACTTGAGCCTATGAACGCATACGAGCGCAGAATTATCCACACCACTCTGCAGGACAGCAGATATGTATCCACAGAGAGTGACGGTACGGGCAGCAATCGCCACGTAATAGTAAGTCCCAAACTTACCAACGATATTCTCAATGCTCCTCAACGCAAAAGTCTCAACTTTGTGTACCGTTCGGAAAAGAAACGCCGTAGATAGTTGTTGACAACAGGTAAAAGCGCTACACATAGTGATACCCTATTGATAACAGCGATTATTATTGACAAACAAAGCAACAAACGTCCCTTGTGCAATGCACGGGGACGCTTTTTTTGGGTAGCAACCTACAAAAAAATTGTCAATAATACCGATAAGTGATAAAATATAAATAAGTATTTAGTTGTTGTTAGTATTGTTTGGCATAGATCGCCACCACAACAGACAACAAGCATATAAAATATCTACAATACCCTTAGTTTATTACGATATACACGCAAAAACAGGTGCAAAACAAATGGATGACAAGACAATAGTAGCTTTAGCAACGCCAATAGGCAGAAGTGCCGTAGCCGTAATTCGTATGAGCGGCGCAGACAGCATAGATATAGCAAAAAAGTTGTTTAGACCTTTTCCCACCACGCCCAATATGCTACAGGTGGGCAAACTAACAACGCCCAACTTTGTAGAACAGGCAATGTGCGTGTATTTTGTTGCGCCCAAAAGTTACACAGGGGAAAACAGCGTAGAGTTTCACTGTCACGGCGGTATGGAGATAGTAAGAGCCATTATTGACGAGTGCATAGACAAAGGTGCGCGTATGGCTTTGAACGGAGAGTTTTCCAAACGGGCGTTTATTAACGGTAAACAAAACTTATCCAACGCCGAAGGCATTATCGAGATGATAGATGCAGAGACGCAAACGGCAGTAAAGGCAGGAGAAAACTTACTTAACAACCGTTTGGGACAAATGACAGTAAGTTTGCAAGACACTTTGACCGACCTGATAAGCAGTACAGAGGCTGCGCTCGATTATCCCGAAGAAGACCTTGAGTTGCCCACTATTGACAAGATACAAACAAGTGTAAAAGCTATAGACGGTCAGCTTGTAGAGTTGCTCAATACTGTATCTGTGGGTAAAATAGTCAAATACGGTATCAATATTGCCATTGTTGGACGTCCCAATGTAGGCAAATCAAGTCTGCTCAATGCTTTTTTGGGCACAGACAGGGCAATAGTTTCTGATATAGCAGGCACAACGCGCGATACACTCAACGAGAGCGTACAGTACAGAGATACAAAATTCAACTTTGTGGACACAGCAGGACTGCGCAACGCAGACAACGCGATAGAGGCAGAAGGCATACGCCGAGCGCAAAAAGCTATTGACGACAGCGACATTGTGTTGTGGGTGACGGACGGCACCTCCAATGACTTATCGTACAAAGTGGACAAACCGTGTATAAAAGTTTATAACAAAAGCGATATAGTAGAATACAAAGGGCTAAAACTTGCCAAAAATGCAGTAAAAGTAAGTGCAAAGCAAAATGTTGGTATAGAGGAGCTCAAACAAAAAATATACGATATGTTTGCCGCCAAAGGCCCAACCATACAAAACGGCATTGTATTGACCAATGCAAGACATATAGATTGTCTTACCAATGCGCACAAAGTTTTACAACAAATTTTGGCAGAATGTACAACAAGCAGTATGGACATACTTGCGGCATCGTTGCGCGAGGCGTGGCAGATATTGGGCGAAATAACAGGCACTACTGCCGACGAAGCAATTATTGACAGGATATATTCCAAGTTTTGTTTGGGCAAATAGTAAACAGATATATGTATTCAACGGTGGCAACAGTTTGTACCAACTATACTACATATATTAAGTTGTTTGCACCAATTAGCAAGTTGGTGGCATCAACTTGCAAGTTGGTGACGCCAATGCAAATTTTTGCTAAAGGAAAAGTATATGAAACAATATGACATAATAGTGATAGGTGCAGGGCACGCAGGGTGTGAAAGCGCACTTGCCGCAGCACGGTTGGGTTGTTCGGTGTTGATATTGGCAACCAATCTTGATACGGTAGGCTTTTTGGCGTGCAATCCGAGTATAGGCGGTACGGCAAAAGGACAGATAGTCAAAGAGATAGACGCTTTGGGCGGACAGATGGCGCGTACAGCAGACCAAAGTTTGTTGCAGATGCGTATGCTCAATGCGGGCAAAGGACCTGCCGTATATTCACCACGTGCACAGGTGGACAAACACGCCTACCATACCAATATGAAAAACACTTTGGAAAGTGAGCCAAACCTTACCTTGCGACAGGGCGAAGCGGTAGAACTTAACCGCAATGAGGACGGTACGTACACTGTCACCACTGCTGTAGGGCTTGCTTATCAAGGCCGAGCCGTAGTGCTTGCATGCGGAGTATATCTAAATTCGCGCTGTATTGTAGGTAAACATAGCCAAAACAGCGGGCCAAACGGATTTGCAAATGCGTGCAAACTAACCGATAGCATACGCAAATTGGGCTACACCGTACGCCGATTTAAGACCGGCACACCTGCAAGAGTTAAGGTGCAGACTGTAGACTTTGCCAAAATGAGCGAACAGCAAGGCGAAACATCACGAAGACCGTTTTCTGTTTTGACCGACCATATAGACGGAGCAAAACGCAGTTGTTATTTGACATACACCACACCGCAGACAAAAGAGATTATATTAGCCAACAAGCAACTTGCACCGCTATTCAACGGTGATATCAACGGCGTAGGTCCGCGCTATTGTCCCTCTATTGAGGACAAAGTTGTACGCTTTTCTGACAAAGAGCGACATCAGATATTTTTGGAGCCCGAAGGCGAATTTACCAACGAATACTATGTACAAGGCGCGTCCAGCTCCATGCCGGCAGACATTCAGGAGCAAATATACCACTCGATAGACGGGTTGGAAAATGTGCAAATTATGCGTGACGCCTACGCTATTGAGTACGACTGCATAGACGCAACAGCACTTGACGCTACTTTGATGTCCAAACAACACAAAGGTTTGTTTTTTGCAGGGCAAATAAACGGTACAAGCGGCTATGAAGAAGCGGCAGGACAAGGACTTGTTGCAGGTATCAATGCCGAGCGTTATATACACAACAAAACACCTTTTGTTCTTACACGACACGACAGCTATATAGGTGTATTGATAGACGACATCACCACCAAAGAAACCAACGAGCCGTACAGAATGATGACGGGGCGTGCCGAGCACAGACTTGTATTGAGGCAGGACAACGCCGATTTGCGTTTGACCGAAAAAGGCAGACAAATAGGCTTGGTAGGGGATAAGCAATACAATCTATATCTTAGCAAGGTGCAAGAGTTGGAAAATGGCAGGGCACAACTAAAAGAAATTATTACGCCGCGCCGTATGCAAAAATTGTTCGAATATTGCGGGGAAAGTATGCCCAAGGCAGGTTTGACTGTAGACGAGGTATTGCGTCGCAACAATGTGACAGCTCAGCTTGCAAAACAATATTTGGGTGTGTTTGAGCAACTTAGTATTGAAGTGTTGGAACAGATAGAAATAGAAGTAAAGTACAGAGGGTATATAGAACGTCAGCAAAAAGTTATTGAACAAAGCAAAAAACTTGAAGACAAACTGTTGCCCAAGGATATAGACTATACTAAGATAGACGGCTTACGTCTTGAGGCACGTCAAAAACTCAATGCTATACGTCCGCTCAACTTGGGACAAGCAGGACGAATATCGGGCGTATCACCGGCAGACGTACAGATACTTATTGTTTATCTTGCGCAACACAAAGGCAAAGTATAGTAATCAGTTACAACGACACAACACTAAGCAAACAGCTTTGTCGATGTTATTATTGGACGCAAGCTGTTTTATATGTATTTGACATTGCAATGTGATATAATTTAGATAACTTACCAAATTGTTGCAACACCTAAGTTGGCGGCACCAACAAGCGAGTTGGGTGTATTAGCTGTGTGTTTTATACACAAAAGTGGCAGTTAAACAAGTTAAAAAATACGGTATGCAACTTAGTAACTTACAATAATACTTAATTGGTGGATAACAATGTTAGAGGATATAGTTTTACAAACTACGGGCATAGCACTTACTCAACAACAAGTACAGCAGTTTGATGCATATTACGAGTACTTGGTGCAAACCAACGAAAAGTTTAATCTTACAGCAATTACCGAACGACAAGCTGTGTACGAAAAACATTTTGCAGACAGTCTTGCGGCAAGTGGCTTGCTAAGTAATGGCGCTACTGTGTGTGATGTCGGATGTGGAGCAGGTTTTCCCTCAATACCACTTGCTATTGTCAATAGCAACGTTGAGTTCACGTTGGTAGACAGCCTCAACAAACGAGTACAGTTTTGCAAAGAAGTAGCAGATATGTGCTCACTTAGCAACGTAGAAGTGTTTCATTCGCGTGCTGAAGATTTTGCAAAACAGCATAGAGAAAGTTACGACGTAACAACGGCAAGGGCAGTTGCTCCCCTCAATGTTTTGCTCGAATATCTTGCACCACTTGTAAAGGTGGGCGGCAAAGTGATTGCTTACAAAACAGACCAAAGTGAGGTTGATAGTGCCAAGCATTGTGCAGATATTTTGGGATTGAGCTTTGACAAAGCTATCAGTTTTCAGTTGCCTCAGGGCGACAACAGATGTTTGCTTGTTTACAACAAAACAAAGCACACACCGCTAACTTATCCGCGAGGAGGCAACTTACCTCGCAAAAAACCGTTGTGAGTTGGTGTTGGTATTTTGTTTTGTAAAACGAGCACTTATATTCTAAAACAGTATCAATAAGACAAAAATATTTGCGCTATTTTGCGTATTGGTGCAATACTACTTGAAAAAGGTCGTATTTTGTGCTATTATATAGTATAAAGCAAATAATGGCGAAATGGCGTAGATTTGGCAAGGCTTGTTATTTGACATAGCAAGTTGCAAAATTTTAGCCTCTTACCAACATACTTTTGCTTGCAACACTGTTTGCTTGTGGTGCAAATTGCCATCGTGTACAACACACGTTGCATGCGCCAACTTTTGAGTTGGTGTCACGAGATGGCTATTTCGTGGCACGAATTAAGCACTTTGTGACATTTGGTGCTATTTTGTACAAGCGCAAAGTGTATGTTAATTTATGCATACAGTGCTCAATTTTTGTCAATATTCGTTCTGTAAGAACGTTTACAACTTTTTCTCGGGGTGTATATTATGGCGAGAGTTATTGCATTTTCCAATCAAAAAGGCGGAGTGGGAAAAACCACTACTGCAATTAATCTACCTGCTTATGTAGCAGTTGGTGGCAAAAAAGTTTTGTTGGTAGACTTTGATCCTCAGGGCAATAGTACCAGCGGCTTTGGCATTCAAAAAAATGAGCTTACGCATAACTGCTACGATATGTTGATGGGCGATTGCACTGTGGATGAAGTAATAATGCACACAGGCGTAGACAATTTGGATATTATCCCAAGTAATATTGACCTTGCTGCTGCCGAAGTGGATTTGGCTTCTTTGCAATCTCGTGAAAGCCAGCTCAAAAAGGTGCTTAGTCCTTTGATGTCTCGATATGATTATATATTTATAGATTGTCCTCCCAGTTTGGGTTTGCTTACACTCAATGCTTTGGTGGCGAGTAATGAAGTAGTAATACCTATTCAAAGTGAGTTTTTTGCTTTGGAAGGACTTTCGCAGTTGCTCAATACTATCAAAATAGTAAAGCAACGTCTCAATCCTGATTTGAAAATTAACGGTGTTGTGCTTACCATGTACGACAGCCGTACTTTGGTAAGCAAGCAAGTTACCGAAGAGATTTACAAATATTTTGGCGACAAAGTGTACAACGTACCTATCCCACGCAATGTAAAACTTGTGGAAGCGCCAAGTTTTGGTCAACCTGTATTTGTGCATGCGCCTCGTTCCAGCGGAGCAGTGGCTTATGATATGCTAACAAAACAATTTTTACAAAGAGAGGAAGGTAAATGAGTACAAACAAGGGTTTGGGCAGAGGATTTGCATCTTTGATGGGGCTTAACGACGTGGATGAGTTGACGCGTCGTGACGACCTTCCCAAAAATAGCGAAGAACAGCAACAACAAGGCACTGCTGTCAATGCGTTGCAAGACGTGCTCGATTTGGAATTGACAGACATCGATCCCAACTACGAGCAACCACGCAAACATTTTGACGAAGAAGCGCTCAATGAATTGGCGGAAAGTATCAAATTGCATGGTGTTATCCAACCGATAGTTGTAGTGCCCATCGGTCAGCGTTATATGATAATTGCCGGTGAGCGCCGTTTTCGTGCGTCCAAAATTGCTGGCAAAAAGACTATCCCTGCAATTATCAAACATTACACTACTCAGCAGATAAAAGAAATTAGTCTTATTGAGAACTTGCAACGTGAAGACCTCAATCCTATCGAAGCAGGCAGAGCAATTAAGACACTTATGACCGAATTTAATATGACGCAGGAAACTGCCGCAGACAGAATAGGCAAAAGTCGTTCGGCTATTGCCAATACGTTGCGTTTGCTTACTCTCAATGAAGGAGTAATCGAACTTATCGAACAAGGTAGGCTTTCTGCAGGTCATGCACGTACTTTGGTAGTTGTTCCTTACGAAAGTCAGTTGAAACTTGCATTAAAAGGTTGCGACAATCAACTTAATGTGCGTGAAATGGAAAAATTGGTACGCGACTTTCTCAATCCCAAACCAAAAACAAAACCCGAAGTTGGTAATTCGATAGAGCTCAAAGAACTTGTGGGTAACATGCAACGCACATTTGCTACTAAAGTTTCGGCGATTGGTAACGGAAACAAAGGGCGTATATATATAGACTACTTTACCAAGGACGACCTTGATAGAATTTGTTCTCTGATTGAAGAATGGATGAATGTCAAATTCAAAGGCGAAGAAGAATAAGAATTTTTAAAACGAGCGCAACAAACAAGTTGCGCTCGTTTTTTTGTTTAGATATATTTTGATGTTTTTATTAGCATTAGACAATGAAACTTTTTACCCTCTGAAAATGAAAATTTTGGTAGAGAAGCGTGTCGTTTTATTATATAAAAGCGAATATATAATACTTAAATATTGCAGTTGCTGGCTAAAATAAGCTCTGAGACAGAATTTCTTTAGCACATTTTCAAAAATTTCCGACTAAAACTACATTCATTCTGCGTGAATAATAAAAATTGCGATGATATATTTTGTTTTTAGCGCGTAAACGCAAAGATTGTTCATTATAAATGTGTTGTCAATATTTTACATAAAAAAAATTTCGATTGACGATTTTGCGTTTGGTGTCAGGTATTGATACGCTTCAGATTTTTGTGATAGCGCTTTAGAGCCATGTAACGCAATTTTTGAGTAAGCTACGTTCGTTTTTGTACTATATAAATGAATAATATTCATAAAATATTCGCCATTACTGTCACTTAGAGACTAAGTTTAGCTATATCTTTACCTCTAAAAGTCCGTCTAACTTTAAATTTTGCCTTCTTATTATCTATTTGTTTTGCTATGATTTTACCTGTTGTAATGCTATAATGCGTATTTATTCATAATGTATTACTTGCTATTTTTAATACATCGAATTCGATTAGAACAGCTAATAATTAGCATAAATTAGATAATTTTGCTTGTATATTGCTATGTAAAAGTTGTTTTAATTGATTAATATGCTTTGTGGCAAAAGTTATTATCCTTTGCATCTTAAACATATTTTTGCTTCTATGTTACCAAATTTTGCGTTATAAGTCCCATTTTTTCACTATTAAGTAGTAATCATAAATGAGTTTTAGAGTTTTTATTTGGAATTTTAGCAAATTGAAGACAATTTGTAATGATTGCAATTATTGTGTGCAAAATTGCTATTTAGAAATACACTACGACAAGCAATGCATTGAAGTATATCAAATACTAATTGTATTTGTGATGTGCTAAATATAATGTTGTAGTAACAAATGAAATAGGCAGTTTATTATGCAAATAGCAAAGATTTTAGAGTTGTTTTTTTGCGATTCAACATTAAAATGCAAATTTTTATGTGATTTACGGGTTTAGAAGATATATGTTGCTGTTTAAATTGATTTATTTGTTGACTGTGCTTTATATTGTGTAAGCAAAAGCTTATTATAGTTACTTGGCATCTGATATTTGTTGTCTAAATAATTATTTGTAGTAACTATTTATTGTATATATTGCAAGTTTCTTTGTGTATATGCTTTTTAGGTGTGTTTACAGCACGTAATTTATATTTATTCTGTAAAGAAATATAGCTAATTTAGCTTCTTGATGTGGCTATGTATCAAAGTGTGCTTGCAAATAACTGTGATTTTGCCTAAAAAAGTGCTTTTTAGGGCTATTTTACACAGTTTTATGCTATATGAGCCAGCAAAATAGTTTTTTTGCGTATTAGCGTTCCACGTGAAACAAAATTGATCTATACTGTTTGTTATTTTATTAGTATAGGATAAATACGTATTGTATTAGGTGTTTCACGTGAAACTTAAAGACAGAGTTTGGGCCGCTGTTCCACGTGAAACAATGTTAAATGTGG
The DNA here is from genome assembly GCA_949289125.1 of uncultured Eubacteriales bacterium. GTDB lineage: Bacteria > Bacillota > Clostridia > Christensenellales > CAG-314 > CASEME01. The sequence continues at coordinate 99,202 of CASEME010000010.1, forward strand.
TGAAAACTAACGTTTTGATGTTTCACATGAAACAAAAGCGCCTTAATAATCGGATAATAATGCTAAAAACGTGTGTTTCAAACAGTAAAAATGACGAATTTTGGGTATATCATCTCTGAATTGTGTAGTAGGATAGTATATAAAAGACTAATTTGATACCTTTTATATAAGATCATAGACAGATAATTAGGTAAAAGCAAGTATTATTTGTACATAAGTACCTAATTTGCGCTAATGTGAACTTAAGTAATATACAAAATATTGTTTACATATAAAATTATCCTAATAAGTTGAAAGGCTGACCATATGTTATCTTTAACGCAGCGACATAAACGCATACAAATAAATTTAATTAACTTGTCATGGCTTTTTTGCGCGTATAAATGACTTGCAGTATAAGAGAAAATGTATTTTTCGTTTTATTGAATATTTACACTAAAGATCAGCATTGAGTAATAATAGCATGTCAAATAACAGGTCGCAAATATTGTTTAGTATAAATATACTTAGGTCAAAGAATATTATAGTGCCACTTGCACGTTGACAGATAATTCTATTGAAAAATAGCAACTGTTAAAGCTAATTACAGTCTTTAATGTTAAAACCAAATTTACTTAATATATAAATAAGTTGGTGTCTTAAGATTAAGGGGCTTGTTGGCTTATTTATCAAGTAAGCCTATATTATAAGGAGTAATTGCCTGCGTTATATACGTTTAATCTTCTCAATATAATTGTTGCTGATATTTATTAGCTAAATATTCGTTTTGCGTTTAAAAACAGTATAATTAGCAGGCATACAAACTAATAATAGTGTGCAGTATTTGTTGTGCCTATCGATGTGCATAAAACTATAAGTAACAAGTATTGACTATATGTATCTACGTAATAGCAGCACAATGTAAATAAGCCTATTCAATAGTTGAATATCTTTTGCCTGTTATAATAAACAAATTGTATAGCTAATGTATATTTTAGCAATTAAATAAAGTAGTAAAAAATGAACATATATTGCTAATAATATCAAAAAAAATATATATATTATCAATATAATATAGATATATTATATAAAATATTGTATTGTACTAAATAAAATAATATATTTGAAAAATAAACACTACTTAAATTATAGAGCAACTTAAATGCACCATGCAATTAGCTAAATAATAAGCATTAAATTGATAATATAAAAAGAATGCTTACTAAAATGTATTAACGTGGTAAGGTACGCTGATATAAAGATCAGCCATAAAATAACAACGTAAAACAAATTCAATATAACCATAATATAATAAGCTAATTATCAAGCTTTAGTGAAGCATGCATTGCACCAATACTATCAGTAAAACCAAAGAAAAATAATTTATTACAAAAATGAAATTAGTCTAATGTAAAATTACTATTCGATATAGTTCAGAAAATAACACAAAAAGCGAACAAAAACCAAGTAGTACAAATATAACCATAGCACTGTCATACACCATACTCGATAACATGCTTCTAATAAGGTCGTTTATTCAACTTAACTAAGTTTATCTAACCTACAGCTTTACAGGGCGGTATTGACAACATGTTAGAATGTATCAATATAATAAATAACAAACTCAAATAGATAACAATCGCAAAATGCCTGTCTGTACAGCAGTTCATAAACTGCATAGCTATTGTTTACGGCAAAAGTCGTCAAAAAAAAGCCAAAATATTTTTACCTAACTAATAAATTGCAATTCAAAGGTCAATACTTGTGTCAAATATGCAAATAGCGAGGTAAAATATGATAAGCACATCAGTCTTAAAAAACTCAGACAAGGTGGAATTTGCAAAAGCAATAAAGCAAAAGGCGCAACAATGCAATGTTTTTATGTGTATAGGCACTCAAAAGGTAATAGCCGATAGTCTCGGGCCGCGCGTTGGTCAGATACTCAACGAAAACATGAAAACGCCGTTGTTTGTTTATGGGCTGGATAGTCTCAATATAACTGCCGAAAACCTTGTGGACAGTTACAACTTTATAAAACAAATGCACCCAGATGAACAAATAATGGTAATAGACGCCGGCGTTGGAGAGGACGAACAAGTGGGCGAAGTGCAGTTAGTCAACAACGGCATTGCTCCTGGCGCTGCAACGGACAAAAATTTGCCAATGGTAGGGGATATAAGCATAGTAGGCATAGTTGCCGAAAAAACCCTCAACGACTTTTATGTAACTTCAGAGGACAAAGCCTGTCTTGTTAACAAGTTAGCCAATTTTATTGCCGATTCAATTTTACTTTCCAAACAATAAAAGCAATGTTTGCAATTTAAGATAAGTGCAAGACTTGCGTATATAATATATGATGTAGATAATCGCACAAGCATCTCATACAACAGCCGATAAAAAGACTCAAAGTGCCAATACAAAACGGTACACAATCGGCTATGTATAAGTAATTAAACAAACGGTATATTACGGTATATAAATAAAGAGCAATATAACCGTTGTATTGAAAAATTGTCAATTTGTCATCACCACAATATGTGTGCACAAAATCTATCATAAGGGGCTAATATCTCTTAGGTGACAAACGCACACTATGTATGTTACAAATAAATTGACACAAACTGCTTAGTGTGGTAAACTACACTTTATATAAAAGGGCGTTGGCACAGGCAAAGCCGAGCAAATCGGCAGTAACAGAGAAATAGCCAACGAAGCGCAAAAGGAGAGAAAACTTGAATACTAACAGACGTAATATCTGGTCAACGGTAATTACACTTGTGCTTGTTATTGTGGTGGCAGTGCTGTTGTGGCAAATGTTGGGCAACACCGCAACCAAAATAGATATTGTAGAATTTTACAAAAATTTAGACGCAGGTAAGTATTCTACCGTGTATCTAAGCGGATATGTTGTAAGAGCAACGGATACAGAAGGCAAGGTGTACACGTTCAACATAGCCGACCGTGCGGCGTTTGAACAAAAAGTGTATGACACAATCACGGGCAAAAATCTACAAACAAAGTACACAGCGTCCGATCCCAACGCAGTAAGTCTATGGGATTACCTATTCCCCGTATTGTGGTTAGGTTTGTTGATAGTTATGGGCGTAATGATGTTCCGCGCCATAGCAAGACAGAACAATCAAAATATGGACTTTGGCAAGAGCCGTGCACGAGTAGTACAAAATATGAAAGTACGCTTCTCTGACGTGGCTGGTGCTGAGGAAGAAAAGGAAGAACTGCAAGAAGTCATCGACTTTTTGAAAGATCCCAAAAAGTTTATCAATATGGGCGCACGTGTACCCAAGGGTATACTTTTGGTAGGTCCTCCAGGAACAGGTAAAACATTGTTTGCAAAGGCCGTAGCCGGCGAAGCAGGCGTGCCGTTTTTCTCAATGAGCGGTAGTGACTTTGTAGAGATGTTTGTCGGCGTAGGTGCAAGCAGAGTACGTAGCTTGTTTGACGAAGCAAAAAAGAACATGCCGTGCATAATTTTCATTGACGAAATTGACGCAGTAGGTCGTCAACGTGGCGCAGGTTTGGGTGGCGGACACGACGAACGCGAACAAACACTCAACCAACTACTTGTCGAGATGGACGGATTTGAAACAAATACAAGTATCATCATAATGGCAGCAACCAACCGTGCAGATATACTCGATCCCGCATTGTTGCGTCCCGGTCGTTTTGACAGACAAATATATGTCAACCGTCCCGATGTGCGTGGCAGAGAGGCAATACTCAAAGTACACGCGCGCAAAAAGCCTATTGGCCCCGATGTGGACTTCCGCACAGTGGCACGCATAACGGCTGGCTTTACGGGTGCTGACCTCGAGAACCTTCTCAACGAAGCGGCAATACTTGCAGTACGTGCAGGCCGCAACGTCATTACAATGGCGGACGTCAACGAAGGTATCAACAAAGTTGTTATGGGACCGCAAAAGAAAAGCCGCCTTGTAACCGAAGCAGACAAGCGTATAACGGCATATCACGAGTCCGGACACGCTATTGTTGCAAGCGCACTCAAATACTGTGATCCTGTACACGAAGTTACCATTATACCGCGCGGACAGGCAGCAGGTTATACTATGACTCGTCCCGAAAACGACAACAACCATGTTACCCGTGCTTTGCTTATGGACAACATCACAATGACTTTGGGTGGCAGAGTTGCCGAAGAATTGGTAATCAAAAATATCAGTAGCGGCGCAAGCGGTGACATCAAGTCGCTTACCAACACAGCGCACCAAATGGTTACTGAGTGGGGTATGAGCGAACGCTTGGGACCTTTGTTCTACGGCAGTGAAGGCGAAGTGTTTGTGGGTAGAAGTTATCAGTCGCAACACTCCTACAGTGATGAAGTTGCTAACGTCATTGACGAAGAGGTGCGTAGCATTGTGGAAGAATGCCACAAGCGTGCAACCAAAATTTTGACGGAAAAAATGGTAGTTTTGCACAATATGTCTCGCGTATTGTTGGAAAAGGAAACAATACATCACGACGAAGTGCAGATGTTGATGGACGGCAAGAGCGCAGAAGAAGTGATTGCTTATATAGACAGCTTGGAGTACAAACCTGCTCCCAAGCGTACAGAAGTAAGCAACACCACCGATACAGCCGCTCAGCAAAGCGTCAATATTGCAAGCGGTGACGACAGCGCAAAGGATGAGCCTCAACAACAAGAGGCTGACAGTGCGCAAACAACGGCTCCAAGTGCAGAGGGTGAACAACAAAAAGCCGACAAAAAGCCACGCACACGCAAGCCAAGTGCACGCAAAAAAGACAGCGCGGCTTCGCAAACCGAAACAGACAAAAAAGATAAATAATACCAAATAGTGTATTAAGCAAAAAGCGTCTCAAAAAGAGACGCTTTTTTGTATATTACTGTGCATCTGATTGCAAATTCTCATAGTATTGCTTTTCACACAACATTATCAATATAGTCATAGTTATTGATAGTATTGCAAAAATTCATATTTTCAGCTATTGTGGCTCGGAAGGTTTTGTATTTTTTGCATGGTAAGCAGTGTATATTTGTTTTGAGAATATGCAATATGCTATCTCTGAAACTATAATTGCTACATAAAATGCAAAAAATATGTAATAGATAGGCAAAAAGTTGGCATCATTTACAGAATAGATCAAACCTACAGCATAGCTGATGGTGCAACCTACAATTTGCACAATTAAAGTGTTGATTTTGGCTTTGCGATTTTCCTTTTTTCTGTCGTAAAGTGTCAACGTAAGTATTACATACGTTGCCCAAAACAAAGTAATAATAACAAAGTACCACAATATATACATACAAATACCCCTTTTGAGTTTGTCAATCACATAAAATTAAGACTAATTTTATCAAAAAACACATTTACGCATTATTTTGCATAGAGGTTTGCTTGTTACTGCGGGTTTTGAGTACGTTGTGCAATATTGATGATGCCGTAGTCAAAAGCATAAATACTATTGCCAAAACCAAATAAACAAGTTCTTGATTGCCCAAAAAACACAGCCCAAGAAATACGCATGTAGCGACAGAAAATACTATTGATAGTACTAAGAAAAATATCAACCAAAACTTATTCATAATGTGCCCGTTATAATTACAATTAGTTGGCATATTTTTCACATTTAGTGTAACTTTATTATATAATTTGGCAATGTTTTTGTCAAGTAGCACCCAATTTGGCGTAATGTTGTATAGTGTGGAAGGGTATGCTATATGTTTTTACGTACATAAGTATGCCGATGTGTCTTCTGTTGCAAATTGTTGTTAAAATCAAATAAATATTGATTTGCTGTGTAATAAACTTGTTCTTTTCGTAAAAATGTGTATTGACTTGTATTACAAAAAATAGTAAAATATACTTTTGTTTTCAACTAATACTATTTTGAAGGAGAAGTTACTTATGAAAACAACAATCACGCACGACGGTATAGGCAAAATAGACTATACCGAAAGTTTTTGGACGGGACAAAAAGGGTTGTCTATCAACGACACACCGTTGCAAAAAGTGGACAAAAACACCTTCCGTACAGAAGATGGGCAGCAAGTTACACTTAGTGGCAACAATATGAGTGGCGTCAAATTGACTATGGGTGAACACACTGTACAGCTTGTGCGTGCGGTCACTTGGTACGAGATAGTGTTGTCAATATTGCCCTTTGTGCTTATTATGGTATGGGGCAACATCACAGCACTTGTTAAAATAGTACCTGTTGTGGGTGGCGTACTCGGTGGAGCTATCAGCGCCGCTATGTGCGTTGTCAATGTGTTTGTCATCAAAAATGTCAAAAAAGTATGGCTTAAAGTGCTTATTTCTGTTGCAATGCTTGGGGCAACATTTCTAATTTGTTATCTTATTGCATTGATTATTTTGGCAATGGTATAAATAGTTGAAAAGTTAGTGCAAACAACAATGTTTGTTGCAGATAGTTGCACGTAACTAAGCTAAAATCAAAAAAACGAGAGGCTCTCACTATTACAGTGAGGGCCTCTGTTTTGTGGATTAGTTATAGGGGATAGGTATTTATGTTATTTTGTCTTTTTGTATCCGCACTTGGGGCAAACACCTTTTTCGTCAAGTGCAATACCGCACAACGGACAACGCTCTATTTTGTTTTTGGTTACAAATTCACTGCTTGCCGCATTTACGCCGCTTGTAAAGGTGATTTTTGCAATGTTGAGCTTGTCTTTCAAAAGATCATATACAATTTTTATCATACCTTCAACGGTCATTGTCTCTTTGGTAACTACAAGGCGGCACTCGGGATAAGCGGTAGCCAATTCTGTTTTGAAAGCCGGTCCTTTCATAACATTGTTGGGAGCACCGTCCTTAATACCTTGCTTTTCGTATACATCGAGTACAGCAGGCAACAGCGGATCGTCCTGTCTTAAAATAAGTGCGTGGTCAAAGTTTTTCAGCACTTCCCAAGCAGTTTTTTGTATCTCGTTACAGGGGAATACCATGTTAACGCCCATGTTGACTGTGTCTTCTACTTCTATAGTCAGTACGCCTGTGTGACCGTGTAAGTACTGAGCTTCGCCTTTGAAACCGTAAAAACGGTGTGCATATTGCAATTCAAGTGTTGTTATACTTCTCATTTTTGTTTACCTCCTTATTTTTTTTCTGAGTAGTGAAAGGAGTATAACACAAAAATGTCAAAATAACAGTGACAAAGTCACTAAATAGCTTAGTTGTCTGCAAGTGCAAGTTTTTTCAGTCGTTGTTTGTCCACGATAAGTACGCCTTTGCGCACTACCTCAACTATATTTTCGTTGACAAAGTACTTCAGCATGCGAGATACCACTTCGCGTGCAGAACTTATGTATTTTGCAATCTGTTCTTGCGTAAGTTCAATCAAATTGCTGTCGGTGCGCATCATTTCGTCCCACAAAAACACAGCAAGACGTCTGTCTACTTTCATAAAGAATATTTGTTGCACAACCCACATTACTTCGGAAAAGCGCGTAAGCGCTGTTTCGTACGCATACAATTTGAGTTGTAAGTTGTTTTGAGTAAGCTCGGTAAATGTTGCGCCGCTAATAACATAGCAGTCGCAATCTTCTTCAGCGTCTACAAATACGTCAAAAGTTATTTCGGGCAGTGCGCACGAAGCGGCAAGCATACACACATCGCCTTTGTGCAGACGATACAGCGTTATGTCTCTGCCGTCTTCGGACAGCATATATACGCGCAAAGAGCCGCTTTGTATAAATACTACTCCGCAGCAATTTTTGGTACCTAATATGCAATTACCCTTTTTGTAGGTTTGATGAGTAAGGCTGTTGCAAAAAAGTGTTTGCTGTTGTTGGGAAAGCATATTCCAAAATGCTAAGTTTTCACAAAAAAGTTGTTTTGTCATAGTGTAGTAAGTTTATGTAGATTTGTTGCCCGCATTGCCATTATTGTACAATGGTAGCAGCTATACTTGGTAAGTGTAAGGATAATATATCACAACAAAAGTATAATATCAAGATACTTTTTTTGTTATAGCCCAATTTGTGTCAAAAATTGTACGCAAGAGGTGTAATGCAACACCCCGTAAGGAACAAGAAACCTTTCGGGGCAAATATAGCATCAAAGGTGTGTAAATAGTAATGCCATCAATGGTATCGTCTTGTATACATTTGAACAGTTAGGTCAACTATCTGCATTCTATTTCTTCTTTCGCAAACGTTTTATCAATATCACCGCAATTACCACTGTAGTTATTAAGGAGAAACACAACGCAGATAGCACAATAATAGCTATCGCCCTCCACACATTGAACGCATTGTTGTTTGGCTCTAACGTAAAAGTAATGTCCGAATTAAGCGTCAAATGCCCAAAAGGTACAACAAAACCATCTGCAGATGTACCTTCTATAATGGACAAAGAATTGGCGCCAAAATAGTACGGCGTATTGAACTCAATACTAATGCCTCCAAATTCGCTCCACTTAGTTGCAGGTGAAGCAAAGTAAGTATAAATGTATTTGGGCGAGCCTAACGAAAAGTATTCTGGGAAAATCGGCACTGTTATGTTGTTAGTAACAGTGCTGTTACTATTTACAGTCAGCTGGTAGCTGTACCATATCATAATATGTGAGTTATAAAGCTCATAGCCGTCAAACATATTGACTACGGGTACAGGCATGTCCACCAGACGTTGCGTCAGTTCGGATACCACTATGTTGTAGCGGTCGGTTGAGGATACAGGGCTATCTTTTTCAAAACAACTTTGTGCAAACTGCAACAGTGTGTTTGTCTGCGTATTTTGCAACGAAATGTTGCCGCTTATTTGTTGGTCATCCTGCATGGTGTAGCTGTCATACAACTTTATTTGGGACAATATATCAAACGTTTGTCCCAATACTACCACTTCCCACAGCTGATTGGTATCAACAATATACTGTGACAAGCGCGCACTGTCGTTGGTAGTTTTTATGGAGCAGTCTTGCATTATTACTGTGCGTTGCTCACCGTCATTGGGCAAGTCCAATACAAAAAAGGCATTGCTGTAAGTATCAATATCAAAGTCGCTCAGTTTGATAGTATATTTTGTTACAGTCAGTTGGGGCGTAAAAAATGGATGTTCGATGTAATCTGTCTGCAACATCTTCAGTTGACTATCCACTTCAAAGTCCTCCGTATATGCACAGTAGGTAAATCTCAACTGTCGGTCCAATTCCTCGTCGTTTGTTGAGATAGTGCTTTTGCTTTGTATGTAATCAATATATTCTTTGTCGCTTAGATGTACGTATTGCGGCTTGTTGCCTATAGGAAAAACCGCCGTAGCAGTAATGTCGCTGTCGGTTGGGTTGTAGAAGTCGTATTGAGCAGTGACCGTTGAATTGTATTGAGATAGCTCCATTGACGTTTGGTACATATCATTGGGGAAGTGTGGTAAGTCAAATGTCAACACTTCAGTGTCTACTTCAATAGGACATTGGTCGTCGGTAAATATTGTGCCGCCAAACGCCCCTCCCGTCCACTGTATGGGTGCAGAGTTGGCAGTTGCCGACAGTGGTAGCGACATTACACATACCATACAACACAGTATAAGCATTAGTACAACTTTTTTCTTCATAATTACCCCTCAATACAACTTTTTTTGTAGTATAACTAACGTCAAATTACTTGTCAATATACAATACCAAAATACGTGCAATTTGTATTAAAGTTTTATCCAATTTATCGTATTTGCAACCGTTTATTGCTAATATGTTGCCACAATAAGGCTGTACTTTAAGCAAAATAAACACGTAGGTTTTGCTATGTAACAGCTGTTTGGGTTTGTCCTGTGAGCCCGAACGGTGCACTTTTCACGCAAAAGCAAAACTTTACATATACTAACACGATTGATACTGAGAGGTTGTATGTGAAACAAAAGTTTTTCAGCATAATAGGTAGCAACAATCTGTGGCTGACGTTATTTTTTGTAATATAGCTGGTTTATGTTGTGTTGAGCGTAACATTGCCTCTACCAAGTGGCAACGACAAAGCCAACATAGACGTAGTTATGCGTACAGCAACTGCGGTGTTGGTAGGTTACTTTATTAGCAAAGGCTCTATCAACAACAAACCTATCGAACTGACAGACATAGGACAAAAAACTCGCAATACTTTTCAGACAAGTATTGTTGCCGCTATAGGCATATTTTCGCTGAGCCTCATGATGATAGTGCGTTTTGTAGACAGCATAGTACTGAGTTATACCATTATGACGCAAATACGCGACTTTTATTTGGCGTCCGTAGCTTTTCTTATGGGCACAGCAGAGTAACAAAGCGGCAGGTAGAGTGTAGCTACAAAAAACTTAAATTAAAAACTTCCATCTCCATTGTTACACAAAAAATACGACAGCTTGCCAAAAGCATAGTTGCCGTGTTAGTTTTTGGGTAAAACTATTTTGTCAATACAATATTGTCAATTTGTAGCAGGGTATTCGTATATATAGTAACTGTACCCCAAAGCACCTTTGTAAAGTTGTATGTCAATATAGTCGCCAATCTCTGTATCATAATAAACCACAACAGGCACTTCAATTTTTGTCTCTGTCTGGTCTATTTGTACCATTACATAAAACGATGTAGGTTGTCTTGCGCCTGACTGAATATCTTTGTCCAATACTTGTACTGTAAGTGTGGTGGGAGTGGTGTCAAATGCATAATTTATTGTGTTAATAGCCACAAAAGCAAATGCAAAGCACAACAAAACTGTCAGAACGCAGGCTGCAATCAATTCACCTTTACTTTTCTTAAAATGCTCAAAATTCTTAAAATATCTGAGGAATATCAAAAGAGCGCAAATGGACAAAATAACTCCGCCTACTACAACGGGTATCCACATTGTCTGTGCACCTACATAGTCTTGTCGAATACTCAAAAGAAATAAAAGGGGCAATATGGCAATAGCTGTTTCAAAAGTTGTAAGAAAATAGTTATTTGGTACTTTTATGTACTTAAATGCCATAATAACTAATAGAGCTATTGCAACAATAAAACTTAAAAACAAAATAATTGCCCATATTCGATTTGCTACAAAAGGTCGCAGGGCAAACGCCAACGCAAACATATTGAAGTATACAAGTGTGAATATTTTGCCATATAGCGTCTTTTGTCTTGGAAAAATTTGTATCGACCTTACCACAAGCATTGATACAATCAAAACTAAAGACAAAATATCGAAAAACAACGAATTAAAAAATTCATACGCAAAGTACGAATTGCCGAAAAAAGAAATAACGGCAATAATCACAATGCCCACAATATAAAATATTTTATATCCGATATCCCGTTTTGTTTTTGTTGCTACATTTTCCTTGTTTTTCATATATTGATATTATAACAAAAAAATTAAATAGTCAAATAATAAAGTTTTCCGTCAGTTGTAAATATCAATTTGCTTTGCATGTTCTTTGTGTTGTTGTGATTATTTGTGAAATAATTATCAGCTTTTTAAAACATTATCAAGTGAAAACTATCAAAAAGTGCATAGTTTAATCTTGCTTAAATATTAGTCATAAGTTCTCGTTATCAAATGTATTCATCCACTCAGTTACTAATTTATCAAATTCTACGTTTTTATATGCTTCTGGGACATAAAGATAGTGGATTGTGCCATACTTATATTTCATTATAGCGTAAGCATATGCAAAGGCATCCATTTCCATATCTTGGGCAAAATACTCACTGTTCTCATTGCCATTTTTATCTAAAGCAGGTACATATTTGGTTGATTCTTCTGCCCAAAGTTCTGCAAGTTTCACATTGGCGCATTTAGTAGGATCTGTTCGCCAACCAGCTATTTCTAAATGTTGATAGATGTGTCTAATTTCGTGTAACAGGAAGTTCTCTATTTGCAACGGCTCATTTCTTTTAAAAGCACAATCAACTGCTGCAACATTAACCGTAATGACATTTGTTTTTGAATTGCAACATGCAAAAATAGAAATCTGTTTATCATAACCAAATTGCCATTGTATTTTTTTGTAAAATCTATAGAACTTTACGTTTGAATTTATAATATTTTTTATGTATTCTGTATATTTTTGACACAAAGCCTCAAAGCAATCTTTATTCATAATAATTAAATACCTTTAAATTGACCTTCTTAATTTTTTTCTCTCTGTAAGTTGAGGTTTAATTAAAATATTTTGTTAGCGCCAATGTAGTATTAGAGCAATTTAAATGTGGTAAAAATGAAAAAGTCGACATGGTTAATGTCGACTTTTTACACATGTGAGTAATCCAAAATTTTAATACCATTTTATAATAGGTGCAAATTTTATAATTATGGGTGCATTTCACTATAAGAGTTTGCACCCATGTCTGTTAGACAAATTGGAATTTGACTTATAAAGCTCTTTGTAAATATACCATATCCACCAACTGTACTCCGCCCTCAAATATTGGATGGTCATAATTATCCGTAAAGAAATTCCGAAGAATATGCGAACGGACAAAACCGCACTTCTCATAAAATGGTATTGTTAGTGGACTATCGCCCGTCCCCACTTGAAGAACGGTATATTGATTACTGTACTTCTTAACTACAAAATCAATCAAGACTTTTGCATAACCTTTACCTTGGTATTCTGGAACTGTCGCAATGTTCTTGATTTCAAGCATACCATTTCCTTCATCGGTTATGACACACTCGCTTTTAACACCATTATCATCAAGTACATACATCCTGCCTTTATCAAGATAACGGTCTATCATATCTTCCTGCTCATCTGCTAATAGCAACAAATCAAGATATTGCTTTTTGTTTTCTTTAACTTCAATAATTTTCATCAATCGCACCTACAAATTCTGATTTCTCAGTTTCAAAAATTGGAAGTTGTTTATTAAACCTTTTTAACCTTAACCAACAACATCATAGGTCTACGCATTTCATTACACATTCCCGGCATACCCATCATATCTGCCGGAGGCATTGCTTCCTCAATAGCCTCAATTTGAAAACCACATTTTAT
>CASEME010000011.1 GCA_949289125.1 uncultured Eubacteriales bacterium
CACCATATCCCAAATGGTTTTCTAGCATATCTAGTATAACACAAAGTTTGAACTCAGGGCTATACTTTCTGTTAAATCTCTGTTTTCTTGCCATAAAAAATGTGTACCTCCAAAAGTGTCTAACTTTTGGGGTACACATCAGACGGTACTGTTTTTTTTATCTATTGCTATTGAGATTGTAGTTGCTACAAACTTTTGAAAATGTGCCACACAGGGCACAATAGATATACTTGCTTTGACTTTTGGCGTGCGTGTGTTATAATAGACAAAAATGTTGACCATCAACTAACTAAGCAACACAACAAAGGAGCTACAGATGAAGCTGTACCAGATGGTGTTTCCAAGCACTACAATATGCGACAAAGGCGCACTGTACTACCGCATTGACGGCAACGGACAGATACCTTTGGACGGATATAGCAAAGGCATTACTTTGCACAACGGACAGACGTTGAGTACGGATACATACTACAACTGTCTATCCTACGCGACATACTGCCAATATACAAATATCAACAATATGTCCATAGCCGCCACTATACAAGGCAAGGCAACTGTCAAAGCAATGCGTGTGTTTACTGAGGGCAACATTGAGCTCAACGAGCGCAAAAAATCGGACTTTGTTATGGGCAACGATAAGACAACGGACTATACCACAATACTACTGTCCAAACAGGTACAACGTCAAGTGTTGGCAACTACAGAAGTGGACTGCTCGTCGCCGCGCACTGTCACACTCGACTTTGCAATAGACGGCTTTGACAGCAAAGAGTACGGTGTTATTTACCTCGAGGCAACTGCCAACGCTGACAATGTAGTGTTTTGGGGGGCAGAATATCTGACACAGGACAACAACTGTCACAACGTCAAAGTGGGAGTTGTTATTTGCACATTTAAGCGAGAACAGTATGTAAAGCAAACTGTATCTACAGTAGGCAACTTTTTGCAACAAAACGCAGACATAAGCGACAATTTGGGAATATTTGTAATAGACAACGGCAAAACCCTTTCGCAAGAGGACGTACCTTACGCAACACTGATACCCAACGCCAACTTGGGCGGTTCGGGTGGCTTTACTCGTGGCATAATGGAAGTGTATGCTCGCAAAGACCAATACACGCACTTTCTTGTAATGGACGACGACATAGTGTTTGAGCCAGAAATACTACGCAAGACAATAAGCCTGTTGCGCTACGAAAAACAACGTGGCAACTTGTCTGTGGGCGCAGGTATGCTCCAAATCAATCAGCCTAATTGTCAACTCGAAGGGGGCACTACGTGGGACGGCATATCTTTTCACGCAAAAAAGAGCAACTTTGACCTGTTGGACATCAATGCACTGCTTGCCAACGAAGTGCCTCAAAAAGTTGCCTACTCCGGTTGGTGGTATATGTGTATGTCTGTTGACAAAGTGGACAAACACGGCCTGCCATTACCACTATTTATCAAATGGGACGACGTGGAATATGGACACAGATGCTGTACTGACATTGCCATCACCAACGGCATAGGCGTTATGCACGAACCGTTTGACCACAAATATTCGGCACATCTCGAATACTACTCTTTGCGCAACGGACTGTATACGTATGCGTTGCACAAAAACAAAGGTATGATGGGCGCATACAAACGACTGTTTCGCCTGACTGCCTACCGCACAACGCAACAACGATATTATGAGACAGACTTGATATTCAGAGCATACAATGACTTTTTGAGAGGTGCAAAGTTTTTGCTTAATTGCAACGGCGAAGCACTGAATACTGCGCTGATTAAGTCCAATTACCCGCAATACACCAAAGAACAACTTGAAGAGCAAGGATACAATGTAGACCAATTTTATCCGCCTGTCAAAGTCAACTTGTTGTGGAGTGCATTGACGCTCAATGGTTATCTGTTGCCAACGGACGGCAAAAAGTACAGAGTTGTGCCTGTTGCCAACTACAATATGGGACAGTACTACCGTGCCAAACGTGTAGTAAACTTCAACCCCGCAACACAAAAAGGCTTTGTAACTGTGCAAAGACGCGGTCAACTTGTCAAAACAGCTTTTCGCTTGTTTGGTATGTGGTTTAAGTTGTTTTTTGGATACAGAAGAGCAGCCAAAAGCATGAAAAAGCAACTTACTCGTCTTACTTCTTTTGAAAATTGGCGCAAGTTGCTAAAAATTGACTGATTGCAACCAACAGCTTGTTGGTCGCCAACACTACGCCAACAAATGTAAAAAGTTGGAAGGCATACCAACACTATACTGCAATGTGTTTTTACACTGACAACCGGAAAATACTGATATCAAAACAATTATCCAAGGATACAACAATCCCCTGTGTTCAATTACACAGGGGATTGTTGGTTGTAATATTATCAGAGTTGTGTTGCCAAACTGAGCACTTGTACAGCAACTAACCTATTAACGCACATTATTAGTGCCGTATGCTTGTCTATACCATAGTATCTTTGAGATACTGCGCAGAAACAACATCTGTAGGACCGTACATTTGTATTCTGCCGTCTTTGAGATACACTGCCTGCTTGCACAGACGTTTTATTTGTTGCATGCTGTGCGATACTACTATAAAAGTTGTACCGTTGTCACGCAGTTGGTCGATACGCTCCGAACACTTGCGTTGAAAACGTGCGTCGCCTACTGCCAATACTTCGTCTATCAATAGTACGTCGGGTTGCACGTCCACCGCTATTGCAAAAGCAAGACGGGACAGCATACCGGAAGAATAGTTTTTGATAGGCATTTTCATAAACTTTTCAAGCTCGGCAAACTCTACAATGCTGTCGTACTTCTTTTTCATCTCTTTGTGCGAAAAGCCCATCATTGCGCCGTTCAAGTACACGTTTTCTTCACCGCTTGCGTTGCCGTCAAAGCCTGCGCCCAACTTCAGCAAAGGCACCATGTTGCCACGAGTGCGCACAATACCCGATGTGGGATCCATAATGCCTGCAATGATACGCAACAAAGTAGATTTTCCCGCACCGTTGCGACCAATCAATGCCAAACCTTCGCCTCTGCGTGCCTGCAAGGTAACGCCCTTAAGTACCTCAAACTTTTGGTACCTAAGTTTACCTTTGATAAATTTGATAAAATACTCTTTGATATTGTCTATACGCTCGGTAGGCAAACGATATGTCATCTCAACATCTTTGATGTCGAGAAGTATATCTTCGTCAGTATCAAAATCGCCAAATTCTGTTTGGATATAAGGTGATTGCTCTTGCGAAGCAGTTGATTGCACAACAGATTGCTCCACCGTATTGTTGGTTAGTATTTCTTTATCCTTAGACATAGTTAACTCTCGCTTATATATACAATATGATGCTGCGTCGTGCCAACCTGAATATCAACAGACCAATAAGCAACATTATTGCACCTGCACCAAAACAAACAAGATGTGTTTTCCAATCGGGCACTACTCCGTTGATAACATCGCGGAAGTAGTTGACATAGTGCAACATAGGATTGAGTCTCATTATTTTCATTGCAGTTGCATCGAGATTAAGACTTTTGAGCGAATAAAACACCGGTGTGAGATAGTTCCACAAAGTCAAAAGCACACTGTAAATGTGTCCAATATCGCGAAACCTCACATAAATTACGCTCAGTATCAAGGATAATCCCGTAGTAAACATAAATATGCAGGGCAACCACGGTATCAAAACCATCAACATTGTCCAACTGAATACTACTTTGCCCGTTGGTAGACGTATCAACATAACTATAATAAGTGCTATTAGTGAGAAACCGAAGTTGACCAAAGCAGAAAACACGTGTGACAATGGGAAAATGTAATAGGGCGTCCTTGTCTTGGTCATAAGGTCGTAGCTGTTGACCAACGAGTGCATAGCGTTGTTGGTAGCCGCACGCATTATCGTAAAAGCAATAGTACCGGACAATACATAGACGGCATAGTCCATCTCAATATTATCTCTGCCAAAAATGTTGGAAAAGACAAACGCCATAACCAACATATTGAGCAAGGGGTTGAGCACTGTCCACAATATGCCCAATACTGACCTACGATATTGATTGCGCACATTGCGAGCTACCATAGATGATAACACAACGTAGCTCTTTTTTAGTCGCAAAGCCCTTTCGCTCATTTTTACATTGTTTTTTTGCATTTGTTTCTTTCGCCTACTGAATTTTGTTATTTTGCATACCGTGCCGTCCAAACACGTGCTTTGTATTTTATCACCTATACATACAACTGTCAACTTTTTTGCTTGCATGCCAAAACATCTACAAATACATCAAAATTATTGCCACATATAGCTGAAATAATCATTAAAAACACCCTATGACAATCAAAGTTGTTGCGGTATGTCAAATAAAAAGCCGCATGAAAAGTCATACGGCATGTTGCATATTGCAAATTGTTGATAAGACGGTATCGCAACTATGCAGCTACACGTCTTATAGACTCCTGCATAGATTCGTATTCGTCGGGAAACTCTTGTATAAATTTGTCACCAAACGGACTACTAAGCATAGCTTTTGCCGCTTTGACATAGATAGCAACAAAAGTTTTTCTCTCCTTGCGAAAAAACTCTACTTCGCGAGAATAAAACGGATCGTTGGAATTTTCGGCATAGCGGACAAATGCCCAATCGTGCATAATGTGTATGTGCGAATAATACTGCACATAACGCCAATACAATTCCTTAGCCGTGTCATAACTCGTAAGTCTGCCCAATGTCTCTATAAAAACATCGGTCTGCTCGTTGATTTTGAGAAGTTCGGGACGGCGATATCCCCACTTTAGGCTGTTTTGCAAATACATAATAGTTTATCCTCCATAAGCAATACTTTGTAATATCTACGCTTACAAAACATTGCAGTTATTGTGTGCATATTGTCAATAGACTAAGTTGTGCGTTGGCTTAGTTATCGTCTTGTTGATCGTTGTCGTGAAAATACTCGTATACCTGCTTTGCCACAGTTGAGTTCATACCCTTTACTTCTGCCAACTGCTGTATAGTGGCATTGGTAATGGCGTCCAAAGTGCGAAATGCCTTGTATAATGCTTGTTGACGCTTTTCGCCTATGCCCTCTATCTCGTTGAGTACAGACTTCAGTGCATTTTTGCCGTGTAGTTTTCTAAAATACGTGATTGCAAAGCGGTGAGCTTCATCTCGTATATTGATAAGCAAATTGAGCGCAAAACTGTTGCGCGGCAGAGCTATTGGCATGTTGTTGCGCAAAGTGTACACAAGTTCTTCCTGCTTTGCCAAAGAAATAAGCTCCACACTAACGCCGCTTTCTTCCATAGCTTGCCTTGCGTAGTCCAACTGTCCCAATCCACCGTCCACAACAATGAGGTCGGGTGGCGCTCC
The DNA here is from genome assembly GCA_949289125.1 of uncultured Eubacteriales bacterium. Classification (GTDB taxonomy): domain Bacteria; phylum Bacillota; class Clostridia; order Christensenellales; family CAG-314; genus CASEME01. The sequence continues at coordinate 5,347 of CASEME010000011.1, forward strand.
AAAACGCTTGTCGTTGTCTTTCATATGGCGAAAACGCCTCAAAAGCGTCTCTTTCATACTTGCAAAGTCGTTGGCACCTTCTACAGTCTTGATGCGAAACCGTCTGTACTGCGCACCGTCTTTACTGCCGTTGGTAAATACCACCATAGAGGCAACCTTGTCCACACCGCTGATGTTACTGATATCGTAACACTCCATACGTGTGGGCAATACCTTGAGCCCCAACAACTGTTGCAACTGACTTACTGCGCCTACTGTGCTGTTGTAGCGTTTTTCTATCTCGGTACTGTTTTTTGTAAGATATTCTACTGCATTGCGGTAGGACATATCTACAAGCTGCTTCTTTTCCTGTCGTTTGGGACAGTAAATAGTTATGTTTTTTCCCGTTGTTTGGGACAATACCTGCATTACCTCGTTGGCGTCTTCCAACTCTACATTGAGGTATATCTCTTTGCCTATATTGGACTGAGGGCAATACTCCAACAAAAAGCTGGACATTGTCTGCGCTTGGTCTATGCCTGCGTCGTTGACAGCAAAGTTGTCCGAAAACACCACTTTGCCCCCTCTTAGCATTGTGTGATTGATAACACTGTTGCTACCGTCGCCCGCTATTGCAAATATATCGTAGTCAACAAGTTTGTTGAGTACCACTATTCTACGCTCGTTGAGCTTGTCTATGACATTGAGATAGTTGCGATAGGTCAACGCCTGTTCGTACTGCATACGCTCGGAGGCGTCCATCATCTTTTGCGTCAATATCTCTTTGACTTCACTGTCGTTGCCCGACAGAAAGCTCATAGCTCTGTCCACTATCTGTCTGTACTGCTCCTTGCTTACCTTGCCTATACAAGGTGCGCAACAAGTGCCTATGTGATAGTCCAAGCACGGACGAAAATTTTTGGGTAGTTTTTCAAAATTGTAATTGCAAGTAATAGTAGGGAAAACCTGTCGCAAAATGTCCATCATACCTTTGATGCCACCCGATGTGATAGGTCCGAAGTACTTGCATTTATCTCGTACGATGCGTCTTACCCCCACAAACTTGGGAAATGGTTTGGTGAGATCCACTTTGATGTAAGGGTATTGTTTGTCGTCTTTTAACAATATGTTGTACGGCGGAGTGTGGCGCTTGATAAGCGTGTTTTCCAACGAAAGTGCGTCTGCTTCGCTCGCAGTTATGATATAACGGAAGTCTTTGACGTGCGACAGCATTGCCAATACTTTTTCCGTTTTGTTGCCGGACGAAAAAAAATACTGACGGACGCGGTTTTTCAATACTTTTGCTTTGCCGACGTACAGAATGTTGCCCTGTGCGTCCAGCATAATATATACGCCGGGCTCGTCAGGTAGATTGCGGAGCTTTGTCCTCAGATCTGTCTGCATATTGTTAGTATATCACATATCAACAATTAAGTAAATAGGGATTATACAAAAATTATGGTAAATTTGGTGCTTATTTGTACAATAATTTACACTTATAGCCAACTACAAATACAATCAACAATGCCACAATGTTGGCATTATGACAATCAATGTAACAACAAAAAACGTCCGAAGAAAACACTTTCTTCGGACGCTGTATATTGATTGGTCGATAATGTTGTATTAGTGTGTTGCAAATTGCAATTACAATAACCTTTTTGTATTGGGATTACTATGCTTTTGCCAACTCGTTGCTGTTGTTGCGCGCTTCTATACGGCGTTTGGCTATGCTGAGCATAAGACCGTTGAGCGCACGATTGATTTTGCGTTGCTGGCTTACTGTGCGCTGACCGTTCAACGCATTGTCACGCAACACCTCACGCACTTTGCTGAGTGCAGTACTGCCGTCTGTACTTTTGCCGATAATCTGTATAGATTGTACAGCGTTGTTGACCTTTTCTTGTGACACTACTTGTTGTGCTTGTTCGCCTTCGGACACACCTTCTACCGCTGTCAGGATAGCAAGGTATGTGTTGAGTACGCGCTGCGCCTTGCGTTTGTGCGCCTTGTGCACTGCTCTTATTGCAAACAAACCTCCCACAAATACCACAACTGTACTTGCCGTTATCCAATATTGTACAAAGTGGGCATTGTGTACAGCAAGCATAGCCGTATGCACTGCCACTGCAAACAAGCATATCACCATAAGCCAAATGCCTGTTACTCTTTGACGAACGGGCACAAAGCTGATTACTTCGTTGGCTTTGAGATTGGTTGTGCGTCTGTAGCAACGATACTGCGCAAGATAGGGCTGTGGTATGCTGTCTTCAAAACGCTGTCTGTTGCCCTGTCCCAACAGACGGGGCATAACTGCCTTACTGCGTGCCAACTTGCGGTTGACCGAACGGTAATCGTTGCGAGCAACATTGTACAAAATAGTAAGCAACAACACTGCGGCACACGCAACGGCTATCCACCAGCCGTATTGTTGCCAAAAGCTCTCAAACTGAGCGTAGTATTGCATAAAAATTTCTCTCATAAATATCTGTTACCTCCGTTGGTCTAATTGTTGACAACGGCAGATTATTTATTCGCTGTTTTTCAATTTATTTATGCAAAACGTCAATGTTGGTATTGACGGACTGTGTGTACTTGACGGTTGCAAAACCTGCCGTGCAATGTTCAGTACACTTTTATCAGTTTGTTGTCAGCAATAGACAGTACATAACACTCTACATTGTCTATATTGCAGATATTTTTTACCGCAAGACGGTAACTATCCAACTGTCTGGCATAACGCTTTGCAATGTTGGTGCTGTTGGAAGTGTACTTAAAGTCCACTACTGTTGCTTGGTTGCCATTGATAACAAGCATATCTATGACGCCCTGCAAAGTAATGCTGTCCTCTATGTCGCTGTTTAACACTTGGTGTGCACTTACGTTGAGCATAAAGGGTATTTCGTGATACACCTTGCCTTTGGACACCAACTTGAGCAACTGTTTGTTGGACAACGTAGACAATATAAGGTCAATATCCAACATATCTGCTATGCGCCGTTCCACATCGCCACTATCAACTAAGTTTTCAATAACTGTCAACACGCCTTGCTTATCTGCACCAAAGTCCACATTTTCGTACACTTTGTGATAAGCTGTGCCTATCTTGGGGCGGTCGTCGTCCACAAGCGTATGCACGGGCAAGTCGTCCGACGTATCGCCCTGTTGCAATACAAGCCTGTCCAACGCCGAACTGACCACTTTGGACGGCAGTTGCGCCTCATTGAGGTACTTGTAGCGGAAGTTGATTTGTTGCAAAATGTTGTCTAAGTCCTGACGCTGTTCGCACATAAGGCCGTGTATATCGCCCTCTGTTTTGTCTTCGGGTTGTTCTGCGTTGTACACGCTAACCGTTATGCCGTTGCCATTGTCGCCCTCTTGCAATGCACCGCCCAAAGCGGCGCACAACGAACTCATAATGTAGTCGGAGTGCTTGAGTGCGTATTGCGCATTGACCTTGGTCAACGTGCCGTCAAAATACTTGTCGCTATACTCTGCCACTATTACAAGGTGATGCTTGGGACGAGTGAGCGCAACATACAACAAGCGCAACTCCTCCTCACGAGCCTTTTGCTTGTTGAGCATATCCACGGCAAACTTGCCGATAGTATCGCTTACTGTGCGGTTTTCGAAGTCGTAGTACTTGGTTGCTATACCGATGTTGACGTTGGTACTTGCCGAAAAGTTGTCAAACACAAATTTGCTGTCCACAAAAGGCACAATAACTACCGGATACTCCAAACCTTTTGCCGCGTGCATTGTCATGAGCGTCACTGCATTGGTACGGCTAAGCCCCTCTTCACTACTGATATTGCCGCTTTCGTCTATGTATTGCAAAAACTTGTCTATGCTTTGCTGATACCGTTTGTCCCTCAGTTGGTTGATAAAGGAATACAGCTTGCGTATGCGCAGGTGTCCGTTGGGCAGGCCTTGCACATAGAGGTGGTAACGGGTAAGCTGCAATATGCGCAATATTACCCCGTCCACAGCCGAACCATAAGCAAAAAAGCGCAAATCCTCTACAAGCTCAAACACGTGTTGCAACTTGTGTGCAATGTCGTCGCTGTTTTGTTGAGCATAGCGCATACATGTCTTGACAAAGTACTGCTCGTCCTCTTGCCGTGTAAATTGCACTGTGGCAAGTTGTTGTTCGTTCATACCGCCAAAGTGGGACAAGCATACTCCTACAAAAGGTACATCGTTGTAAGGATTGTCCACTATGCGCAACAGATTGATAATATCTCGTACTTCCTTGTTGGCAATGCCCTGCATATTGAAAGAGGCGGCAACGGGAATATTGGCTTCTATCAGCTTGTTGTACAATACAAGCGCCTTGTCCTGCATACTGCGTGTTAATATGGCTACATCGCCGTAGCTTATGCGCATTGCCTTGTCTTTGACTTTGATAGCGCTGCCCACCATTTGTTTGACATACTGCACAACGGCATCGCACTGCCTGTCTATGTTGCTGTCCCGCTCTTGGGTAAGCTCGGTAATATCATACATTTTGTCAGCAACTGCACGACTTGTGGTAGTTTTTGGCACAAGACATATATTGACGGGCGCAAAACGTGCCGTCTGCGTACTACTGCCACGCAACTGCGCTGTAGATTGATAATCCACTTTGCCAAACCGCTCTGTCATACAACGGTTGCAGATAATGTTGACAAAGTTGAGAATATCCACATTGCTACGGAAGTTGTCGTTGAGTAGTACCACTTTGCCACTGTTGTCGGCAAGGTACTGCGCCTGTTTGTCGGCAAACAATACAGGGTTGCACCCACGAAAGCCGTATATGCTCTGCTTAACGTCACCTACCACAAACAAGTTGTCGTTGCCCGACAACAAATTGACTATGGCTTCCTGCACGCCGTTGGTATCCTGATATTCGTCCACAAACACCAACTTGTACTTGTCACGCAACTGTTGCAACGCCTGTGCGTTGTTGAGCACTGCAAGCGTGTAATGCTCGAGGTCACTGAAGTCCAAACCGCCTCTGTTGCGCTTGTACTGACCAAATACCTCGGCATATTCCTCCACCAATTCCACCAACTTGTCGGTAAGTTGCACTGTATCTTGCGTTTTGCCAAAAATATTTTGCAAAGTGTCTGTACACAGCAGTTGATAGTATTGGTTGACAAACTTTTTGGTATTGTCCACCAGCTCGTCTATATCGTCACGCAAACTTTGCCACACTTCAATATCCACATTGTCGCACTTTGCTTGTTTTTTGTTTTTGGCTATGTTGCCACAAATACTTTGTGCCGCTGTGCGCAACACTTCTACCGTATCGGCAAAACTGTTGTCTTTATTGATGGACAATGCGTCCATATTGATTTGGCACACTTCTGTAACATATGCGTGCATACCTGCCGTTTCAAGCCTTTGGGCGCACTCGCTCCACAAAGCTCGGTAGTAATTAAAACCTTCTATTATGTCGCTGTTGATGGTATCAAGCACCTTGTTGTTGCCATCAAAGTCGACAAAATTGCGCCTTGTATCCATGTACCAACTGCGAAAGTCGGGCAAACTTTGTCTGAACGCATACAGTCGGGTAATCTGACTGCGCAAAGCGTCTTCCTTTCTGTTGCGCAAAAATGTCTGATACAACTTTTCAAAAGCCTCGTCTATGTCGCTTTCGTCCTCGCCAGCCTTGTTGTGACGGCGCAACACTTCGGTCAATGCATTGTTGGACAGTGTGTTGACTGTGAGGTCGTCAAGTATGGTAAATGCCGGATCAATATCCACCACATAAAAGTAGTTGCGCAAGATATCCACACACAGCCTGTGCACTGTGGATATTGCACACATATCTATCTTTTCCAACTGTTGGGCCACTATTGGCTCATCTCTGTACTGCGACAGCAGTTCGGTAAGCCTGCGCTTCATCTCGGCCGCGGCAAGGTTGGTAAAGGTGATTACTGCAATTTCCGAAACGTCCACTTTGCCACTGCGCAAAAGTCCGCACAGTCGCTCCACCATAACGGTAGTTTTGCCCGTACCTGCAGAGGCAGACACCAACATATTACCTTCAGTATCATTGATTACTTGTAGCTGTTGAGTGGTATATTGTTTCATTGTTCCACCTCGCTATCTACTATGTCCTGTATTGCCTGTGCGGTGACTTTGACATTTTGTGTACGCGGTTCATAAGTGAATATGTCGCCAAAGTCGCAAATAGCCTTGTAATCGCAGTATTCGCACGCTTTGTCCGACGGGTTGACTGCTATGTATCCCTTTTTCATCAGAGTACCTGCATAAGCAATGAGGCGCAAAGCATACTCTATCTCGGCATCGAGCTGTGATGCTGTAAGTATATTGTTGCCACGTTTGTCAAAAGTATGGTCTTTTTTGAGAGAAACGCCCAACTTTTCTGAATTGCCTTTTGTTGCCAAATTGTTGTCCAACTTGCAAGCAATGTCCACATTGTCCAACGTTCTGCCGTTGTATCTGTACGCTTTGGCTTCACCTTCTTTGACAAAGTTGTTGTGCATATTGAAGTAATAGAAACCAAACGGTTGCAACTTAAGACCGTCGATAACTGCTTTGAGATACACAAGTAATTGCAGTTTGTGCCCAAAGTACAAGTCTTGCTCGGTGTATTTGGAAGCCGCCGCACCGCTTTTGTAGTCTATCACCACAAAATGATTGCCACACACGTCCACACGGTCTATTTTGCCACGAAGTACCACTTTGTTGTCGCCAAACTGCACTTTGACGCCACGAAGTCCCTTTTTGTCGTCCTTCATACCAAAAGTAAGCTCGGTTGCATAGTTGACAAAGTCCGACGTTTTGAGCTGACCTTTGACCACCAAACACATTTTGCACGCCTCGTTTTTGAGTTGGCGCAACAGTGTTTGCATAGTAGCGTCATTGTTCAGTCCCTGATAAAAGTCGTCCTGCATAACGGCATTAAAAATTGCCTGAGCGTTGGCTTTGGTAACCTCGTCACTTTCCTCCAAGTCCATATTCTTTACATACTGTTCCAACACAGCGTGCAGAATATCGCCTAAATTGTTGCTTTGCAGTTGCGCCACTTCTCTTGGCTGTATATTGACGCCGTAGCGCATATAAAACTTGTACGGACAGGAATAAAAATCGGTAATGCGTGTAACAGAGGTGGACAAGCCGTGCAAAAACAGTTGTTCGCCACCCTCTATGCGCATATCGCGCGGTTGTTTGTCGTACAGATACTTGTTGACGTCTTGTTGCATGTATTGATACAACACCTCGTAAGTATCCATCTTGACGGGCTGTCTGTCCTGCAGTCGGCGTTTGCTCGATATCAGCTTTGCCAAAGCCTGCATGGGTGCATACACTTGTTCGTCTGCGCTGTCCGTCTTTTGTAGCGGTTTGCCTTTGACGCTGAATAGCTCGGCAAGTTGGGTGACAAATAGTGAGGGCAACAATGTTTCTCTGCCTTCGGTAGCCGAATAGCTGACGTACAACTTTTGCGACGGCTCTTGCAACAACTGATACAGACTAAAGCGTTCGCGCTTGTTTTCGGTAAACGCCAACGGTTGCAAATCTATACCGCACATTTGCATTTGTTGCATGTTGGTATCGCTAAGTAGTTTGTTGTCCCCCTTGATAATAGGCATAAAGGAGTGGTTGGCACCAAGCAGCGCCAAAAACTTGATATCGTGTTTGCGCGCTTTTGCCATATTGGCAAACACAACACAGTCGTTGACTACGGGCAATACCGATATTTTGACAGACTGTGCCGCAGTTGACAGTATGTTGACAAAGTCGTCCAACTTCATAGCTCTGTCGCCCAACATTTCTTCAATCTGTATGAGTACTGCGTTGAGCTTTTCTTCTACCTGCAATGTGGTCTTACTTTCAAACAACATGCCGCACTGCGCCTGTTTTTGGGCAAACAGTTGGTTGTTGCTCCACAAGTTGCTTTGCTCTACAAGCTGTCGGATACTATCCACATAACTGCGTGCGCTGTCTTGCTGTTTTATAGGCACATTGTTCACTATTTCACACAGCCTTGCACGCACCTTGTCTGCAGTGGCAAAGTTGGGTTGGTCCTTGCCCAACTTGAAAGCATCGAGCGAATAATTGACGTTGTACTTAAGGCAATAATTTTCAAAATCGTATATCGACGGCTCGTTGCCCTCGATAAGCACATTTTTGGCAAAGCTCAAAATGCTACCCAACTGCATATTGTTGCGAAACATATTGAGACAGTCCACTATTGCCGCAACTGCCGCTTGGTCGGCAAGGCACACCTGTTTGTCGCAAAAGTAGGGTATGCCAAATTCTTCAAACACCGTAACTATAGCATTGTAGTACTTGTTGACATCGGACGTGACTGCGTATATATCTCTGTATCTGCCACCTTGGCGCACATATCTGTGCACTCTGCACGCAAAAGCATACACTTCCTGCACGCTGTTGACGCCCTCAAATATCTCTACAAAGTCACCGCACTCCTGCCTTTTGGGCATTTTGTATGCGTACACGCCTTCTCCTATCTGCTTGGTGTAAGCATTGACATGCTGTTGTTCTTCCACTATCTGAACGCTCTGACCTGCACGTTCTGCGCACTTAAGTACGCCGTTGAATATCTCGTTGTCGTACAAATACCGCTTGTAGGGCGCATCGTCTGCACAACACGCTACAGTGACACCCTTGCCGTAACGGGCGAGATTTTGTATAAGTGCCAACTCTTGTGCAGTAAAGTTGTCAAAGTCATACAAATAGTAGTATGTATTGGCTACATCGGGCTCTGTCGCCAGCTTGTCGCACAAAAGGCGCAACTTGTCTGAACTATCCACATAGCCCGTTGCCAAAAAACTCTCGTACTGCTCGTACAGCAGTGCAATGTCTTGCAGTTTGTCTGCCAAGCCCTGTGGCAAATTGTCGCCACGCAGTTGGTCGGGGGTGATGTTGCAGTACTTCATACTACTTATTGCATTGTATATACTCTCGCAAAAACCGGTGTTGTCCACACCCTTTGTGTAACACCTGAGGTTGCGCTTGTTGTCTGCTATTATGCCCGACAACACTATCAATGCCGATTGCTTGGACATATATTTGTATTGTGGCAGCAGCATATTGGCATATCTTCTGAAAGTAAGTACACGTATATTGAAACTTCCGCCCACCACGTTAAGCAACTGCCTCTCTGCCTCGAGCGACGCTCTGTCGGGCACGATGACGATATGTTTGACGTCCAAATTGCGCGCGTCCACACGCTTTAGCGCTTTCATTATCATATCGGCAGCGTTTTTCATTGTATTTGTTTTGTATATATTGAACATACTTTGCCTACTCTCCTTTGTACAAGCCAACAGTAGTTGCTTTTGCACCCAACTACTTACACTTTTGCAATGTGCATGTACATATTGTTTACAAACCTGCTGTACGCACCATAGATAAATATAACTTGATGTTATTGTAACATTATTGTGCAGTGGTTGCAAGAGAAAAATTGCTCACTTCATATTTTTTTCAGCTAAGTGGCAATGGTATCAAATTGATTGCAACATAGTACACATTGTGTTATAATAAGCTGACTTAATTTACGGAGAGTATTTATGCGCAAATTCAAACTTACCGCTTTGTTGCTTGTAGTTATATCGTTACTTACATTTACGCTTGTAGCTTGTCAGCAACAAAAAACATCCAACCCAGCAATTCGTTGGGAAGACAGTGAAAGCTACACCTACAACATTACGCTGCAGGCAGATGACGAAACAAAACTGCAACAAACCTACAATGACAAAGTATTTTACAACAACTTGCAGTTGTGGACAGGCAGTGAAGATCAGCTAAAGCCTCAAGCAGTAAGCGGCACTTATACTACCACCATTACTACAGAGGGAGACAACGTAACGCTTACTACTTTGCAAACTTTGCAAGAAACACACAAGTTGCCTTCTGAGCCCATAGAGGCATTGCTCAATTTGCTTAGCGAGGAGCAAAAAGCAAAAATTGTGGTAAAACAGACAGACAGCGAGATAGTGTTGCAATCTGTAACAGAAACAAAAACAGTGTTCAAAAAGGAAGCTACACAAACGCCCGTATCTTCGTACAAGAAGATTGAAGGTTATTATGTGGGCAAAGTGCACAGTGAACCTACCTTTGTAGAAGTAACTACCACTTACGAAGGCACAAAAGCTACTGTAGACAAAACAATGAACGGCGAAAATACCAAGCAAGAGAATACTGTATCGGCAAGCAAATTTATTGATGCTACACAGATATATCTGTACGCTCGTTCTATCGACCAAAGTGCAAGTTTTCAGGCTACCCCCACTTTTGCTGTGTACGATCCGATAACCAACACAACGGTAACAATGGAGCTGACGCTTTCTACAGGTTATCCTATATTGCTCAACACAAGCAAAGATTATCCGTATAGCGTTGTCAATGCAATGGGATTGTCCACATCAACAGGCTCTGTGTTGGCATATATGTACACCAACCCCAAAGATACTATGATAAGTTCTGTAAGTACTACCGGTCTTAACAAGTTTACTACTGTAAAGTTCCAAAGCGGATATCTTGTATACGAATTGCAGTCTTACACCGAGGAACAGCAAGAACAGTTGAAATACGTAGTGGCTTCATCGGAGAACTAACATTGCTCGAGTTGTCTAATATCCATTGCATATTGTTGGTGCTGACTATTGACAAAAACAAGATAAACAACAAACAATAAGTGGCTTTCTATTGCAGAAAGCCACTTATTTTGTTTTTGCATGTTGCTAATAGTTGAATATTAGCACAACTACCCCAACGCGTATCTTACTCCTCTGTAATGTTGTCCGCAGATTTGGGCTTGTTGCGTTTGGAGCGGAAGTACTGTGTAAGTATTGCACTGCATTGGTCACTCAATATACCGCCTTCTACCTGCAAGTTGTGATTGAGCGTATTGATGTCGGCAAGTTTTGCCACAATGTCTGTTGCTTTGTCACCACCGTTGTTGTCTGTAGCGCCATAGTACACTTTGTCTATACGCGCATTGTAGCACGCGCCTATACACATAAGGCAAGGCTCGAGCGTGACGTATAGCGTACAGCCGTTGAGTCGCCAATCGTTGAGTTTTTTGCACGCTTTTTCTATGGCGAGCAACTCAGCGTGCGCTGTGGCACGTTTGCTTTTGTTGCGTGTGTTGTATGCACGTGCTATCACTTTGTCGTCTTTTACCACTACTGCGCCTATGGGTACTTCGTCATACAACAAAGCGCGCTTTGCCTGTTTGAGCGCAAGCAACATAAATTTTTCGTGAGTTGTCATACCTCTGTTCCTTTTATCTCAGTATTGAGTTGGCGCAACGCCTCTTTGTTGACCTTGACTATTTTTCTGTCGTATGTGACAAGACCGTTGATTTCGTCCTCCACGTCGGACAACTGCGTATATACAGATGCACACAAGCCACGTTTGACGTGCGCAAGCACATCACGCGCATACAACTGTCGCAAAGAGTTGTTGTACTGCGTAACGTCGCTAAACATCTTGTAACCAAACGGTCGTGTTAGATTGAACATATGATTGGGCACAATACAGCTATATCCGCCAAACTCGGACAAAACTACCGCACGCTTGCGCGAGCGAGGCACACGCACTTTGGCAAAGTAAACGTGCATACTGAGCATATCTCCGCCGCCTTGGTCGTGCCAACCGCTTGCGTGGTCTACAAAACGTGTGCTATCTGTACTTTTGACAAGTTGAGCTATGCGATTGGCGTCAAACTGCCCCCAACCTTCATTGAAAGGCACCCATGTGGCAATGCTGACGCAGTTGTAAAGATTGTCTATCATCTCGACAAGCTGTTGCTCAAACATTTGCCTGCCCTGCACGCTTTTGCGACAAAACTTGCCGTATTTGTTGTCCTTGATACGGCGCATTTTGAATGCATAGGGAAGATACAACGTGTACATCTTTTTTTGTCCGTAGCCACCGCTTGGCATATCTTGCCACACTATCATGCCCAATCGGTCGCAGTGATAGTACCAACGCAACGGCTCTACCTTGATATGCTTGCGCAACATATTGAAGCCCATAGACTTTGCCAACTTGATGTCGTGTTGCATAGCTTCGTCTGACGGAGCTGTGTACATGCCGTCCGACCAATACCCTTGATCCAATACGCCTGTATGAAAATATGGCTTGTTGTTGAGCGCAAGACGCTTTTTGCCCTTGCTGTCTGTTACTATGCTAAATTTGCGCATACCAAAGTAACTGCGCACTTTGTCGCGACGGGCTATGAATGTTACGTCGTACAAGTTGGGCGTTTCGGGCGTCCAAGGTTTGAAGTCCTGTGGCAACTCTACCACTATCTCACTTTCCTTGGAGTCCACTTTGGCTATTTCTGTGCCGTTGTCGCTTATTACTACCGTTACTTGCTGCACTTTGTGCTTGTCCAACACAAACCTTACTGAGTGAGTGTCAAACAAAGGCTCTATACGTACCGATTTGATATAATGTGACGCAACGCTCTCTATCCACACCGTTTGCCATATACCGCTTTGCGGTGTGTACCAGATACCGCCACGTTTGAAACTTTGTTTGCCGTAGCACAAACCTGTTTTATCCTTGCCTGTGTAGTCGGCAACAGTGACGCACAACTCGTTGTCCCCTTCGTTTACCCACTGAGAGATATCCAAAGTAAAACTGTTGTAACCGCCCACATGTTCGCCCGCTTTGTTGCCGTTGACATACACCGTACATACGCTATCTACTGCGCCAAAGTGCAACAGCACTATGCCTTTGTTAAACTGCTTTGTGATATTAAACCCGCGTTTGTAGTGCAAAAACTTGTTGAGCGCAAGCGTTTTGTTGACGCCTGACAATACACTTTCGGGGGAAAAGGGCACAAGTATGGTACCTTGATACACGTTGGGTGTTTTGTCGCTGTCGGTAATAGAATATTGCCACCAACCGTTGAGATTGATATAGCTATCGCGCACAAATTGCGGACGTGGATATTGTTGCAAAGGTTGATCGCCGATATTTTCTCCCCATACCGTTTTTAACTGTGCTGTCATTGTTTCTCTCCTTAGTGGCAAAAGTCACGTTGTGACGTACTTTGTTACGCTAATTGTAGCACATTGACGTTGCAAAGTAAACAATGTGAACTCAACACTTTGATGTACATAATACACTTTGCCTGAAGATTAGTACCATAATAAGACTATATTGGTGTGACAACTGATTAGTTTTGAGACAAACAGTTAATTGCTTAGATATACATAACTAATATAACTAACCAAAATAACTATCTTATACAACACCTAACACACCCTTTTACAATACCAAATGTGCATACCTATACTGCGATAAGTCGTTATAAATATACGATTTGTATTATTGTAAGTTGGTATTATTTCGTATAAAATATACGATAATAAGTAAAAGGTTGTGTATTATGAATTTTACCGAAAATATTACACGCTTACGCACAATGCGTGGCTGGTCTGAATATAAATTGAGCGTACAATCGGGTATACCCCAATCTACAATATCCTCTTGGTATCGCAAGGGTGCATGCCCTTCTGTGGCATCTCTCGAAGCTGTTTGCAAAGCGTTTGGCATTACTGTTGCGCAGTTTTATGGTGAGGACAGTATGCTTACCGACGAACAAAAGCAACTTTTGGACGCATTTAGCTGTATGGCAGCTGAGCAACGTCAAGCCTTGCTTACACTTGTTGCTACCTTTAAGCAAGAATAGTATCGTACTAATAATGTAAGTGACTAATTAAAAAACAGCAGTTCTGCTTTTGTTGCAGGACTGCTGTTGTGTTTTGGTAATATTTTAGTTTAATTGTTTTGGCGTGCTTGCGCCTTCTACTATATAAGGATTGGATATCTTTACCTCGCCAAAAAATGTTATTTTGCACACATCTAATATGCGATAATAGTTCCACACATAAGCTGTATGATACAGTGTTGCTATGTCTACTATCCACCATACAAACACAAACAACATCAATATACTGCCTACAATAAGGCAAAACAAGTTGAGTATTGCACTGCCTACCGTAAACAGCGTTACTGCTATTACCCAGCATAGAATTTTTACAATGCCTACGCTTGTATCCGCCATCAAAAACCTGTCTATGCCAAAATGTCCCAAAAATATGGAGCACATTAGCACAACCATAGGATTTTTGTAAGGAATATTGGCAATTTGTACACAACTTGCGTCGTCTGCATTTTGCATAGCCTGACGCAGTGAACCTATAGCACGCTTGTGTACATATCTGCTGACCAAAGGTATCAATATTTCTATATTTTGTTGCTGCATACATTTTTCTCCTTGTTTATAGTAAATTATATACGATATATCGTAGTTATTATACGATATTAAATTGTGTATGTCAATACCTTTTGAAAAAAAATTGTTTGCAAGATATGCTAAGCAACAACTAATACTATTTGGGGGGTAAAAAGCGACAAGAATGTTGTTTGGCTTACAACATTGGTTGCTTGACAAAGATATATTGTGCAACAAAAAAAGGTGGCTTTGCTAATTCAAAGCCACCTTGTGATTACTTTTATTTTTTTACAACTATATAAAGCCGTGTGTTATTCGTCTTTAATCTCTACTTTGATGTCGTCTGCTATAGGACGTTCGTCCGGTTCGCCGTACATTTTTTCTTTTTTGGAAGATTTTTTAGAGGGAGTAGGAATAGAGTCCACCTTTTCACCTACAGGAGCTTCTGCTACGGTTGCAATAGTCTGAGTTACCTCTTGTTGAGGTGCGCTACTCTCTTGCTTAGTAAGCTGTTCGCTAACTTCTTCCTGCTGCTCTGCTTGTTGAGCTGTCTTGCTTTCCATACGCTTTTCGTTGATGTACTTAGCTTTTGCTTCGGCAACGTCTACACTGGGGCGGTATTCCGACTTCATTTTGTCGATGCGAAAATCTATTGCAGAAAAATGCAGTCCCAAAATGTTGACATAACTATCTTCCAACATACAACGCAAAGTATCGAGTGCAAGAGAAACGTTGTCCTTTTCTACACGTACAAACACTTTCATTTTGAAGCCCAACTTTTCGTCGGGGCGTATTTGCACCTTTTTGACATGCACGCCATCCAATGCTTTTGCGTCTTCTATAGCAATATTTTTGATAACGCTTGCTGACGCTTTGGTAAGACTACCTTTGTCGCTGTACAACAATACTTCTTTTAGCAAGTTGCGCTCTGTAAAAGCATTATAGATAAGATATGCAGACAATCCCACATATACTGCGGCAAAAACAGCAATAATAACTACTACTATGCTGTCTACCTGTGCATTGCCTTGTGCGTCGTACTCTATTTTGAGTGCGTTAAACAGTATAAGGCACGCCAACAGCACGAATATAAAGGTGATACAAATATGAGCAATAACTGCAATTTTTTCAATCGTCTTTTTCATAGCATATCCTTCTTGTAATTTTTGTTAGTACCATTATTGCCGACTTAGTTGCTTTTATAACTATATCAGCGTAAAAATTGTACACTTTTACTACACGTTTGTCAATCTTTTTAGTATATGACGGCAAAGTTGCAACAAAGTTGATTTTGAGCACTTTGTATCCAACACTATGGTGTATCTGTTTTTGGGTGTGCTGCATATACTATGTTTTGACAACAATTTTTTGTAAAAGTTACACAATATCATTGCCAAAACTGCAAATTTGGTGTATATTAGTAAGGTATCTGGGTGTAGCGCAGTTTGGTAGCGCACAAGACTGGGGGTCTTGGGGTCGCAGGTTCAAGTCCTGTCACTCAGACCATAAAGAAACCATAATATTGATACGAAAAATATCGGTATTATGGCTTTTTTATTGCAAAAATAGAGGTATTGTGCCCTTTTCCATAGATTTTATAGTAAAGATTGAGGATTGCAGGGATAATTTTTGTCCTTGCAAGCCTTTTCCTTTTTATTGCTCAAAAAGCAAATCGTTCACTTTATACACCTTTCGTTCAATTTATGGGGAATCGTTCAATTTATATATTTTTTGCTTTTTGGTCTCACATCATCGACAAATGTAAAAAAATGTGCGGTTTTTAGTTGTTGCAGAGGTAGTTGCATTTAAATGTCAGATGTGGTATAATTATTAATAACATTCAAGCAAATTGCTTGATAAATCGGAAGTTGTGGAAGTAATTATCAATGAGAAATATTTACGATAATAGTGAATTTTTTGCCGCATATGCGGAAATGGGAAGAAGCAAAGATGGTCTGAAAGCTGCTGGAGAGTGGCATCAGTTGCAACCGTTATTCCCTAAATTACAGGGACAAAAAGTTTTGGATTTAGGATGTGGTTACGGTTGGCATTGCAAATATGCCGCACAAATGGGAGCTACTGAAATTCTTGGTATTGATAGTAGTCAAAAAATGATTGCAAAAGCAGTAGCTGATAACTCTGATGACAAAATC
>CASEME010000012.1 GCA_949289125.1 uncultured Eubacteriales bacterium
CCGCGATTCGAACGCGGGACACCATGATTAAAAGTCATGTGCTCTACCGACTGAGCTAATGGGTCATAGTGGCAGGGGTAGCAGGATTCGGACCTACGAATGTTAGAGTCAAAGTCTAATGCCTTACCGCTTGGCTATACCCCTATGTATATAGTGGGGTGAGCTATGGGAATCGAACCCACGACCTCCAGAGTCACAATCTGGCACTCTAACCTGCTGAGCTAAGCCCACCATAATGGCGTGCCTGAAGGGATTCGAACCCCCGACAAACGGCTTAGAAGGCCGTTGCTCTATCCTGCTGAGCTACAGGCACAGGCAAACGTACTTTTTGGAGCGGGTGATGGGAATCGGACCCACGCGACCAGCTTGGAAGGCTGGGATTCTACCATTGAACTACACCCGCACTTCAACAGCTTAGTCATTATATAATATCACAAAAAATATGTCAACAACTTTCGGGGGTGTTTTGCAATTTTTTTTGCTCACAAAGTACACCAACTCAGCCAATAGCATGGTCAACGGTCAATCTTCCGTCCAGATACATCTGTACAAGCAAGTTACCCGCATCAGAAAAACTTTTGATAATAAGTATGGGGTTGCCTTCACTATCCACCTCACCGCTGTCTTCTGCTTGTGAAGGGGGATTGTAACTTGTTGTACCACCCTGTCCCGACAACATAAGATATACATTGTTGAAAAATTGCCCTACACCGTTAAGCAAATTGAAACTATCCCAATACTCCACAGTGGCATTGAGCTGCTCTATAGCCTTGGGGTGAACTGTATCTATCATATCGTCTACAACAGCTTGTGTATCGGGATACAGCGAAACAAGGCTCAGCACTTGGGATAATGTGCCCAAATATGCGCTGTACATAATATACACATTGTCTGATGTAAAACACAGATAGCGTGCCACAGTATTGGCATCATTTTCGCGCATAACACCTTTAGAGTGAGCCATTTCGTGCGCAAGCGTCATAGGCAAATAGAAAGTATTTTCGTAGCCATTGATGTTTATTTCACCAAACGGCGCAAAAAACACGCCCGATATGCCAAACTGACTGAACAGCCACGAACTTAACGGCGTCTTTGCCTTAGCATCATATGGCGAAAAATAGTTGGGGTATTGCTGCTCCAAACGCTCGTACTCGGTGTGCATCATTTCTGTCAACTGCGACAATGAGTACATACTTACAACATAGCCATTGCTGTCGTGCTCGCAAACACTGTACAACTTATTGAGATTGTCTATATACAGATTGGCAAAGTCTATCGCTTGCTCACGTGTCAAAGGTTGTTCGGCAGTTGCGTAATCATAGCGCGCGATAGGCAACTGCGCTCTGTTGTAAGACATAGTTGCCGTAGTAACGTAAATTGTGCCAAACGACAATGCGACAATAACCACTACCAAAAACATACACAGTGCCGCAATAAACTTGCGTTTGCACAAACGGCGTATTGTTACTACCAAAGCACACACACCAAAAACAAAGCACGCAAGCAAAAATACTTCATAAAGGCTAAAGGGCAACAACGAGCTTACGCTACCTGCTGCAGTTATCCACCAAAGAGAAAAATGCACGGCAAAAAACTCGCTGACTGACTCAATAGACTGTAGCACAATCAGCAAAATCAGCACTGCTACAAGAACAGCAGCAGTTATGGACAGTTTTACTGCTCTTTGCCTGTAATTTTTCATTGAGAGAATATACCTTGTACTTACTTTCTACTTTTCAAACAGACGCAACTTGCTGTCTGTCAACAATTTTATTTTTTGTATATAGGTGGGTATATCTTTTGGATTGGCGCAACGCTCTATACGGTCTTCTGCGCCAAACAATCTTTTGGATATAGCATTGGAACCGCAAGCAATAATACTGCGCGTCTCTTCCATAATATCAATGTTGTATCTGCACTGCTTACCCAACTTTGCGTAACCTACGTTTTCGAGGTTGTCCGTCATATACTTTTGTCTATAGAGGTAGTAAGGAAAATACTGCGCTTGTTTGGTAACCTCTGCACCGTACCTCACCATGTCGGCTACTTCACCTTGACGTGAACTATGATAACTTTGCTCTTTCAATGCACTGCCTTTTTTGAGGGCAAGCGTATGTATTGTTATATTGTCGGGCGAAAGCTCAACTGCACTGTCTACACTTTTGCAAAACATATCATAGCTCTCGGTTGGCAAACCTGCAATAAGATCCATATTGATTACAAAATTGAAACTACGTGCAAGCTGATACACCGAATATATATTGTCTACGCTGTGACTGCGACCGACCGCGTCCAAAACGCTCTGATTGAAAGACTGTGGGTTGACAGATATACGATTGACTCCGCAGTCGTACATTGCTTGCAATTTGTCTTTGTCTATAGTGTCAGGTCTACCTGCCTCAATGCAAAACTCTTCATACGGTAGACCTATAAGGCGCATAAGAGATTCAAGTTGACTTGCCGATAGGGAAGTAGGCGTACCACCGCCAAAATACACGTTGCGCAACAACAAACCGTTGTCTTTGATAAACTGCAACGATGTAGTAAGCTCGTACTGCAATGCCTCTAAATATGGCTCTACATAATTGTGCAATTTATCTATAGTACCACCTGTGAAAGAGCAGTAACTGCAACGCGACACGCAAAAGGGTATGCCAACATACAAATCTACGCTACTGTCGTCCACCTCACGCAGACCTTTTTGCTGTTCGAGTATTTGGTCGACCAACGCTATTTTATCCTCTGAGACGTCAAACAGCGTTCTAAAAACCTCTTTGTAGTCCTTGCCTTCACGTTGAGTAAGCTGATAGGCAAGTTTGGTAGGACGTATGCCGGTTAGACTGCCCCACGGCTGACTGCGCCCTGTAGCTTTTGCAAGACACCTATATGTGCTTACTTTGACGCAACGCTTGGTTTGTCTTGTTGCTTGCAAAGCGTCCTTTTGGTCAAGCTCAACTTGTTGTGTATAAGTACAATGACCATAAGTAGTCGTCGCACAAAATACACCTTTTTGACCTGTGGAACAAATGGTGACTATGTCCGCATCGTCTTTGGTAGCACAGGCTACAACTTCTTCAAAAAAGAGCTTAGCAACGTCCTCTACTTCCGTATTGTATCTGAAGTTTGTAAATAGTTTTACTTGCATAGTCCTTTCATATAAATGTTGTGCATCTTTTCGTGAGATAGCGTTGTCATTTCACCGTGTCCGGGTAGAACTTTATAGTCTGTATCAAGTGAAGCCAATTTTTGCAAAGATAAATTGAGCTTGTGACTGTCACCGCCCTCAAGGTCTGTACGGCCTATACTACCTCTAAACAAAGTATCGCCGCTGAACAAATAACTGTCCATAATAAGACACACACCGCCCTCTGTATGCCCCGAACAGAAAATTACTTCGACATCAAAGTCTGCTATTTTGTTGATGCCCTCCGAATAAAACTTGGTAGGAAAACAATCGTCGCTCGGAGCATTCCACCTGTTGCGACTTGCGTTGTTACAAAGAGCTTCGTCCTCTTTGCGACAATACACGGGCGCACCAAATTTGTTGCTTAGACTGTTTGCGCCACCGCAGTGGTCAAAATGTCCGTGCGTTAGCAAAATAGCTTGTAGCGTAAGTCCTCGGCTTTTTATAGTATTGGCAATTACATCTTGCGGATCAAAAGTAGGATCTATCACAATGCAGTTGTTACCTTGTGTAACAAGATAGACGTTGTTTTGTATATACCCCAAAACAAAACACTCTACATTCATAACATACACTCCTTAAAATTAGTTGGAAGTACGGTAAACATTGATGACATGCGGTATAGACATCAGTTTGTTGATGAGCATATTGACTTGATCGTGATTAGATATTTCTACAGTAACAGTTGCTACTGCATTGCCCTTTTTGTCCTTACGCGCATTGATTGCCACCATAGGAAGTCCTTCGTTGACTATTGCACGGGTAATCTCTGCAAAAATATCCCCTTTGTCTTCGGAGATTATTTGTATTGTAGCAGGGAATGTAGCATTGCCGTTGGTATATGCCCACTCTGCCTCAACAAGGCGTTCCTTTTCCATAGACTTTACTGCAGGGCAGTCCTGTCTGTGCACGCAAACGCCTCTTCCGCGCGAGATATAACCGATAATAGGATCGCCAGGTACGGGTGAGCAACAACGTGAAAAACGCACCAATAGGTCGTCGACACCTTTTACAATTACGCTGTTTTTCTTTGCTCCACCATTTTTCTGCCTACGTGCAACTTGCTGTACACGCAGCTGTTCGGCAAGCGTTTTGTTGCTGTTGATAAACTTACTTACTACCTGTTGCAACGTAAGACTACCATAACCTACAGCGGCATATACTTCGTCCAAAGTATTGCACATATAGCGTTCGCATACTGCGGTTATTGCTTCATTGGTTAACAGGTCTGCCAAGTTGATGCCTCTATGCTTAACTTCGCGCTCTATCATGGATTTGCCGGTTTTGATATAATCGTCCTTTAGCTCTTGCTTAAAGAACTGTCTTATTTTTGCCTTGGCGGACGATGTTTTGACTATTTTCAACCAATCGCGTGACGGTCCTTTGGAATTGGAGTTGGTCATAACCTCCACCATGTCGCCCGTGTGTAACTCGGTGTCCAAAGGCATTATTTTGTTGTTGATTTTTGTGCCGATGCAATGATTGCCCACTTCACTGTGTATAGAATAGGCAAAGTCCAAAGCCGTTGCTCCTGCTGTCAAGCTCTTTACGTCACCGTTGGGCGTAAATACGTACACTTCGTTGGTGTTGGATATGTCCTTGCGGATAATATCCAAAAACTCCGTGCTGTCCTTAAGTTGAGTTTCGTAGTACAACACTTCTTTTACCCAACCCAATTTTTCGTCCATAGGAGTACTGCCTGCAATGCCTTCTTTGTACTTCCAATGCGCGGCAATACCGTACTCTGCCACCTTGTGCATCTCGTGTGTACGAATTTGCACTTCAAATGGTATATTGTGACCTTTATCATTGGAAATAACCGTTGTATGCAAAGATTGGTACATATTGGGCTTTGGAACAGCAATATAGTCCTTAAACCTGCCCTGCATTGGCCTCCAATGTGCGTGTATAGCACCCAAAACCTCGTAGCAGTCACGTATGGTATTGACAATTATACGTATTGCCGTCATATCGTATATCTGCTCCAACGTCTTGCCCTGATTGTGCATCTTTTTGTAAATAGAATAGAAGTGCTTTGTACGTCCCGATATTTCTATATCAGTAATACCCGATTTGGCAAGCTCGTCTTTCACTTCGTGCATAAAGTCGTCTACAAGTTCCTGCCTTTCCTGCTTTTTGAGGCTGATATTTTTGGTAATATACTCGTAGGCATCGTGGTCCAGATACTTCAAACACAAGTCTTCCAATTCACACTTTATCTGCGATATACCAAGTCTGCCTGCTATGGGTGCAAAAATATCCAATGTAGCTTTGGCTATGCGCTGCTGCTTTTGTTCGGACAGATACATAAGCGCACGCATATTGTGCAATCTGTCTGCAAGTTTTATTAGCATAACACGTATGTCTTTTGCCATTGCAAAAAACATTTTGCGCATATTTTCTGCCTGTTCTTCTTCGGTAGAGTGAAACTTAATTTTGTCAAGTTTGGTAACACCGGCAACAAGGTAGGCAATTTCATCTCCAAACTGTTCTCTCAAATCTTTATCGGTAACGTACGTATCTTCTACAGTATCGTGCAAAAGGGCAGCACAAATGGTAGGCACATCCAAGCCCATATCGATTAGGATATCGGCAACCGTTGTGGGGTGAGTAATATACGGTCTGCCACTTGCTCTGAACTGCCCTTCGTGCGCTCTGCGCGCCACTTCAAACGCTTCAACAATACGTTTTTCGTCTTTGGGATAATAATGTTTTACTTTGGCTAAGAAGTTGGATATAGTAACTTCTGCACTTTCTTTTTCTGTATTCATAGTATCAATATTTTAACACAATGGTTAACAAATGTAAAATTATTTTTGCTGTTGCGACAACCGGCAAAACACTGCACTGTCATTAAGCTCGGCTTTTTTGTTGGCAACTACCACACCTTGTTGCTCATCATACAAGCCAAGTTGTACAAAAACTGCAACTGCCGCACAAAAGTCCACAAAATTTACGTGCGTCATAAGGTATTTGTCGTAAATATTGTCCAGAGTTTCGTAGTGCTTTTTGAGTTTTAACGCCTTAAATACTTTTGTGCAAAGTTCTCTGTCAAGCACCGTGTCGGCAAAAAGTCCATCCTCTATACGTATGTCAACATAGTAAGCATTGTCACAGTATATTCTGCCCATTTTGCGATTGCTGCAGAACAGCAACACGTTGTCGTATGCGGAGTAATCATATTCTTTGTCGGGTGAGATAACCACGGCACTGCCACCGTCACCGCTACCGCAAAAGAAAAGCAACTTGTAGGTATCGGGAAAGTCCCCAAACTTTTCGCATACATTTTGAAAAGCCGTGTAGCTGTCAAACACGCACAAAACAGTTTGCTT
>CASEME010000013.1 GCA_949289125.1 uncultured Eubacteriales bacterium
GGAAGGTGAAAGACTATGAAGTTAACAAGAGAGCAAATGAAACAGCAAGCTATTAAGTTTATGACTGCTTTGGGCATTAAGAAAAGCGTTATAATTCGTCTTAATGATGACAATACAATTTTTCATTTTACTAGCTTGAATAACAGTTGTAAGCCTGTTTCCCCTAGTTTAATGAAATCAGTTCGTGAACACGAAAAGAAAACAGGTTCTTTTGTTTATCTTGTGACAAGTTCATATATTGCTGATTGTTTAGTCTATGATTTGTGGACTGTAAGTCCGTATGAAGATGACCAAGAACATTGCGAAAGAGTGTTAGCAGATAACATTGTTTATGCTTATTGCATTAATACTCGTATTCCAGAGTTCAGCGAAAGCGGTTCAATAGCTGTTAAAGTTATTAATGGTTTCCCTTATAGGGTAGGTTAAGGGGTGAGAGATTATGAATAATGTAGGTTATCTCGTTTATATTGCGTCTGTTCATCGCTATTTTTTATATTCGAACGGCAAGGTTATTGTTGATGGTTTTCATTGTGGCGACTGTCTACAAGTTAGAGTTAATGGTGTGTGGGTGTCTACACGGTTTGAGCATGATTGTGATTGGTATCTAGTTGGACTTCCAGACGTCACTATTGACGGATTGGTAGCTCGTATATAAGATTGGGGATAACTATTATGAAGATAAGATTAATGGGTTTACCCAGTGAGTTAAATGTAGCTGTTGATGCATTAAAGTTATCTGCACAGCAAGCAGGCTATTATATTCAGGTATCAAATTTTTATCCTTGTCGTGGTTCTGATGATATTAAGCGTGTTTACATTGATATGTATTCGCCAATGACAAAGCAACCATTATTAAAGGATGGTGAAAGACTATGACACAATATGAAATTATAAAAGCATTAGACACATTAGTTTTAAGTGAATTTATTCCTGTTTTTAAGGTCATTCTCTTTATTGCTGAAAATAAGTGTTCTCATTGTCAATATTATCAATGCGTTGACTGTGATATTGATAATTGTAGTAATTGTCCTTGTAATGACTGTGTATTGAAACAGTTTGCTAAACATTGATTATATCAGCTAATAGCTGTGTAATACCATTGTAGGAATATTGTCATTGAGTAATAGTTCCATCCGTTCCTACAGAACTGCTGGCAGTAGCAGTACAAATACATACAGATTGTTGGCACTGACTGCCCAGTGCCGTCCCTGTAATATAATCGGCAATAGCCGTTGTATATTCGCTCACTGCATGCGTTAATGCAGTAAATACATTAAGTCCACGCAACAACACAAAAAATATCTAAGTCGTGGCAAAGGAGATTATTTATGAAAGGTAAAACCACATTGAGACTCATCGGACGCACTATCGAAAAGTCTGGTCAAAAGAAAGACGGCAAGTATGCGTACCTGTTTGTCGATGCAGACCAAAAGACTGACAATGGATTGTACATAGGTAAAGATGCTTATACCTATTGGACACCTGAAGATTTTGCTAATGCAATGTTTGGTGATCCGTTTGATATTGAGTTTGAAACGGTTGGCGAAAACATTGTAATTCGCAGTGCAAAACCTGTATTGAAATCTGCAAAAGCCTAATCGCACAAATTTTTCATTGTGCTTTTTCTCCAAACTTGTTCTGGTACGCTCTCAAGTCAAAAGAGCGTAAAGACCATTGACGGCATCTTCCGTGTAATCATAGTCAGCCGTCGTATATCTACCGTTGCAGATGTATTAGTGGTAACGGGGCTTAGCCACTGTGCCGAACAGTGGCTTTTTTAATATAAAAATAACCGCCCGATTGCTCGGACGGTTAAGTTGAGAAGTCTACGCACGAAGACCAAACGTTCTTCTCTGTCTACTCGCATCTGCAGTAGCTACCCCCTACGGGGCGATGGTCAATATTATTATAACAAGGGGTTAGAATAATGTCAACTGTAAATTATAGTTTGAAAAATAAAGGTGTCAGACTGATTGATGCTCAAGAGTCTTGGATTATTGGTAAAAATGGTAAACGGCGTTTAAATCCTAAATATACATTTGTCGGCAAAATCGATACTCGTATGCCGAACATGATTGTAACAGCTTCTGATAAAAAGAAACCTGTATATAAAGGTGATGTAAACGAATTAAATCGTACTGCAAAAAAGCAAATTGTAAGTCATTTTTATAATGATAATGGTAAGCGAAATAGAAAAACAGTAGCATATTTTGCTATTGAAAAAAAGACAAATCAGGACAAACGTCCGTTTTGAAATAAATATAAAGTGAGGAAATTATTATGGCAAAAAATTACAATTCAAAAAAAGTTATTGTTAAAAATCGTAAGGGCAATGACGTAGCATTGTTAAATCCTAATCAGCGTGGACGTAAGTATGCTACAGAGCTCAGGGAAGGTATTCGCTATACAAATATGGCGCAACCCAAAGTAGACAATGACGGCGTAGTCCAGCAGTTGACCAAAGGTCAAAGAGCGTATCGAGCAGGGTACCTGCAAGCAAGACAAGATAACGCGGACGCTTATAATTACAAAAACGATAAGCCTGCGTATGAAAAGCATAAAGAAAAAATGCGTAAATTTTGGGCAAGTCGTAAAAATAATGGAGGATGTTAATAATGAGCAAATTTGTAACAGTATTGATAGTCGTTTTTCTCGTTGCTTGCATCGTTGTTTTGGGCATTTGCGTTGCCTTTATGTTTAACGAAGGTCAAAATCCGTTCAAGCAGGCTAATATTGACAATGACTTATCAGAGAAAAAATCGGCTTTAATATATAGTGATTCTATTGCTTCTACTGCTGTTACTGTCGGTTCGAATATACCTGATTGGGGTTCTTTTGTTGAAGTTAGTTCGACGAGTAGTACTAATATGGCTAATTTCCCAATTGCATTATATAGTCGTACCGGTGATGTATTTGGTTATATTGATTATAGTGCGAAAGTAATCAATTTTACTAATAGCGGTTACAATTCTTCGCCATATACTACAAACACAATCTTGTTGGTTGATGATTTGAACAATTTATCTTTTCCTGTATTAACAAGTGCTGGCACTACTTTTAAGATTGATGGTGATGATTTTGTGAAAACTACATTTGTAGATGCTTCTACTGAATCATTTTCGTTGTCATTTTCCAGTTTAGATATAACTAAAAATTATTATGCGTTATACATTGGTCATCAAATTGTTGGATATGGTTATAACAATAGTTTTTATGTAAATATTTTTGGCGTTGTTAGTATGTCTATGGTTGAAGTGCCTGATTCACCAACAAAAACTGGTTATACATTTACTGGTTGGTATACTGATGAAGATTGCACACAGTTGTACGATGAAGATTATGTAAGTAGTGATGTGACTTTATATGCAGGTTGGCGTGCGAATAAATATACTGTTGTTTTTAATCCAAATGGTGTATCTGGTAATGTAGTACAGCAATCATTTACTTATGATGCACCTCAAAATCTTCAGCAAGTTTCTTTTGATACTGACCATTACAAATTGTTAGGTTGGGCAACGTCAGAAGATGGTAATGTTGTTTATTCTTTAGGACAATCTGTAACTAATTTAACTGCTGTAGATGGTGCAACTGTACAACTTTATGCCGTATGGGAACGTGTTCAATTCACCGTAACATTTATGGTTGATGGTGAAATTTATAGCGTTGTATCAGTACCCAGTGGTACAGCGTTGGCGGATATAATTAACGGCAATGTAAATTCTGTATTGTTTTTTGTTGATAGCAAAGAAATAGACAGTTTGCCCTATGAGGTGTCTAAAGATATGTCAGTAACACTTCAAAAAACATTTTGGGGTAATATTGTGTTCCAAGATTGGTTTTATCCTGTCGTAATTGGTGTAGGTGTATTGTTTGTTGTAGGTATTATTGCAGGTCTTATTCATAAGCGCAAAGGTGGTGTGTAAACTTGAAAGTTTTAACTTGTTTTACATTGTCTTTAATAACGTTCTTAATGTTTTGTATGGCTTGTATAGGTGGTATAAGTACCGCCTATGCAAGTTCTGTTACTTATTCAAATGTTTTGGACGATTTGAAAAAAGACAGCACATTTTCTGCAGAGTATTACCCAACTGTTGAAGGGGATAACTCGTTGCAGGTTATCCAAATAGCTGAGTCTGAAGATAAAGAGTTGTTTGTATATGTTTATCAGCCAAGCGGACAAGCTAAGGACTTGCGTGCATGTTCTATCAATATATCTTTGACGTCACGTGAGAGTATTAAATTTAATAATTACACACTAACCTATTTGAACTCCAACGGTACATTGTACAAATATCTTGTAGACGGTTTGATCGTGTCAGAGAGTGAAACACGTTATTACACCATAACAAGTATTTATCGAGCTTTTGACAGTAATATGGACGAAGAGGTTGGCGGTGATAACGAGATAACAGAAGTACCATACAATGTAGAAAAAGAGTATTGCTTTACCCTTATAAACAACAAACCGTATGTGCGTGTTTTGGACATCGAAACTATAGAGATAACAGATAAGTTTGTTGGCTTTGTTCGTTATCCAGACGGCTTTCATTTTTATTACAAGTCGTGTGACAGTCATTTTGTAGCGTTTAATACAAATAAGGATATAGACCGTTTGATTGAAGCAGATGTGTATTACACTTCAGAATCTGTCTGGCAAAATTGGACTGCTTTTTTTGGTACAAAGTATGACTTTGGCGAAAATGAGTCTAATGTTGTAACTGTCAAGTACGATGAAAAAGGAAGTAATGAAGGTGGATTTTTGACTCCTACATATGTTTGGAATCGAATACAAACAGTTGATGAGTTTTTATCTGAAGTTACAGATATGAAAACAGTATATTGCGGTGCTGTTATTGACGTAAAGGTTGGATATGTAATAGATGATGCTGCATTGACTGAGTTAAAAAGTAAAACGTGGGTGTTGCGATTTTTAGAAACAGATTATGTGCAATATCAGAATATGTCTTCGATCGATGATTACTATATGTCTGTTGGTAATGTGTCCATACTTCGTCTAATGTTTGAAACAGACGGAGTTACATACAATTTGGGTGTAATAGATAATAAGCAGACTGGAAGCGGTGATCCAATAAACGATCCAATTGTTGAGGTAGAGACAAAAGAGCCAGAGTGGTGGGTGATACTTATAATTGTGTTGTTGATTATTATAATACTTGCAGTCATTTTTCCGCCTGTGTTAAATGTTGTTTTGTTGGTGTTGCGGATATTGCTAAAAGGTTTGTTGCTGTTGTTGCGTGGGGTGGTGTTTATTATATCCGCGCCGTTCAGATTGTTAGCAAAAGCTATTGCAAATAGGAAGAAACAATAATGTCCATACATATCATTTTTGGAGAGCCGGGAAGTGGTAAAACAGCATACTTGACAGCTATTGCATTAACTAACTTGGGTATGTCCGCTGAAGCGTATGAGCTGCATCAATCGAGTATTGAGCAAGTCAGGTGTCTTAATGCACAAGGATATAATTTCAATATGCCGGATAGACCACCGGTGTATACAAATTATCCTGTGCGTGCGTGTGTGGGATATAGAAAGTATCGTGATTCATTGTGGTTGGACGGTTATCACTTGGGTTTTGCAAATGAATTTGTTGCTGTTACAGCGGTTTATCCCGGCAGTAAAATTTTTTTGACAGAGGCACAAAGATACTTCAATAGTCGCGAATTTACAAAATTTCCGGATTGGGCATCGAGATTTTACGAAGAGCACAGACATTTTGGTTTGGAAATATATCTCGATGTTCAGCGTTTAGGACTTATAGATATAAACTTGCGTGAGATTGCAACAGAGTTTTTGGAAGTAGAAAAATTAGAACATAAACAAATGTATAATGGTAATATTTTGCGTACAAAGTTTATTTTGCGTAAGTGGATAAGCATAAGTGCTGTGGAGCAGTATATCAAAAACGGTACGGAAAATTATGATACAGTTGAGTATGTATATGAAGGTAATGTATTTGATGGTTACGAGTCTACAAGCTATTTTAATGCGTTTGTTCCAGATGGAGAATTTGGTTACAAAGATCATAGTGATATGTCAAAGTTAAGTTTGAAAGAATTGGTGTATAAACAAACTGCGCCGTATGGTTTCTATAAGGACGAGGCAAAGAAAATACTCGAAGCTCGAGCAAAAGCAAAAAAGGAGTAACAAATGAATTTTCAAGAGTTAAACACTAAATACTACGATGAATTTGCTCGATTGTTGGACGCTCAAAAGTTTTTAACAGAAAAGCAGTACAACTATATATCCGGCGTAATATTCAAGCAGTATCAAAACGAACTAAATATATATTTGCTTGCACAGCAGTTGGAAAATGGTGTTGATGATTTTGAACTTGCTTATAAAGTAAACAGATATGTGCCAATCCGTAGAAAGTTTTGGGGACTTAATAAAATAGGCAAACGGTATCAAAAATTGTACAATGCTGATTTTAGCAAGTATTTGTTAACTTTAAGTAACAATTTGTCAGAAATGAAGAACGATATCAAAAAGATGCTGGAACAGTTGAAAGCAAAAAAAGAAAAAGCTAAGATAGAGAAGGGCAAGCAGAAAGAAGTAACAGGTCTTGCACTTGTTTCAAAAGAAACAAAGGTGGAGCGAGCAGACAAGCCTGTACAGCCATAGCTATAAACAAAGATAATAAGAGTTAAAACACGGTACGGGTTTTAACTCTTACTCAGCCGACATAGCAGCGATTACGGGCTGTCAAGCGTTTCCCTTGCTTGCAAGGCAGCCCTACTGGACTGACAGAAACGCTTTACAGCTTGTAAGCGCTGTTATACTCGACCATATGCGAGCAAAGTATATATAGCCGTATATGGTTTATAGCGGCTTAAAAGGCTTGTATAGCGATAGCCTGCCTACTTACAAGCGTGTAGTGTAGTGTGTTGGCGAGGCGCTTGCGACCGCCGACACACTACACGCTATGAGGCGGCGCAGCCGCCTGCTGTGGTACCACTACTTGATACTGGTACCACATTTGGTTAAAATATGTGCTATTTTTCAGTAGCACATGGCTTTTTTTACAGAAAAATTGGGAGATTGCATGAATAATTTATTCAGTAAAATGGACGGCTTAAAAATAAGCGGCGTTTATGAAAAAGATGGTATTATTTATAGCAAGGACTATGAGTATTATGATACGGTAATCAATGTGTCAAATGATGGCTTGGAAGTCTTAAAGTATTCAAAGCCATTTAAGGTAGCCAAAAGTTATGCTATGGACGATGATTTTGTTTCTGATTGTAGGACTAATTATGTTTTTAGCGAGGCTTTGACGGCTCAAAAGTGGAAGTTGGAAGATGGCGTAGTAGTTCCTGCTTCATCACAGACACGAATAGCGGACTTAATACATTCACGCAAAGTATCTGGGCGACGAGCAATAGGACGTTTTTATGATTATGCTTTAGGGGACAATCGATGGCAGTATTTTTGCACATGGACATTTGCCGACAATAAAGTCCGTAATGATAAAGACTTATTGTATGATACATACAACAAGTTCATTAAGGTACTACGCAAAGATAATCCTGATATGAAAGCGTTAGCAACCTATGAAGAATTTGAGAAAGGCGGTTACCACATGCACGCATTATTAGGTGATTGTATCTTACGTTTGCAACCAGCAATAAATCCTAAAACTGGCGATTTCATATATAGCGAATTCGACAATCAAATATTTAATTGCATTGATTGGCAATACGGATTTTCAACAGTGGTGTGTATTATGCCAACGGCGGAAAAACAACAGATAGTAAACTATCTCTCTAAGTACCTTACAAAAAAATGTCCGGCGCCGTACAGATGTAAGCATTTTTTCCATACACAAAATTTAGATTGTCGAGATAGTTATATGTTGAACACAAAAAATGATAATGATCCTTTAGTGCGTATGTTGCGAAAAAACGGCAATGGCAGTATAGACGCATTCAGCGAATTATGCAAAGCGTTTGATTTGCAACAAGTCAAAGATACTAAAAATGGTGTCACTGTGTATAGGTCGAAAATAAATGTAAGAGATACTTTTAGTACTTTGAATTGCGTAGCAATTAAAAGTTAAGTCTGCCCAACGGGCTAGGGGCGGCGACGTGGGGCGTTTGACAGCGCAAGCGTTCTGCGCTATACTATCTTCAAAAGGTGGTTACTTTTTTGGACGATTATTTATAATCTGTAAGATTGTTAGGGCAATCTGCAATATTACAAGTGTGAGTTGTAATATGTTCATAAAAGTTAACCTCCTTTTCTTTTGCTTTAAGCGCAGCTGCGATTGAGCAGTCAGACGTAGGGGGCAGACATATACAGCAAAAACAAGCTATTTAGTGTCGGTTTTTAGTGTCAAAAGATTTTGGGCAAGACGTGCATTTTTGGGGTGTTTTTGGGGCTCATTTTGGTATTTTTGCCAAAATATAGGTTAATTTTTAGTGTCAAGTTTTAGTGTCAAAACTTAAAGCAAAAAAAATGTGCTATTGCAAAACATAAGAAAAACCCCCAAAAACAAGCGTTTTTAGGGGTATTTTGGCGGAGAGAACAGGATTTGAACCTGCGGAGGCTGTTAACCTCGCACGCTTTCCAAGCGTGTGCCTTAAACCGCTCGACCATCTCTCCATTGATTAAGTTTTGCTCATTTGCGTTTTGCGAGCTATATAAGAATAGCAAACTTTTTGCGATAAGTCAATAACTTTGTGTATCTTTATTTGTTTTGTTGAGTTATCGATTGTTGTTTGTATCAATGTTTTTGCCACATTGCAAAAATATTGCAAACATATCCCGTAGTGCAAATAAGCAAACAATAATAGTTGCTTTGCAGTCAATAAAATTAAATGTCCAAATACAAGCAATGCTTAGCTCTACTAATTAAAATACAACTGTCTTGCTACCATTGAAAAACGCAGTATATGTTATATGTACTTTGTGACTAATAAGCTGTTTTAGCATAAACTAATATGAGTATTATGTATACAAACGAGTGTATTAGTTGCAAATACTTCCAACAAAATTGTTAAGTGCTTTAACTCAGAATTGCACAATCGGTATTGCTGTTACTTGTAACATAAATTTTTTGTAGTATTGATGCTTGCAATATTTTTATAATAACAGTGTAAGTGCAAAACGCAAAACATTGCCGGCGTTGTCATAATACTCTGCATATCTTTTTCAAAAGCATTTGTTGCTTTGCCTTTTCTATGTCAATATAATTTTACTTGTTTTGTTCATCAACAAACATATGCAAAAATAATATTTTCCAAAGTGTTGTTAACGAAAGTTAAAGTCACTTCAGTATCTGTGCGTTATGCAAAAATGTAGCAATTTTTAACATAAAAAGCAAAATTGTCAACATTCTTTCATTTTTGGTTAGTTTTTTAATATAAATTAGGTTTAGCGCGTGTTTTTGTTTGCCTTTTGCCATACATTATGGTAAGATAGTGCGAGATAAACGACACAATAAAGACATTGTGTTCAATTTCTAACACTTACAGGAAAAAATGTTATGAGATTAAAATTAGTCTGCGGGCTGTTTGCATTGATATTCAGTTCTATGGGAATGTGGTTTGTAGTAACCGACGTTCCCTTTGATGCTGCTCCGCCTGCAGTGCCCGACAACTTGCAAAGCACGTTGATGGAAATTCCTGAGGACGGCAACATAGATACGCTGTCTGCCAACGAAAATTTGTACATATCTGCAGGAGAGCTGAGTCGTAGCGGTAGTTTTCGCGGAGTAAGTGAAGGCGCAACTATCAGTATGGGCGTATCTCAAGGCATTGCCGCACAGCGCACGGTAAAGGGTGATAGCGCGTTTAAGCAATCGGTAAGTTTTTCCACCTTTGTAAAACTTGGCGAACAACGCTATGTAAATGGCACTACGGACTTTATTGTACGTCAGTCGGATAAAGTAAACTCTTTGGACGATGTTACGTGGTCCAATACTGCAACACCCATATCCAAAGAAACTTACGATGAGCGTTACGGATATTCGCCCACGGGGCTTACCGGTTACATACTCAACGACAGCACTATAGTGTCGTCCGAACTGTATTCCAAGGAAAACGGTCTTTATACCTTCCACTATGTATTGGACGTCAATTCTGCGCCCTACTTTGTGTTGTTTGAAATGCGTACTTCGGCAGGCACATCGGCTTTTCCGCAATTTTTGCGTGCAGAGCTTTATGTCACAATGGACGCTAATTGGAAAGTGCAAAGTCTAACTACCGACTGTGAATACAAAGTAGCTTTGTTGGGTGGCACATTGTGTAAGGAAAACCTTACCGAAACATTCTATGACATTGGCGAAGTGGAAGAAGTGGACAATACCGACTTTTTCTCGCAGTATTTTGGCAAAGCTCCCGAAGAAATTGGCGGAGGTGCACCCGATCCGCTCAACGAGTTGATGAGCATCTTCCAACCTTACATCAGTGAGGGAGAGCAACTCAATGCAGATTTGCAGATAATGCAAGCCAACAAAAAGTTGCTCAGTGGCAAAATTAACGCAACAATAGACATAGAAAATACAGACAATATCGTTGTCAACGCAAAGTTGGACGGTATTGCAGATATAGCTTACAAAAAAGGCACTTTGTATGTACAAAGCGGACAATTCCGCGGTAGCGCAACTGTAGACGGTCTGATGTCTGCTATAGGTGCAATTACTACAGTTGCAGGTATGCCCTCGCTCGACCTTGGCGGTATGTTGGACCTCGATAGCCTTATGGAAGGTATGACCGTTGTCAAAGACGAGCACAGTTCTTCGGTGCAGCTTGCTTTGGAATTGGGTGGCATCAACCTGCAAGGTGCAATCAACGCAAGCATAGATAGCAACGGCAATTACAGCCTTACCGATGTTACTGCAAGTGTGGCAGGTATGGATATACTTATAAAACCTTGCAAGGCATGGCAGGTAATGTCCACCGAAGGTCAGTTTAACGACCTTACGGGTATATTTGACATAATCAAAGACGGCATTATTGCAATGGACGTACAGCTTGCCGACATTGCCAATATGCACGTGCAGTACAACCTCAACGCGGGCGTACTCAATGCACAAAGCGGAGATTTGCGCATAACTTTGCAACAAAACACATTGTATTTGTCTTTTGGCAAAGTAAAGTTGCAACTTGCATTGAGCGACATACCGGCTTTGGCAGATGAACTGAGCACCCTGCTTGGTAGTTTGGATATAGGCACAGGTAGCGGCATAGATTTGGGCGCACTCAATCTTGACAGTTTGGATATAAGCTCATTGCTTGGCTGCATTTATTTTGACAGTACGTCGGATAGCGCGCAGTTGGGTGTAAAAATTGACGATGTGTTGCAGTTGTATGTGGATATTGTAGCCAAAAACGGCAAATGGACTTTGGCACAGATAGCAGGTACTCTCGGAGAATATCAACTTTCGGCTACGCCTTCGCAAGTTAAAGACTATGATGCTATAGATACGCAAGGATATGTAAATGTTGCAGACATTGTGTACAACTACTTGCCTGCATTGCAACAAGTGCTCAATGCGCAAAGTTATGGTGTAAGTGCACAGGGCAATATCACTGTAGATGGTAGACGGTTTGACTATACTGCCGACATCAAATTGGACAAACAACTCAACGTTAATGCCGACTTTGCAGTAACCTACGGCGACACGGCTATACTGCACGGATTTGTGGGATATGTTGACGGCATTATATATATTGATGTCAACGGCGTCAAAACTGCGCTCAATCCCATGGCTTTAGGGCTTACTGCCAATGCAAAGAGTGTTGAGCTTGATTGGAACAAGCTGCAACAGGCAATAAGTGATATCAATCCTACCTTGGGCAAAGTGGTGCAAAGCATATTGCCCATAATAGACAATATTACGTCTATGGATATATCTACAATAGACTTTGGCGCTATTGTAGAACGTTTTGAAATGCAAGATGGAGTGTTGACAATAGGAGTCAACGGCGAGCAGTTTGGCTTGGGCAGTGCAACAATAGCATTGACTTCGGGGCAACAACTCGGTGTATCGGTAGACAACTTAACTGCTGGTGAGCTAACGCTCAATCTTGATGCACAACTTAGCTGCAACGTGCAGCTTGAGCGCCCTGTTGCACAGGACTATGTGCTCGGATTGCAAATAAATGTTGGCGACACAACGGCTATTGTCAATGTGGACCTTGTCAATATGCAGGTAGCCGCACAGGCAAACTTTGGCGGAGCACAGCTACTTGCTAAGTTGCAAAATAATACTGTGTATATGATGTACGGCAATATAAAACTTAAGTTTGACGTTGCCGATATAGATACTGTTATGCAGTATGTCAATCAACTAACAGATATGTCGGGCTCACTTGAGCTTGATTTGTACGACATACTCAGCAACATAAGGCTTTCACTTATTGGTGACAATGCCGTTATCACTGCTGACATTATGGGCATACCGCTATCGGTATCGTTTGACAATGTGGGCAATCAACTTATATTGGGCGATATAAGTGCAACGCTTGGTAACGTAAATATCAATGTACATACGGCTTACGGTACAGAAGTGGCAGACTTTGCAACAGACAACAGCTTTGTAGATGTTGTGGAAGTTGCAGTACCTTTGCTTGACAACATTTTGCCTATTGTGCAAAGCGGCCGCTTTAGTGTGGACTTTGACGCACAGTTGGGCACCAATAACAATACATACAGCATAAAGGGCAGTTTGTCTTACGGCAACACAATTAGCACAGATATTGCACTGTACATGGGCGCAACCAAAGTGATTGACGCTAACATTGTATATAAGGACAATGTGTTGTACGTAAAAGCCAACGACATAGCAGTAGCAATACCGCTTGGTGGCACAAGCACAGCGCAAAAGACGGCAATGTCGGACATCAATGTGCTATTGGATAGC
Organism: uncultured Eubacteriales bacterium; assembly: GCA_949289125.1. Lineage (GTDB taxonomy): Bacteria > Bacillota > Clostridia > Christensenellales > CAG-314 > CASEME01. Next base: position 12,887 of record CASEME010000013.1, read on the forward strand.
TTTAAGGGTATCAGCCCCGAGTTGGACAGCATATTGCAAGTGGCTACAAACCTCATCAACAAAGTGTCAAACGGCACAATGGAGTGGGGTAAGTTGGTAGATAGTCTAACATACAGCAACGGTATGCTTGTGTGCGTGTTGGACGGCGATGTGTTGGGCACTTCGGATATTAAGTTGTCACTTAGTGCAAACAAAGGCATACAACTTGCTGTTGACAGTTGGACTGTAGGTGCTATCACGTTGAAAATAGACGCAAGTGTGTCCGAAGGCGCAACAGACGTGTCTGTCAATGCCGACGACTATCAGCTCAACCTTGTAATCAAGTTGGACGAAGTCAACACCATATATGCCAACATAGATGTGCTTAGCGGCATTTATCGCTTTAAGATGGGCGATATGAACGTTGAGTACAGCAACAACGAAATAAAAATAAATTACAAACAAATTACTGTCAAAGGCAATATCGAGCAGTTGCAACTTATCATTGACAAGTTGGAAGAGCTTGCAAACAATAGGTTTGTTGCCGAACAGTTGCCCGACGCAGGCACGGTGGGCGGATTGTCGCAGTTGTTCTCTTTGGACATCAAAGAAATTTTGAGCACTCTTGTACTTACTCAAAGTGGCAACAACGTAAGTTTGTCCTGCGAAGTGTTGGGTAGTGCTATATCAGTAAATATAGTAGGTGGAGCGCACCCGCAGTTTGGTACTATCTCGATAGCATTGTTGGGAAAAGATATTCGCATCACTTCCGAAAACACATGCAGAGAGTACATAGACTTTGGCACTTTGCCAGAAGCAGTAGAGATAGAAAAGATATTTAACGATTACTATCCTACTTTGGAGCAATTAGTTGCCGCAGACGGTTGGCACTTTGACTTATCGGCTGAGATAAGTATAGGTGCAGACAAATACTTGTTGAAACAAGGCTCTACACTCGACTTCTTGTACAAAAACGCACAAGACTTTAGTCTCAAAGCAAATTTTGTGGTACAAAAGTGGAACGGCACGCAGTATGTAGACTATATGTCGCTTGAGGCAATTTATCTCAACGAGCGTATATATATCGACTACAACGGTCTGAGTATCACCATTGCACAACAAGCAATCGAAAAGAGTGTCGGACTGTACGACCAGCTCATCACCGTTGTTCCGCAGATAGGACAGCTTGTAGACGAATTGTTGAGTGCAATGGACCAGATGCAAGGCAACAGCCAGACAATGGACTACTCCAAGATACTTACAGAGGCAAGCTACAACAATGGCGTGTTTACGTTGGGTATAGACGGAGGCGTGTTGCTCGATAAGTTGGGAGTAATTACTCTTGTAGTTTCGAGAAGTCAAGACGGCCTCAGCCTCAACATTAGTGACCTTACTTATGACGACATCAAAGTGCACAGCTTTGCACTCAATGTTGTGCCCGCTACCGAACAGCAATGTCTTGCAAATATAGGTGCGCCCGACATCAACAGCTACTTCAACTTGGATAGTTTGTACGAGTTGCTCAGTGCTTTTGTAACAACTGCGGACAACAACACATTTAGAATCTACGGCGGACTTACTGCAAGTCTTGTAGTGGATATTGATGTGGGTATAGAGCTTTATGTCGATGTGGACGACCAAGGACACGTATTTGTAACATTGCAGATAAGCAGAGAAAGACTCAACGTAATACAGATAGAAAACATTGCATTTGTGGACTATGGTGGCAACAGTTACTTGCACTACAACGGCATTGACGATACAATCACCATTGTCAGGGACTCGTACGTAAAAGACGGTTGGTTTAGTACCAAGATGCAGTACAAAAACTACTACAAGCGTATGCCAGCGCAAGAGTTTTTGCCCAACATAGTGGACTATCTGATGGAAATGATCAACTTCAAACAGTGGATACGTGACGAGATAACGGGCGCAATGAACAGTGAAAGTCAGGGCAACAGCTATGAGATAAAAGACGTATGGACAGGTTATGGCTATACCTCTCAGGCTAACGGCGGACAGTTTGCTATCAAAGCCAACCTCGAGCCTATAGACGGCAACTTGGGACCGCTCAATCTATATGTAGGTCACGACACCAACTACAACCTCACAACACTTAACGGTGACATATCGCTTTTGAGTGGTTGGTGCGACATTACCTTCTCATTGCAACACACAACACCGCAATACGGCATTGCTACCAACTATGCTGTCAACGAAACAAGTTGGAAAGGTGTGGGCACTGTATAAAACAGTTGAGGCGCGTTGACACTTTGACACAAAACAACAGACGACTTGACATACAAGTTTTGCATAGCTAAAAGTTGTGCAATGGTATATGTCGAGTCGTCTTTTTTTGTGCAGTGCATTAGCTCTCTTTTGTGCCGTTGCTTGACACATAGAGCAGTATTGTATACAATAGTTATCAAACGACTAATAATTTTATTGAGGCGGATATTATGGACAAAATTGCTGTCGAAAAAAAGTGGAACGAATATTGGGAGCAACACAAAACATATAGCTACAATCCCAATAAGGGCAACAAATGGTATGTACTTGAGATGTTTTCTTACCCCAGCGGTAGCAGATTGCATATAGGACATTGGTACAACTATGGTTTGACTGACAGTTATGCAAGATACAAGATAATGAAAGGCTACAATGTCTTTCAGCCTATGGGCTTTGACGCCTTTGGCTTGCCTGCCGAAAACTTTGCAATAAAGAGCGGTATTCACCCCGAAGATAGCACGTTGAAGAATATTGCTGTTATGGAACAACAGCTTAAAAACATAGGTGCAATATTTGAGTGGGACGCAGAGATAAAGACATGTATGCCCGATTACTACAAGTGGACGCAGTGGATATTCTGCCAGCTGTACAAACGCGGGCTTGCATACAGAAAAAAAGCTCCTGTCAACTGGTGCAATAGTTGCAACACAGTACTTGCCAACGAGCAGGTAGTAGACGGCTGTTGCGAGCGTTGTCACAACGAAGTAGTCAAAAAGGACCTTACACAGTGGTTTTTCAAAATTACCGACTACGCAGAACCCTTGCTTCAAGGTCTTGACAAACTTGATTGGCCGGAAAAGACCAAGGCTATGCAACGTAATTGGATAGGAAGGTCAGAAGGCGGAGAAATAGAGTTTGCACTTGCTAAAGGTGGCAAATCGTTCAAAGTATTTACAACACGTGCAGATACGTTGTTTGGCTGTACTTATGTGGTATTGGCACCCGAGCACGAGCTTGTGGACAGCATAACTACTGCTAAGCAAAAGTCCGCTGTGCAAAAATACAAAGAAGAAGTATCCAAAACAAACGAAATAGAACGTCTCTCTACAGCTAAGGAAAAGACGGGCGTGTTTACGGGAGTATATGCTATCAACCCTGTCAACGGACAAAAAGTGCAGGTATGGATAGGCGACTACGTATTGGCAAGCTATGGCACGGGCGCAGTTATGGGTGTGCCTGCACACGACGAGCGTGACTACAAATTTGCGCAAAAGCACGGACTTGAGATCAAGCGCGTCATCAAAGGGGCAACAGCGGACGAAGACGACAGTTTGCCATACTGCAAAGACGGCGTTATGGTCAATAGTGGCGAGTTTGACGGCAAAAAGTCGGACGAAGGCAGAAAAGCTGTATTGGCTTACCTTGAGAGTAAGGGCAAAGGCGGTATAAAGGTCAACTACCGTCTGCGCGATTGGTTGGTATCTCGTCAACGCTATTGGGGTGCGCCTATACCCATCATTTACTGTCCGCATTGCGGCGAAGTGTTGGACGAAAACTTGCCGGTAAAACTTCCTTACGATGTAGACTTCCGTCCCGATGGCACAAGTCCGCTTGCACGTCACGCAACTTTCTCTACAGACGTCAAGTGTCCCAAGTGCGGAGCTCCTGCACGTCGTGAAGTGGATACTTTGGATACGTTTGTATGTAGCAGTTGGTACTATTTGAGATATGCAGACGCACACAACGACAAAGAACCATTTAGCAGACAAAAGGTAGACAAGTTGCTACCTGTAGACAAATATGTAGGCGGTGCCGAACACGCTTGTATGCACTTGCTGTACGCACGCTTTATCACTAAGGCGTTGAAAGATATGGGCTGTGTCGGTTTTGACGAACCGTTTACCTCTCTTGTGCATCAGGGCGTCATATTGGGACCGGACGGCAACCGTATGAGCAAGTCACTTGGCAACGTCATCAGTCCCGATGGCTATGTGACAGAGTATGGCGCAGATGTTTTCCGTTGCTATCTTGCGTTTGGCTTTAAGTACATTGAGGGCGGTCCGTGGTCGGACGACGGTATCAAAGCTATCAACAAGTGGTTGGACAGAGTGGAGCGTTATGTGCTTCAGGCATTCGGCACTTACGATACAACGGACAAATACGGTAAGGACGAAAGCGAACTTGACAGAGTGCGCCACAATACAATCAAAGCCGTGGACAAAGACTATGACGACTTCTCATTCAATACGGCAGTTGCACGTATGATGGAGTTGGTCAATGCTATGAGTAAGTACGATGCCCTTGCGCAAAAAAATGCTAAGCTGTACAAAGACACGGCAACAGACTTGCTCAAAATGCTGGCACCTTTAGCACCTCACTTTGCAGAAGAACTGTGGCATCAGATAGGCAACAAAGACACAATAGTTACTCAGTCCTTCCCCACCTTTGACAGCAATGCCGCTCAAAAGGGAGAGTGTGAGATACTTGTACAAGTTAACAGTCGTCCCAAAGTGCGTCTTACAGTACAAAGCGGTATGGACGTTGAGACTACCAAGCAACAAGTATTGAGTGACTCAAAGGTAGTAGAGGCTTTGGAAGGCAAAACGCCCAAAAAAGTGATAGTAATACCTGACAGACTGGTAAATATCATATTGTAGAGTTGATACCAATCAACTTAGCAACTATTGTTGGGGCGAGGCGCAGTTGTGCGCAACGCCCTTTGCAATCGGCAATTTTTTTGGTTGATAGTAAAGTAAAGGACAACATTGTATGGAAAAATTAAGCACATATCTTACGCAACTTGCACAACAGTTGGGTATTGGCAACACTCCGCTTACGCTGTTGTGTCAAAACGATCACGGTACAAAAATATTGGTAAAGGAAGAATACCACAACGCAACGGGCAGTATCAAAGACAGAGCGGCTTTGTACATGATACTTGAAGCAATGTCGAGAGATGCGCTAAAAAAGGGAGATACGGTAGTAGAAGCTACAAGCGGCAACACAGGCATTGCGTTGGCGTATGTATGTGGCAAGTTTGGTATCAAAACAGTGCTCACTATGCCCGAAACAATGTCTGTAGAACGTCGACAAATGTTGCAACAGTACGGCGCTACGTTGGAGCTTACCGAAGGCAAACTTGGTATGAGCGGTGCGGTAGCTCGTGCCAAAAGCCTTGCGCAAAGCGGAGCATTTGAAGTGCGACAATTTGACAACCCTGCCAATATTACCGCACATTATATGGGTACAGGGCAAGAAATTTTGCGCGATACCGACAATCAGGTAGATGTTTTTGTAGCGGCGGTAGGTACGGGAGGCACTTTGTGCGGTACTGCACAAAGACTATCCGAAGTAGTGCCAAGCGTGCAGATAATAGCTGTAGAGCCTGCCGAAAGTGCAGTATTGTCGGGCAAAGCCGCAGGCGCTCACGGTATACAGGGCATAGGCGCAGGTTTTGTGCCAACCATTGTGGACAAAAATCTTATTGACGGCATAATGACTGTTACTACCCAACAAGCGTATGATATGGCAGTGTGCCTCAACAAGCAGTTTGGCAGACCGTGCGGTATATCCTCAGGTGCTAATGTGTATGCGGCAATGCAGTTGTTCAATGACAAACGCTATTATGGCAAAACAATAGTTACTGTGTTGCCCGATAATGTCAACAGATATCTTTCTGTGCTCAAATTGGACTAATTGCTGTATAACTACAAACAACAATTTTATGTCTAATTATTAAACAATTTGCCAAGCTAATACTTGTATTGAAAAATTTACAAAAAAACAGTGGGATGCGTATTTTGCGCATCCCACTTATTAGTTGTTAGTAAGTACTATATTGTTGTATATGTGTTATTCGCTTTTGAGTACAAAAGGTGCAACGCCTGCTACAACACTGCCTACAAATGCAACTATTGTTGCCCAGCCGATTGCTACGGTGTAACTACCTGTAATAATACCAACAATATCCATACTACCGCTGTAAGCTCCGCCTGTTACAAATCCCATAATAAAGGACACAAGTGCAAACAGCAGTGCGGCAGCACCTACAAACTTAACGTATTTGCCAATCTGCTTGAAGAAAATACCAAGCACGCCTACAACAACGCCTACAAAAGCTACAATTACCGATATCAGCAAAAATACTGTATATACTTTTGCCTCGCTCTTATCTCCTGCAAAAAATGCGGTGTATGCTGTCAAAGCACTGCTCGAAGCATCGCCCATATTTTCAGAGTTAACACTCATACCTTGCAACATATCTACAAGTGTAAGGGGTGTTTTTTCTGTTTCGCCTTGCAGACCTCCTATGCCACCGCTTACGTGAATAGTAACAACGGGGCAAAACAGTACAAGTACCATAATCGCGCATGCTACTGCAACTATAAGGCAGGTAAGCGGCGAGCGTTGAACTTTAGCTTTTTTTGCCATAACAATACATCTCCTTATCTTTATTGCAATAGCGAAATGCTTTTGCTATTGTACTAATAGTATATCATATAACGTTCTGTTTGTCACCACCAAAACAAAATAATGAAAAATACGCCATAGCTATCAACTATTTGCACTTTTTTGCTTGTTGGCAGACATTGTGGTGCACACAATACTTGTTTTGCTTGTAAGTCAGCTCGCCACCCTTTGGCGTTGCCATTGTCCGCCACCCCCCCCTTGTCATTTTTTTTGCATTAAAAAAGGACGGCTCCGAATAATCGGGCTGTCCTTACTGTTGTTTGTATTAAGTTGTTACCCTACAAAAGGGTATAAGAAAAGGCAGCAGTTAAACTGCCTTAAAATATTGTGTTTAATCTTCGATAATAAATTCTTGTTCCACAAAGCCACTTATTTCTTTGGCTTTGTTAACATAGTCTTGTTCTTTTAGATTAGGATTGTTTTTGATAAACTCTATCATTTGCGTTGCGTGTTCGTCGCTTTTACATATCAACCCTATAAATATTGCGTAAGCATCGCAAACAATCGTTTTGTTGAATAGTTTTTCAATTTCTTTGGCTAATTCCATTTGCTTTTGCGTTACCTTACTCATTTTTTGCTCCTATCAATGAATTTAAGATAAATATTTATCAATTCTTCATTTCCCTCAATTTCAATTTGTTTGAGTACAGAAAAATTATCATATCCACGTGTTTCATAAACATAAAAATTTTCTGCGGTATAAGCATAATTAACAGGTTTAACTTTACCTTTTTGTGACACATTTTTTTGAATAACCGCCTGTCGCAAAATAGCATACTCTTGCCGTGAAATTTTTACTTTGTCTTTTTCAGTGGTCTGTTTGCTCTCATTTAATGCTTTTTTATAAGCGTGGTTTACATCAATGTCCTTTTCTTCCAACCCATTCAACGCTTGCAATGCTGTTGCGTCTTTGGGTAACTCTTTACCTTGACTTTTGTATGCTGTCCGCACCAAATGACTACTGCCAGCACCTTTGTTTGTAAACTTGCCGTCTTTATCTCTTGGGTGCTTGCTTTCGTCAAAGTTAGAATTTTTTCCACCCGTTGTGCCGTTGTATTTATCCTCTGCCATTATTTTACCACCTTGCTGCAATACTGTCAATATAGGTATGTCAGGGCATCGGGACTATGTGACACTATATAGGTCAGTTGATAGTTGTTGGGCGTTGTGGTATAATGGCAACAAATTGTGATTGCAAGGAGGCATAATATATGATAACAAAGTATAATGCTCAGTACAGACAAGCCGTTGTAGATATGATGAAAGACTTTTACCATAGCGAAGCTGTGCTCAAAAGTGTACCCGAACAGTATTTTGACAACACGCTCAATCGTGTTGAGAGCAACAGCCCCTTTGTCAGTTTGTATGTCATTGACGACGGTCAAGGTGCGGTGGGTTACGGGTTGTTGTCACATACCTATTCCAACGAGGTGGGTGGTGACGTGGTATGGATAGAAGAATTGTACATAGACGCTTCGCACAGAGGCAAAGGGCTTGGCGCACAGTTTTTGGACTTTGTGTCCGCACAGTATGCCCATAGTGCGCGCATAAGGTTGGAAGTTGAGCCCGCCAACGAGGGCGCTACTAAACTGTACGTCAAAAAAGGCTACAGCGCATTGCCCTATCAACAGTATGTAAAGGATAATTGTCAATAGTAGTAGCAATTTTTTGAGAGAACATTAGCAATAAATTTTCATTTTTATTACTTGTCAGTGTGCACTGTGCTATAATAAGCACAAGATGTGTTGTGTTATCAGCAATACGTCAATACGATTTGGAGTTTTGTTATGTCTGAAAAAGTTAGCAAACAACCTTTAAGTGCCGAAGACAGACAGTTTCGCAAAAACAAGTGGTTTTTCAGCGTAAGCGGCATAGGCAGAGATTTGTCCTACCAGCTTGTAGCCACCTTTTTGTTGACGTACATACAATTCGGCGTTGCATTGACTACAGTACAGTTTACCGTATTGTACATACTGATTGCCGTAGGCGGCAAAGTGTGGGACGCAATCAACGATCCCATGATGGGTGCAATTATCGAAGGCACGCATATGAAGTGGGGCAAGTTTAAGCCTTGGATAATCGTCGGTGCAGTAAGTTGTGGCGCAGTAATACTTGCCATGTTCAACATACGTCCGCTTGGTTGGGGCTTTGTAGTGTATATGACCATCATCTATCTGTTGTGGGAAAGTACATTTACTATCAACGATATCAGCTATTGGTCTATGCTTGCCAGCCTTTCGAGCGAAACAAAAAAGCGCAACAGCGTAACAATGCTTACCGTATTGTTTGCAGGTGTGGGCGCAATAATAGCTCAGGGCGTTATTCCTATGGTAACTACAGGCAACATGGTGCAAGGTTATAGCCTTGTGGCATTGGTAGTGGCAGTAGTGTTCATCGGTTCGCAGTTGATGTGCGGATTGCTTGTTAAGGAACGTCCGCGTGTATTGCAAGAAAAAGCAGAAAAAATATCTCTCAAAAAGATGTGGAAAACAATCAAAAGCAATGACCAAGTGTTGTGGATGACATTGTCTATGTTGTTTTACAATATTGGTAGTGCGTTGCTCATTGCTTTGGCTTCCAACTTTTTGTATCTCGAAGCAGGCTATGACGGCACATTGTACACATACGTTGTTATCTGCTACGGACTTCCCAACGTCTTGGCCAACGCATTGTACACCAAACTTGCCGCTTGGCTTGGCAGAAAAAAGTTGCAACGTATTGCAATCATTGTAGCAAGCGTGGGTTATGGCGTAGTTGCTTTGATGGGTTGGTCGTCCATCTTCCCGTTTAGTATAATTGTAGTTTGTATCTGCGTTGCTTTTATTGCTGTAGGACAAAGTTTGTTCTACATGGCAAGTATTGTCAACATGACCAACTGCGTAGAATACAACGAGTACAAAAACGGCGAACGCAACGAAGCTGTTATTTCTACTTTGCGTCCCTTTATGGCAAAGTTTGCCGATGCGCTTAAGTACGGTATAATAATAGTAGTGCTTGTAATATCGGGCGTCTATGGTATGAGTCAATCGGTGTCTGCTCTTGAGACGCAAAAGTCAATGTTTGCTAAGTTTACAACAGAGCAAGCGGCATATTACACAAGCAAAATACAACAGTATGACGCTATGTTGCAAGGCGTAGAAGTGGGAAGCGAACAGTATACGCAACTTATCAGCCAAATCAACGAAGAATTGCTCAACGACGAGATTATGAAAAACACCATGCTCGACGCGTCGCAAATAACTGCAGTTGCCAAAGCAGAGATAAGCAACGGCACACAAAGTGTAGTTATTACCGACATTGAGGCAAGTTACTTTGTAGAAGGCACGACATACACGTTGGAAATTACCGACGCTGCCAATGCGGCATTCAGAGATGCTGCCAAAGGCAACTTGGCTGCAAGATTGTCTTTGCGTATGTCTATCACGGCATTGCCCATACTTATGCTTGTGGCAGGACTTATCATACAGCGCAAAAAGTTCTTTATTGACGAACAGTACTACGACAATATGTTGCAAGAGCTCGAGGCAAGACACGAGAGCGCTGTGCAACAACAAGCGTCGGACAGCGTTGACACGGCAACTACATCTACAGATGCACAATAAAATTGTAGTTACATAGATAGGTAAATACAATAGTTACATCAGCTCCGCTTGTATAACAGGCGGAGCTGTTTTTTGAAGTATGCACAGTGTTACTAACAGTATTGGTGCAATGCGGTTATAGTTACTAAAGTGCAGTTGGAGCTGTTGTTCATTGTAAAATGCAAAAACAGTTGACAAAGGCAATATAGATGTGGTAGTATTGTGTGCGGTCAACAAACCTATCAAGAGTGTCTGAGAGACGGACTCTATGACGACACAGCAACCTGACGATACGGGCAGGTGCTAATTTCCGCAAGGTTTACCTTGGAAGATGGGACAAAACAAAGATAAGTGGCGCAAGTAGCGCACGCGGTCTTGTCCTTTACTGCAAGGGACAAGATTTTTTTTGCAACAAAGGAGGAACAACAATGGAAAATAAACACAGATATTTTACGTCCGAAAGCGTTACCGAAGGACACCCCGACAAAATGTGCGACCAGATAAGCGACGCTATATTGGACGCAGTATTGGAGCAGGACGCTGACGCAAGAGTGGCGTGCGAAACAGTTGTGTGCACAGGCACAGTATTTGTAATGGGACAAATATCTACCAAAGCGGTAGTGGACATACCTACCATAGTAAGAGATACAGTGCGCAACATAGGCTATACTCGTGCAAAATTTGGCTTTGACGCCGATAGTTGCGGCGTGCTTATATCGCTTGACAAGCAGTCACCCGATATAGCAATGGGCGTAGACCGTTCGGACGAGTACAAAGACAGAGGTGAAATACTCGATATGTACGGCGCAGGCGACCAAGGTATGATGTTTGGCTATGCTTGCAACGAAACACCCGAATACATGCCTATGGCAATTACCCTTGCGCAGCGCATTAGCAAACGTCTTGCCGACGTACGCAAAAACAAACTTTTGCCATACTTAAGACCGGACGGTAAATGTCAGGTAACCGTAGAGTATGATGAAAACGACAAATCTATAAGAGTAGATACAATAGTACTTTCGGCACAGCACAGCGGCGATGTCACCAGCGAAACAATAGCCGAAGACATGATGAACTTTGTTATCCGCGAGGTAGTGCCCTTACACTTGTTGGACGAACGTACAAAGTTTTATATCAACCCCACAGGCAGATTTGAGATAGGCGGACCTGCTGCGGACAGCGGATTGACCGGTCGCAAAATAATTGTTGATACTTACGGCGGATACTGTGCGCACGGTGGCGGTGCTTTTTCGGGCAAAGATCCTACCAAAGTGGACAGAAGTGCCGCTTATATGGCAAGATATATCTGCAAAAACTTGGTAGCTGCAGGACTTGCCGAAAAAGTACAACTTCAGGTATCGTATGCAATAGGCAGAGCAAAACCCGTGTCTGTAGACGTCAATACTTACGGCACAGGTGTGTTGACAGACAGCGTATTGTCCGATATCATTACACAAGAGTTTGATATGCGCCCCAAAGCAATTATTACTAAGTTCAAATTGCAAAGACCTATCTATCTCAAAACAGCAAGCTACGGCCACTTTGGTAGAGACGAATTTCCTTGGGAAAAGACAGATAAAGTAAAGGCTCTCAAAAAATATCTGCCCTAAGTGGAGTTGTTGAAAGCAACCTGTAGTGCAAATAAGTTGACTACAACAGCATAAAAAGGTAAAATATACACCGTGTGGCAACACTTAAGCCATGCGGTGTATTTGCTTGTTGCCGTAAGGCGTCAATAGTATGTGGGGGGGGTAATTGTCTTATGGATATAACAACAAAAGGCGCAGTGTCCTCCATAGTTTATTACAACGCAGACAATGGCTATACAGTGTTGCAGCTCGATACTACAGACGGCGATACCGTCACATGTGTAGGCAATTTACCTCGCTTGTATGTAGGCGAAGTGTTGGAAATAAGCGCGCATACAGGTTATCACCAACGTTACGGCGAACAGTTGATAATAGACTCCTATCGCATAGACAGCCCCACAACACGCAGTAGCATTATCAAATATCTGTCCAGCGGACTGATAAAGGGGGTGGGTGAGGCAACTGCACTCAATATCTACAACCATTTTGGCGACGACACTATGGGCGTTATCGAAAGCAACCCTATGAAACTTGCCGAAGTAAAAGGTATCTCTGCCAAAAAGGCTATGGATATAGCGCAGGCTATAGGCGACTTGCGAGATATGCAAGCGCAAATAATGTTTTTGCAACAGTACGGTATCACTGCCAATATGGCGCTCAAGATATTCAACAAGTACAAGCAGCGTACCAAATCTGTTGTGTCCGACAATCCGTACAAGCTGATAGACGATGTGGAAGGCATAGGCTTTGCAACTGCGGACAAAATAGCAATCAGTATGGGGCACAAGACGGACGGCGAGTTTCGCATACGTGCAGCCATTGTGTACACTTTGCGCGATTGTGCAGATAAAGAAGGGCATACTTATCTCGAACAACAACAGCTTTTGCAACGTTGCTCGCAACTATTGGGGCTCAATCTGCAAGATTATGCACAAGTTACCGACAACGTGCTTACCAAATTGGTGTTAGAACCCGTTATCAAGCAATACGAGATAGAGGGCGTCAGTTGTGTGGCGTTGGTCAAGTATTATGCTTTGGAAAAGGGCATTGCAAACTCGCTTATGCGACTCAATCACGACGCAAGGCGACTGATGTTGGACGCAGACAGCATGATACAGCAATTTGAGCAAGTGCATCACATATCCTTTCACGTATCTCAGGCACAGGCTGTGCGCTCGGCAATAGTCAACGGCGTCACGGTAATAACGGGCGGACCGGGCACAGGCAAAACCACAATAATTAAGTGTATTGCCGATATATTCGGTGCACACGGCTTGCGTTTGGAATTTTGTGCACCCACGGGCAGAGCAGCCAAACGTTTGTCACAAAGCACAGGGCGCGAAGCTAAGACTATACACCGTCTGTTGGGCGTGGAAATGTTGGAAGGCAAGCTCAACTTCAAATATGGACAAAACAATCCCTTGCCGTGCGACGTAATAATAGCAGATGAAATGTCTATGGCAGACGTGTCGCTCGCGTTCAACTTGTTGCGTGCGGCAGACAGCGGTACAAGAGTAATTTTGGTAGGCGACAAAGACCAATTACCGAGCGTAGGCGCAGGCAATGTGCTTGCAGATATCATAGCGTCCAAAGTAGTGGACGTAAGATATCTCACTTATATTTACCGACAGTCCGAAGACAGTCTTATTGTGTCCAACGCACACCTTATCAATAGTTGCAAAATGCCTGTTATAGACAATAGCAGCAAAGACTTTTTCTATATGTCAGTCAACGAGTTTGACGCCGTTGCCGACACGGTAGTGCAACTTGTCGAGAGGCGTTTGCCCAAGTTTACAGGCGTACCCGCAACCGAGATACAGGTATTGGGCGCACTTAAAAACGGTGTGGCAGGGGTGGACAACCTCAATACACGTTTGCAACAGGCAGTCAATCCGCCCACAGTCAGCAAAAAAGAAATGTGGTCGGGCAAACGACTGTTTCGCGAAGGCGACAGAGTGATGCAGACAGTCAACGAGTACGAGTTGACATATATTCGTGTCACTCCGCAAGGCACAGAAGAAGGCTCGGGCGTGTTCAACGGTGACATAGGCTTTGTCAAACGCATAGACAGGGAAAACGGAATATTGGAAGTAATGTTTGACGACAATCGTCTTGTACAGTACACTGCCGAGTATTTGTCCGACTTGCAACTTGCTTATGCAATTACCGTGCACAAAAGTCAGGGTAGTGAGTTTGATGTGGTAGTAATACCCCTTGTCAACGGACCTCCTACTATTATCAACAAAAATTTGTTGTACACAGCAGTTACAAGAGCCAAAAAAGTTGTGGTGCTTGTGGGCAAAAAAAGTATTTTGGGGCTAATGATACACAACAACACTATATCAACGCGCAACACTATGCTAAGGCGGTTCTTAAAAGAGGAGAAATACCGTTACGAACAGTATTTTGATACCAAAGATGATGTTGACAAAACTAATTAGTCTGTTCAGAACAGACGCATTAAGAAGCAAAGTCAAAGAGATTGTACAAAATACTGCTTTTCAAACTATAGAGTATTTGTCCAAGTGTAGCAAGCGTTGTATGTTGTGCGGTTCGGATATATTTGAAGACGGACTTGGGATATGTAGGGCTTGTATCAACAAGTTTAGGTTCAACAACGGTAAAACGTGTATTCGTTGCGGTGCGCCTATCAAAGGCGAAGAAAGTTTTTGCGGTCATTGCAATGCTGAGAAAATATATTACCAACATGCCTATTCGGCGTTTGAATATGCCGACGGTATTCGCAACGTAATACATTCCATCAAATACGGCAACAACGCAGTTAAATGCTACCAGTTGGCATATTACTTGTGTTACCTTGCTACGAAGTTTGATATACAGTACGATGCTGTATGTTGTGTGCCAATGACGGCAACAGCCGTTAAGCATCGTGGCTACAATCAGTCCGAGTTGTTGGCAAGATTTTTCTGTCAGTTGAACAATACACATTGTTTTTGCGATGCTTTAGTCAAAGTAAAAGAAACGCATCAACAAGAAAAGTTGTCACGCAGACAACGTATGACAAATGTAGTGGGCGCATACAGTGTGCAAAATGCCCATGAGGTTGAGGGAAAACGCATATTGCTTGTAGATGATGTCAAAACTACAGGTGCTACTCTCAACAACTGCAGCAAAGCACTAATCAAAGCCGGCGCAATAGAGGTTAATTGCATCACAGTTGCGGCGGGTGAATACAAAATATCTTTGGAGGTAGACAGTTATGACTGAATTTACCAAGCAACAGAAAAAAGAGATGTTGAAGCAATACATAAGGCACGTCAAGCCTTTTGGTCGCGACAATGTCAAACAGATAAAGCGTATATTTGATATTGCCATGGAAATAGAGGCGTTGGAAAGCCGCTTTGAAAAGTATTCGGACGAGCAGTTGCAAGATATGACTGCACAGTTTAAGCAACGCTACAAAGAGGGCGAAACTTTGGAGCAAATGTTGCCCGAAGCATTTGCAGTGTGCCGTGAGGCTGCCAAACGTACGCTCAATCAACGTCATTACTTTGTACAGCTTATGGGCGGTATTATCTTGCACGAAGGCAAAGTGTGTGAAATGGCAACGGGCGAAGGCAAAACGCTTACTTCTACGCTTGCCGCATACCTCAACAGTCTTACAGGTGAGGGCGTACACATTGTCACCGTCAACGACTACCTTGCAAGACGTGACTCCGTATGGATGGGCAAGATATTCAGATTTTTGGGAGTGACCGTTGGACTTGCTGTTGACGACGGACAACACAGCGATTCGGGTGCAACCAAGCGCAAAAAAGAGGCGTATGCGTGCGATATCACATACACAACCAACAGCGAAGCAGGCTTTGACTATCTAAGAGACAACCTTGCATTGACCAAAGAAGACGTGTGTCAACGTCCTTTGACCTTTGCCATTGTGGACGAGGTGGACAGTATTCTTATTGACGAGGCACGTACACCTTTGATTATCAGCGGTAGGGAAGAAGTCAACAGCAAGCTGTACAACGATGCAACACGTTTTGTGTCCAAATTGAAAGAGTCTACCAACGTAGACAGCGAAGGCAAGGTGGAAGGACAGGAGCGCTATGACCGCTTTGCAATCTCACGCAAGGGCGAAGAATTGTTGCAACCAGACGGCGACTATGTGGTGGACTACAAACACCGCACAGCAGTACTTACCGATAGCGGTGTGCAAAAGGCAGAACAATTTTTCAATCTCGACAACCTTGGCGACATCAACAATGTGGAGCTCAACAATGTTATTACTAACGCATTGAAAGCACGTGCTTTGTTTGAGCGTGATGTCGATTACCTTGTAGAAAACCGCAACATCATACTTATAGATACCAACACAGGCCGCAAAATGTACGGCAGACGTTATTCGGACGGTTTGCACTCTGCGTTGGAAGCTAAGGAACATCTTACTGTACAGCCCAACAGCTCTATATTGGCTACTATATCGTACCAAAACTTTTTCCGTCTGTACAAAAAGTTGTCGGGTATGACAGGTACTGCCAAGACAGAAGAAGACGAGTTTAATGTTATATACAAGTTGGACGTGGTAGTACTTCCCACCAACAAGCCTGTTGTGCGTATCGACCACCCCGACCAAGTGTTTGCAACAAGAGAGGACAAACTGAAGTATATTGTCGAAAAGATTGCCGAGCTCAACCAACAGGGACGCCCCGTATTGGTAGGCACAGTAAGCGTACAGCGCAGTGAAGAGCTGTCCGACTTGCTCAAAAAGCAGGGTATCAAACACAACGTGCTCAATGCCAAGTTCCCTCAGGCAGAGGCAGCCGTTGTTGCGCAGGCAGGAAGACTCAATACGGTAACTATAGCTACCAACATGGCGGGCAGAGGTACGGACATACTGCTTGGAGGTAACCCCGAATTTATTGCCAAACAGATGATGGAGAAAAAGGGTTTTACTCCCGAGCAGATAGAAATAGCGTCGCAGTATCTGCCACCAAAAGAGGAAGAGATACCTCTTCGCAACGAATACGCCAAGTATCTTGCCGAAAGTACAGTTGTTACCGAGCAGGAAAAAGCCAAAGTGCTTGAATTGGGCGGTTTGTACGTAATAGGTACGGAAAAACACGAAAGCCGCCGCATAGACAATCAGTTGCGCGGACGTGCAGGCAGACAAGGCGATCCTGGAGAAAGCGTATTTACCGAAGCTATGGACGATGAGCTGATGCGTGTGTTTGGCGGACTGCAAAGCCGTATGTCTTCACTAATGAGCTCGTACAGTGTGCCCGAAGTGGTGGCTAAGGTGCAACGCCGTGCCATACTCAAAGCGCAAAAGGCTATTGAGAGCAGAAACTATAGCTCTCGTAAGACAGTGTTGCAGTACGACGACGTCAACAATACGCACCGCAAGACTTTGTACCGTACTCGCAACGAAGTATTGTTTGCAAGCAACGATGAGATACACCCTATGGTCAAAAATATGGTCAAAGACTTTGTGCGCAACGTGTTGTCGCAGTTGTCAGACGGCAACGAAGCAATGGAAAGTTTAGACATAGAAAAGACCAACCAAACGTTCAATCGTCTGTATTTTGGCAACAAGGTGGAAGAACCGATAACCTTTTTGACCGAAGGACAATACGAAAGTATGCGCAAGTTTTATGCCGATTTGGTAGAGAAGTTTGAACAACGTATTGACCAAGTGGTACAGCCCGATAAGCAGGACGAGCGCCTTACCAAATATACTATTTTTGAACGTGCTATCACTTTGCAAAACCTTACCGTGTTGTGGAAAAGACATATCAACAACTTGGATGCATTGAGAGATGGTATAGGTATGCAGGCGTATGCACAGCGTGATCCCGTTGTGGAATACAGACGTCAGTCCACGCAGTTGTTTGACGAGATGATGGACACGGTAAGCACCAATGTTGTTACCGCAGTGCTCAGCGTGGATATAGACGCAATGACTATTCGTGAGCGCATACAGCAGCGTGTGGACGAAAATGCCGAACGTGCACTGAACCGTCCTTGTCCGTGTGGCAGTGGCAAAAAGTACAAGCATTGTTGCTACCAAAAGGACCTTGAACGTCAAAAACTGTTGGACATCACCAATGTTGGCAAACAGCAAGAGGACGAACAACCTCAGCCGCTTACCAAACAGCAGGAATACGCATTGAAACGTCAACAGCGCAAGGAACAAAAACAACAGCAAAACGGCACAAAAAAATAGCAGAGTGGCAAGTTTTGCAAACATACAATGCGGTAGTGTGTTGTAGCTATTATTGATAATCAATACACATCAACACCGCAAGTTATTTTAATATATCGTTTAGCGAAAGGAGAGTGAGTTTTTTGGTACAGATTGAGCAATTATGGCAAGATTGCAAAGATATGCAACAAAAAATAAAAAGTGTAGGTGATTCACTTTGACTTGCCCAAGTTGGAGCAAGAGTTGGCGTCGCTCAATGAACAGCAACACCAACCCGACTTTTGGGAAGATGTAAAAAATGCACAGGCAGTCAGTCAAAAAGCCAAAACTATAGAAAACAAAATCAACGGATACACCAAGCTCAACACCAAGCTCAATGACGTTATGGAACTGTTGGAGCTTGCCGCAGATGACCAATCGGTGTTGGGAGAAACTGCCAACGTCATTGTAGAGCTTAGCAAAAGCATTGACGAGCTGCACATAGCAACGCTACTCAACGGCAAGTACGATGCCAACAACGCCATTATGACATTGCACGCAGGTGCAGGAGGCACAGAGGCGCAAGATTGGGTGCAGATGTTGTACCGCATGTACACACGCTATTGTGAACGTCGTGGCTACGGTGTAGAAGTGCTTGATATGTTGGACGGCGAAGAAGCAGGTATCAAAAGCGTAACATTTGCTGTCAAAGGCGAAAATGCCTACGGCTACCTGAAGGCAGAAAAGGGCGTACACAGATTGGTGCGCATATCCCCCTTTGACGCCAACAAACGCCGTCATACAAGTTTTGCATCGTTGGAAGTGATGCCCGAGATTATTGTGGACAACGACATAGTCATAGACGACAAGGACTTGAAGATAGATACCTATCGCAGTTCGGGCGCAGGCGGTCAGCACGTCAACAAGACGGAGAGTGCAATACGCATCACGCACTTGCCTACAGGTATAGTGGTGTCTTGCCAAACACAGCGTAGCCAGATACAAAACAGAGAACAGGCAATGAATATGCTAAAGTCCCGCCTTGCCGAGCTGAAGGAACGTCAACAGCAGGAAGAGGCGCAGAGCATAAAAGGCGAAATCAAAAAGATAGAGTGGGGCAGTCAGATACGCTCGTACGTATTTTGTCCTTATACGCTTGTCAAAGACCACCGTACAGGCTTTGAAAACAGCAACATAGTGGACGTTATGGACGGCAACATACAGCCCTTTATCGAAGACTACCTACAAAAAGCATTTTGATGCGTCATTAAAATGCAGACAAAAACGGTACGCTTTTATCTCCAAGCATACTGTTTTGTGCTTTTCACAATGTGTATAAGTAGATTGTTATTTATTTACTCAACAGTATTTGACTTTGGCGACCAACAATATTATAATATCAATGCGACGTTGGGTTATTCCGACAAGACATTTTAAGTCTATTCGCATTTTGCGGGCAACATTTGTTGCCCGTTTTTTTGTGTTGCCTATAACACTTTCATTAGCTTTTGCTTGGTCTTACAACAGCGGTGTAAACAGCATCAAGAGGCGACAAAAGATGCGTTGCAGTCACTGCCGATCGGCAAAAATTAAAGAAAGTAAAAGTGTAAAAATAGAATTAATTAGGTAATGATACAAGAAAAGGTCATTACTAAAACTATAAATAATTGTTATTGCAATCATTTTTTGCTATACTAATAATTGTATTAAGGTTAGTCTTATAATTGCAGGAGGAGATAATGCGTTATAAAAATTTATTTGTTGAACAGCATGATAGCAATGACTGTGCCGCTGCGTGCCTAGCAATGGTGAGCAAATATTATGGGAAAGATTTTTCTATAACGAAGTTGCGTGATGTGTTAGGCACTGACATACAAGGTACTCCGCTAAAAGGTTTAGTTGATGGGGCGAAACGATTAGGATATGATGCAAAACTTGTGTCAATCACTAAGGAAGTTATACATGATAAATTCACTCTGCCTGCAATATGTTATGTTAGAAACTCGTTTGGTGCAGGGCATTTTGTGGTGTTGCAAAAAGTATATAGAAAAAAAGTATTGATACTCGATCCCGCCATAGGCGTAAAAAAAATCAAAATAGATGAGTTTTTTAATTTTTTCGATGGTTACATAGTTTTTCTATATCCAAACAATGGCTTCAAATTGAATAACAATAAAGAAAAATCTACCACTTTCAAGCAATTCATGGCTTTGTTAAAACCACAAAAAAAGTTATTCATTTACGCTATCGTGGCGTCAATCTTCCTTACAGTTTTAGGTATCTTTTCATCGTTATTCAATAAGGTTATGATGGATGAAGTATTGCCTTATTACTTGAAAGATCTTTTAATAGCATATAGTATCGGTTTTGGGTGCGTTGCAATAATTAGGGTAATATTAGGTGCTGTTAGACAACATTTAGTCCTTTATCTGTCACAAAGAATAGACTTGCCAATGATGTTATCATACTTTAAACATGTTTATCGATTACCGATTAACTTTTTTGCGACAAGAAAAGTTGGTGACATTACAACGAGATTTCAAGATGCTTACGTTATTAAAAATATTCTAACTAATGCAATGTTGACATTGATCATTGACATATTGTTAGCAGTTGTTACAGCAATAATAATGATACTTATGAGTTGGCAACTTTTTTTGGTTATTTTAGCAATTACAGTATTAAGTGGTATATTGATATATTGTTATAAAGGACTGTACAAAAAGTTAAACAAAAGCAAATGGAGCAGGGGGCTAGGTTAAATTCTCAAATAATTGATACACTCAAGGGTATAGAGACGGTCAAAGTAAACGCCTATGAAGATACTGTGCTTGATAAGGTTGAAAATGAATATGTCAAATCACTAAAAATAGATTTTAAGCAGGGCTTTCATTCTAACATACAAAGCAGTTTCTCGCAAATAATCACCGGCATAGGTAACATAGTTTTAATGGCAATGGGTATTTGGCTCGTGATAGAAAATAAAATTACTATCGGTACAGTTTTGGCTTTTATGACTATAGCTGGCTATTTTATGGATCCTATAGGCAGATTGATTGAATTACAGCTACAAATACAAGAAGCTGACATATCTCTAAAACGCTTATCTGAAATCTATGATGTTGATGAAGAAGTAGAGCATGAGAGTCAACTTGATAGTATTGATGTTGTTGATGGCGATATTTCAGTAAAAAATGTTAGTTTTAGATATGGTTCGAGACCATTAGCACTAAACAATATTACAATTGATTTGCCAAGAGGTAGTAAAATAGCTTTAGTTGGTGAGTCAGGTAGTGGAAAAACAACTGTGACTAAGCTATTAATGAAGTTTTATGACTTTGAACAAGGTGAAATTTTCGTCAATGGAAAGTCTATTAAAGACATCAATGCTTTTTCATTAAGACAAAACATAGGTTATGTACCACAAAGTATTGAAATGTTCAGTGGTACAGTTATTGACAATATAAAGGTAGGTAAGCCTGATGCTACAGACGAAGATGTAAAATATGCTTGCGAGATATCAGGCTGTAGTAAATTTATTAATCGTTTGCCTTTTGGGTATCAAACTTTTCTAGACGACACAGGTGGTGGTTTATCAGGTGGTGAAAAACAGCGTATTGCAATAGCAAGGGCATTATTAAAACGACCAAAGTTTTTAATTTTGGACGAAGCAACTAGTAGTTTGGACTTTAATACCGAACGAGAAGTTTTTGATTTATTGTTTAGTAAATTACCTAATACAACAATTTTAATTATAGCTCATAGGTTAAGTACTATCAAAAATTGTGATATGATTTATGTATTTGACAAAGGTAAAATTGTTGAGTCGGGTAAGCATGCTACTCTGTACTATAAACGAGGACTATATTATCAAATGTGTGACGCACAAACAGGTAATGGTTACACAAGCTATAGATCATCATTGTCAACTATAACATCAAAAATAGAGCCCAAAGGAGGAAACGAAATTGAATACTAATAGACAACAAAGAGTATTGAATGTAGAAGAAAATAAAGTTTTGAAATTACACAAGGTGCTAAGAAAAGATTTGTCAGAAACAGAAGCTTCTAATTTATCACAGACTTTGCAATCTTTTCAAGCCTACATTAAAGCAAGAGGATTAACAGCTCGTGGTCCATTGATTACATATACAAAGACAGAAGTTGTTGATGGTAATGCAACGTTAAAGACTGCAATTATGTCTCAAGTTGAGGCTAAGCCTAATACATCTGTAGCTTATCCATACAGTTATACTGAAGAGTTGCGTGTTCCTAATTGTTTGTATGTAAGGTATAATGACAACCAAGACTATTTGCAGATAGCTTATAATAAAATAGGTGTTTATGCTTTTGAAAACTACCTTAATTTGACATGTTCAACATATAGTATTCATTTGGCTAATGGACAAACTTATATGTGTGATATTTTTGCTGAGGTAATAAAGGATGGCGAATAAACCAAAACAATACCGCTTTGAAAAATTCACTGATAGCTACATTATGTACCACAAAAAAGTACCCAAATTTTTGTTTGTAATAATAACAATAATTTGTTTAGCTGTTGTAGGCTTTTTTGTGTGGTCAGCACTTGTACAAAAAACATCTGTCATTAAAGTTCAAGGTGTAGTCACTGTTGAAGATAAAACGCCGTTAACTGTACTAACTAATGCAAAAGTTACAGAAGTATTTGTGACAGAGGGTGCAACTGTCAGTACAGGTGATAAAATATTGCAATTAGACACAACAGAAATTGATTTGCAGATATCACAGTTGCAACCATATATTGATTATTACCAAGAGCATTTAGCTCTATATGACAGGCTAATTACATATACAAAGAATAACTATTCCAAAGATGAGGAAGGCAACTGTTTTGACAAAGATGATATAGTGGAACTAGAGTTTTATAATTATATGAGTGCATTTGAAAATGCCAAGAAAGAAGCTCAAGGTTTGCCCAATCAGGAAGAGTATGTGCAACAGATAATAAGTCAGTATCTTGACAACTATTATACTCAACGCAATTCGTTGAGTGTGGAGTTGGATAAGTATAATTCACAGCTAGACAGTTATATCAAAAGTAAAGCCAATTATATCGTAACAGCTAATAGTGATGGTATAGTACACTTTGACTCTACAGTTACACAGGGTACATTTTTGCAAGCGGGTATGTCCATAGGCTCTGTATTTGATCCCAACGATAGTCTGTATGTTGAGTGCTATGTATTATCTCAAGATAGACCAAACATCAATGTTGGAGATAGTGTTAAAATAGCATTGAACGGAGTTAGTCAAAACGAATATGGCGTTATCAATGGCAAATTGAATACATTATCTTCCAATGCTACAATGTCAGAAGATAATTATTACTATATAGGCAAAGTCGATTTAGAGAAGACACTATTAGAGTCTAATCAACAAAATATTAGTCTATCTGTTGGTATGACTTGTGAGACAAGAATAATATATCACCAAACATCATACTTATATTATTTTTTGGAGCAATTAGGCATAAAAATAAAATAAATTTTTTATTCATTTACCTATTGACAATAGAAAAATATATGATATAATGCAAGAATATAGGTAATAAGTACCCATATAAATAACGTTCTTAGAGGCAAATTATGGAAGCAGTAAAAGGTTTGAGATTGCCTACAACTTATGTAGAGGTATCTGACAATGAGATGGAGTACCTTGATGGTGGGATTGGTCCAGCTACGATAGGGGCTCTTGCGGCTGTTGTGGTTATCCTTGTTGGTGGTTATTGTGTTCTTAGTCAAACAGAAATCGCACAAACGGGTCCTTGTTCTCCTGGAACAATTGGTGGCTTCGGCGGTGGTTCATTTGGTCCTGGTACAATAAATATCGCTTATTATTTCAAATAAGTTTTAACAGTTTGGTGATTTGTCACGATTTGCCAAAAATAATTCGAAAATTTGAGATATGGAGTTTATGTTCGTAAACCGAGTTTGACATCGACAAACTCGGTTTAGTTATATTTTGTCAGCTTATTTTTTTTAAATAATAAGAAGTCGCTATTTGATTAATGGAGAAAATATGAAAACAGGTAGGCTTTCGATATTTGAAAGAAAAGAATATTTTAAAAAATTATGTGACGATAAACAAAATCAGGGGTATTTGCACAAAAAAATAGTTGCTGGTGCACTTGAGGTTAATATTATGGCATTTGTAGTAATGCTACCTTTTGTAGTGCTATTTGGTTGGTTATTCTATTTTTTTAATGGGTTCAATGTCAAAGACATTAATGCTGGAGCGTTATCTAGTTGCATATTCGTAATAATATTAGGTGTATTTGTTCATGAATTAATTCATGGTTTATTTTTTGCTATGTTTGCAAAAGAACACTTTCAATCGGTGTATTTGGGTTTTCTTTGGAAAGCTTTTGCGCCATATTGTAATTGTATAGAACCTTTAAAAAAATGGCAATACATTATTGCAATATTGATGCCTACTTTAATTCTAGGGTTTGTGATTAGTATAGTTGCTATAATTATAGGTAATCTTTTATTCGTCGTGGTTGGTATCACAATGATATTAATAGGGGGAGGGGATTTTTATATTTTAATTAAGTTAGCTTTTTCTCGTATTAAAAGTAGTGATCAGATAATAATTGATAATCCTGATGAATGTGGATGTGTTGTTTTTTATAAATAGTTCAATAACAGCATATTAATTTTTCAATTTGTAAATTGATATTGTTAAACTTTAAGATTTTGTAAAATGGCATTGAATGGAGTTAGTCAAAACGAATATGGCGTTATTAACGGGCAATTAGATAAACTGTCTGTAAATGCTATAGTGTCAGAAAATTACTCTTATTACATAGTCAAAGTTGATTTAGAGAAGACACAATTAGAGTCCAACCAACAAAGTATTAAGCTATCGGTGGGTACGACTTGTGAGACAAAGATAATTTATCATCAGACATATATTTATATTATTTACTAGAGCAAATAGGTATAAAAATGAAATGATTTTTTATTGCTTATACATATTGACTCATATAAGATATGTGATATAATCTACATAGGCTAATAATTACTCATAATATTAAATTATGGAAGCAGTAAAAGGTTTGAGATTGCCTACAACTTATGTAGAAGTAACTAACAATGAAATGGAGTATCTTGAAGGTGGTAAATTGCCATGGGGTAAGTTGGGTCGATGGGCCTTAACAACAGTAGGGGCTGTATGTACAGGTGTTGGATCAGGTTTAGCTACTGGCATGAGTTCTGGTAATGCAGGAGTTGGTATTTGTACTGGTATAGGTGGAGGGGTCGTTGCTCTGGTAGCATGTATGACTTCACTTAAGCTTTTATAGGAGGTTGAATATGAAGCTAAAAGTTGCTAACATAATTTTTTTGATATTTCTTGTTTTTGAAATATCAGTATTTCTGTATGCTAGATTGGTGTTAAATTCAAGTGTTGGTTTTGTTCCAATATTTTTAACAATTATTTTGCCTACGTTACTTATGGTAGTGGCTAATATTAATGCTAGAAGAGACAATCGTAATAGCGATAAGGTTGATAAAAAATCATAAATAGTAATAGGAAATACTAGCATTACAATCTTTTATTCTTATACGTTGTTGGTACAAAAGAAGTAATAATCTTTTTTTTGGAAATTATTGCCAATATGGGGAATGCTCATATTGGCAATTTTCTTTTTTTCTATACTGAATTTATAAAGTTATTTTTAATTGAATAGAAAAGACAATAATAATGTTAAATAATAGTGTATTTTAATCAAAAAAAATTAATATGAGGAAGATGTTTTGAGTAGAAATAAGTTTCTATTAAGTTTGATAGGGATAGTAGCGGTATTTATTTTATCTATAACAGCTATTGTTTTACCTTTTGTTATGTCTAAACAGAAAATAACGGCAAATAAAATATATAAATCGTGCTTAGATAATGTTGTTGAGGTCAAAGCCGTAAGCGATGATGTTGGCGAAAGCTTTGGAACTGCTGAAATAATATCTGCTGATGGGACTATGGTTACCAATGCTCATGTTGTTACGTACACAAAATTTGGCGAAGTAAATTTGTTTGAAAAATATTTATTCCGTTTTTCCTATGAAGAAGATTACAGACAAGCTCAACTTATAAAGTACGATAATGAAAAAGATATAGCTGTCTTAAAAATAGTTGATATAACTAATATCAATATTATTCCGATTAAAACTACTAACTCAGATTCAATCGCCGCAGGTGATAAAGTGTATGCAGTTGGAAATGCGGCAAATTATGGTATAGGTATTTTTGAGGGTATAATCAGCATACCTCTTTTAAATATCGAGGCAGAGGGCATAACACGTGCAGTTATTCAGTGTGATTTGACTATAGCAGCTGGTAACAGTGGAGGGGCACTTTTGAATGAAAAAGGTGAATTGATAGGTTTAACAACATTTAGGACTAAAGATAATTCGGGAAATATTGTGTATGGTATAGTCTACAGTATACCCATAAACTTATTTCTTGAATACATCGGTTAATAGAACTAAATGAGACAATTGATTAAATTTCTAGCAAAAGTAACTGCTTGTGTTCTTGCATGTATACTCAGTATACAATTGTTTTTTTGAAATAGTGGCTAAAAATATTATGGAAAAATAAATATTGTAATAATGCCGACCTATACAGTAGTTTATATAATTCTATAATAGATTTGTTAGGAATATTAAATGAATTTGAAAAAACATATTGATTTTTATGTGACTTTATGTTACAATATTATAAATAAAAGTTTATAAAAGTGGATTTAGAGAATCAATATTTATGATAAAGGCATCGCTAAAAATTTTAGTTGTATTTTGAAGTCTATCTTAATCTAGATGCATTGTACAATTATTTTAATAATATTGTAGTTTCAATTCTTTGCACATTGGCAATTTGCTTATTTTTATATTTAAAATAATTGTTGTAAAGGAAGGTAAATAATCGTTGGAATGTAGTGCATAATGTCAATTAAATTAACTGACATACATTGTGCTCTGAAAATCAATATAATATGATCTTTCAGTTGTAAAATATAGTTGTATACTATTTATCAAAGAGTGATAGAAGTTTAGGATAAAGGATTATTTTAATCACTTATGGGGTACCACATTGTCTGTTTATAAATGATCTTTTTGACTAATTATAAAACAATTTTAGAGGATGCAAATTATGGTTGGAAGGTTAAAAATATTAACAAGTATTTGTCTATTGTACTTGTGTTTACACTTGTAGCAATCATTATTTTAAGTAATACTTCTAAATTGGATGCTCAAGATGTAAATAATCCAATAAGAACTGTAAGATTAGCAGGTTCAGAGGTGGACGTACAAAGTATATTGGCTGAATATGAAGATGTTTCATTGTCTACAGAGCAGAGCGTTACAAAATTCACAGGCTATAGGACTTTGGACGATTCCATTCTTAGTAATGTAGACAATGTTTCAGAAACTGATATGGCTAATTTAGTCAATCAAAGAATAAAATTTGAATGCACTTTTGACGCTCAAACTAACATTGTAACTATTAATGCATATGCAGAATCTGAGGAAGGAACAATCCTATCTGAAGAATTTTTCGGCATAGCATTCATAAATGACATGGGAGAAGTTGACGCAATCATTAAGATTGATAACGATGAAAGTGTTTTGCTGTCTGATCTTATGCAAAACACATTGGTTGACAATATAGGTTGGTTGGGTAATTTATTAAAAGGTATTGTGACAGTATTTGCTCCTGGTGTAGTTGTTGTAGGCATTGCTGCAGCAACTATAGTAGAAGTAACAACAGCGAAGAAGAATTACAACGAAAACAAAAAATTAGATTGGCAAGTAAATGGCTTAATTAACAATCAGTGGGCATATGACGGATGGAAATTCGGTTTAAGCACAATGGATTATAATGGATGTGGTGTTATAGCAACCTATAATGTGATGTACTTGCTCGGTAGAGAAGAAAAGTTATCTGATGTTGCGTATGAAATAGAAAGAAAATTAGGAACTTTGGTTTTAGGTTACTTTGGTACAGATCCTTCTCAAATTAAAGTATACTTCAAAGATAAAGGAATCGCTTGTTCTGGTACATATCTTAATAAATCTTGGTTTGAAAATGCATTTAAGAATATGAGAACGAATCAGTATGCAATTGTATGCTTTATGAATAACAAATATAATCCCTTTAAAGGAGCACATTTTGTTGCTGTCTCAAGACAATCCAACGGTAAATATGTTGTGTATAACAGCGGTTATTCAGTAGGTTCGATTACAGTTAATGATTTGAATGGTGTTATCAATGATGGGAAAGGGTTATTTTTGTCAGGTTTTATAATTAATTGATGTATTTGATATTAAGGTAGGTGCTTAAAATGACAAAAAAGGACAAAGTAGCCATTACTACAATGACATTGCTTTTGTGTTTGATATTTGTATTATCGGGTTGTGTGGTTATGCCATGGACGGAAAAACACGACAAGCTTAAATTTGTGGTTTGGCAGTCTCAAGAAAATAACGATGATGTTTACATGGAAATAAAAGTGTTTGAAAATGATGTAGCACATTTTGGCACTATAGAATTCCAAGACACTCGATATGATTTTTTATTATGTTGGACGAGAGGTATATTTTCTTTCTATGATATTAATTATTATGGCAAGGCAAACGATATCAGTGATGAGAGGAAATACATATCAGGTAATTACGAAATTATCAAGGATGACTGTGTCGAATTGACAATAAGTAAAGATATGTTATTTAATAATGCTCTTGTCGATAAGAAAATTGTTATTAAAGCTACGCCCATTGCTGAGAGTGATTATGATGTAGCTTTGCGACAGGATGTGTGTTGGAAGTTAGATGGAGTGGCTAGTCTGTATACCTATGAGCACACCCGTAGATTTTCCACAGGTAATATAAAAATTGATGATGACAAATATGATATAGTTATTTATTGGCTCGATAATAACACTTTTAAGGCATATGAATTGACAAATGGTGTACAGAAGGAAAATACTTTGTTTACAGGCACTTATAGCAGTAACAAGGAAAATTTGCAGCTTAATTGTACATTTGATAATACTGCACAAACGCAAACATACAACTTAACTGCTTACAGAATAGACAATTCGGAGAATATGCCAATAGATGAATTGTGGTACCCTAATGTTTAATTATAAGTAAAGTACTAATTGTTAAATAGTTAGTTAAAATAGGCTATGAAGAATAATTTGAACAATATTATTACAGATGTTCACATCCTTCCCGACAGCTAAAGACAAAGCAAAGAGTCGACCTCATATGTCGACTTTTTGTTATCTCTTGATGTGCATATATGATATGATATTAATATCTTGTATATTATTGTGGTTAGTGCAATAATACTGTGTAGCCATTGATTGTAGCAATGTCATTAATAAATATAAATGATATTTTGTCGGGTTTTATAATCAATTGATGTATTTGATATGTAAGGTAGGTGATTAGCATGACAAAAAGATTAAAAGTAACTATTCTTACAACAACATTACTTTTGTGCTTGATGTTTGTATTATCGGGTTGTATTGTTGTGCCATGGTTCGCAAGACACGACAAGCTCAAATTTGTAGTTTGGCAGTCTCAAGAAAATAACGACGATATTTATATGGAAATTAAAGTGTTTGAAAATGATGTAATACATTTTGGTACTATAGAATTCCAAGACACTCGATATGATTTTTCCATATGTTGGACGAGGAGTATATTTTCTTTCTATGATGTTAATTATTATGGCGAGCCAAACGATGTAGCCGATGAAAGAAAGTATGTAGACGGTGATTACAAAATTATCAAGGATGACTGTGTCGAATTAACAATAAGTAAAGATATGTTATTTAATAATGCTCTTGTTGATAAGAAAATAGTTATCAAGGCTGAGCCGATGACTGAGAGTGATTATGATGTAGCTTTGCGACAACGTTTGGGTTGGAAACTAGATGGAGTGGCTAATTTGTATACCTATGAATACACCCGTAGATTTTCCACAGGTAATATAAAGATTGATAATGTCAAGTATGATATAATCATTTATTGGCTTGAAGATAACGCTTTTAAGGCTTATGAATTTGCAAATAGTGTACAGCAAGAGAATACTTTGTTTACAGGCACTTATAGCAGTGACAAAGAAAATTTGCAGCTTAATTGTACATTTGATAATACTGCACAAACGCAAACATACAACTTAACTGCTTATAAATTAGATAATTCGGAGAATGTGCCAAAAGATAAGTTGTGGTATCCTGAAGTTTGATTTATAAGTAAAGTACTAATGGTTAAATAGTTAATAAACATTAATTAAAAGTTGTAGTATGAAGTATGAAAAGTGGTAGAGGGGAATGTATATTTGACAGATATATTTAGTACCTCAAATATTGTTTGTTATCGCTTTTGATTATTAGTGTAGAGTTGTAATTTTTTCTAAAAATATTAAATAATTTTTCACTAAAATGTTAATAGAATTTACAATTTTTACTAAATGACTGTTTAGCGTGCCTATATTATATACAAGTGTCGGAGCAAAGCTCCGCCGAATACAGGCACGCAAAATAGTGCAATGCAAGTAAAAGTACTGTAAAATGACAAATGCAATAGAGACGAAAAAGGCGTTCAAGCAAAACCACTTGTTAATAGTCATTTTGTACAGCCTTTACTTTGTTGGTGGGGATGTAGAATATGCATTAGAATTTTTCCGTGTTCATAGTTAAATAAAGTTTTGTATTAGTAACTAAATGGCAACACATAGCAGACACTGTTTTTACAGTGTGTCAGTGCATATAGCAATTTTTATTGTTGTATACGTGTGCATGCATACTCACAAAAAATAATAACACTAATATAGCCCTCTGCAATTAAGTTGTGCAGGGGGCTATGTTTGCTTTATTATATTCAGTTTTACAACAGCGGTGTAAACAGCATCAAGAGGCGACAAAATATGCGTTGCAGTGCGTTGAGCGAGTCTTGTCGTTGCAGTTGACTTACTTCTATGGTATGCAACA
Source organism: uncultured Eubacteriales bacterium (assembly GCA_949289125.1). GTDB lineage: Bacteria > Bacillota > Clostridia > Christensenellales > CAG-314 > CASEME01. The sequence continues at coordinate 43,922 of CASEME010000013.1, forward strand.
AATCGTCTTTCAACTGTTGTACTGTACGTGTATTGTACATCCATACGCCACACTCATAGTGGTGTATAAGGCTGCGGTAGTCAAGGTTTATTGTGCCGACTATTGCTACAGTGTCGTCTGCAAGTATGGTCTTGCTATGAATAAACCCCGGTGTGTAGTGGTATATCTTCACTCCCACTTCTCTCAAAGCACGGTAGTTGTATCGTGTAAGCATATATATAACTTTTTTGTCGGGTATTCCCGGCGTTACTATATTTACGTCCACACCTCGCTGAGCGGCGTTGCGCAGTGCCTGTGTCAGTCGGTATGTGGGTATAAGGTAGGGCGTTGTTATATACAGTGACTTTGTAGCTTGGGTAATAATGTCTATATACGCCTGTTCAGCTACCATCTCTTTGTAGTGCGGGCGAGGTCCATCGCCAAAGGGCACTACTACGCCTTCGTCAGGGTACACGGGATACTCTTGCGGTATATAGAGGTTAAAGTCCTCCACACGTTTGGAGTGCATATTGTACAGCTGCAGATACATCAGCGTCATGTTTTTTACGCCCTGCCCCACAAGTTTTACTGCGGTGTCCTTCCAATATCCGTAAGGGTGCGTGTGGTTGATATATTCATCAGAAAGGTTGATACCGCCCATATATCCTACAATGCCGTCAATTATTGTTATTTTTCGGTGATCTCTGTTGTTGTGCACTGCGCTAAGCAGTGGGCGAAACTTATTAAACTTTACGCATCTTATGCCCTTTTGACGCAGTTTTTTGCAATAGTTGGAAGGTATTTTGCTAATACAACCTATATCGTCGTACATCACTCTTACTTCTACGCTATCCTTTACTTTTTGCTCGAGTATAGCAAGTATTGTGTCCCACATATCTCCGCGCTCGATAATAAAGTATTCCAAAAAGATAAACTTTTTGGCTTTTTGCAATTCTTCTACAAGGTCTTGCCAAAAGTCCTCTCCGCTTGCAAAATATCTTGTCAGCGTGTCGGTGTGCATAGTCACTTTGCTACTTACAGCAATATGTTTTGCCTGTCCATACAGTTTGCCTGTCTTGAGTCGGAGCGTCTGTTGTGTGGGCAAATCGTCGCGCATATTTTCAAAACTTTCCAAGTCTATCCTTTTTAGCAAACGATACTGTTTGCGCGAAAGTACGTTTTTGGAAAACAGCAAATACAGCAACACGCCCATAAGCGGCAAGGCAAGTACAATTATTGCCCAAGTAAGTTTGCCTTCGGGCAACATATCTCTGTTGATAAGGTTGACTAATGTCATCAAAGCAATTACAACGCTTGCCGTGCGCACAAATATGCTGTATTGTTCTATCACGGTCAGCATAGAATATAACAGCAAAATCTGCAAAATAATGGCTATAGCAATTATTGTAGGTCTGCCAAACAAAACTTTCAGCAATTTTTTCATTTTGCACCTCAAAAGTATTCAAAGCGTGATGCTATTAACAAATTATACCTCAATTATTAGCCAAAAAAAAGTATCATTTTCAATTTGTTTTAGGTATATGCAAAACTGTCTGTTTTTGTCGCATATAGTTTTTCTTTTGCCTTTATGCAAACAATAATTGACAAATAACTAAGGTAATTATATATTATATTCATAATGAAAACAAAAGACATTTACATTTTGGGTATAGAAAGCTCGTGCGATGAGACAAGTGCCGCAGTAGTGGTCAATGGCAGGCAAATATTGTCCAACGTGGTCAACTCGCAAATAGATATACACAAAAGGTACGGTGGCGTAGTGCCCGAGATAGCAGGGCGCAATCACGTGGAAGCTATCGACAGCGTGGTGGACGAGGCTTTGCGACAAGCCAACGTCACTTTGTCCGATATCGACGCTGTCGCCGTCACATACGGCGCAGGGCTGGTGGGCGCACTGTTTGTGGGTGTGTCCTACGCCAAAGGTCTGTGTCAGGCAAGCGGTTTGCCCCTTGTTGCGGTCAATCACATCGAAGGTCATATCTGTGCCAACTACCTTACTTATAGCAATTTGCAACCGCCGTATATATGTTTGCTAACAAGCGGTGGCAACACGGCAATAGTCAAAGTCAACGATTACGACAACTACGATGTGCTTGCAAGTACAGTGGACGATGCCGTAGGCGAGGCGTTTGACAAGGTGGCGCGCATTGTTGGTCTTCCATACCCTGGTGGTGTGCATGTGGACGCATTGGCACAAAAAGGACATTGCACATACAAGTTTCACGACGTAGTCACCACCAACGGCAACTTCAGCTACAGCGGACTCAAGACGGCAGTGCTCAACACCGTTCACAATGCAGAGCAACGTGGCGAAAAGGTCAATACAAGTGATTTGTGTTGCAGTTTTACCGTAGCCGCTATAGACGGGCTTGTGCGACGCGCCGTGCAGGAGTGCCAACGTCACAATCTCAACAAAATAGCCGTTGCAGGCGGTGTGGGTGCTAACAGTTACTTGCGCCAACAGCTGTCCCAACTTACCAATCAAGGGTATGAGGTTTATTTGCCCAAGCTCTCTCTTTGTGGGGACAACGGCGCAATGATAGCTTCGCGCGGATATTGGCAGTACCTAAGCGGCAACTTTGCCGATCTCACGCTTACTGCCTGCCCAACGCTCAAGTTGCGCGGACAAAAGCCGCATAGATAACAATATCAACACAACTTATATTCATATTATAGAAAATATTGCAACGCCAAAGCAGTGTGTGGTGTTTGCTTGTAATAGTACAACACAACAACGGAGGTAGTTATGAAACAACATAGCGCAGTTTTGCACGAAGTAGAGCGTGTCACCCCCGAGGCAGACAAGGGGCTTACCTCTCAGCAGGTATCCGAACGTGTAGCGGCTCGCAAAACCAATTTTGTCAAAAAGACGATAGGCAAGTCCTATCTGTCCATATTCACGTCCAACATTTTCACCTTTTTCAACTTGTTGGGTATCATAATTTTTGTACTTATGCTTATTTGTGGCAGTGTAGAAAATATGTTTTTCTTTGTAGTAATACTTGCCAACACAGCAATAGGCATATTTCAAGAGATACGTTCCAAGCGCATAGTGGAAAGGCTTGCCATAGTGCAACAACCCAACGTCACTGTAGTGCGAGATGGCAAGGAGCAGACAATAGCAGTGTCCAACGTAGTATTGGACGACATTGTTGTGTACAGCAGTGGCAAACAGATATGTGCCGACAGCATTGTCGTGGACGGTGAAGTGGAAGTCAACGAATCGTTGCTCACGGGCGAAAGTGACGCAGTCAAAAAGCGTGCTGGCGACACATTGTATTCGGGCTCTTTTGTAGTGTCGGGCAACTGCCGCGCACGTGCCGACAAGGTAGGCGCGGACAACTACGCCGAACAACTGCAATCCAAGGTAAAAAAGTACAAAAAAGCCAACAGCGAGCTTATGCGCTCCATCACTTTTATCATCAAGTGTATCAGCTGGATTATTTTCCCGTTGGGACTTGCCACCTTCTTTAAGGACTTGCGCAACGTAACGCAGTTTCAAGACGCTTTGAAGTCTGCCGCAGGTTCTATGATAGGTATGGTGCCAAGCGGTATGGTGCTTTTGACAAGCGTAGCGTTGGCAGTATCGGTAATACGTCTTGCACGTCGCAATGTGTGGGTAAGAGAGTTGTATTGTATCGAAATGCTTGCACGAGTTGACACTTTGTGTATGGACAAGACAGGCACAATCACCGACGGCACTATGACGGTAGAGAGCGTGGAGATATTGGACGACAAGTACAATAAGGACAAAATAGCTCAGCTTATCAGCTCGCTTGTCGTTGCCACCAAGGACGACAACCTCACAGCCGTAGCGCTCAAAAAAGCCTTTGGCCATACAGCAGTATTCCAAAGTACTGCCGTTATTCCCTTTTCGTCCAAGCGCAAGTTCAGTGCGGCAACGCTGCAAGGTGTGGGCACTGTTGCTATAGGTGCAGGCGAATTTATGCTCAAAAAGGCGCACAAGAAGCACAACGACGTATCACAGCAGTTGCTCAGTCAGGGCTTGCGTGTGCTCACGGTGTGCGTGTCCGACAACGAAATCAACGGCGATGTAGTGGGCGAGTTGCGCCCCGTAGCCATAGTTGCCTTGTCCGACACTTTGCGTAGCGACGCCAAAGAGATAGTGGAGTGGTTCAAGTCCAACAATGTGGCAGTCAAAGTGATATCGGGTGACAATCCGTTGTCCGTATCGGTCATTGCCGCCAAAGTCGGTGTGGAAAATGCCGACAAGTACATATCGTTGGAAGGTATGACGGACGAGCAAGTGCGTGAGTGCGCCAACTCGTACACCGTATTTGGCAGAGTATCCCCCGAACAAAAAGAATTGCTTGTCAACGCACTTAAGGCAGAAGGACACACCGTGGCTATGACAGGCGATGGCGTCAACGACATACTTGCAATGCGTGCCAGCGACTGCGCAATATCGGTAGCATGCGGTAGTGATGCCGCCAAAAACGTGGCTCAGCTCGTGCTTACCGACAATCAGTTTGGCTCTATGCCCAAAGTTGTTGCCGAGGGCAGACGAGTAGTCAACAATATCCAAAACAGCAGTTCACTGTTTTTGATGAAAACTACCATGACCATACTTACAACAATACTTTTGTTGTGTTTGTGGAACTATTCTTATCCTTTCCAACCGCAAAATCTGTATGCAATGGAATTTTTCATCATCGGTATAGCGTCCTTCCTTTTGGCGCTCAAACCCAACACCAACCTGATAAAAGGCAAGTTTTTGACCAATACGCTCAAAGCCACATTGCCAAGCGGACTTGCCATGTTCTTGTCTGTAGCTATGACGTACGCCTTTTCGGGCGTTGTGGGCATTGCAGGCAACGATCAACAAGTGTCCACTGTAGCAATGTTTTCCATGACGGCAACAGGCTTGTGCGCATTGTGGATATTGCTGTATCCTTATGACAAAATCAACATAGGCATTGGTGCGCTGTCCACTGCAGGCACTGTAGGTTGCTACTTGCTGTTCCCAATTATTATGCAGTGGTTGGGCGGCGTTGGCGGCGGTGACTACGATCCTATGTACGTAGCTATCCCCGACAGTGCAATATGGTTTATTGCAATCAATGCCGTAGTTATGGCAGTACTTATCATAGTGGGCAAAGTAATTATCCGCACAGTAGATGCCAAACGCAACAAGGAGGAGGCAGACAAATGAGTATCACCGTACAAAAAGCACTCAAAGATTACAAAGACATCAGACGCAAACTTTTGGCGTATCAATATGCACAGTTTGTAAGTTCGTGGAATATGCAGACCGAAGCAATGCCCGGCAGTATGGGTTGTATGTCAGAGCAACAGTCTGTGTTGTCCGAGTTGAGCTATGATCTTATGACATCCAAAAAGTTTCGCAACGCAGTGGACACTCTTTTTGCTCACAAAGACGAGTTGGACGAAGTAACGGCGCACGAAACAGAAGTTGTGGCAAAACAAATCAATCAACAGCTCAAAATCCCCAAAAAGCAGCTGATGGCATACAACAAACTAACAAACGACGCATATCCCGTGTACGTTGAGGCAAAGCGCACCAACAATTACAAGTTGTTTTTGCCCTATCTCGACAAAATAATCTCTTTCAACCGCAAAATGATAGATTGGCTGTCCACCGACACCCTTCAAGGCTACGATGTATTGGCAGATATGTACGAGTCGGGTTATGGCGTCAAGCAGTACGATGCCTTTTTCAACTTGTTGCGCAAAGAGCTTGTACCTTTTGTGCAACAAATCACTTCCACCCAATTGCACTTCAACGACCGTTTTGGCGCGCTCACCTACGATGTGGACAAACAACGTCAATTTTGTCAGTATATGCGCGACGTAATGTGCTTTGACAGTAATCGTGGCGTTATGAAAGAGAGTGAACACCCCTTTACGTCCGGTTTTGACACCAATATGGTCAACATTACCACTCACTACTACGCAGAGCACTTTGAGTATGCCTTGTTCTCTGCCATACACGAGACAGGCCACGCATTGTACCAACAGCAGTGCAATCCCGCGCTCAACGGCACGTTTTGTGCAGACGGTGCAAGTATGGGCATGCACGAAAGTCAATCTCGTTTTTACGAAAACATCATTGGTCGTAGCAAGGCATTTTGGCAGGCACATATCGACCAATGGCGCAAGTTATTCCCCGAGCAGTCGCAGGGTGTAAGTCTCGATGACTTTTACAAGTTTATCAACCGTGCAGAGTGCTCCTTTGTGCGCACTGAGGCGGACGAGCTTACCTATTCGTTGCACATAATGTTGCGTTACGAGATGGAGCAGAAGTTTGTAGACGGTACGCTTAGTGCCAAACAGGCGCGCGATTATTGGAACGACGCATTCAAGCGTTACTTTGGCATAACACCGCCCAACGACACTTTGGGCATACTGCAAGACGTGCATTGGGCAGGCGGTTCTATCGGATACTTCCCGACATATGCGTTGGGTAGCGCAATAGGCGCACAGTTGTTCAATGCCATGAACAAAGATTTTGACGTCTATCAGTCTTTGGCAAGCGGCACAACACAAGCTGTCAACGATTGGCTCAAAACACACGTACACCAATACGGCGCGTCCAAGTACCCTGCGGAAATACTGTCCATAGCTACAGGTGGCGAGGCATTTGACGCCAACTATTATGTACAATATCTCAAAGATAAGTATACCAAGCTATACAAACAACAGTAACAATCAATAGTTAGTTATTAGCACCTCATACACGTGTTTTATTGTCGTGTCCGAGGTGCTTTTTTTGCACATTTTTGCTATAAATGTCACAATGTGCTTTTTGGTGATTTTTACACACAAAAAAGATTAGCCTTATATTGACAAAATATGACAACAAGAGTATCATTAAAGTAATCACTATGTGGCTTTATGCATCATTGTATTATTTGCCGCATTTATCAAGGAGAATTACTATGACAACAAGTAGGAAAATTTTGTTACCTATAATTATTGTTGCAATGTTGCTTGCTTTGGTAGGTGTGTTTGTTGTTTCTTTTGCCTACACAGGTTCAACTCCTGTTGCACAGGCGGCAGAAGAGACGCGCGAGCACACTGCAGAAGTTTCTACGCACGATCACAGCACAGGCTGGAACGAGCTCAATAGTGGCAACATAGGCACCTCGTTAAGTTCCGGCAACTATATGCTTACCGAGAACGTAGTTGTTCCAAGCACAATCACTATTGCCGAGGGACAGACAGTTACTTTGTGTCTCAACGGCTACATAATGGAGTTTTCTGTTGCAAGTGGCTTTGTTATCAACGGCACAGGCAAACTTGTCATCGAAGATTGCAATTCCACCAACAGTACTCATCGTTTTTACCGCAGTGGCGACGACTATATTACAGGTCTGCAAGGTACTGCCGATATGCGTTATGTCATAGAGGGTACTTCTCTTTGGGACGAAGAGGCGTATTCGCAAGCTCTTGTTACAGGTACTATCACGGGCGGTATTCTCACGTCTTCCAATGCTGTGCTTTATGAGGGCACATTCCTCAAAGTATCTGCAGGTACAGGCAGATTTGTTTTCAATAGCGGTAGTGTATCCGGCATAACGGTATACCAACTCTTTGACGCTACATCTGGCGGTATTGCCATCAACGGCGGTATGATCGTAGGCAATCAGTATGCGGGAGTGTTTTTGTATTCCAGAACTGCTATGGGTGCTACCGGTAATGAAGAAGATATAGTCAAGATGACGGGCGGCTCTATCATCTACAACTTAGGAAAGGTATGGGGAGGCGCCAGAAGTAACGCTATAGGTGTATTCAGTATGTCTGGGGGTGACATCAGTTACAATTATGCATTGAGTGGTGCACTCATTCGTATCAACAGCTACAGTGCTGCGTTCATCACAGGCGGAACAGTCACCAACAACTGTGTAGCATTTAATTATGCGGAATTTAATCCGGAAGGTTGGACAAGACCATACTATGTCGAAGGCGCAATTCATTTTCAGTCGCATATTATTGAGAACGCTGAAGTAAGGTTGGAAAACGTAGACTGTAGAGACAATAGAATGTGCGAAGCGACCACTATGGAAGAGGTGCCCTATTATGGCGCGGATTTCTCTATTCAAGGAGATATGAGTTCCGGCGGTACTCTACCTGAAGGATTTTATGATTTGACCAAACCTATTTTTGAAGGCAAATCTGTGTATTGGGGTGTTGACGACTACGTGTTGGAAGATGTCGAGCTCAATATGAACGTTACATTTTCGGGCAACACTACATTCAACAACGTTACTTTCAACGGTGAGATGGCGTTCGGTGATGGTCAATATGGTTCTGCAGAGGACCTGTATACCTTCAATGGAGGCGAATACAAAGGCACATTCAAGATGGTATATGGAATATTGGCCATCAACGACGGATATTTTGACGGCAATTTTGTTAATGGCGGATATTTCGAATGTCGCAACCAAATTAAGGGCGGATATTTTACAAGTTACGGCGTTGCAAGCCTTGTAGATACTTCGGCTGGATACGGTGTGTATTATGTCGGCGAGCGCTTTAGCAATCAATTCAGACGCGGTTATCCGTATGCAGTGGTTGAAAATTCTTCCGAATTTGTATCCGGTCAATGGATACCTTACATCAATCAGATGGTGGCAGACCACAGCAATGTTACACACGACGGTTGGTTGGCGCTTACAGAGGAATTGCTGACGGCTTTTGAAGGACAGTTGATCAATGCGCCTTTCTACCTTGCCTCTGATGTTACTGTTAGTGATTACTTTGTTGTCTCGTCGGGTTATACAGCAATAGACCTCAACGGTCATACTCTTACAGGTAAAGCGGGTCAATACAATGGCGAATCTGCGGTGGTGGGCGCAACAGGAGAACTTACCATACTTGACTGTACCGGTGCAGGCAAAATTGTCAACGGGGTAACATACGCATATTCAACTAATGCAAATGTAGCTATCAAATTGTTAGGCGGTACCATAGATAAGGTTACAGTCTACGCCGTTTATGGAGATTTAAGTAGATCAATTATTTTGGACGGTGCAACAGTAGGGACATATCACTTGGATTACGAGAGTGCAAGTATGACAAGTGGTACTATCAAACAGCTTGATGTGGTGAATAGAGGCACCTTTACAGTCAACGGCGGACAAGTGGACAACGTTAACAATACGGACAGGGGTTCTGTTGTTTTCAACGGCGAATTGGTAGAGAGCATCATTACTTCTACAAGCTCCATCACCATAGCTGACAATGCCACTCTCAATGTGATGGGCGGTGACATAGGCGGCACGGTGAACACACAGGCTAATTCCGTAGTCAACTTGTACAACGGCGCTATGTCTGCTCTTGTTACCAAGGGCACACTCAACCTTTACGGTGGAGAGTACAGTGCTCAGCTCAACATAATTAACGGTTTGACTGTCAATGTACAGAGCGGTTATATTGTCAATAGCACAGTCAACGTTACCGGCGGTACGCTCAATGTGGAAGGTGGTGTTGTTTCCAACCTTGCACTCAACAGCGGTACAGCCAACCTGCATAGCGGTGGAATAGCGGAAATATCTGCTTTGCAAAGCACGCTCAATATTTTTGGTGGCGATTTGGCAATGACCACGCTCAATGTGGACAACGGCGGACGCGTCAACGTATATGAGGGCGCCGCTGAAGATATATTCCACGGTTTGTCCTTGGCAAGCGGTGCAAAACTTACTATAGACAGCAAAGCAACAATTAAGTTGGATGCACCCACATTGACAGATGCAGGTTGCGTAGTAGTCAACGGCAACTTGACAGTTACCAACATAGACATATCCGACAAGTTGACAGGCACAGGCACTGTTACATTGGGTACGGGTGCTACTTTGACAGTGGCAGACGGTGACACAGTAGATTACAATGTAGTAGTTGCCGAAGGTACAATGGCTATGACAGCAGGTAACTTTGGCGGTACATTGACCAAAGCGCAAGACGCTACAGGTACAATTTCTTTGACAGGTGGCAATTTCAAACGTCCTTTGGACGCTTCTTTGCTTGGCGAAGAATCTATGTTTGTATTGTTGGAAGATGGCGAACCCAACTACAACGCAAACTATCCTTACGTTATCTATACGTACGATGCAGACGGTGCAGTCAACAGCATTATAGTTACTTGGGGTACGCTACAGTACACCTATGACGGCTTGACGATAGACCAAAAGGCAGGTTTCCAACAGACAATTACCGATGGCGAACAACAGGCTATCACACAAAAGTACACTGTAGAATACACCTACGTTGTAGACGGTGTTACCTACTACGGCCTTCCTAAGGATGCTGGCACTTATGACATCACTGTTACTTTGTACTTCAAAGATACAGTTTTGGGTACTGCTTACACAGCTGTTGGCGCAGTAAGTGGCGTTACCATTGACCAAAGACAAGTAACAGTTACTTGGGGCAAAGAGACACAATTTGTTTATGACGGTCAGGCTCACGCACCTATTGCACAAGTAGGCGTTGGCGTAATATACGGCGACGACTTAGGTCTTACTGTTACAAGTGCTACAGACGCAGGTACACACAAAGCTGTAGCAACAGCAAGCAATAACAACTACACAATCACCAACCCCGAGTGCGAATACACAATTAGCAAAAAACAAGTTGCAGTTGTTTGGGGCGACAAGGTAAGTTTTGAATACAACGGTCAGGCACAAGCTCCCACAGCTACAGCAGACAGTGGTATCGAAGGTGTAGAAGTTGGTGTTACTGTTGCAGGCAATGTCAATGCAGGCGATTACACAGCTACAGCAACAGCAAGTAGCGGCAACTTTGAGTTGACCAATACAACACGCGATTATACTATCACCAAAAAGCAAGTTGCAGTTGTTTGGGGCGAAACAGCGTTGACCTACAACGGACAAGCGTTGGTACCTACAGCAACAGTAGACACAGGTGTAGCAGGCGAAACTCTCACTGTTACAGTTACAGGTGCACAGACAGCTAACGGCACATATTATGCTGCAGCAAGCATAGACAACCCCAACTACGAGCTCACTAACTACGGTGTTCAGTTTACAATCGCAGGCGGTCCTCAAGGTGGCGGTATGAGCGGCTTGGCAACAGCAATGCTTATTATTACTATTGTATGTGTACTTGGTGCAGGCGGCTTGGTAGGCTTTATGTTTATCAAACGCAAGAAAGGCTAACAATTAGCTTTGCAGAGTATATAGCTTAGTTATTCAACTCAACTTAATAGTTGATACATCAACACCCCGAAAGTTAGTATAGCTTTCGGGGTGTTTGTTGTTTGTATAAGTGATGTAGATATTGACATCAGCACAATGTTGTTGTGTGTCAATCCAACTTAGCAAGTTGACCTATATTTGCGCCCTTGTGCTGTTGGCAACAGTGCATTGTTTGTGTTATAATAGTTATATGAATACTTTTGATTTGCTTATACCGTGTGCTACAGGCATTGAGGCGGTGGTCAAACGTCAGCTTGACGCATTGAGTTATCCCGACGCTAAGGCGTACAATGGCCGCATACGCCTCACCAATATGAGTTGGCAGGATGTCGCCTTGCTCAACGTGTTTTTGCGTTCGGGCGAAAGGGTGTTTTTGAACGTTGCGCATTTTGATTGCCCCGATTTTGACGCACTGTACGACAACATAAAGCAGTTTGATTGGCACCAACTGTTGCAAAAGGACAGCAAGTTTACCGTCATCACTAAGAGCGTGCATTCCAAGTTGTTTGCACACAACGCCATACAGAGCGTGGCAAAAAAAGCTATTGCCGACAAACTATACTCACATTACGGCACTACGCTTGACGAGTCGGGCAGTGAGTTTGTAATAGAAGTGGCTTTGTTGGACGACATAGCCGACATCAATATAGACACTTCGGGCGCAGGTCTGCACAAGCGTGGGTATCGCACTTTGCCTTATTCGGCGCCTCTTAAGGAAACGACGGCTGCGGCACTTATTGACCTATCGTACTACAACGCCGACAAGACGTTTGCCGACGCTTTTTGCGGGAGCGGTACATTGCCAATAGAGTGTTGCCTTAAGGCATTGAATATTGCCCCAGGGCTTAGTAGAGACTTTTTGTTTAGACATTGGCAGTGTTGCCCCGACAATGCCTACAAATACGCTATAGAGCGTGCCAAAGACGTGCAAAAGGTGCGCAAGTTGGACATTGTTGCTTCCGATATAGACAGCCAAGCGGTGGAGCTTGCCAAGTTTCACGCACGGCAGGCAGGCGTAGAGCAGTACATACGCTTTGCAGTGGGTGACGCGCGCAACTTCTATTGTCCCTCGTCCTATGGCGTACTGATATCCAATCCGCCCTATGGCGAGCGTTTGGGCGACATACAACAGGTACAGCAGATAGCCAAAGATATGGGCAAAGTGTACAAAAAGTTGGATAATTGGAATTTCTACTTTCTTTCACCTTTTCAGGGCTTTGAGCGTTGTTTTGGCAGACGTGCCGACAAAAAGCGCAAGTTGTACAATGCCGGCATAGAGTGCAGTTACTATTCGTTTTGTGGCGCTAAGCCGCCCCGAACGGCTACAAAAGACCTGCCTGACAGTAAATAGTAGCTATGTGCAGTGTTTTACCAATAGTTGCTTCAACTCCATCTATTTGCTGACTTACTGCATTTGTGCAACTGCACTTACCAAGCAAAATTATTGCAATAGTTTATCTTCAAAATTGTTTTGGGTGGCAGTTGTTACAAGCAAATTTGTATTTAATTTCATACTTCATACAAAAGGCTGTATGCGTTGCACTTTGTAGCTCGCACACAGCCTTTTGTTGACATATTTTTTGGCTTTTGATAGTGTCAACTGCGTTGGTGCAAGCATACAATAGTGTGTATGAAGCGGTTACCCATCGACAACAAAATAAAAAACGTGCATTTTATCGGCATAGGCGGTATAGGTCTTAGTAGCCTTGCCTTGCACATGCAAAAGTGCGGTTGCAAAGTAAGTGGCAGTGACAGGACGTGTACCGACTTGACAGAGCACCTTGCTTCTGTTGGTATTGCTGTGCACTACGGACACAGTGCGGACAATATCCCCTCACCTTGCGACCTTGTAGTGTGTACAAGTGCCATACCATTAGGCAATGTAGAGCGGCAAGAAGCATTGAGGCGAGGTATACCGCTACTATTGCGCGAACAACTGTTGGGTATTGTGTTTGACGGCTTCGAGCGCAAAGTGGCAGTTTCGGGCGTACATGGCAAAACAACTGTTACTGCTATGTTAGACACGGTGTTGCGTGCGCTCAAAGTACCGCATACCGCCTTTGTGGGTGGCGTCAATGAAGACAGCGGTAGCAATTATTCGAGCGGTGGCAATCTTGTTGTTGCAGAGGCGTGCGAGTTTCGCCAAAGTTTTAAGTATCTGCACCCCGACATTGCCGTTGTGCTTAATATCGAGCTCGACCACCCCGATTGTTACCCTGACGAGGACAGTATGTATGCCGCTTTTGGCAACTTTTTGGACAACGTCACTTCCAACGGCACAGTTGTAGCTTGTGGCGACAATATCCGACGTCAACTGCTTGTAGGGCGCAGTGTAGTTACTTTTGGTTTGCAGGAGCACAACGATTTTCGCGCGGTCAACTTGTCGTGCGACAAAGGTTTGTATTCGTTTGACCTCGTGACAGGGGAGACCACGCTGTGTAGAGTGCATCTTGGTGTGCACGGCAAACACAATGTTTACAATGCGTTGGCTGTACTTACTGTGCTTGCACGTCTGCGCTACGACATAAGCCGGTGTGCACAAGCATTGTCCACTTTTTGTGGCGCACAACGTCGCTTTATGCCCATAGACTGCACCTTTTCTCAAGTTGTGGAAGATTATGCACATCACCCAACCGAGATACGTGCAACTATTGCTGCGGCACAAGAGATTGTGGGCAATGGCAGATTGTTTGTATTTTTCCAACCGCATACATATTCGCGCACACGTGCGTTGTGGCAACAGTTTGTGCGGTGCTTTGACAATGCGCACTTTGTGGGGCTTTTGCCTGTGTACTCTGCGCGCGAACAGCCAATAGAGGGCGTCAACAGCGCAAGTTTGGCACAGGACATCAACAAGCGTGACAAAACCTCTTGCGCATACTTTGACACTATGGACAGTGCGGCAACATATGCACGCGCCAACGCCACAGCAAGCGATATGGTGCTTGTAGTGGGTGCAGGTGATATTTACCAACTAAGCCATATATTGACCAATCTGCGCTGATACGTGCCGCTAAATGTCATTTGGCACAAAAGTGCGTGACACATATAGCGCAGTGCTTATGGTAATAGTGTGCAAAGAGCCAAGCTGTTGCATACAAAACAGTTGCTATGGCATCGATAGCCTGCAACATATACATACCACACCCAAAAGCAGTGTATAGCCAAATAGGTACCAACACACAATCTATACAATATACAATTAGTTAAGTACTTATTGTATTGTCGCAGTTTATAAAAAAAGCGTCTTTGGTATTCCAAAGACGCTTTGCGTTAGTTGAAGTTGGTTGTTAGCTTTTCTTTCTGTCTACTTGTGTTTCTATACGTTCAACTTTTATTAGGTTGGTGCCCACGTTTTTGCCAAGAGGTACGCCGGCGGTTATTACGATGTTGTCGTTGTCGTTGGCAAGTTTGAGGCGGATAGCCGTATCTTCTGCATGCAAAAACATAACGTCAGTATTGTAAAACATACAGCACATAACGGGCGTTACGCCCCAGCTTGTAGCAAGTTGATGATATACACGTTTGTTGCTTGTCAGTCCCAATATAGGTGCACCTGGGCGGAAGCGAGATATCATACGCGCAGATACGCCGCTTGCTGTATAAACTACTATTGCTTTGGCATTGATGTCAAACGCCGTACTTACCGTTGCATGGCTTATTGCGTCATTGTTGTTAAGCGGCTGAACGTGCGTCATCAAAAAGTTTTCTTTGTAATCTATGTTGCGTTCTGCTTCTTCGGCAATACGTGCCATAGTAGCAATAGTGTTGGCAGGATTGATACCTATAGCACTTTCTGCCGACAACATTACACAGCTACTGCCGTCATACACAGCGTTAGCTACATCGGCAATTTCTGCACGGGTGGGGCGCAGTTTGGTAATCATACTTTCCAACATTTCTGTTGCAGTTATTGCAAATTTGCCGTTCATACGGCTTTTGGTCAGCAACATTTTTTGGATAGGAGGCAATTTTTCGTATGCAAGTTCCACACCGAGGTCGCCTCTTGCTACCATTATACCGTCCGATTTGTCTATAATATCGTCAATATTGTTGACGCCTTGTTGACTTTCTATTTTTGCAATGAGTACAATGTCGTCAATGCCCTTGTTGTGGAAGTAATCACGTATTTCCTGCATGCAATTACCGTCTTGTACAAAACTTGCGGCAATCAT
Source organism: uncultured Eubacteriales bacterium (assembly GCA_949289125.1). Lineage (GTDB taxonomy): Bacteria > Bacillota > Clostridia > Christensenellales > CAG-314 > CASEME01. The sequence goes on from CASEME010000013.1 coordinate 59,295, forward strand.
CTCAGCATTGATGGATATTGCAAAGTCGAGGTCCTTTTTGTCTACGTCGGACAAGAAAGGTATGTTGAGTTTGGCGTTGGGTACGTACAGTCCTTTGCGGTCGGACAATGTTCCCGAGTTGGTAGCAACTGCGTATATATCTTTGTCGGCAATTTTGGTAATGGTAAATGCCAACAAGCCGTCGTTGAGTAGCAGTGTGTCACCCTTTTTTACGTCTTTGTAAAGTTTTTTGTAAGTTACGGATACGTTCTTTTCATCGCCTTCGATGTCGTCGGCGGTAAAGCGCATTTCCATACCTTCTACAACTTCTATTTTTCCGTTTTTGAAAGTACCAATACGCACTTCCGGACCTTTAAGGTCTACCATTATCGGCAACGGTATGTCCAAATCTTCACGCACACGCTTTACGTTGTTTACACGTTCGAGGTGTTCGGAGTATTCGCCGTGGCTCATATTGATGCGAGCTACATTCATGCCGGCAAGTGCCATTGCTTTTAGTTGCTCGTAAGAGGTACTTGCAGGGCCGAGAGTACAAACAATTTTTGTCTTTCTCATAGTGTCATCTCCTTATTGGTGTACATAAGAACACTCGGGTTGATAACGGTTCAACCGTCAAACGCCCAAATTACTCATCATATACAATATACAACATTTGCACTTGTTTGTAAATAATTTGTTTGTATTTGCGCCAAAAAAATTGACCAAGCTTTGTTGTTAGCCATTACTGATAAATGTCGTTAGCAGTAAGATATTCCTGTATATATTATCTTTTATAGCAATGTTTTATTGGCTGTTGCGGTGGCTTTTTGCTCAAAGCACGGTCATTTGCCAAAAGATAGTATATGTAGAAAGAGCACCAAAAATTGTCGATATTTTTTCAAAAAAGGTATTGACAATGCCGTGTACCTATTTTATAATATGTGCTTAAAGTGAATTGACTTCGATTATCAGCAGTGCAACAATACAGTTTTGGGGAGAGTACCTATGAAGTATGTTTGCGTAGTGGGCGGTACTAATATAGACATAACGGGCACACCGCATACGCCCATCAAACAACGGGACAGCAATCCGTCTGTCTGCAAAGTATCTCTTGGCGGTGTGGGGCGCAACATAGCCGAAAATTTGGCACGTATGGGCATCAAAGTGGTGTTTATCACGGCACTTGGCACAGACAGATATGCCGACAGCGTCAAAGACAATGCAGCTATGCTCAATATAGACATTAGTCATAGCCTTGTTGTCAATGGCAACACCTCTACATATCTGTGTATCAACGACCATACAGGCGATATGTACGTTGCCGCATCCGATATGCACATATTAGACGAGCTTACACCCAAGTATCTACAAAGCAAGCTCGATGTGCTCAACAATGCCGCTTGCATTGTTGCCGATGCCAACCTTACGCACTGTCTTAGCTACATTTTGGATAATGCCAAAGTGCCTGTATTTGTAGATACTGTATCTGCCAAAAAGACGGAAATTATCAAAAGTTGCTTGCACAACGTATTTGCGCTCAAACCCAATATTTATGAAGCGGAAATATTGTCGGATAGCAAGATAGACGACCAAAAAACGTTGACCACAGCAATGCAAAAGATTGCAAAGTCTGCCGATGTCAAGTGGCTGTGCGTGTCTAACGGCGACAAAGGCGTCACTTACCTTACTGATGGAACAATCAATCATTGCCCTGCGTACAAAGTGGACGTAGTCAACACCACAGGCGCAGGCGACAGCTTTATGGCAGGGCTTGTGTGCGGATATGTGCGCGGCTTTGATATACACCGTTGCGTAAGCATAGGTTGTGCCGCAAGCAGCATAACAATAGGCAGTGATGCGACAGTTTCCCCCGATATGTCGTGGGACAAAATAATGACAATCATAGACAAGGAGATACACTGATATGAACAAGTTTTTGCAAATTTCACCCGAAGTTAAAAAGGCTTTGAAAGAAAATCGCCCCGTTGTAGCGTTGGAGTCGACCATCATCTCTCACGGTATGCCCTATCCGCAAAACGTGGAAACAGCGTTGAAAGTGGAGAGCATTGTGCGTGAACACGGCGCAATACCCGCAACAATAGCAATTATCAACGGCAAGTTGACTGTAGGATGCACCAAAGAAGAAATTGACCTTTTGGGCAGAGAAGGATTGAAAGTTACCAAAGTATCGAGACGTGACCTTCCATTTATTGTGGCAAAAGGTATCAACGGCGCAACAACTGTTGCCGCAACAATGTACATAGCTGCGCTTGCAGGTGTCAAAGTGTTTGCAACAGGCGGTATCGGCGGTGTGCATAGAGGTGCAGCAACAACAATGGATATCTCGGCAGACCTTGACGAACTTGCACAGACCAACGTTATGGTAGTGTGCGCAGGTGCCAAGTCCATACTTGATATCGGTCTTACTTTGGAGTGCTTGGAAACACGTGGCGTTGCAGTAGTAGGCTATGGTACCGAAGACTTGCCTGCTTTCTATACACGTAAGAGTGGCTTTAAGGTGGATTACCGCCTTGATACCGCAAAAGAAATTGCTTTGGCTTACAAATGCAAAGTAGATTTGGGCTTAAAGAGCGGTATGTTGGTTGCCAATCCTATCCCCGAACAGTATTCTATGGACGCAGACTATATCAATAGCAATATAGACGCCGCTTTGAAAGAGTGCGAAACTTTAGGCATACACGGCAAAGCAACAACGCCCTATCTATTGGACAAAGTGCAGAAGTTGACAGGCGGACAAAGCCTTGACGCCAACATACAGTTGGTATTCAACAATGCAAAATTGGCTTCGGAAATAGCTGTTGAATTGAGCAAAATGTAACAAACTGCCTACTGATAGCGTAGCTTATCGTGCAGTACTGCAAATTGTGTTTAATTGATACAAACAAAAAACGGATACGATGTTAATGTCGTATCCGTTTTAATTTTTCAATTTTGTAGTGACTGTTTGTATTTAGCTAATATAATGTAGCTTAGTTTTGTATTTGCAACACAGTTAGCGGCATATGGCACAACTTATTGAAATATACCCTTGTTTTAACTCTAAGTTCTAACTCTAAAAATACTTGACTTTAATTAGCTGTAGTCAATATAATATTGATCGGAAAGAGGATTTACCTGATTATCGGGTAAGCGTTTTGCGCGAGTATTCGGACAGCAGATGCCCCTTTTTTTGCCACAATTACATGTGAATTTTTTTTCTGCATCAAAACTTTTTCTTTTTGCTGTTACAACTTTTTAGTCTATCACAATTATGTTGCTTCTTGAAGACAGATTGTCGGGCTTGAGCTCGGCAAGTTGTACGTCCAACTTTGCAAAGTCCAATTTGTCACCTGTCATATCGTCCACGTTGACAGTATTGGTGACAAGCATATTGATTGCACTTGGGAAGTTGCCACAGCCGTTGTACACGCCCATTATGTTGAGGTGCTTTTGTGCAATTTGCGCTACGGATATGCGACTATCCTTGTTGCCGTAGCCCGATACGCATATAGTGCCGTTAAATGCAGCAATAGAGTACACATCGTGCATGTTGTATTTGCTGTTGGTAAAGTAGACTATCTCTTTGCACATTCTGCCGCCTGTCATCATCAGCACTTCTTTTTCTACGTCTTTTTCGTTGGTGTCCACGGTGTAGAATATACCCAATTTTTTGGCTTCGGCAAGCATTTCTGTGCTGTCGCTTATAAGTATAGGTACTGCCTGATAGTACGCCAACAGTTGCGCAACTATTATGCCTACTTTAGTAGAGCTTAGTACGGCAATATGTCTGCCCTTTTCTACGCGCAGTTTGTCTACTATGTTAAGCCCCATAGCCACGTAAGATACAAACAATGCTTTTTCGTTTGACAATGCGTCGGGCAGTTTGTGCAGGATAGCACTCGGAAGGTTGACAAAGTTGCCAAGTAGTCCTTGCGAATTGATGCCAAGCTCGCGCATGTTTTCGCAGTCCTCATAGCGTTCGGCATTGCAGTCTGCACAAGCGGTGCAAGGTATATATGGCTCTATAACAACTCTGTCCATCTTTTGTAGCATCGTGCCTTCTGCCGCTTCGGACACAACGCCAACGGCATTTCTGCCCATTACAAAGGGCATTTTGCATTTTGTCTTGCCGCTGTATACATCATAGTCAGATTGCGAAAAAAGCACCTGCTCTATTTTTACCTTTACGTTATTTTCTGTATCTATTGCTTGCGGATCGAAGGTATCCAATCGCAAGGTTTTTGGTTGAGTTAATACCCATTGTTGCATAGGTCAGTAAATCTCCTTTGTATGCACCAAACTGTAATTGTTTTTGCATATATTGGCATTATACCAAATTTTGCCCGTTGTGACTACCATTTACGCATTTTTTGTATTCCACTGATAGTAGAGTAAAAGATTGCCACATATTGCTTGACTTTTGTTGTGTGCTTGTATATACTTCACCTTAATTCGTTGCGGACGCACAAGTTGCGTATTCAAAGGTGGTTGATATGAAAATACAGTATCTTGGTCATTCGTCTTTTCGTCTTATTAGTGACATAGGCACAACAATAGTTACCGATCCTTACAACAAAGAGTTGGTTGGTTACGCTATGCCCAAAGTGCGTTGCGACGTAGTTACCGTCAGTCATCAACACGACGACCACAACTATGTTGAGGCATTGAACGGCAACCCTGCTGTGGTGGACAAAGTGCTGTCCTGCCCTGCAGATGACGTTGCTTTGGATGGCTTTGTGGTGTGTCATGATAACAAAGGCGGCTCTTTAAGAGGGCTCAATACTGTGTTTTGCTTTTCTATAGACGGCATCAAATTGGCACACATGGGCGACATAGGCGAGAAGAAAGAGAGTGTAGTAGACCGTTTGGAAGGCACAGACGTACTGATGATACCTGTAGGTGGCTTTTATACTATAGATGCCGATACTGCCAAATGGTATGTGGATAATATCCGCCCCAAAATAGTATTGCCTATGCACTATGCAACACCCGATTGTACGCTCAATATTGCTCCGCTTGCCGACTTTACAGATAAGTTTGACCAAGAGTACGTCAAGTACCTTGATTGTGACACTTTGAACATTGACCAACAGCCCGATTATCCTACAACAATAGTAGTATTGCCAAGATATCAGGATTAGAAGTGTAGCTTGCTCAACTTTGTTCAATAATTTGTACTAAATTTCTTTATTTTAAGTCGATTATTTGTTGACAACTGCCAAAAAATTTGCTACAATAACTAAGCTTTGACAGTAAAGGCGATAGTCCTGCTGTAAGAGGTACAAAATGGCGGCGTAGCTTAGTTGGTTATAGCGGCCGGTTCATACCCGGCAGGTCGTTGGTTCGAGTCCGACCGCCGCTACCATACGGCTCCTTGGTCAAGCGGTCCAAGACATCGCCCTTTCACGGCGGTAACACGGGTTCGATTCCCGTAGGAGTCACCATATGGGGAGTTAGCTCAGTTGGGAGAGCATCTGCCTTACAAGCAGAGGGTCACAGGTTCGAGCCCTGTACTCCCCACCAAAACAAAGAGAACACCGAGTATATCGGTGTTTTTTTGTTGTCTTTTTTGGGACAATAATCCACCGTTTATTTTGTAGGATTTGCAGTATTTTAGGTGTTTAGCAATATACAGTTTGCATTGTAGTATAATCGTATTTCAACTTTTGTGGGCGCAGATATTGACTTTTTTGTGTCACATGGTACAATACAATTAGTTTTGTCGTTTGCAAATTGATATAAAAGGTTGCAGCTTTTTGCAAAACAAATACATTTTGCGCTTGTGCGCAACAAGGAGAAGTTATGAAACATTTGCCGTTGATACTTTTTGTGATGGGCTTAGTATTTGCAGTAATAACAGTAGTATTTTATTGTGTGGGCTTTTTTGCATATGGTCAGGGGACATTTGTCATTTTGGGTTTGGTGTTCCAAGTGTTGACCTGTGCTGTAGGTGTTGTACGTTTGGTATTGCAACGCCGTTTTGCTTTAAGCCCCCAATCTGTCAAGCAATAATATTTGTATTTACATATAAACAGCCGTCGCACATAGTGCAACGGCTGTTTGTTATGTAGTCAACAATTCTATTGGGCAGTATCTTGTTGTTTGTTGGTGTACATATTTGTTTTTAACAACATTACAAACAACAATACTATAGCCGTACCAAAGGCTGCGTGTCCTACACCGGCCAAGCCAGATATTGCTGCGTCTGCGCCCGCAGAAACAGGTGTTTGCAAAGTTTGCAATATGCCTCTTACAATAAACATCACTACCATATACGGCAAAGCAACATTGTAAAGTATCATTGTGGGTTTGTACAACTTGTGTTGTTCAAGGTTGCTGTGTGTTGCTATCATGCCTATTATCAGCATCATTATTGTGCCCATCACAAAGAAGTGCAGGTGAGCAACTGCAAGCGATGTTTAGCCCGTAAAACCGTTCCATTTGGTAAATTCGCGGTAAAACACTCCGCATACCATTGCCGCAATAGCATATCCAAAAGCTATTTTGAAGTATTTTTTCATTTGTTTCTCCTTTTTATTTGGTGTACAAGCAATACGCAACAGCTTTTTCGTTTTGTATTACTATTGGTAGTATACAGTAAGTTAATTTATTTTGCAACTTATTGCAAGGCGTACAATGTCTTTTGTAAGTAAGTTACTTGGCACGTCAAAGTGTTGGGTAAAATTTGACAGCAACAAACCAATTATGATATAATACACAAAAAAGGAAGATACTATGAAAATATTTGCTGTACATCGCGGTAAAGACGCTGAGAAAATAAAACAGATAAGCGACAAAATAGTAGACTATCGTACAGGCTTTTTGCAACTCAATTCCAACGACAAACATTGGCATCGTTCGGCAAAGCGCATGATAGAAATGCCGATATAGTAATATATTTTGTAGGCAACGAGTTTACGGAAAATATAGATTGGGAAATAAAAACTGCCAACAAACTAAACAAAACTATATATTTGTACAAGTTGTCACAATGCGACCAAAAAATAATTGACCGCTTCAAACATACCGATGACTACGGTTTGGTGCAAGATAAATATAATGAGCTAAGTTTGCAAGCCATCATTGATATGAAGCAAAAACAGGAGCCGAGCGTGTCCGAAAACTTGTACAATAGTGGCGTTAGCAACGGCGATTATATGTTGGAGCAGTACAAGTTGATGATATAAACTACCGAAAGCTCCATAGAACGCCGTCAAAAAGTATCCAATACATACATAACAATAAGCAGTATTTTTATGCCCATCATATCTGCTATGATTGCAAGTAGCGACAAGTGGCTCAATTTGTCCAGCATAATAGTGTCGCTTATATCTATAGTGCTGTGTTGCTCGTGGCTCAATACTATTCATTCGTACTGCTTAACTAACAGCGCAAAGTTTGAAATAATAGAAAATATCGAAAAGTCTTTGCCCCTGTCTATGTTTAGAGCAGAGTGGTATGTGCGTTCGGCTCGCAACAAAAAGATAGTGTCATTTACTTCAAGGGAGAAAAACATCCCCATTATATTTATTGGTGTTAACATTGGGTTTATTGCTTTGGCAATAGTGCTTTTTTGTCTGCGTCATTTTGCAATAATATAGAGAGCTATATCAAGGTGTTGTATGAACAAACCGATAGATATTTCCAAAGTAATAATCCATACCGAACGACTAACTTTGCGTGCGTTTACACAAAACGACCTCAACGATTTGTACCAATACGCCAAGGTTGATGGCGTAGGGCAAATGGCAGGCTGGACGCCGCACAAAAACATTGCCGAAAGTCAACAAATACTCGATATGTTTATCAGTGGCAACAAAACGTTTGCTATAGAGTATCAAGGCAAAGTTATCGGTTCGGTAGGCGTAGAGCAATACGACGAAGCGTTGTTGCCGCAACTGCAACAGCTTAGCGGCAGAGAGATAGGCTACGTTTTGTCCAAAGAGTATTGGGGCAACGGATTGATGACTGAGGCTGTTAAGGCAGTTATACAATACCTGTTTGAGTGTCAGCAGTTGGATTTTATTGCAATTACTCATTACAGCTACAACACACGGTCACAACGCGTCATACAAAAGTGCGGATTTCAATATGTCAAAGACGTGCAACTTTCAACACGTTACAACACCGTGGAGCAATCCAAGCTGTATATATTGTACAACAATGCCACATCGCAAAAGGAAAGTGGGCAAGTAGATGTTGGTAAGCCAAATTGTATGCACACTATGCAGTTACACGCCTCGCCTTTTGACAAAATAGCAGATGGTAGCAAGACAATAGAGTTGCGTCTGTACGACGCAAAACGCAAGGCAATCAACGTGGGCGACAAAATATTGTTTTGGTGCAAAGAAAGGAAAGGCACATTAGTTGCAACAGTGAAAGCAATGGATGTGTTTGACAGCTTTGAAAGTCTGTATAAAGTGTTGCCGTTGGACAAGTGCGGTTACAGTATAGGAGAGCTTGCAACGGCAAGCGCACAAGATATGTTGCGGTATTACACAAAAGAGGACATTGCTCAATACGGTGTAGTGGCAATACATTTAACTGATGTTGCTTGGACACAAAATTATGGCACCATACGTGCGTGAGCCAATAACAAAAAATTGACAAAGTAATCACTATATGCCACCATTGGCAATTTGTTGGTGAGAGGACAACTATGGATATTATACAAATACGCAATCTCAAAAAGTCATTTGGCACAGTAAAAGCTGTGGATGATATCAGTTTCAACGTGCAAGAGGGTAGTTTGTTTGCTTTTTTGGGCATCAACGGTGCGGGCAAAAGCACAACAATCAACATTATCAGTACGCTACTCAATAAGGACAGCGGCGAAGTGTTGGTAGACGGTTTGGACGTAACAAAAGACGCTGAAGCCGTGCGCAATCGCATAGGTATGGTGTTTCAGGGCAGCGTATTGGACAAAAGACTGTCGGTAAAAGATAATCTCAAAATACGTGCGTCTTTTTACGGCATTTACGGAGAACAGTGGAAACAGCGCTATTTGGAGCTTAGCAGTATGTTTCAGCTCGAAGAAATACAAAAGCGTCCTTATGGCAAACTGAGTGGCGGACAGCGCAGAAGGGTAGACATTGCAAGAGCATTGATCAACCGTCCCAAAATACTTATTTTGGACGAACCGACAACAGGCCTTGATCCGCAGACAAGAAAAAGTGTGTGGCAAACTATCAGTGAGGTGCGCAAAACCACCAATATGACGGTGTTTTTGACAACGCATTATATGGAAGAATCTGCCAATGCCGACATGGTGGTGATTATTGACAATGGCAAAATTGTTGCGCAGGATACGCCTGTGCGCCTCAAAGATAAATATTCGGGCGACTATGTAAAGATATATCGCGCTCGCAACGAGCAGACAGACGCTTTGTTGGTAAATAATAACTACCGTTATGTGGACAATCATTACGCAGTCAAAGTTGGCTCGGGTAAGGCGGCAATAGAGTTTGTCAAAAAGCATCAGGATATCTTGGATGACTTTGAAATTGTCAAAGGCGATATGGATGACGTTTTTCTTAACGTTACAGGCAAAAATTTGAGGGAACAACAATGAGAACAGATATTATTTGTTTGGGCAATCTTGTCAAGCGTGAGCTCAAACTGTTTTTGAAAGATAAAGCGGCGGTGTTTTTCTCACTGCTTGCGCCGCTAATTATTTTGATGTTGTATGTGCTGTTTTTGGGTGACTTGCAGGTTAGTGCGGTGGAGCAGGCGTTTGAGGGTACAACGGTATCGCACTCACTTATCAAGTCGTTTATTGACGGTTGGATGCTTGCAGGCGTTGTGTCGGTGTCTTGCATTACGGTGGCGTTTTCGGCGTACAACGTTGTACTCAATGATAAAGAAAACGGCACTTTGGACGACATACTTGCAAGCCCTGTCAAACGTTGGGTAATTACTGCAAGCTACTATTTTTACAACTTTGTAGTAACTTCCGTTATATGCGGATTGTTGTTGGTGGTAGTGTTTGTCTACCTTGCAATAAGCGGTTGGTATCTTACTGTAGGGCATACCTTTGCAATAGTGGGTGTTACCGTACTGTCTATTGTTTCGTCTACACTGTTTGCAACGGCAATTTGCGGTTTTCTCAAAACAACCAACGCACATTCGGCGTGCGTGGGCATATTGAGTGCAATTATCGGCTTTTTGATTGGTGCATATATGCCTGTAGATATGTTCCCCAAAGCCGTGCAATATATAATATTGTTTGTGCCCGGTACGTACAGTGCAGGCGTGTTGCGCAACTTGTTTATGAGCGGAGTACTCAACGAGATAGGCAAAGACGCACCTTACCATGTCGAACCGCTAAAAGACAGCTATTCTATGAATATGGACTTTTTCGGACACACAATAGGTCAGGACTTTATGCTGTACGCTTTACTTGTAACCATTGTGTTGCTTGTGGCAATCAACGTTGGCATCTTTTTTATACGCAAAGCAACAGCCAAAAAGCCGCACATCAAGCGTAAAAGTGTGCAATAAGTAATTTGTATCAATAATAGACAAAACGCCTATACATGCGCCACGTGCTTGTTGACAAACAGGTGTGGCGCATTATACATAAATTTACATATAGTGATGGGTATTATGACAAGAAAAAGCGAAATTTTGCGCACAATCAACCGAGTTATGGCAGCTATCAACATTGTGATAGCCATAGTAGTTACTATTATTTATTTGCGAGTATCTTTTTGGTATTTGTTTGCAGGGCTGTGGGCTATTTTTTGCATAGTCGTATCTGCTACTTTTATCGACCTTATTTTTGATATAGCAGACGAAGTGGTCGCCAACGGTAGTCAAGTGCGCAAAACAACTTCTGTTGTGTTGGTAGAAAGCAATGTGCAAAAGAAAATACTGCAGGAGTTGCAACAACTTAGAGCGCAACTTGGCAGTGCAAGTGGCGGCACATTGACCTCGAAACCTACAAAAATTGACAATACAACTGTATCGTCCAACGAACAACAGCAAGAGAGCAATATGCAAACAATAAGTGAAGATGAATACAAACACTTTTTGGGGGAAATAGACTCGGCGACAAAGGCTGAGCAACAAAGTAAGTTGCGTAATGATGAGCAAATGGAAGTGGAAACAATATTGACCACCATAGGTTATGATACAGCAATGAGTTTGCAACAAAAGACAAATTGTCTGCACAAGCTACAGAGGCTAAAGGAACAAGGCAAAATAAGCAACAATGTCTTTGAAGAAGTCAAACAACGTTTGTTTGAATAGTACAAAGCAAAACGAGGTACAAGCAGTACCTCGTTTGTTTGTTTTTATATTATTGTTTGACAACATGGTCAATTTTTTGTGTAACAGCCAACTATTTGCTTGCTTCATGTTTGGTGGCGGTCACGTTGATGCCTTTGCCTTCTCCGTCCGTCGACTGCATTTGTTCAACTTCAACAAAGGTAGGACGGTGTGCGTCGGTATCGGTCACCTTGATGTTGAGATTCAAAAAGCTGTATTTGTCGCCTTGCGCAGGTATTTTGTCTAATTGTTCAGATATCCAGCCGTTCAAAGTGCTGCTTTTCGAAGTGACGTCGATGTCGAAGTAACGGCAAAAGTCGTCCATATTCATATCGCAATTAACTCTGTATGTGTTGTCGCCTATAGCCTTGATATCTTCCAATACGTCATCGTGTTCGTCCCATATGTCGCCCACAAGTTCTTCCAAAATATCTTCCATAGTTACAATGCCCAACGTTCCGCCGTATTCGTCCAAAACAACAGCTATGTGCGATTTTGTGGTCTGCAACGTGCGCAACAGGTCGCTTATTTTTTCCGTGCGGTGAATAAACAACGGAGGTGTTATCACGTCTTCGAGCGGTTGGGTGGTGATGCCGTGCGCTCCAAAAAAGTCTTTCAGATGCAACACGCCCACAATGTGGTCTATGTCTTCTTTGTACACAAGCAGTCGGCTAAATTTGGTGGTCTCAAATAACCGTGCTATATCTGCTTTGGGAGTAGATAGCGGCAGAGCTTCTATATCCACTCTGTGCGTCAGTATATCTTCGGCTTTGAGGTCGCAAAACTCTATGGCGTTGCGCAACAGATGTCCTTCGTTGGTGTCAATAGTGCCGTCTTCCTGCACTTCTTCTACAAACATCAACAATTCTTCTTGCGACAATTTGCCCGAATCTTTGTTTTTTACAAACAGTGACAAAAACTTTTTGAGTAGCCAAAACAAAAAGTTGAGCGGGGATAATATCCATATCAAAAACTGTATCAGCGGTGCAGAAAACATAGCAAATTTTTCGGGGAAGTCCTTGGCAAGACTTTTGGGGGATACTTCGCCGAAAATAAGTACTACAATGGTAATAATTACCGTAGACAGTGTTGCGCCAATGTCCTGACCGTACAACTGCACAAACATTACCGTACCCAACGAGGCAACTGCAATGTTGACAATATTGTTGCCTATAAGTATGGTAGATATCAGTCTGTCGTAATTTGCGCTCAGTTTAAGTACGAGTCGGGCACGTTTGTTGCCGTTCTCTGCAAGTGTTTTTATTTTTGTGCGATTGAGAGATGAAAACGCCGTTTCGGTGGCGGAAAAATACGCCGAACCTATCACGCACGCAATCATTGCAATTATGTAAACAGTGTAATTCATAAAAAGGTTGCTCCTCGATACTAAGTGTTGTTTGCGTGTCAAAAGTTGCGCGTCAACGCAACACTTTTTGAAGATACAGATACATTTGCAGTATCTTGTCGGTAGCAACCCTGTGGTTGATAAAAAAATAGTGGTGACAATTTGTGTTGTTGCAGCTTAAGTGGCCGCCGTCATCGCTTTCCATTAAATCAAAAACGCTCCTTGTTAGTAGTATAATATTGTCAATAATACCATATTATTGCGACATAGTCAAATATCTTTTTTTATGCTCGTTATGTAGCAATATTGTCAATGTAGCGTAGTGTGTAAATTGAGTGCCCTCTATTGTTTGTTGCAAAATCGGGTGTCTTGGGATACTTTTTTCTGTTTTTTGTGCAGTACCAAGTCTACAACAATGCAACTTGTAAAGCACAGTGTGGCAAAGCAGCCAATAAGTATTGCACAGTTTGCAAAAAATTGCATAGGCAATACCGTTATTATTTCGTTGTCATAGCTATTGAACAGCCAATTATCTTTGCCGGCAAAAAACACAGCGTGAAACAGCTGAAACAGCGTTTTGAAGTCTACCGCTGCAAGTATAGCTGTGGCAACTAAGCCGATAAGTCCTACTATACCTACATAAAAATACGGTTTGTGTCCTTCTACAGTAATAAGCGTTATTTTTTTGAGTTTTGCAAGCACCAACAAAGTTATACTTACTACTCCGCTTACAATAAGTATAGCAAGGTTGAGGTCAAACAGCACTTTGCAGTCCTCAAAGTGGGCTTGTCCTTCTGCGGTGTACCGAAACACACCTGTTCCAAACGGGCGGTTGAGCGTAAGATAGTCCAATAGCTCATTGTATGCGTCAACTATCTCTTGTCGAGTGTGTCCGGACGACTGTTCAAGCTCGAGCGGCTCTATCTGTGCATAGTAAAAGCCTCTTATGTATATAGGCAAACTGATGCTTGCGCTTACAACAAACAGCAACAAACATACAGTCAGCAGTATAGACATACTAATGTTGAGTGCTTTCATGTCCCACCTCTTTGCGTGATTATAGCACAAAAGCTATGTTTTGTGCAACACTTTGTGTTGGTGGTGTGTAACACGTTTGGACGGTCACACAAAAGTTTGTGTACAACGTCACTTGACGAGCGGTAGCAAGGTTTGGTATAATAGTAACACTTTTAGAGGTTCTGCTTTTGCAGGATAAATAAGGAGAATATTACTATGAATATAGGCGACAAAGCATACAACTTTCAACTATTGGATAAGGACGGCAAAACCGTTCAACTTTCAGACTTTTTGGGCAAAAAGGTAGTTTTGTACTTCTATCCCAAAGACAACACCCCCGGTTGCACACGTGAGGCGCAGGACTTTAAGCGTTTGTTTGACGAGTTTGCAGGCAACAACACCGTTGTTATCGGTATCAGCAAAGACAGCGTACAGTCGCACGTCAACTTTGCTACTAAGTACGATTTGCCTTTTGTGCTGTTGTCCGATCCCGACCTTGTTGCAATCAAGGCATATGACGTATGGCAACAAAAGACAATGTGTGGCAGAACTTCTATGGGTGTTGTGCGTACAACTTTTGTGATAGACGAGCATGGCATTGTTGTCAACAAGTACGACAAAGTAAAGGTGGACGGTCACGCAGACAAAGTTTTGCAGTGCGTGTGCAGTCTGTAACATATGCAGTGGGTAAAGAGTATGGACAAAAAACTAATAGTAGTTATTGACGGACAGGGCGGCGGCTTGGGCAAAAGCATAATAGAGCAACTACTTGCCGCCAATGTAGATTATGAAATAGTTGCAGTGGGTACCAACGCGCTTGCCACCAACACTATGATAAAGGCAGGCGCAACGCACGGCGTGACGGGAGAAAATGCCGTAGTTTACAACGCTATGCGTGCCGATATTGTTTTGGGACCTATAGGCATTGCTACGGTCAACGGACTGTTGGGCGAAGTATCGCTTGCCATGGCAAATGCGGTGGGACAAAGTAATGCAGTCAAAGTATTGCTACCTTCTTCCAAATGCAACTTGCGTGTAGCAGGCACAAAAGATGTTACTTTGAGCCGTGCTTTGCAAGAACTTGTGTTGATGGTCAAAGAAGTGTTGCAAAATTGACGGAAGCAAGATACTTTATGCAAGCGTTTTCATAAAATTGTTTTTGTAGGTATTGACAATCAATGTGACGTTGCGTTATACTTTTTGTGTCAATAACGGCAGGAAGCCGTGTTTTATCAAATCAATACAATATACGCATACAGCGCATATTAACAATGTTAAGTCACGAAGGCTTATTCCCTCATATAGGAGAATAAGCCTTTTTTGTTGCCTTTTAGATAGTTAAATAAGCATATCTTGCTAACTTTGTGCAAAAAACGGCAGTGTAAGCTATTGTGGCAACAAACTCTAATAAGACAAATCTTTCAAATTACTATTTTGTGGTGCAGACGATGAGCAGATTGGTAGTACAAAATTTACATATAGACGCCGCAACAACAAACGGCACAAAAAATATTGTGGACGACCTGTCTTTTCAACTGACGTCAGGGCAGACGCTTGCAATAGTGGGGCAATCGGGTGGTGGCAAAACAATGACCGCTTTAGCAATAGCAAGTTTGTTGCCCGACAACTGTCATTGCCAAGGTAAAATACTGCTTGACGACACCGACATATTGCAACTAAGCAACAGAGAGCTCAGACAACTGCGAGGCAAAAGTATACAGTATCTGCCTCAAAGCGGACAAGAATATCTCAATCCGTCGCTTACCATTGGCAGGCAGATACTTGCAGGCATAAAACACAGACAGCAAAGACGTGCCATCAAGCAACAAGCACTACAACTGTTTGAGCAGTACGGTTTGTCGCCCGCGTTGCGTATATGGAAGTCCTATCCGCACAAATTGTCGGGAGGTCAAGCGCAACGAGTGGTGTTGGCAATGGCGGCAATTGCACACCCCCAACTGATAATTGCAGACGAGCCCACCAAAGGTGTAGATGCACAGTGGGCAAAGCGTTGGATAGGCGAGTTGCGACAGATGTTTGGACAAGCCATGATAATATTGATAACGCACGACATAGAGATAGCCTCGTGCGCCAACCAAATGTTGGTGGTGTATGACGGACAGACAATGCAGTACGGCAACGCAAAGGACATACTGCAAGGCGGTCACCCCTATACCGATAACCTTATCAGCGCACTGCCCAACAATGGTATGTACGTTAGCAACGTTACCAACGCAACGGTGTACAACGCGTGCAGATACTCGGCAAAGTGTCAATATGTGTGTGCTCGTTGCGCCAATGTTACACTCAACAAGGTAGGCACGGACACACTGAGGAGGTGCGTATTGTGAACAATCGTGTTGAACAAGATGTCACAACGCACTTTGTGGACATAAAGGGTGTAAGCAAAAAGTTTGTGTCTAAGCAAGGCAACGTACAGCCACTTCAATCTGTCGATATGTATATCAATAGAGGGGAAATTGTAGGGCTGTCGGGCAACAGCGGACAAGGCAAGTCCACTTTGGTCAATATTATGTGCGGTGTTGTTGCACCCGATAGTGGCAACGTGTACATAGACGGTCAACCGTTGTGGAACAAGACAAAATACAACCGCCAAGTCGGGCGCATTGTTCAGCCTGTTTTTCAACAGCCGTTTGGTACGTTTGATCCCTTGCGCACAGTGCAGTTTGCAATAGACGAGGCGGCGCAAGCAGGCGGAGTGGTCAACAAAGCAATGAGAGCGGCACTTGTTGCCGATATAGCTTCACAGTTGGGCATTACACAGTTGTTACTTCGCAAGGCAGGCTCGTTGTCGGGCGGACAGGCGCAAAGATGTGCCATAGCGCGTGCGTTGGCAGTGCGGCCACAGCTTATCATAGCAGACGAAAGCACAGCAATGTTGGACGTGGTGTGTCAGGCAGAAGTTATCACTTTGCTCCGGCGTTTGTCGCACGAGCAAGGCATCTCGTTGCTGATAATATCGCACAACAACGAGCTATTAAGAGCCGTAGCACAACGTAGCTATGTGCTAAGCGATGGCAAACTAACACTTTTGTAAGGAGAAAATATATGAGTAGTACAAAGAAAATAAGTATTTTTGTAGCGTTGGTGCTTGTGCTCACCACAGTGTGTACATTGTTGGGAGCATGTGCGCCACAAAACCCTGACGAAATGATAATAGGCACTGTTGCCGTTATCGACAAGGCAACACGAGATGAGTACAACTATGACGTACTCAGCGCATCTTTTACACAGCTTGCGCCCGTACGTATTAGCGATACGGGAGCGGTAGAACCCTTGTTATGCGACTATGAGCAACAGGACAACACGCTGACCTTGACAGTGCGTGACGGTATGACGTGGGAGGACGGTCAAAAGGTAACTGCCGAAGATATACTGTACACCTTGCAATATTTGGACAGGTACGATGGAAAAACCTACCTTCAAGGAGAGCAAAGTACATATACAGGATATGTGATGAGCGATGACAAAACAAGCATAACTCTCACTTTGCGTACGCCCAACGTGCGTGAAGTATCTAATTGGGCTGCCATACGCATTATGCCACAGCACGTGTACGAGGGCAACGAAACTACTGTTACTGCCGAGCAATCGCGCATAGGGTGTGGTCCGTACAAATTTTTGTCCTTTGACAAAGCGGCAGGCGTCATCACCTTTGTGCCCAACGAGTATTATCCGCAAGGACAACCCAACGTCAACAAAGTGCACGTAAGATTGTTTGCCGAGCAAGAAACGCTTGTTATGGCACTCAACAACGGGCAGGTGGACGTTGTGTGGCGCTATTCGGGTGGCATAGACAGCACATATATAGATGTGTTGCAACAAAACGACAATCTCACTATACAGGCAGTATCTGCCACCAACTTGCCTGCAGTGCTCACGTTCAACAACAGCAAAGTACCTTTTGACGACATCAACGTAAGGCAGGCTGTTATGTATGCGTTGGACTATCAGTCGTTCCGAGATACATTTTCTTCGCAGTATGGCACTGTGCCCAACCGTGGAGTAGTGCCAAGTACAACGGTAGGGTATGTGGCTACAGAGCAGTTGAGTATGGACAGAGACAAAAGTATTGCCCTTCTTGCCAAGTCGGGCTATACGCAAAAGGATAGCAGTGGCTATTTTGTCAAGGACAATAAGCGTCTTAGCTTTACGCTTACTGTCAATGCAACCAAAGAGTTGCAGATACGCTGTGCCGAATTGGTACAACAAAATCTCAAAGCAATAGGCATCGAAGTTGTTGTCAATGCGTTGCCGTCTGCCGATTACAATGCGGCAACTACCAACAAGTTTGGCAACAATCAGCCGCAACATCAGGCGGCTATTATGGGATACACGTCCGCAGGTATGGCAATGGGTGGCGGTTTGGGCAGTATTTATGTGTACGGCGCACACGATGTGCAGGGCTGTGCTCAGGTGTTTGACCAGACTTTTGCCAATATCTACACATCACTAACTACTGCAAGTACTATGGACGAGTATTTGTCTTATGCACAACAGTGCCAACAATGGTACGTGGACAACACGCCAATAGTACCGTTGTACAGTGATGTTTTTACCTATGCGTACAACAGTCGTTTTGAAGGCTTTGTTACCGATGGCAACTTTGGCATTATCAACGTGGCAAGTTGGTATTCGGTAAAAATTAAATAGAGCATAGTTGCAGTCACGCGAGTATAGTTGTACTTTGAATGTGCTTTGGGTAACTAATGCTTGCCAAAAGCAATATACAGTGCAAAAAAGCAATTTACTAAGGTCAACTTATGAAAAAATATATCTACAGTGCAATAACAACGCTTACCGCTTTTGCGTTGATAATAGTATTCAACTTTGCATTGCCACGTATGCTTACGGGCGATCCTGTTGCTATGCTTACAGGATTAGACGAACAGGCAATGACCGAGGAGATGTACCAATACTATTATCACGCTTTGGGGTTGGATTTGCCTTTTCACAAGCAGTTTGCTATGTACCTTGGTAGTATTGCTGACGGCACGTTGGGATATTCGTACCACTACAACAGCACAGTCGCTGAGATAGTGGCAGGCAGAATAGGCGTTACTATTCAGATTGCTTTGCCTGCTGTTGTCATATCTTCGCTTATTGCGCTTTGGATAGGCTTGTATGCAGGTAGCAGACCGTTACGCCTGCGCGACTCCATTGTCACCAACAGTGCAGTTGCTGTCAACGCCCTTCCCTCGTTTGTAATAGCTATGCTGTTGTTGGCAACTTTGGCATACAAAGCCAAGTTGTTCCCGTTGGGTAATCTCAATTCGGTTGGGGTGGGCGACAATATTGCGTTGCGTATTGTGGACAGAGTATGGCACCTTGTCTTGCCTGTTGCCACTTTGGTGTTGGCGTCTGCGCCATCCAAGATACTGTATGTGCGCAACCTTGCCGCTCGTGAAGCGCACAGCAAGTACATTTTGTTTGCACGTGCGCGCGGACTTTCTGAGCACAATGTGCGTATGTCCATTGCCGCTAATATTATTCGCCCTATTGTGGCTATGACGGGTATAAGTTTTGGCGCAATATTGGGTGGCTCTGTGGTGGTAGAAACATTGTTTTCTATACCGGGTATGGGTATGTTGGTCAGCGACGCAGTCAACAACCGCGATTATCCTACTTTGCAAGGCTGTCTGTTTGTAATCTGTGCGTGCGTTGTGGTGTTCAAACTTGTTGCCGATATATTTTGCATAGCGACGTCGGTTAAGAGAGGTAGCGCACAATGAAAGTACGGTTTTTGCGACAAAACGCCTCCTTGTTGTGCGCATCGGCAATACTTTTGGTGTTTGTACTGTTTGCCGTGTTTCCAAGTTGGTTTTGTATGTACGACAGCAAACAGGCTTTTGAGCCGTGGCAACAGCCCTCAGCACAACACATACTTGGCACCAACGACTTAGGGTACGACGTGTGGAGCGAACTTGTTGTAGCTACCAAATACACCTTGTTCCCCTCCCTTATTGCCGCTTTGTTGGCAACAGTGGTGGGTGTGGTGGTAGGTATTTGTGCAGCTTGCAACAACAAAGTTGTGTCGGCAGTATTCAGTTGGCTTATAGACGTGTTTTTGGCAATTCCCAAACTGCCTCTTATGGTAGTGATTGCGGCATTTTTGCCCAAGAGCACATTGTCTACAGTTATGCTAATTGCCTTGCTTAGTTGGGTAACAACGGCACGTCTTATTAGATACAACACTTCAGATGCGTTAAGCGCACCTTACGTAACACAACTTACCATATTGGGTGTTGGTAAGTGGCGTATCTATACCAAGCACATTTTGCCCAACTTGTTTGGCGCAATTTTGGCAAGGCTAATAGTGGCTATATGTTCGGCAATACTTACGCAGTCCACGCTCGGTTTTTTGGGCTTGACAGACTTGACACAGCCCACATGGGGTAGTATGATTAACTTTGCATACAAGCGTGGCGGTTTTTTGCGAGAAGCATACGCATGGCTGTTGTCGCCTGCGTTGGCTATTGCGTTGGTGGCACTTGCGTTGAGCCTTGTGGGACGCTTTGCCGAAGTACGTGCACGGCGCGTCACCGATTGTGTCGCTATGGACAATTAGTTTAATTTGGGATATTACTATGAGAGTATTTTTTCACCATACATCAGACCTTTTTGATTATGACAACTGTGCCACTTTGGAAAGTCAGTTTTGCAAAGGCGTACAGTGTGACGTTGAGGACAATACAGCGGTAGCACAAGCACGCCAACAGCTTGCTAACAGCACCAATGCCGAAAACTATGTGGCTTTGGGCGATGCACTTTGCAAGCAGTTGCGCTACAGACAGGCAATAGATTGCTACGACCAAGCGTTGGCAATGGATAGTAATCATCGTATGGCGCACCGTCGCAGAGCAATACGCTATCTTACGTTGTTACGCACACGCGAGGCATACAACGCATTTTGTCAGTGCCAGACAATGGGCTTTGACGCGCTCGATTGTCTGTATCGCTTAGCGCTTTGCTGTTACTACGAGGGGCAGTTTGAACGGTGTCAACAGCTTATGACAGAGTGCATTCCCCTTTGTCATACCGACAACGAGATGCACGTTGCCGTAGTGTATTGGTTGGCACTAAGCCTTATTCGTCAGGGCAAGTCGTACACATTGGCACTTGACAAGTGGAACGGCAGTACAGACGTAGGACATCACTTGGGCTATTTGTATTTTTTGCAATTACTAAGTACAGGCAAAAAGCCACAAGACAATATGCACCCTTTGACACAGTGTATTTATCAGTACGGCGAGTATTGCCTTATGCTACACAAGGACAACAAACGGCAAGCCAACGCATTTTTGCAACAGTACCTTGTCAACAACAAAACTTATTGGGGTAGTTTTGCCTACCTTGCCGCACTGTCCGACGTCAGAGGCAACTTTGCTCAGCAGGACGAATACCCAACGCTGCAAGACTTTTTTGCCAAGTACAACAAAGTTGCAGTGGCATTTTCGGGTGGGGTGGACTCGGCATATCTTCTGTACAATGCGCTTCAATGCGGTGCTGAAGTGCACGCTTACTTTGTCAAAACACAGTTTCAACCGCAGTTTGAACTTGACGACGCACAGCGTGTGGCGCAGTTTTGCGGAGTTAAGCTCAATGTACTCAACGTGGACGCACTCAACAACAGTGTAGTTGCCAACGATAGCAACAGGTGTTACTATTGCAAACAAACAATAATGTCCAACATACTGCAACAAGCGGCACAGCAAGGCTGTATGTGTGTTGTGGAAGGCACCAACGCCACAGACGACGTTGCCGACAGAGCAGGTTTTCGTGCTTTGCAAGAGTTGGGTGTGTTTTCGCCGCTACGTATATGCGGCATAGGCAAACAGGAGATAAGGCGATTTGCCCACAAAGCAGGGCTACCCAATGCACACAAAGTAAGCTATGCGTGTTTGGCTACACGTATTGTTACTAACAGCCCTATTACTGAGGCAAAGATAGATTTGGTCAACAAAGCGGAAACGGAGTTGCGCAAGGTGTACAAGCTCAAAGTGTTTCGAGTAAGGTTGGACGGACATTGCGCCCGATTGCAAAGTTGTGCTTCGGAGATAGAAAGTGTCAAAGCTAATTGGCAAAACATTCAACAAACCTTACTCAAGTACGTTGACAAAGCAGAGTTGTCCGACAGCCTGCACGAGGAGGAATAAAATATGAAAAGTAACAAAACGGCAAATATACTAAAGGCGGTAAAAGAGGGCACAATGACTGTGGAGCAAGCGCTTACACAGCTTAAGTGTGCGCCCTACGAAGATATAGGTTTTGCCAAGATAGACCATCACCGCAAGACATTGCAGGGCGAAAATGAGGTTATATACGGCAAAGGCAAGACAGACCAACAGATCAAAGCCATTGCAGAACGTATGATAGCGTCAGGCGCAGTCAATATACTGCTTACACGTATAAGCAAAGATACCTACATATATCTCAGTCAAAGTATGCCTATCGAGTACAACGAGCAAGCAGGTTTTGCACTTATCAATCCTTTTGCGCAAACTTTGGTGGGCAATATTGTAGTTGTATCTGCAGGCACAAGCGACATGGCGGTGTGCGAAGAAGCGGCACTTACTGCCGAGGCTTTGGGCAACAAGGTGACGCGCATATACGACGTAGGCGTGGCAGGACTGCACCGATTGTTGAGCCGTCTTGAAGACATAGTGCAAGCAAGAGTAGTTATTGTAGTTGCCGGTATGGAAGGGGCTTTGGCAAGCGTAGTGGGCGGATTGGTCGATTGTCCCGTCATTGCAGTGCCCACAAGCGTAGGCTACGGCGCTAACTTCGGCGGACTGTCTGCGTTGCTGTCTATGCTCAATTCGTGCGCAAGCGGAGTTACCGTTGTCAATATAGATAATGGCTTTGGCGCAGGCTATACTGCGTCTATGATTAACAAAATGGGAGAGAAGTGATGAAAACATTATTTTTGGATTGTAGCAACGGTGTAGCAGGCGATATGCTTGTTGCTGCGTTGTTGGAGCTACAGGAAGACAAATATCAGGCAGTAGACTATCTCAATGCGTTGTTTGACAAACGTGTCAAGCTGTCTGTTGACAATGTCAACAAATGCGGTATAGTAGGCACACACTTTGACGTCAATATTGGCGGACATGTGGAAGGGCAACATTGTAATCATGTGCACGAGCATAGTGATACAACGGCGGAAAACGTCAATCACGAGCACGAACACGAGCACGACCATTGTGCACATAGTCACGATGAAGAACATCATCACGAGCATCATCACCATCACAGCAGTCTTGCCGATATCACTGTTACTATAGACGGTCTTGATATAGACGCACGTATCAAACAGCGTGCCAAAGCGGTGTATAACATTATTGCACAGGCAGAGGGCAAAGTGCACGGCGAGCGTCCCGACAAAATACACTTTCACGAAGTAGGCGAGGTGGACGCCATAGTAGACGTTGTAAGCGCATTGTGGCTACTTGACAAGTTGCACGTGGACAGAGTGGTGTGTACGCCTATCAACACGGGCAGTGGCACGGTCAAGTGTCAACACGGCGTGTTGCCTGTGCCTGCACCTGCAACGGCAGAGATACTGCAAGGTATGCAATGCTTCAGCGACGGTACACTTACAGAGTTGGCAACGCCCACAGGGTGTGCTTTGATAAAAAGTATTGTGCAACAATACGGCGCAATGCCTGCAATGAACATAGAGAAGTGTGGCTACGGTATGGGCGCTAAGGATTTGCCCAATCGTCCCAACTGCTTAAGGGCAGTGCTTGGCGAAAGCGAGTTTTGTGCTGACGTATGGGAGCTTAGTTGCAACTTGGACGATATGTCGGGCGAGCGCATAGCGTATGCAATGGAGCGCATTATGCAGGCAGGCGCTATAGATGTGTATTACTGCGATATTGTTATGAAGAAAAATCGTCCTGCAGTTATGCTAAGCTGTCTTGTGCACCCAGAGGACAAAGAGCGCGTAGAGGACGTAATGTTGCGCCATACGTCCACTTTGGGTGTGCGTGCAACGCCCTTTGAGCGCAAAACTTTGGACAGAGAGCAAGGCTATATAAATACGCCTTACGGCAGGGTGCGTGTAAAATTTGCTTACGGCAAAGACTTTCAGAAATACAAAGCCGAATATGACGATTTGGCAAAGCGTGCGCTTGACAACGATGTCACTATAGAAGAAGTAGACAACGAAGTGCGCAAAAAGATATAATAGTGTGCAATTTGTTTTGCAAACGAAGGTAGAATATATTTAACTGTAGTACGTAGATGAATTGTCAAACTAAGTGCAACACTTAGCGAGATTTTCTTGGAACAAATCTTGCGGTGTTCGGAAATGCAAAACTTTCTTGGGCCTGGCGTTGATCAACGCCAGGTTCTTTTTCAGGGTCGCGGGACTGACCCTTGA
>CASEME010000014.1 GCA_949289125.1 uncultured Eubacteriales bacterium
ATCTGTTGTATGGTGAGGTCACTTATTGCAGCCATAAAGCCTGTAGGACTGTCACCCTCACCGTTTATCCAATATTGATAGCAACGTGTGTTGTGCGTGTGTGACTTGGTGCAAGCAAGCTGTGCCTCGTACCAAGTGGTACCGCCGTCTGTTGTCTTCACATATTTGTTGCTTGCGTTTTTACGAACAGTAGTGTCTCCTTCCTGCAATACAACAGATGTGTAGCTTGTGTTGACTGTGTTGCTGTCAACTTCTGTTCTTTGATAATCCAGCACTTCACCCATTGTAAGAGTGTTGATAGTTGCGCTCATGTCCTGCAACGGAACGTCTGCAAGTGACTTCAATATACCGTTGGTCACTGCGCTGTCGCCCATCACGTCACGCAAAGTCATAGAGTTGACAATATTGCTAAAGCCGTCTCCCGACAAGTCTTCAAATTCGCAATCGGCTATTTTTGCAACAAGCGAACTGATTTTTGTGCTCAAAGAGCCGTCTGTGTACCATACAAATTTGAAACAATCATAGGTGTGTTGATGCTCTGTATCTTCACATTCAAAGGTTGCTTCGTACCATTGTTCGCCGTCTGTACTCATAGCGTATCCTGCGTCACCCTGTCTTACTGTGAAGGTGGTGGACGTGGTAGCTTTTACAAATTCACCTACCAAAGTTGGGTAAACAGTCTCTATAGAGGTAGCGTCCAACGCTCTACGGCTGTTGCTTAGCAGTTGTCCCAAAAACTGTCCTTGTACCATCAGTGACGGATCAAGGTTGCCGTCGTCAGTTATTACTTGTGCAAAAGTTTTGTCGCCAAATACGCTGTTATCCGCTGTACCGCCGGTAATTTCGTAGAAGTGCAACTCACCTATAGGCGAAAGAGGTCCATTTTTGATAGCAAGCAAAAGGTTGCCGCCTCCAAACAAAACTTCCAAGGTCTCGCCCACGTTACATTGTTCAAATGCGCTCACCATACTGTCGCTCAAACCTCTTGTTTGGTCACCTTTTATGATGTCGCCAAAAGTAACGGACTTTAGTACGGTTATTGGCTCACTAAACAGTGTGGTGACAGAATATTGCGACAGTGCTTGTGCTACATTGCTGCTGAATATTCCCGCACCTGTAAATATTTTTACCAAGTCAGATACAGCAGTGACAGAAGTTTGTCCCATTACTTTTTGTATACCGTTGGGCGTAAACAAAGTAAGTACGGGCATCTTTTTGATTTCATCAGTCAGCTGAATGCCAAAGGTGGCCGAAAAATTGACCTGATACTTTTCTTCAAAGTCGGCAATAGTAAAATATTGCCCGTTCTCGTCTGGGTTGGCAACGTTAGCTTCGGAATAAAGCGTTTTGAATTCTTTAATAATGTCCAACAAAGACTTGTCGGCAAGAGTGCCTATATAGTTGCCTGCCTGATTGCCGCTAACTGCATTAGGTGTGACAAACGCCAACACGCAGTAGCCTGCAATAGCAATGCAAAGAATAAAAACTATGATTCCGCAAAACATTCCCAAAAAGAATGAACCTGTTTTACTCATATGTTCCTCCTCTGTGTCAAAATAGTGTTATCT
This sequence comes from uncultured Eubacteriales bacterium, assembly GCA_949289125.1. Classification (GTDB taxonomy): domain Bacteria; phylum Bacillota; class Clostridia; order Christensenellales; family CAG-314; genus CASEME01. The sequence continues at coordinate 1,569 of CASEME010000014.1, forward strand.
GTTTATAATAATTAAACAACTGCAAAACTATGCTTTGTGTCACTTTGCAATTTTATCGTCGCGAGTAGGTACAAAGCTGTCAAATATCATATTGTCATAATATTTGCGGTACTCATCGTGTTGAGCTTGACTTTTTACCGTCCATACAACCACAGGCACTTTTTTGCGCCATTTTTTTACTGCTTTTACTTTGTCTACAATGCGAACATCGTATGCAATAAATTGACTACCGTTCCATTTGCAAAATTTAAGGTTTTTGAGCAGCCATCTTTGAAAGCGCGGTAGTGGCGTGTTTTCAAAAGACTCGGATAGTTGACCTCTTATTATGTCGGGAGCATGTACCTTAAACCATCTTACAATAAAAGGGTTAAATGACTCTATGCAAAATTTGCCTTTGTACTGTCTTAGCCTGTCAAGTACTTTCTGCTCTACGCCGCCTATGTTGTCGTGCGTTTTTATCTCTATTACCAAAGGTACTTTGCCATCGACAAGGTTGAGAAATTTGTCAAATGTAGGTATTTTGTGCTCGGTGTTAATCAACGTAAGCGAACTTACTGTTGCAAAGTCCGTTTTGCGAATGTCCCCTTTAAGACCTGTCATTCTTTCCATGTCGTCATCGTGAAAAACGACAAGGTGTCCGTCTGCAGTCATCTGTACGTCCAACTCTATGCCAAAGCCGTTGTCTACAGCGCGCTGGAAAGCAATAAGGCTGTTTTCGGGTATTGTTTTGTTGTCAAACAGTCCACGGTGTGCAATATAAGTATCTGTCAACCATTGATAATCCATAACTATAACTCCAAATATATCTTATCTGAATATAATTATACATTATATATTATAATTTTGCAAGTTAATCTAATTGTATCTTTCAACAATAGACAAAAATACTGCAATAATATATAATATTTGAGAAAACAAGATTTGAGAAAACAAGTGCTTGAGTTAAAGGCGCAGTGGGCGCATTTTGCAAGCAAAAATGGTATTTTGGAGTATATATGGAGCAACGCCTGATAAGAAACTTTTGTATCATTGCACATATTGATCACGGCAAAAGCACGCTTGCCGACCGCCTTATGGAGTACACAGGGCAGGTGGCAAAGCGTGATATGGAAGCGCAACTATTAGACAGCATGGATATAGAGCGCGAACGTGGCATAACTATCAAACTTACTCCTGTCAGTATGACTTACACATACAACGGAGAAGAGTATTTGCTCAACCTCATAGACACACCGGGGCACGTAGACTTCAACTACGAAGTCAGCCGTTCGCTTGCCGCGTGCGAAGGCGCATTGCTTGTAGTGGACGCGTCGCAGGGCGTAGAGGCGCAAACGCTTGCCAACTGCTATCTTGCTTTGGAAAACGATTTGGAAATAATACCGGTTATCAACAAAATAGACTTGCCATCAGCAGATGTAGACGGTACAAAAGCCGAGATAGAGGACGCTATAGGTTTGGATACTACAGATGCTCCTTTGGTATCTGCCAAAGACGGACTCAATATCAAAGACGTATTGGACGCAGTAGTGCAACGTGTGCCTGCCCCCAAAGGCGATGTCAACAAGCCGCTTAAGGCATTGATATTTGATTGTCAGTACGACAACTACAAAGGAGTAATAATTTTTGTACGCATAGTGGACGGCAGTGTAAAAGTGGGTACAAAAATAAAGATGTTCGAAACAAAGGGCAAAGAATTTGACGTTACCGAAGTGGGCATATTCTCTCCCAAAATGTATGCAACGGGCAGCCTTAGCGCAGGCGACGTAGGCTATATTTGCGCAAGTATCAAAACTGTGTCCGATACCAAAGTGGGCGACACGGTGACAGATGCAAAACAGCCGTGCGACCAGCCGCTAAAAGGTTACAAAGAAGTTAAACCCATGGTGTTTTGCGGTATCTTTCCTGCGGACGGCAGTAAGTACAACGATTTGAAAGACGCTTTGGAAAAATTGCAACTCAACGACGCCTCACTTGTATACGAGCCCGATACCTCTGTGGCTTTGGGATTTGGTTTTCGTTGTGGCTTTTTGGGCTTGTTGCATATGGAGATTATACAAGAACGTTTGGAAAGAGAATTTGACCTCGATTTGGTAACAACGGCACCAAGCGTCAGCTACAAAGTGTTCACAACATCGGGAGAGGTGTTGATGGTGGACAACCCCAGCAAACTTCCGCCTGTAACATCGATAGAACACATGGAAGAACCTATTGTTGCAGCAACGGTGTACTGCCCGCCCGACTATGTGGGGGCTGTTATGGAGCTGTGTCAGGACAAGCGTGGTACGTTTGTCGATATGACATACGTTGACACCAAACGTGTGTGCTTGTCTTACGAAATACCTCTCAACGAAATTATCTACAACTTTTTTGACAACCTCAAAAGCAGAACTAAAGGATATGCAAGCCTTGATTATGAAATAAAAGGCTACCGCACAGGCAAACTTGTCAAATTGGATATGTTGCTCAACGGTGAGATGTGTGACGCTCTTAGCATAATAGTCAACGAGGAGAGAGCGTATGCAAGAGGCAGACAGATTGCCGAAAAGTTGAAAGAAGCAATTCCCAGACAGATGTTTGAAATACCCGTACAAGCGGCAGTGGGCAACAAAATTATTGCTCGTGAAACAGTCAAAGCCTTGCGCAAGGACGTACTTGCCAAGTGCTATGGCGGTGATTTAACGCGTAAGAAAAAACTGTTGGAAAAACAAAAAGAGGGCAAAAAACGTATGCGTCAGGTGGGTAGTGTTAGTGTACCCAGCGAGGCGTTTATGTCCATTTTGAAGATTGACGATTGACAGATTGTGTTTTCAATCGGTAAGTGTGCAGGATTTTGTTGTAAAGTGATGTTTGGTAATATTTACCCCAAAAACAAGCGCAAAATGGCTATTTGTGCTTGTTTTTACTTATTTACATAATACTATGTCACAAATAGTATTGTAAAAACGGTGTATTCTTTTAGTGGCTAAGGTTATTTTGCGGAGGTGAGTGCTTTGTCGTTCTTGTATGTTCATATTCCTTTTTGCAAACAGAGATGTAAGTACTGTACTTTTGTGTCCACATTAAGAGCGGACAATATGGACCAATATATAAGCTGTCTTGTAGCAGAAGGTGCGTTGCGACGTAGCCAATTTTCCAACATCAGCAAATTGGATACAATATTTTTGGGAGGAGGTACGCCTTCGTACTTGGGCGCACAGCGCATGTGCAAATTACTTGACGGCATAAAGAGTTGTTGGCAGTTGTCGGACAACTACGAGTTGAGCGTGGAGTGCAATCCCGAAAGTGTGGATATGGAGTTGGCTGAGACGCTTGTGCAATGTGGCGTCAATCGTGTTAGCTTGGGACTGCAAAGTAGCAACAACAGTACGCTTGCAACTATTGGCAGATTGCACAATGTGCAGCAGTTTGACAATGCTGTAGGTTATCTCAGTCAGTGCGGCATTACAAATATCAATGCAGATATAATTTTGGGACTGCCGGAGAGTAGGCAGAGTTTTTTTGACAGTTTGCGCCACGCAGTGGATATAGGCGTAAGCCACCTAAGTGTGTATGCGTTGGAAGTACATCATAACAGTGCAATGTACAAAGAGATAAAACGTGGACTGTATGACGTACCAAGCGACGAAGATTATCTTTGTGATTTGTACGACGACGCTTTGAAGCTATTATCTAAAGCGGGTTACAACAGGTATGAGGTGTCCAACTTTGCCAAAGAGGGTTGCGAGTGCCGACACAATCTCAATTATTGGCAAGGTGGCGAATACCTTGGTTTGGGTTGCGCTGCCCATTGGTACATTGGCGGCAAGCGTTATCGCAATGCGACTAATTTGGACAAATACATAGAGAGTGTGGACAACGGCAAGCGCATAGAGCATTGTTATGAGTGCGTGGACAACGCAGGCAAAATGCAAGAAAAGATAATGCTCGGTCTCAGATTGGCGCAAGGCGTGGACGTTGAGCAGTTTGAAGGTCAATTTGGTGTTGCGCCACAGGTTGCTTTTCCACGTATAGCCGATATGATAGCCAAAGGTATGCTGATACAAGCGAACGGCACATTGACTGTCGCTCCCGACAAAATGTATGTGCTCAATCTTATCCTTGCAGAAATACTATAAAAAGTATTTTGCTTTATTTACACAATATTATTTTGTTTAGTCTGTTTTACCGAAGGGGATATTGTGTGTTTAACCAAGTTAGATAATTTGGATGCACACATAATATGTTTTCCTTCGGTTTTTCTACGCGTGCAACAAAGCCGTTGTAGTTTTTCGTTTTAGTTTTTGCGTAAACTATGTTTGTACATATGTTGGTGTTGACTTTTGTAATACAAAGGCGCAACATCGTTGAGCAATAATTTGGTCTAATTAAGTAGTACTATAAATTTTGCTTATCAAATTTATAAATATTTGTGTTTATTATTGCTTTTTGCATAAATGTATGTTATAATCTTGTAAAAATTACTTATGAGGAGAATTCGTTGTCCTAATGAAATTGTCACAGATGAGATATTTTCAGACGGTATGTAGATACAGCAGTATCACAAAGGCCGCCGAAGAGCTGTATGTCAGTCAGCCTGCCATATCTTTTTGTATTAAGGAGCTTGAGGATGAGTTTGGCGTAAAACTGTTTCACCGTCGCAACAACAGATTGCAACTTACGGTAGAGGGCAGTTACTTTTTGGACAAGGTCAACTATATACTCAAGTCTGTAGACAATCTTGTCGGTCAGATGAAAGACCTTGGCAACAATCGCAACCACATCAAAATTGCTGTGCCCGCCATGATAAGCACCTTTTTGTTCCCGTCAATGTTCAACGAGTATTCGGAAAAATTTCCCAATGTAGAAGTGGAGATGTTGGAGACGGGTTCGTTGCAGGCGCGCAAACTTGTGGACGCCAATTCGGTAGATCTCGGTATTACTATACAAGATAGTGCGGTAAGCGAAACATACAACATAGTACCTTTGGTTACTACAGAGCTGATGTTTTGCGTAAGCAAGTCCCACCCGTTGGCAAACAAACCCAACCTTACTTTTAAAGAATTGGATGGACAAAAGATAATTTTGTTCAAATCTGACAGTTATCAAAATATTTTTATCAAACGTGCTTTTGCCGAAGCAGGCATAGAGCCCAATATTATGCTGTATTCGTCACAGCTATATACAATCAAAAAGTTTTTGTCCTATGGTACTGCAGGCGCATTTTTGTACAAGCAGATTGCCGATATGGATGACGATTTGGTGTGCATACCGCTTGCTCAACCTATCGTTCAGCAAATAGTGCTCATTTGGACAAAGAACGGCAATTTGTATAGCGATGCGGAAAACTTTATACGTTTTGCCAAGTCCTTTAAGTACGAGGCAGAGTAACAAACACGGAGGTGTAGACAATGAATATTTGGCACGAGGTAGGGGATAACCTTATTACTCCCGAAGACTTTGTTGCAGTAATAGAAATTACTAAGGGCAGCAAGCAAAAGTATGAGTTGGACAAAAGTACCGGTTTGTTGAAGTTGGACAGAATATTGTACACATCAACGCATTATCCTTCGAGCTACGGCTTTGTACCCAAGACATGGGCGGACGATGGCGATCCGTTGGACGTACTTGTTTTGTGCAGTGAGCCTCTGTTGCCTTTGTCGTTGGTAAGGTGCTATCCTATAGGCGTTATCACTATGTCCGATGGTGGCAAAAAAGACGAAAAAATAATAGCTATACCTTTTACCGATCCCAATTACAACTGTTATCAACACATCGAACAGTTGCCAAATCATATATTTGAGGAAATGAAACACTTTTTTAGCGTATATAAGGAGTTGGAACACAAGTCTACAGACGTTGACGAAGTGCGTGGCAGAAAGGAAGCAATCAAAATTTTGCAACATTGCATAGACAACTATGCCGCAAATGCCGACAAGTTGCGCAGAAAAAGTTTGTAATATGGTGCATCAAAACAGTGCAAAGCACCAAACATAAAAACAACCAAATCAACCGACAAGGCAAAACGTACAATGCGTGTGCCCTGTCGGTTTTGCTTTCAAAAAAAAGAGTGCAAAAGCCACCGTGTGTGGTTAATTTTCTTGCAAAATCAGCTAAATAATGGTAATATTGTAGTATGTTGAATTTGGAACAGACTTCGTTGTTTGAGAAGCAAAAAACTTCCCATATTCCGCTTGCCGAAAGAATGCGTCCGCGCATCTTGTCGGAGTTTATAGGGCAGTCGCACATAGTGTTTGACGGCTCGCTTTTGTGCAGGGCAATTAAGGCGGACAAATTGGGTAGTTGTATATTTTGGGGTGCACCAGGTACGGGCAAAACAACGCTTGCCAACATAATAGCCAACTCCACAGGCAGCCATTTTGAAAAACTCAATGCAGTGTCGAGCGGTGTTGCCGATGCAAAAAAAGTGATTGACGAGGCTACCAAACGTTTTTCTGCTTACGGTCAACAAACTTACCTTATGTTGGACGAGTGCCATCGTTGGTCTAAGGCGCAGTCCGATTGTATGTTGCCAGCTATCGAAAAGGGCATAATCACCTTTATAGGTTCTACAACGGAAAACCCATACGTATCTATGACTCGTGCTATTGTGTCCCGTTGCAGAGTGTTTGAATTTAAGCCCTTGACTTCTGAAGATATCAAAAAAGGTTTGCGCAACGCACTTCAAAAAGACGTGGTGTTGAGCAAAATGAAAATAAAAGTTGCCGATGACGCATTGGACTTTATTGCCGATACTGCAGCAGGGGACATGCGCAACGCTTACAACGCATTGGAGCTTGCCGCAATAACAACTGCGCCCGACAGCGAGGGTGTTATTAGTATAGACCTCACAACGGCAGGGCAATCTATGCAAAAAAAAGCGCTATCTGTAGATACGCAGATGTACTACGATATGATAAGCGCATTTATCAAAAGTATGCGCGGTAGCGACGCAAATGCGGCAATGTTTTGGTTCGAACGCCTGTTGGAAGCAGGCACAGATCCTGTATTGCTTGCAAGGCGCATTGTCATACACGCCGCAGAAGACGTAGGGTTGGCAGATCCTATGGCTTTGGTGGTGGCAACGTCGGCTTTGACTGCTTTTCTCAACATAGGCTTGCCGGAGGGCAGAATACCTTTGAGTGAAGCTATTTTGTATATTTGCAACGCACCCAAGTCCAACAGCGTAGTTACTGCTTTGGAAAAAGCAACTGCCGATGCGTGTGCGCACCCCGAGGCGCAAGTGCCATCGTACCTGCAGGACAAAAATTATGCGCGCGATACTGAAACAATAGGTCAAATACCATACAAGTATCCGCACAATTATGGCGGATGGGTGGAACAACAGTATCTGCCCGATGAAGTAAAAGACAGTGTATATTATACGCCGTCGGGTAACGGTATGGACACGGGGTGTAGACAACCCAAAAACAAAAAGTAAATAAATAAAGTTTTGTGTAGTACAAATTATCTGCATGGAGGAGAGCACAAACATGATAAAGATGTATGACTTGTCCAAAACATACAAAGGTTCGGGCAAGAGAGCGGTAGACGGATTGACGTTGGAAGTTAATTCGGGCGAAATATTCGGCTTTTTAGGTCCAAACGGTGCAGGCAAATCGACAACAATCAAAATGTTGACGGGAATACTGAAGCCGGATAACGGATATATAGAGATTGACGGTATCAACCTGCGCGACAATCCCGTAGCTGCAAAAGCCAAGATGGCATATGTGCCCGACAATCACGAGAGCTACGAAACGTTGAAAGGCATAGAGTACCTCAACTTTATAGGCGCAGTGTACAAAGTGCCCAAAGCAGAACTTAACGCTCGTATAGAGAAATATGCAAAGCAATTTGGCATATTTGACGTATTGGGCAATCTTATTGCTACCTACTCTCACGGTATGAAGCAAAAAGTTATGATTGTCGCTTCCATTTTGCACGAGCCCGATGTGTGGATATTGGACGAGCCTTTGACCGGTCTTGATCCGCAGTCGGCATATGACCTTAAACAGCTTATGCGTCAATATGCCGATCAGGGCAAAACGGTGTTTTTTAGCTCACACGTAATAGACGTAGTGGAAAAAGTGTGCGACCGAATAGGTATTATAAGAGAAGGCAAACTTATTGTTGTGGATACGCTTGACAATATTCGTGCAAGTGCGGACGTGTCGTTGGAACAGCTGTTCCTTACGCTTACAAGCGGGCACAATGCCGAGCAAGCGCCAGCCGATACTGCTCAAAGTATGGACGTCCAAACAACAGACAATGTGCCTTCCAATAGCTCGGACAACAAGGGAGAATGATTATGTTTCGCAATTATTTTGCTTTGTTAAAAATATTGTTTGTACAACAGTTTCGTGTAAAAGACAGCACAAAGCATAATAGCACAGGCAAGAAAAAGCGCAGAAAACTATCTTCTACGGGAGTAATGTACATTGTCTTGGCGGTAGTGTTTTTGCCTATTCTTATTGGCGTTGCAGGTGGCGTATATGTGCTTGGCAGAGTGCAAGGCAGTCAAAATGCCGATGTTACTCTTACATTGTTGTTGCTTATCTGTCAGGCGTTGGTTACCTTCTTTGGCGTACCCTCTGTTATTACCAACGTATTTGCATCCAAAGACGGCGACCGATTGCTTTGTTTGCCGATGCGCGCGTCTACAATTTTTGCAGCAAAGCTGTCTGTAGTGTATATCAACGAAACAATAACTTCGGCAATTACCATATTGTTTGTGCTGTTGCCCTTTGGCATAGGTTCGGGATTGGGCGCGGCATTTTACTTGCTGCTTCCTTTGGCAATTATTCTGTTGCCCGTATTGCCTCTTACACTTGCAAGTATTATTGCTATACCGTTTGCCTTTTTGTTGCGCAAATTCAGCAATAGTGGCGTGTTGAAAGTCATTTTGCAACTTGTGCTGTTTTTGTCTTTTATGGTAGTGTATATGCTTGTGATATCACAACTGACCGGTGTGTCCTCGGACAACATGCAAGGCACGGACGAAATGGCTATGTTGGCAGAGTTTATACGTCAGATTGTGGAGCAGTCGCAACACATCGTAAAATGGATATTGCCCGACTCTATGTTGGCAAAGGCAATGACTGCTACATCTTTTGGAACATCTGCGCTCAATACTTTGGGCGCTTTGGGGCTCAACGTGGTATTGTTCGGAATAGTGTTGCTGATAAGCGTACCTATGTACAAAAGCAGTCTTATTGGCAATTTGGAAAATTCGGGCAGACGCAAACGTTTTGACGTGGCAGAACTCAAACAAACGGGCAAAAGTAAAAGTTTGCTGTCGCAGTTGATGATATGCGACTTTAAGCGCACAATGCGCGACGGTCAACTTGGCTTTCAGATGCTTGTCAATGTTGTTTTGATGCCTTTGATTATTGTCATTATGGCAGTGGTTTTCAATCAGACAAGTGATGGTGCATTGAACGATTATGTCAATACTCAGACTTATCAGGCAATAGTTGCGCTGATTATGGTAGGTTATCTCGGTTCTCTTGCAGGTAGTACCAACGGTTGGGGACTGTATGCTATTTCACGCGAAAGACAATCCTTTTACCTGCTCAAAACTTTGCCAATCAGCGTCAAACAGTTGTTGTTGTCCAAAATACTGTTGTCCACTATAGTGCTTACTGTTACAAGCGTAGTTGCAATAGTCATTGCAATTTTTATGTTCAATCTGTATTGGTATTGGGCTATTGCTTGTGTGGTGACAATGATTCTTTTGCAATTTGCAACTACATGTATTACCACATATCTTGATATACGCAAGCCTGTGCTTAATTGGACCAATTTCAAACAAGGTTTGTCCAATTCTGTCAAAAGTTGGGTAGCTGTTTTGATTGCTTATGCCGAGATACTTTTAGTGGGATTGTTTGGTGGCGGATTTGTGGTGCTATATACCTTCGTACCCAATATTTGGGTAATTATCGGTATGTGGTTGCTACTGATAATAGTTAGCAGTTTGTTGGCATTTTTTGCTTTCAGATTTGTAGTAAGCAAGGGTGAAAAACTTCTTGACAAAGTGGAAGCATAGAGAGACAATAGTTGTGTATTTACGGAGGAAGTTTAGACGATATGACAAAAAAACAACATATACTTGATATACTCAAAGAGCGCGGCTACCTCAAACAAACGGTATTTGAGGACGAGTTGAGAAAGCTGTTGGAACAAAAGAAAGTAACCTTTTATATTGGCTTTGATCCAACTGCGGACAGTCTGCATGTAGGACACTTTACCACACTTATGGCAATGTCGCACATGCAACGTGCAGGACATCGTCCTATAGTGCTTATCGGTGGCGGCACTGCTATGGTAGGCGATCCGTCCGGCAGAACAGATTTGCGTCAGATGATGACAAAAGAAACAATACAGCACAATGTAGATTGTTTCCGCAAACAGATGGCGCGCTTTATCGACGTGTCTGATGGCAAAGCAATATTTGTCAACAATGCCGATTGGTTGTGCTCACTCAACTATGTGGACTTTTTGCGTGATATAGGCACGTGTTTTTCTGTCAACAAAATGTTGACTGCAGAGTGCTTTAAGCAACGTTTGGAAAAAGGTTTGTCTTTCCTTGAGTTCAACTATATGCTGATGCAGGGTTACGACTTTTTGATGCTCAACCGCAAGTACGACTGTGTGTTGCAGATGGGTGGCGATGACCAATGGAGCAATATGTTGGCAGGCGCAGACCTTATTCGTCGCAAAGACGGCAAACAGGCATACTGCGCAACATTTAGTCTGCTTACAACAAGCGAAGGCAAAAAGATGGGCAAGACGGCAAAAGGCGCTGTATGGTTGGACGCTCAAAAGACATCGCCATACGACTTCTTCCAATACTTCCGCAACGTGGAAGACGACAGAGTGGATACTTGCCTCAAGATGTTGACTTACCTGTCTTTGGAGGAGATTGCACAGCTTACCGCTCACCGTGACGAGCGTATCAATGCGGCAAAGGAACGCCTTGCATACGAAGTAACTGCAATAGTGCACGGCAAAGAAGTGGCAGACGAGGTGCTTAGCAAAGTGCGTGCGTCATTTTCGCAGGACGTAGACAATATGCCTACTGTGGACGTTAGTGCGGACACAACAAGTGTGATAGATGTACTGACAGCATGCGGACTTTGCAAGAGCAGAGGCGAAGCACGCAGACTGATAGAAGGCGGCGGCGTATCTGTCAATGATACTAAGGTAGTAAAGTGGGACGAAGCGCTGTCTCAAGAAGTAAAACAAAAGGGCGAATTTGTACTGCACAAAGGCAAAAAAGTGCATATCAGAGTGCTGTTGAAAAAGTGAAGGGTGAATATACAACTTTGTCGCACGATGTAGCAGTTGTGCAAAATACAATCAACAAATCTGTGTTTATTGGCTACGCAAAAGGAGTGGACAGCGTACAAGATGCCGAGTCTTTTGTCAATGAAGTTGCCAAAAAACACTATGACGCAACGCATAATTGTTTTGCTTACATTGTGGACGACAGAGCAAAATACAGTGACAATGGCGAACCGCAAGGTACGGCAGGTATGCCCATATACGATTGTATCAAAAAGCAGTCTCTAAACGGCGTGTGCGTGGTGGTGACCAGATATTTTGGCGGAGTCAAATTGGGTGCAGGCGGTTTGGTGAGGGCGTACGGCGGTACTTGTTCGGACGTGTTGGCAAGTGCTACCAAAGTGCATATGCGCAGTTGCGTGCGCTTTGACATAGTGGTGGACTACTCGCTTGTAAAAGTTGTGCAACGTGCACTCGGACAGCTTGCAAAGTGCGAAAATATCATTTATGATACTTCAGTCACTCTGTGTTGCCTCGCTTTGGAACAATCATACGATACTATTACTAACATAGTAGTTGAAAATACGCTGGGAAAAGCAGTAATTACAGTTAAAGATAGGCTTATTTGTCCATTTTGACATTTTAATTGAGGGAGGGGGAATTTTATGCGAATAATCAAAAAACAGCTCAAACCGTGCATCATGATGGCGCCCACACCTGTTGCTATGGTGTCATGTGGCGACTACGAACACGCCAACATCATTACTGTAGCGTGGGCAGGAGTTGCTTGTTCGCAACCTCCCAAATTGTATATATCGGTGCGCCCCGAAAGATATTCTTACGAGCTTATCAAAGCAAGTGGCGAGTTTGTAGTTAATCTTACTCCGCAACATCTTACTGCTGCGGCAGACTTTTGCGGTTTTCGCAGCGGCAGACAGGTGGACAAGTTTGCTGAGATGAAATTGACCAAAGTACACGGCAAAGCAGTGTCCTGTCCGCTGATCGGCGAGTGCCCTGTCAATATAGAGTGCAAAGTGAGCAACATTGTGCCTTTGGGTTGCCACGATATGTTTATTGCCAACGTTGTGGCTGTACACGTGGATAGCAGTATTATGACCGAGCAAGGCCGTGTGGATTTGGAAGCGGCAAAACTTATATCTGCTCAGCACGGCGAGTATTACGGTACGGGCAAACACCTTGGCAGATTGGGCTTTGCCGTGCAAAAAAAGTTTATCCGCAAAAACGGCAAAGGTACGGACGTGGATATGCAACATGCTACTCTTACCAAGCGCAAACCGCCCAAAACAAAAAAGCCCAACACGGACGGTCAGCAAACTGTTGCTCAGTCGGACAAACAAGACAAAAAGTAATAAAAGTAAGCTGAGCGTATTTAGTCAGCTTTGCAATATTTGGCTTTAGACAGCTTTGTCGTGTGCATATGCGGCAAAGCGTTATTTTGATAGAGAGGTTTTATGCAATTTCAAAAGCTCAACGACGCACAGATACAAGCAGTGCGTGCTCCATTGTGTCCTACGCTTGTGCTTGCAGGCGCGGGCAGTGGCAAGACGCGCGTGCTTACCAACAGAATTGTATATTTGGTAAAAGAGTGCAACGCCAATCCTTCTGAGATACTTGCAATAACATTTACCAACAAGGCGGCAAGTGAAATGAAAAGCCGTCTTTTTGACTTTGATTGTGGCGCGCAATACATGCACATATCTACAATACATAGTTTTTGTGCGTCGGTGTTGCGTAGGGATGCAGAGCAACTCAACAGGCGTAGCAATTTTTCCATTTATACCGAAGAAGACAAGCGTAGCGTGTTGAAAAAAGTTGTCAAAGCAATAGACGAAGAAGCAGACAGCAAAACGGTGGATAGCTTTTCCGATATTATTTCTGACATCAAAAACAATGCTTCAGAAGTGTTGGAAGCATTGGGCGGTGAGCATGGTGCAAAAGGCGACAACTCAATAGACGGAGTGCCTTGCCAAGCTGTAGCTATGGAAAGCATGGACAGAGTTATGCGCTATGCGGACGATATTGGCAGAGATAAGTTTGTGTATGTGCTCAAAGAGTATCAGCGCAAAATGGCAGAAAACAACGCTTTGGACTTTGACGATTTGTTGTACTATGTACACAAGCTGTTTAGCTGTAGCAAGGATATACTTGAAAAATATCGCAACAGATACAAGCATATTTTGATTGACGAATTTCAGGATACCAACAGAGTGCAGTACGAGATATTCTGTATGTTGGCAGGCAGAAAGGGCAATATTTTTGTAGTAGGTGACGACGACCAGTCTATATACAGTTGGCGTGGCGCAGATATAGGCAATATACTCAATTTTGAGAAAGATTTTGACGGCGCACAAGTGTACAAGTTGGAGCAAAACTACCGTTCTACAAAGCGCATATTGGACGTTGCCAACGCAGTTATTGCACGCAACAGCGATAGATACCCCAAGCAACTTTGGACGGACAACGAGGACGGTGTGCGTGTGGAATTGCATTCGGCTTATTCAGAGCAGGACGAGTGCTATTATGTTATGCAACAAATCAACGGCCTGCGTTATGCCAACGGCTACAAGTGGTCGGACTTTGCAGTGCTTATGCGTGTCAATGCTTTGTCCAGAGTGTTTGAACAGCAGTTTAACGGTGCAGGTATACCGTACAAGGTGTTTGGCGGTTTCAAATTTTTTGAACGCAGAGAGATAAAAGACATTTTGTCCTATATGCAGATAGTGGACAATCCATTCAACAAGGAGGCACTTTTTCGTGCGCTCAACGTGCCTGTCAAACGAGGCATTGGAGATGCCACACTTGCCAAGCTGTCGCAGTTGTCTGCCGACTACGGTATGTCGGTAATGGACGTTATATCGGACGAACGCAATATGGCAGGTGTTATCTCGTCTACGGCAATAGCTAAGCTGACGCAATTTTATCAGTTGTACAGCAATCTGTGTGACATTGCACAAAAGGCAACGCTTACAGAGTTTGTGCACACATTACTTACCCTTGTACCTTTCAGACAAACGTGCATAGAGGACAACGATGAGGAACGCGCGCTCAACGTGGACGCTTTGGAGCAGTCTGCAATAGACTTTGACGCCTCTATGGGCGGAGTGGCAAAGCTGTCTGACTTTTTGCAGTCTGCAAGCCTTGTCGCGGACAAAGACACTGCCGAAGGCACGACGGACTATGTGACGTTGGCTACTGTGCACGCAGTTAAGGGATTGGAATACAAGTGTGTGTTTGTAGTGGGCTTGGACGAAGGTATTTTTCCGTCTGCGCGTGCGTCCGTGTCCTTTAAGGGCAGTGAAGAGGAACGCCGTCTAATGTATGTTGCGGCAACGCGTGCTCAGCAACGACTATATCTTACACGTGCGGCGTCACGCTACATGTACGGACAGCGCAAAAACACGCTTGCAAGCAAATTTTTTAAGGAAGTGCAAAAGTTGCTTGCTCCTCCCAAAGATCCTGTAGGTAGCGGACAATACAATACAGACAGATATGTTGACAACGGCAAGTTTCGAGAGGTGAAGCGTCCTGCGCCTACACCCAAAAACAAATTGAAACTGTCGGCAGGTCAACAGGTAGAACATCCTACTTTTGGCAGAGGCATAGTGCTCAACTGTGTCAACGATGTAGCAGACGTTGTGTTTGAGAGCGTGGGCAAAAAGACACTTGCTGTAGCTTTTGCACCTTTGAAAGTCGTAGGCAAAAATTGAGGTGGCGTTGGTATTGCTGTTTGCACAATATTATCTCAACTTCTGCTAATCGGTGGTGACATTTAGCAACAAATTGCTCATCACAGGTATAACACATATTCATTTGTGGAGTGTATTATGGAAAATAATATGCAACAAATGGTCAATCAGCTCAATCATTGGGCGCACGAATACTATGTTTTGGACAATCCGAGCGTTGCCGACACAGAGTACGACGCTTTGTACGAGCAACTTGTGGCTTTGGAAAGACAGACAGGCATTGTGTTGCCCGATAGTCCTACGCACAGGGTGGGTGGCGAACCGCTAAAGCAGTTTGAACAGCATACGCACCTTAAGCGTTTGTACAGTTTGGACAAAGCGCAGTCTTACGAACGTCTGCGCGAATGGGTGGACAAAATTGTTGCAAAATACGGCAACATAGACTTTACTGTAGAGCTGAAGTACGACGGTCTGACCATATCGGTTACGTACAACCAAGGCAAAATGCAGTTGGCTTGCACACGTGGCAACGGCATTGTGGGTGAAGACGTCACCGAGCAGGTAAAAACTATCAAAAATGTGCCGTTGGTGATAGACTACAAAGGGCTGATAGAGATACAGGGCGAAGGCATAATGCGCAAATCTCAGCTTGAGGCATTCAACAAAAAGTATCCTCAAAGCGCGCTCAAAAGTGCACGCAACGCAGCGGCAGGCGCAATACGCAACCTTGATCCCAAGCAGACGGCGCAACGCAATCTTGACGTTGTATTTTATAGTTGCGGATATTCGGAAGGGTTGGACGTACACAGTCAGACGCAACTTGTCAAATTTTTGCAGGAC
>CASEME010000015.1 GCA_949289125.1 uncultured Eubacteriales bacterium
CTCAACGGTCTTGGCAAAGACGCTGCATACATTATCTCTCGTATCAATGGCTTTACTTATGTACAGACCAAGTACGACTACTACACAGGCGAATTAAAGATTGTCAAGGAAGTTGCATTCTCTGACGGCGAAAAGTCCAAAGTACGTTGCTACGGTGCAGACGACGTCAACGAAGGCGTTGCTATCATGATAAAAGAGGGCGTAGACGTATCTATCACGGGTAACAGTACCAACCCCACACGTTTCCAACACCCCGTTGCAGGCACTTACAAAAAATGGGCAGTAGAAAACGGCAAAGGTTACTTCTCTGTTGCGAGCGGTGGCGGTACAGGACGTACCTTGCACCCCGACAACGTAGCTGCAGGTCCTGCATCTTACGGTATGACAGATACTATGGGACGTATGCACAGTGACGCTCAGTTTGCAGGTTCTTCTTCCGTTCCTGCTCACGTTGAGATGATGGGACTTATCGGTATGGGTAACAATCCTATGGTAGGCGCTACAGTTGCTGTTGCAGTTGCTGTATCTCTTGCAAAGTAATTAGAGGCTAATTATTAAAACAAGGCACAGTTATGTGCCTTGTTTTTTGTTGCAGTAGTTTTGTAACAACCTTCAACCACTCTCCACTTTGGAGTAAAATAGTTTTGCTTAGTTGAGTTTATATGTGCATTTAATTGCAATATTGCTGTTGACTGCACATAGTGTTTGACGAATATATGCGTTTTTGCTATAATTTGTATATGAAATGTGATTTACACTTGCACAGTAATTGTTCGGACGGACAGTTTTCCCCCGAAAAAATAGTGCGTATGGCTCGCGAAAGCGGATTGAAATGTATTGCTATTACCGACCATGACACGGTAAGGGGCGTGCGCCGTGCAATAGCTGAGGGCAAAAGACAAAACGTAAAAGTTTTGAGCGGCATAGAGCTTTCTTCGGTGTGGGAGGGTGCAGAAGTGCATATTCTTGTGTACAATCTCGATGTGGGTGCGCAAGGCATCGAACAGCGATTGCAAGAAATCAACGATATGCGCAACACTCGCAACCAAGCACTTATTGCCAAACTTGCCGAACACGGTATGCCTGTCTCGCTCGAAAGTATATCGGCAAATATCGACCATACAGTGGGACGACCGGATATTGCCAATGAGATGGTGCGCTTGGGGTATTGCTCCAGTACAGCCGAGGCCTTTGAAAAGTATATTGGCAAAGGCAAAAGCTGTTATGTGCAGACCAAACGGCTTTCTCCTCAAGAGGCAATACTTTTTGCTTTGCGTTTTGGCGGAGTGGCAGTGCTTGCCCACCCCAAAAATTTACATATGCAACCTTCAGTGTTTGAGCCGTTTGTACAAAACCTTGTCAACAACGGACTTTGCGGTATTGAATCGGAGTATTTTACTCACAATAAAAACGAGCGCAAATATTACAATCGTATTGCCAAAGAATACGGGCTTATTAGTACGGGCGGAAGTGACTTCCACGATTACACGCACGGCGTACCTATAGGTCAACAGTATTTCTCTCCCAATACGCAAACACGCAAGGTTTTGAAAATATGAGTAAAACAGCAACAACACAAAAATTAGTCAAATTGTTTACAATAGTTGCGCTCACCGTATTTGCGGTGAGCGTTTTGTTTTGGTCTGCAACGGCGTTTGCTTCTATTGCACAGCCTTGGAATATAGAGGTTGATATCGTTTACGGCGATTACAGTTGGCACTACAGTTTGTCAAGCAACATATCCGCCCTCAACAATACGCAAAAAAGCGCACGTGGTGTATATCGAGGTTACAACGGCAAAAAAGCCATTGTGCAACAGTTGCTGCAAGAGGGCTATACGCAACAACAGGCGTATAGCTATGTGCTTTGCGGCATGCGTGATTTGGTAAAAGATATATGTGGCAAAGTCAACCAAAAGGCTGTAGACGCTATTGCCAAATTTACGCCCAACAATGCACAAAAGTTTGTGTATGTAGAGGGCAAAGACGGCATAGCAGTTGACGAGGCAGCTTTGTATCGTCAGATACTGTTTAGTTGCAAGACGTATGCGCGCAAGGTCAATGTGCCCTGCACAACGCTCAAAGCAACAACGGTAAGTCAGCTCAAGCGTGATAGGCAAGTATTGGGCACTTTTACCACAACTTTCCCCAACAGTACAGCCAACAGATGTCACAACATACAGCTTGCCGTCAGCAGTATCAAAGGCAAAGTGCTTGGCGTAGGGCAAAGTTTTTCTTTCAATCAAGTAGTGGGAGACCGTACTGTAGCGCGTGGATATAAAAATGCAAAAGTCATTGCCAACGGCAACTATGTCGAAGGAGTGGGTGGCGGTGTGTGTCAGGTGTCCACTACATTGTATAATGCGGTATTGCTTTCGGGGCTTACTGTCAACAAAGTATATGCACACTCGCTTGTACCCTCTTACGTTAAGGCAGGTTTTGACGCCATGGTAAGCTATCCTGCGTGCGATCTTGTATTCACTAACAATACGGACAGCACTGTATATATAGATGGTTATGTCAAAGACAAAACGGTGGTGTTTACGCTATTCGGCAGGGCACAACCCGATGTCAAGCGTACTCGCGAAAGTGTGGAGTTGATGCGAGTACCTTACACTCAAAAGAATATTGTGGACAATGCCAAGTATCCCGATTTGATTTATACCGACCAAAGCAAAGTTATAGTAAACGGTAGCGATATGGTAAAAAGTTCGGCATATTTGTGCATATACAAGGGCGGCGTACTTGCCGAACGCAGATTGTTGCGTACCGTTACCTACAAAATGGTGGAAAAAGTAGTGGCGCATGGCGACAAAATGCGTCCGCAAAGCAACGACAACGGCACAATGTCGGACACAGACAATATGCAAACTACAAATTAAGATAAAAATGTCTCAATTTTCCTTTTATTTTATTGCTTTATATCGTTGAAAACTGTATAATAGTTGATAGAATAACTACAGCATACTAATGTTTGGAGATAAGGAGTAGATATGCCGTCCGACAAAAGACGAAACCAACCCGATTATGCAACGCTACCCAACAGCGTAGAAGCAGAGCAAAATTTGCTGTGCTGTATAATGCGCAATACGGATATGCAGTTGGAGATAATCTCGCAGTTGCAGGAAGTGGACTTTTATCAGGTCAACCATAGAGAAATTTTTGCCGCAATGAGCAAAATATCTTCTCAAAACCGCACTGTCAACTTTACAAGCGTAGTGGACTATCTGAGGCGCAACGGCAAGTTGACGCAGGTGGGCGACGTGGACTATATTACACGCATCAACGACCTTTTGCCGTCCACTGCACGCTACGAAGAATATATTCAGATTGTGCGCCGTGCGTCTGACATGCGCAAATTGATAGAAATTTGCGGCGAAGTGACCAAACGTGCATACGGTGCTTCCGATTCGGAGAGCGTCATAGCTTTTGCCGAAGAAAAGATATTTGAGTTGGGACAAAAAGGCGCGCATAGCGGTCTTACCGACCTTAGTCTTAATGTTTCTCGCACAATAGTCAATATCACCGAACGCTATATCCATCCCGAGAGTTTTCACGGTTTAGAGACAGGATATTATCGCTTTGACAACCTTACCAACGGTTTGCACGGCGGAGAATTGATAGTGCTTGCAGCGCGCCCAGGTGTGGGTAAAAGTGCGCTTGCTATGAATATTGTAGAAAACGTAGCAAAACAGGGCAAAACTGTGGCTGTGTTTTCTTTGGAAATGTCCAACGAGCAGATAATTGAGCGTATGTTGGCAGGTATGGCAGGTATTCCTCTGTCCGAAATAAAAAGCGGCAAATTGTCCCGAGGTGAATTGGACGTAGTAAAATTGCAAAATGCCAACAATGTCATTTGCAGTACCATGCATTTGTACGGCAACGACAACCCCAATGTGCGCCCTGGCGAAATACGTTCGCAGTGCCGCAGGCTCAAAGCTCAGCACGACCTCGATTTGGTAGTTATCGACTATATAGGTCTTATGCAGGGTGACGAAAGCGGCAGGCAGGTGGAAAGCCGTCAAAACGAAGTGTCCAAAATTACTCGTGCATTGAAAATAATGGCAAAAGAATTGGACGTGCCCGTACTTGCGCTGTCGCAGTTGAAACGTGATGCCGAGATACGTAATATCAATGCCAAAAACGGCGAAAGCGAACCTGTGTTGAGTGACTTGAGAGAATCGGGCGCGATAGAGCAGGACGCAGACATAGTTTTGTTTATCCACAGAGAAAAGCAGGAAGAAGGTGCAGACAACGAAAAAGTTTCGCTTATTGTTGCAAAACACCGTAACGGTGAAACGGCAAAGATACCGTTGCAGTGGATAGGCAAGTATGTGCGTTTTGTGGATGAAAGATACTTTGAACAATATGCACGTCAAGCTGCCGAGCAGCAACAGCAACAAGAGTACGAACAAAGCCAACAAGAGCAAGACATTGTACTTACAGACGATGAAAGCCAAGACAGCTTTGTAATCAATGACGATGAAAATGACAACGCTTGGACGTCAGAGCAAGACAACAACGAATAACAGAAATACCAACAATACAGTCAACCGATCAACGGAGAGTACATAGATATGTCGGAAAATACTAATTTTATAGAAGAAAGAATAATAGAAGATCTCAACAGCGGAAAAGTAAAGGCTATTCAGACACGTTTTCCGCCCGAACCCAACGGATATTTGCACATAGGTCATGCAAAAAGCCTTTGCATCAACTTTGGTATGGCACGCAAGTACGGAGGCAAGTGTTTTTTGCGTTATGACGATACCAACCCTGTCAAAGAAGACGAAGAGTACGTGCAAAGTATCGAAGAAGATATTAAGTGGTTGGGCTTTAAGTGGGACAAGTTGCTGTTTGCCAGCGACTACTTTGACGTTATGTACGAGTGCGCCCTCAAACTTATCAAAAAAGGCAAAGCCTATGTGTGCGACCTCAATGCAGAACAGATAAAGCAGACGAGAGGCACGCTTACTCAGCCTGGTACAGACAGTCCGTACCGCAACCGTTCGGTGGAAGAAAATTTGCGTTTGTTTGCCGAGATGAAAGAAGGCAAATATCAGGATGGCGAAAAAGTGTTGAGAGCTAAGATAGATATGGCAAGCCCCAACGTAAATATGCGCGATCCAGTTATCTACCGCATAGTGCACGCTCGTCACCACAATACAGGGGATAAGTGGTGCATATATCCTATGTACGACTTTGCGCATCCCATTGAAGACGCACACGAAGGTACAACACACTCCATATGTACTTTGGAGTTTGAGGATCACCGTCCGTTGTATGATTGGGTGGTAAGAGAATGTGAGTTTGCTCAGCCTCATCCCCAACAGATAGAGTTTGCGCGTCTTAACCTCACCAATACAATTATGTCCAAACGCTTTTTGAAAAGATTGGTTGAGGAAGGCAAAGTGAGCGGTTGGGACGACCCTCGTATGCCAACGTTGTCCGGTATGCGCCGTAGAGGTTATCCTGCCGAAGCTATACGCGACTTTTGCGACCGTGTGGGTGTGTCCAAGGCTAACAGCGAGGTGGAGTTTGGTTATCTTGAAGCATGCGTAAGAGAAGTACTCAACAGAGATACAGACAGAGTGATGGTGGTACTCAACCCCATTAAGGTTACTCTTACCAATTATGACGAAAGCGAATTGCTTGACGTAGAAAACAATCCCAATGCACAAACGGTAACCTACCGCAAAGTACCTTTTGGCAAACATCTCTACATTGATGCCGATGACTTTTCGCTCAATCCGCCGCCCAAGTATTACAGGCTCAAACCGGACGGATATGTAAGGCTCAAAGGTGCGTACATCATACATTGCGACGAGGTTGCGCAAGACAAAAAAGGCAATGTCAAAGAGCTGTTGTGCTCGGTGGTCAAGGACAGTAAGAGCGGCAACGATACAAGCGGTATCAAAGTGAAAGGTGTTATACAGTGGGTAGACGCCGACGACTGTATGGATTGCGAAGTGCGTCAGCTTGACAGCTTGCTTGTAGACGCAACCGACGAAGTGAAGGACTTTGCAGAGCGTTTCAACGAGAATAGCCTTGTTACAATCAATGCAAAGTGCGAAAAATCTTTGAAAAACAGCAAGGTGGGCGATCGTTTCCAATTTATGCGCATAGGGTACTATGTCAAAGATAGAGACAGCAGTGCCAAAAAAGCCGTGTTCAACCGTATAGTAGGTCTCAAAGACAGCTTTAAGACAAAATAATAGACAAAAATAGTATATAATTACCCTTATAAATTTGTTTTTGCTGTTGACAAAAGACGAAAAATAGTATATTATATATACAATCTGTTTGTTGAGATTGTTGCTTGGCGTGGTCAGGCATGCTCAGTAGTCGAATTGTTAAGGTGGCTTGGTATGAAAATATGCAAAAGTTGCGGTGAAATCAACCCAAATGACACTGAATATTGCGCCAAATGCGGGCAATCGGACTTCGCTTACAGCGAGGATCTGAAATGCCCTATTTGTGGTGCTGCCAATTCTACAAACAATGCTTTTTGTACCGAGTGCGGTTACGACTTTACCCCTGTCAAACCTGTGTTGGTAACATCCTCAGAGCTGGCTCGTTTTGGTAGTAATGCCGCTCCCAGACAAGAGGGCAATGTTTTGGAAGAGGCTTTGGCAGAAGCTGAAAAGGAAACTGTTGAGTGTCCCAACTGTCATACACAGTTGCAGATCAACAGTATATTTTGTTATAAGTGCGGTGCGTCTGTTGCCAGCCTCAACGACCATCGCAATGTAAAACGTAAGGTATGTACGGTGTGCGGAACACCCAACCTTATGGAATCTCAATTCTGTTCTTATTGCTTCTCATCTTTGATGGACGCAGACATAGAAGATTTTCAATTAGTACACGAGACGCGACAAGTAGGAGACAAAGTGTACAAACAAGCACTGTTGCAAAATGACGAAGGTAAGTACAAAATTTGCAACAACTGCGGTACACTCAATCGTGCAGACGAAATGTTTTGCGTCAAATGCGGTTTGAAATTGGATATGGAAGAGCAGACTCGTTATTGCGTTAAGTGCGGTGCCGAAAACGACAGCGAGGCACAGTACTGTACGAGATGTCAATGGCCGTTTGATGGTGCAAGTCTCGACAACGTAGGGCAGGTCTGGAGTTGTTCTAAGTGCAAACATATGAACGACGCAAATAGTGCATTCTGTGCGCACTGCGGTGCGCCTCGTCATAAATAAAATGGAGGGATATACTATGAACAACAATAGTTTTAATACATGCTCACGTTGTGGTTCAGCCAATTCGTTGTCAGCAAAGTATTGTTACCAATGCGGCGCACGTCTCAAGGTCCCCGACGAACCTAAGGCATGCCCCAAGTGTGGCACAATCAATTCTGGATTGTCCAACTACTGCCGTGCATGCGGTACAGTGTTGCAAAGCAGCACTCAGGTTAAGTACTGCCCAATATGTCACAAAGAGCTACCTGCTTCTCAGCCGGTATGTGACTGTGGCTATTCGTTTGTTGCGCCTCCTGCCAACGTCAAACGCGGCAAGGTACGCAATGAAGCAGTAAGCGCAAGTGCAGCAGCTACCGACAGTGCAGAGGTTGCAACGCCCAAAAAGCGCAGAGGCGGTAGAGGCATTGCATTTTTGTCCATCATCTTTATGCTTATATTCTATTACCTGTTGTTTGCACCTGCAAACATTCGTTGGACAACATTGACCAACTTCTTGTCAGTGTATATGGTAGACGGTGTTCCCAACGGTGCTAACGGTATGGATGTAATCATGAGCTTCTATCAAACCATTGCAGAAACTATGACCATACCTACAGATGTTCATACGCTCACACTTGTTTCTATGATTGCAATTATCTCTTTGACAATAGGCATTCAGTTCTTGTGTGCTTTGATACGTTTGATTGCAGGTATTCGTCCTCGCATGAAGAGAAGCAACATCTTCTACTTTATCTTGTTCCTCTTGACAGGTATTGCATCTGCGTTGTTGTTCTGTTCCACAATTTGGGACTTCTTGGCAATCTTTGCTCCCGCAGCTGGCACAACAATGGGTTACCTTATCTTCCTCATACCGGCATATTACCTTGTATTCTGGCTTATGTCCTTTGGAACAAAGGTACGCAAACCCAAAGAGAAATAATTATAGTATTCAAAAAAGACCGAAAGTTTTTTCGGTCTTTTTTTATGTCTAATGCCCTGTGTGTTTGACAATTTTTGATAATGGTTTATAATGTATTTTAGTAATTATTTACAAAGGTATATTTATGAAAATTACTTCAAAACAATTAAGAAATGCTTGGTTAAAGTTTTATGAAGAACGCGGACACGTCAATATCGGCGCAGTGTCTTTGATAGGTGATGGTACAACGGGCGTAATGTTTAACGTTGCAGGTATGCAACCCCTTATGCCCTATCTGTTGGGCGAGCCTCACCCCAAGGGTAAGCGTCTTTGCAATATACAGGGCTGTGTACGCACTGTAGACATTGAAGAGGTGGGCGATCCTACTCACTTTACTTTTTTTGAAATGATGGGTAATTGGAGCTTGGGTGACTACTTCAAAAAGGAAAAGACGCGTTGGTCGTTTGAGTTTTTGACAGATGTACTTGGCTTTGACAAAAAGAAGATATGTGCTACTGTCTTTGAGGGTAATGAAAGTGTACCCCGTGACGAGGAAACTGCGAAGTTGCTTAGTGATTTGGGCATTGCCAAAAAGAACATATATTATATGGGCAAGTCTGACAACTGGTGGGAGCTCGAGGGTACCGTTGGTACTCCGTGCGGTCCTGACAACGAATGGTTTTATCCTCTGCACGACAAAAAGTGCAGTCCTAACTGCGATATCCATTGCAGTTGCGGTAGATATGTAGAGATTGGCAATGACGTATATATGCAATACAAAAAGTTGGATGGTGGCAAATACGCTCCGCTTGAAAACAAAAACGTGGATACAGGCTTTGGTTTTGAACGTCTTTTGACCTTCCTCAACGGATTTACCGACGGATACAAGACAGACTTGTTTGCCTCTGTCATTGCATATTTGGAAAAAGTATCGGGCAAAAGCTACGACAAAGACGCAGAGGCTTGTCGTGCAATGCGCATTATTGCCGACCATACACGTACAGCCGTTATGCTTATAGGCGATCCCAACGGCATTGTGCCCAGCAATACAGGTGCAGGCTACATTTTGCGCAGATTGTTGCGCCGTGCTATTCGCTACTGTCGCAATCTTGACATCAGCAGTCAGGAATTGCAAAATGTTGCTTCTATCTATATTGACGAGATATACAATGAAGCATACCCCTTGCTCGTACAGCGCAAGGCATATATATTGGAACAGCTTTCTAAGGAAGCTACAAAGTTTGAAACCACTTTGGCGCAGGGTATCAAAGAGTTTGAAAAGTGTATTGATGGTCTTGTGCGCAAAAATGCGTTTATGTCGCAAAAAGATGCCAACTATGTTGCAGACAACGTAATTGGTGGCAAACAGGCTTTCCGACTTTACGACACTTTCGGTTTTCCGTTGGAACTTACCAAAGAACTTGCCAAAGAGCGTGGCTACAGCGTGGACGAAAAGGCATTTGACGAGGCTTTTAAGGAACATCAGGAAAAATCAAAGGCAAATCTTGGCACATTCAAAAGTGGTCTTGCCGACACAAGTGTTGCCACAACAAGATTGCACACAGCAACACACCTTTTGCAAGCAGCTTTGCGCCAAATATTGGGCAACGAAGTAGCGCAAAAAGGTAGCAACATCACCCCCGAACGTCTCAGATTTGACTTCTCTTTCAACAGACCTATGACAGAGGAAGAAATCAAAAAGACGGAAGAACTTGTCAACAAGGCTATTGCCGACAACTTGCCTGTCGTATGTCAGGAAATGCCAATCGAAGATGCACGCAAAACAGGTGCTATAGGTTTGTTTGGCGATAAATACGGCGAGATTGTCAAAGTTTATTCTATGGGCGACTTCAGCAAAGAGTTGTGCGCAGGTCCCCACGCCAAGTCTACAGGCGAACTTGGTCACTTTGTAATCACTAAAGAACAATCGAGCAGCGCAGGTGTCAGACGTATCAAAGCAGAGTTGCGTCCATAGTTATAGTTTGAGGGCAGTTATTTAATACAAAAAAACAAAGCGAACACGCGTTGCCACTACGGGTGGTAAGCACGTGTTCGCTTTTTGTTTGTATATTGTCTTGAATATTTATTTGGCTTGTACTATTGCAAGATAGCTGTCGCTCTCGTCACGCAGTTGCTGTTGCACAGTTTGGTCTGTGACGTAGTCTACGTTTATATCAACGTTGTATTGACAGCAAATAGTAGATGTAGCTAACAGTGTTTTGCCTATTTTGGCATCGCTCACTACAAATTTGTCCGACAACTGTATGGCTTTGTCTGCAAGTACATAGCCCTCGCTTGCCGTGCGCATCAGTTGCAAGCAAAGCTGTGCACTTTGCACATAACTATTTTGTAGTGCAACAGTTCGCTCTTTCTTTTGTTGCTCTGTATCTTTGGGCAGGCGCATTGCTTGCAAAATGTTGTCAAAGGCTATTGTGTCCTTGTCTACAACGCTAAGTGCAAGTTGTCGCAGTATTTTGTACTCCTTTGCAACAGCGTCAATGGCAGTGGTGTCTTTGTTTTGCTTTTGCAATTTACCACTTGTTACATTGAGTGCCATTTCGCACAAAGCAAGTGCGTTGAGCACAACTACCGCCAGACTGCTTCCTCCCCCTGGTGTTGGAGCTTTGTCTGCAAGTAACTCGGTGTATTGTTGTATAGAGCAATCTTTTAGCATTGTCGTGTCCTCTCAATCTGTATGTGTTGATATTATAACAGACCTACGCATAATGTCAACAACAGCAAACACCACACAATGGAAAGGAAGAAAAGTGGTGCTCAAAATTATTAGTAACAATGCAAAAATTCAGTCAAAAAAAGTTAGAAAAAACAGTTGACAGGCAGGAGATAATGTAGTAATATAAATAAGCTGTCGAGTGAGGCAGCGAGAAGCTTGACAACAAAATAGTAAGAACGAAATTGAAACACAGTCAATAACTTAGAATTTAAGCCAG
>CASEME010000016.1 GCA_949289125.1 uncultured Eubacteriales bacterium
CTGGCTTAAATTCTAAGTTATTGACTGTGTTTCAATTTCGTTCTTACTATTTTGTTGTCAAGCTTCTCGCTGCCTCACTCGACAGCTTATTTATATTACTACATTATCTCCTGCCTGTCAACTGTTTTTTCTAACTTTTTTGACTGAATTTTGAAGATATATGCAGGTAATATCCATATATATAAATACAATTATTGTTCGCCGTTTGCCAACTTTTCCAATTTGGTACGGTCTATCTTACCTATTAAGCTAAGAGGCATTTTGTCTATCACTTCGATAGTTTTGGGCTGAGCGTACACAATAAGCTGACTTTTGCACTGCGCCTCTATGTCTGCAAGCACTTGCTCGCGTGAGCAATCGGCATTTAGCTCTACATATAGTTTTACCACCTGACCGCGCTTGTCGTCTTTTACACCCACAGCGCAACTTCTGCTAACTCCGCTAACGGCATCCACCACTTTTTCTATCTCTACCGGGAAAACGCCCATACCGTTGACTTTGATAATATTGCTGCGTCTCTGCTTAAAGTACAAATAGCCGTCTTCGTCCAAAGAGCCGTAGTCACCTGTAAGCAAATATGTTTTGCCCTGCAGACTAACAGTAGGCGCGTCATCGCGACCAAGGTAGCCCAACATCTGTACGGGCGAATGTACGGCAATTTCGCCCACTTCGCCACAAGGCAATATTTTGCCATCTTTTACTATCAAAAAATGAGTGTCGGGCAAAGCTCTGCCAATAGTCAAATCTTTATTGTTATTGATAGTATTTACGGCACATACGGTCACTGTTTCCGTCAAGCCGTAGCCCGACAAAAGTTTGCCTTTGCTTCCCTGACGTTTGAGTGTGTTGTTAAATTCTTGAGTAAGCTGTTCCGATACCGAATCGCCACCAACAAAGCACTCCACAAGGGAAGATATTTTGCCTTGCGCAAAGGCTTTTTGCTTGAGCAGACGCGCGTACATAGTAGGCACACCTGTCAACACACCCACCTTGTACTTTGCAATGCCACGAGCCATAGACTTGGGATCAAATTTGATACTCATTACATTGATTATGCCGTATGTGACGCACATGTGTACGTTCATACACAAACCGTAGCCGTGAAAAATGGGCAACACCGAATACATAGCTTTGTATTCGGTCAGAGGTAAACTCATAAAAAACTCTGCTTTACCACAAAGCCAGTTGAACACGTCCACACTGTGTCTTATTATTTTGGGTTCGCCCGTAGTGCCACCGCTTGGCAAATAGATAGCGTCTTCGTTAGCGGCAAAATTGTAGTAGTCGAAGTTTTCGTACCTTACAAAAAAGCACTTTTCCAACGAAGGGAAAATGTTGTACACTATGCCACGATTGGTAGACTTAAAATACAGTTTTGCCAATGTACCCATAAAAAAGCAGGAAGAGGACAACAAAGCAGGAACGCCCAATTCCGTGCAGTCGTTTTTGAGAGTATAAACATCATACAAAATCAACAATTTGGTGTTGGTACGCTGTATGTCTTTTTTGAGCTGAGCAACAGGTGCAAAAGGATGTATGAGATTGCAAATAGCTCCCAACTTGTTGACTGCATACAGCACCACTGTAGCAGACGGTGAATTGGGCATACAAACGGTAACAACGTCACCTGCTTGTATATCGTATCTTTTGCGCAAAACGTATGCAAGCGCATCTGTATATCTTAGCAACGTACCGTAACGTATTTCCTTACCGTAAAAAGCTATTGCTTTTCGTCTTGGATAACGCTGTGCGGTATTTTGTAAAACACTATATAAAGAACTCATTGGATACCTCTCTGTTTTCTTTTGCAATTAACCTACAATACTTTGAATACTGCACCGAACAAATACAACAATCCATAGAACACCACTTGCGATGCAATGTAGAATATCAACGAATATCTGCCACAAAATGTAAATGGCGCAAGATACTTTGCATTAACAGACGGAAAGCGTGTTGTGCGTTCCTTGTATATCCACTTGCCAAGATACGCACCCACTACAAACCAAGCTAATGCAGGGAAAAGGGGCAAATAGTCACCGGGGGATAATTTTCCAATAGCGTTTTCTCCATATTGAACAAATATGTATGCCCACTCGCCTTTTTGGACAGGATACAGTTTGAAGTAGTAACCGAATATAAATATAAGCGCAAGTACTACAAACAATGTGCCACCAAACAAGTTTTTTTGCCACGTTTTTTTGCACAACGAGGCAAGAAACTCTATCAGTGCCCACACAAGCACTGAGCAAGCAACTACGTGAATGACATTAAAAGTGATAAGCATACCACTTGCCATAATTTCGTTGATTGCAAAGGACGCAGCCGTCAACAGTACGGCAAATATTGCCATTTTGATACCGCGCCGCAAGTTGTTGTGCGAAAATGTGCTGGATACGCCGCTAAGAAAAACGAACATCATGACAAACGCATCATGCATTGTCGTGCGTATTTTGCCCAAAAAATTGGTACCTACATAGTACTTACTTGCAAAATCACTAATAGATTGCCAAAATGGATTAGAAAAGTAAGGGCGCAACGCAACGAAGTCAAACAACAGGTGGTCAAACATTACAAGAAAAATAAGCAGACCGCGCAAAGCATCTACTTCCCAAATACGATTGACTGAAGGACTTTTTTCCAATTCGTCTACCGCTTTTTCCAATGTGTTGTCCTGTATTGTTTCGTTCATTTGTAAACCTCGTCTATTACAGCTCCGCCAAGACACTTTTCGTTGTCGTAAAATACGGCATACTGTCCTTCTGTAACAGCTCTTTGCGGACAATCAAAAATAACCTTTGCTCTGCCGTCCGCCTGCGGAACAACGGTAACGCCCTGTTCGGGCTGACGGTAACGGAACTTGGCAAAGCATCTGAACTCGCCTTGTTGTGGCAAAGAAGGTATCCAATTACCTTTGCCTGTAAGCAAAGACTTGGACATAAGTACACCTTCGTCCCCGTGCGACACCACAAGTGTATTGGTGTCAAGTCGCTTTTCTGCCACAAACCATCTGCCTTCGCAACCGTCTGTTGTACCACCCAAGCCCAAACCTTTGCGCTGACCTAAGGTGTAATACATCAGTCCGTCGTGATAGCCCACTGTCTTGCCGTCCATATCCACTATTTTGCCACGCTGTGCCGGCAAATATTGGGACAAAAATGTTTTGAACTTGCGTTCGCCAATAAAGCAAATACCTGTGCTGTCTTTTTTGCGGGCGTTGGCAAGGTCGTACTGCTGTGCTATTGCCCGCACTTCGGGCTTGGTAATGTCAGCCAACGGAAAAAGCACGTCTTGTAGTTGCTCCTGAGTGAGTTGGTTGAGAAAATATGTCTGATCTTTGTTAGTATCTTTTGCTTTCAACAAAAAGTGTCCGTTGTCGGTATGACGTATGCCGCAGTAATGGCCTGTAGCTATATAATCTGCGCCCAATGCTTTGGCATACTGCAAAAAAGGACCAAACTTTATTTCTCTGTTGCACAATACGTCGGGATTGGGTGTTCTGCCCTTTTTGTACTCTTCCAAAAAGTAGCTGAACACTCTGTCGGCATACTGCTTGACAAAATTGACCGAATAGTACGGTATGTCCAATTTGTCACACACGAGTTTGACATCGTTATAGTCTTGCTCTGCGGTGCAACAGCCATTGTCGTCCTGTTCTTCCCAATTATGCATAAACAGCGCTATTACGTTGTAACCTTGTTGTTTGAGCAACAATGCGGCAACTGCACTGTCCACACCACCGCTTATGCCCAATACCACTGTTTTCATTGTCTATTCCTTAGCTTTAGTTAGTTGATTGCTTTTTTGCTGTTGCTACGCATAACAACTTTGAGCATATCGATAAACTCCTGATTGTTAGCCGTACATGTAAGCATATCAAGCAATTCTTCGGTCGCATTGCCATTGTCCTCTTTGCCCAAAGCACGGCGCACAAGGTACATACCTTCGAGCTGACTTTGAGTGAGCAACAACTCCTCTCTGCGTGTACCGCTTTTGTAAAGGTCTATTGCAGGGAAAATACGGCGTTCGGACATCTTGCGGTCAAGATGTATCTCCATATTGCCCGTACCCTTAAACTCTTCGTAAATAATGTCGTCCATACGGCTACCTGTATCTATAAGTGCTGTTGCCAATATAGTAAGACTGCCCTGTCCCGATATGTTGCGACCTGCGCCAAACAGTTTTTTGGGCTCTTGCAAAGCCGTTATGTCAAGACCGCCCGTCAATGTGCGTCCCGACTGCTCTGCAGTCTGATTGTACGCACGTGCAAGACGTGTAATACTATCCATCAGTATCATAACGTCCTGACCTTGCTCAACTCGACGCTTGGCATTGCTAATTACAAGCTCTGCTATCTGCGTATGATGTTGAGGCGTCTGGTCAAATGTGCTGTACACCACTTCACAATCCACGCTCTCCTTAAAGTCTGTCACTTCTTCGGGGCGCTCATCGATCAATAGCACGGTAAGATGTATGTCGGGATGATTGCGTCGTGTTGCCTGCGCTATTTTTTTGAGCAACACCGTTTTGCCCGTTTTTGGTGGCGCAACAATAAGTCCGCGCTGTCCTTTGCCTATAGGGGCAACAAGGTCGATGATACGCAAAGCATAATCTGTCTTTTCGCACTCCAAAGTAATACGCTCGTTGGGGTGGCAAGGCATAAGCGAATCAAAGGGCGTACGGTGATTTTCCTTACAATTACGGTCGTTTATCTCGTGAATAAAAATTAACGAAGGCGCCGTTCTGTCCGGAAAAACACGAGCCTGACACTTTATTTTGTCGCCTGTGCGCAAATTGAAACGTTTTATTTGTGTAGGCGGTACATATATATCCTTGTGAGGAGTTGTAGAATAATTTTGCGTGCGCAAAAAGCCAAAACCGTCGGGCATAATTTCCAATATACCTTCGGCAAAATCTGCTTTACTCACTGCAGGTTGCTGTGACTGTTGTTCTACATCTTCAAAATTGCTGTCGGGAAGGTCATCGGTAAGCTGAGGTAGGTTTTGCCTTAGCATATTGTCAT
This sequence comes from uncultured Eubacteriales bacterium, assembly GCA_949289125.1. Lineage (GTDB taxonomy): Bacteria > Bacillota > Clostridia > Christensenellales > CAG-314 > CASEME01. Next base: position 5,024 of record CASEME010000016.1, read on the forward strand.
CTATAGACACCTGATTACCTGTAGATGAACGAGTGGGACGTCCTTTTTTTACACGTTCCTGCGGTTGGACTTCTCCCATAAATACTGCAGCAATAAGTCTTTCCAACTCGGCACGTTTTTTGGTGCCAGGCACAATGTCAAACTTACGCGCAAGATTGCGCAAAGGATCCATCGTCATGGACTCTATGTCTTTCAAAAGTTGCTCCACATTGTCATAGCCGTGATTTTGCATGATGCCTCCTAAACACAAAAAAATTTCGGTCATCAAAAGTTAATTATCCGTACTGCGCTGATCGGTCTTGTGTAAATGTTGCAAACTGCATAAACAAAAAAAGTGATAATTGAATAAACTCAATAAAATACACATAAAACGGTAATACTTTTGTAAACCGATTGTACTACAATATTTATGCTTTGTCAATATAAAATATGTAAACGGGCAAAATGCGCGTTTGCCCGTCAAAATTCGATATAACTACATTACACCAACTATTTCTGTAGCATCTTTGACGACCTTAAACAGGTCTATCATTTTGCCACTATTGCTATCTATATAAGCATAATAGGTGTCCTCTCCGTGATGACATTCGAGCTGATAGCAAGTGTACAACTTGCAACACTTTTCTACAAGCGCATATTTCACGTCTCTTACGTCTACGCCTTCTGCAAGTTTGTCTACAGCTGTTTTGTAGTCGTAACTACCTGTTTTTACCGTTTTGTAGTCTATGGCGTGTGCACTGTAAGCGTGAGCTTCCATACCCACTATTTTGCCGTTAGTCATATCTACAGAAAGTTTAATCATCTCTGGATATATGAGTACGCCGTTGTGTTGAGGCACAACATTGACGTATGCCACGTTGCCGTTACCCTCTTTTGCCCACACTGCAGTCAGTCTGCTGTCCATAGATTGTGCAAACTTTTGTGCAATGTCATAACAATCTTTGAGTGTAAGTGTTGCTTTGGGCATATCTTCACCATTGTTGCCCTTTACTTCGTAATCAAACTCTGCCACATATCCGTCCGTTGTAAGCATAACTTCTATTGTGCCATCAGTTGTGGCTACTTTGTAACAATACAGCGTGCCGTGATTGTTGATTGTGTTGACGTGCTCTACTTTTTTGACATCTTCGGTGTTAGAGAAAAATTCTTTTACAGTGTCAACACCTTGCTCGGCACTAACTGTTAGCGGAGCTTTGACTGTGGGCTTGTCTTCCACGCTGTCCGAATAGGGACCGTCGTATATCAGCTTGCCGTAGTCAAAAGTCTTGCAATCGATAGACAACACTGCATCGTTGACCGCATTTGCTCCGTCTGCAAACAAACTGTTGGTAACATACATACCGCTGTCCGAAGTCATAACGGTATGCACTGCTTCATACAGTACGTTGGCTGTGTTGCCCAACTTTTGAAGGGAAGTTCTGTCTTTGTCAGAAAGCGCTTTGCCGTCTGACAAGTGACGGGCAAGTGCTATGCCGTACTGAGTAAGCTGATTGGAATACGTTTCTATAGCAGAAGCGTTGTCGCTTGCCTGAATGGGCAAAGCAGATGTGCACGCGCCTACATTGTTGGCATTGAGAGCAACTTTGACAAGCAGCTCTTGCTGCATAGCCGCATCGTTGCATATCAGTATTTTGTCTATATCGCTGTCTATAGCTTTTAGACTTTCGGATATCGAATATAGCGACTGTTGAAAGTCATTTTCCAACTGACGTTTGTAATAGTTTTCGTCTGTAATGGTTGTTGCCTTTCGGTGTGCTATATCGTTGTTGTAAGTTATCATTGACCACACTGCCGTTGCTATTGCAACTGTAGCAAGCAAGGCAAAAAACAACGCCCAAAAGGACTTTACTGAAGAATTACCTTTTACCATATGCACACCTCCTTACGCACAAAAGATGTGCTTGCCTATTGTGACAAGTTGCGGTCTCGACCATATCCATTGGCTGGTAGCCGTTGCAGGGTTGAAGTAGTACAACGCACCGCCGCTTGGATCCCAACCGTTTAGCGCATCCTGTGCCGCACGTGTGCACTCGTCGTTAGTACCAAGATTGATTTGTCCGTCGTCTACACATGTAAACGCACCTTTTTGGTAGATAACGCCCGAGATGGTATTGGGAAAACTGCTACTACGCAAGCGGTTGAGTATAACCGCACCTACAGCAACTTTACCCGTATAACTTTCGCCCCTTGCTTCGCCATAAATACAGCATGCCATAAGATACAAGTCACTGTTGGACAAACCGGACGATGAAGTTGTACCTCCGCCACTTACTGTGCCACTTAGAGTAATACCCAATGCTTTTGCAGTAGCATTACCCACAATACCGTCGGCAGTAAGCCCGTTACGTCTTTGGAAATACTGCACTGCACTCTTAGTTTGACTGCCAAAAATGCCGTCTACAGAGCCACTGTAATATCCCCAACGTTTAAGTTTTGTTTGAATTGTGCGTACCGTTTCGCCACGACTGCCATACTTTATTACCGCAGCATTAGCTACAGGTGCCGCTATTACAAACGCCGCCACAGCCAATACCGTAAGTAAGACAGCCAAAGCAAGACAGATAGCCTTTGTCTTATATGATTGTGTCACTGTTTTTCCTCCTTATAAGTTTATCGTTAGTATAACGCAACGAGGAAAAACTATTCAGTAAGCAACTTTACTTAGCAGATATTGTACACTTACTCAATTATCGTTATCAAAACGTGACATAAAATTTTGTATTATCTCAAGCAGTTTGGAACGGTAGACTATGCTATTGGTGCCGTTACTTTCGCCGTTGACAAAACATAAGGGCGGATAAACGACACACCACCAGTTGTCGCCCGAACCTCTGCCAAGCTCCAAAATAAGCGCGTCATACACGCCCGAAGGCAAAGTTAGTCCGTCATATGTGCGCGTAGGAAACTGCTCTGTACGCACGCTTGCCTTGCTTGTATATTGAAAGCCGTTTGCCTGCAACACCTTGTCTGCAACGCTCTCTATCTCACGCAGTTTGCTTTGAATGATGCTTTGCGCTTGGTCTTTGCTTTCTGCATAGGCAAGATAGGGCGTCAAGTATTCTACCACTGCTTGCTTTACCTTATATTTTACTGTCTGAGCTTCCGTGCTATTGTCGTCCGCTCTTATATGTATACGCAAAAACATATCGTTGCCCGATGCGTTACCGCCCGAAGATATGACAACTATAAGTACTATCACTGCCGCCAAAGCTATCAATGCTACTGCCGCTTTTTTCATAACTTCACCTCAACTAAAAAAGTGTACACGCTAATTGTGCACACTTTGAAAAGCTATAACGGCTGTAGTCAAGCATTATTTGTCGAAAAAATTGTACTATTGTCTAACAGTATTGCACACCGCAATTCACTCGTTTTGCTACCATACTGCAAAAACGCTCTTGTTGCAACTGCTTGCACACTCTTTGTGCTTCCTCATTGGTGTGGCACAATACAAAGTAAGCACTGCCACTACCCGTCATAACGGTATTGACGCCTATCTTGCGGCACACATCGAGGTATCTTTGCGCATAATTGTACTTTGTTTGCACTACGCTTTGCAAGTCGTTGTGCAATAGCGCACTGTCTATTGTGTCGTTGCTAAGTATTATGTCGGTCAACACGTTGTCATTGTGGCTGTTGTGCACTCCGCAACTATCCCACAAGGCAAATACATCTGCCGTGTTGAGGCGCACGTCAAACGTAGTAACTACAAAATACATATTACGAGTATAGTTGTTGAAGTACTGTAGTTGTGTACTTCTGTCGGTAAGCCTTGCCAACCCGCCCCGCACCATAAAACTTACATCACTGCCCGACTTGGCGCAGATATCGGCAAAGTGCGCACTGTTAGTATCTATATTGTACGATTTTGCCAAAGCGATGAGTGCGCCTGCCGCATCTGCAGACGAACCGCCCATACCGCTCATCATCGGTATTGCTTTGTCTATATGTATATCGCAACCTTTTGTCTTATAACTTTGCACAAACAGTTTTGCCGCTTTGTATGCCGTATTGTCTTGCAACGCAATGTTGTCCGTACCTGACACACATACTTGGCTGTCCGTCCTTGCGGTCACCTCTACAAAATCGTACACGTCAACAGACGTAAAAAAGCTGTCAAGGTTGTGATAGCCTTGCGTTGTTTGTCCCACATACAAATTGAGATTGAGTTTTGCATATACTTTTACACATATACTATTCATATTGTAATTGTACATCATATTGCACGCTTTTGCAATTACTTGACAAAGAAAACGGACGTGGCACCTACCACGTCCGTCAATAACTATATTACAGTTTGTTGTAAATAACAACTTTTGTGTCTTGTTGCAAAGGTGAAGTGAGGTCGGGATTGACTGTTAGTATATCTTCTTCCGACATATGCAAACCTTTGGCAAGCTCCCACAATGTGTCGCCTTTTTTGGCAAGGCACACTTCGATAGCGCAACGCTTTTGTGTTTCGAGTGGCTGTTCGGACACATCGTTGATTACCCCAAAGCGCACTTCTCTGTATGCCTGCACTTCAAAGCAAAGCTCTGCGCACACAGTAGTACTGCCCACACCTTTGACCGTAACGCCAACTACAGATGCTACTACATCTGCGCTGTAATTACCTGTAATGCCATCTATATCAAGTCGTTCTGCAAAAGGCAACTCTGTATGTATACTCGACAATCCTTCTGCAGTAACGCTCATAATGTCGCCACAAAGCAAACCTGTAACTTCGCAGTCAGACTCCGAACATACCACATTGGTAACAGTAGCTCTCCAATTTATACATGCCACAGCTTTGCCCGATACAGACGAAGGCAATGTTTGTTCAACGCTCTTTTTGATAACCGCATTGACACAGGGCAACGATGTGACTACCGTATTTTGTGTAAGCGTTATCTGACTGTCCTTGCAATATGCGTCGTCCACTACCGACATAGTACCGCACTGGGTAGATGTGATGTTGAGCTGTATTGCCATCTCTGCAGTAAATGTGCTGTTGACAACGTCCTCTTCTACGTCAAGGCGCAAGCGTGTATTTTTGACAACTGCACTCACAGTCAACTCGCCACCTTGCGGCAAACCTTTGATGTCCTTTTCTTCGCTGAATACAAAGGGCAATCTGTCGCACACGAGTTGTTCGTCCTCAGTGAGGTACAGCAACACAACTGTGCCCTCTCCGTCTATAGTAAGTGTGTCCTCTTGCCTTGTGCTCTTGGTGACGCACAACTGACCTTCCGCCGACAAAATGCGGCTGATGGACTTTGTTGCTGTAAGTTCTTGTGATATTTCTGCCGCTATGTTGAAGCACTGTGCGTGTTCGAGCAACTCCACATCGCGGAATCTCACAAACATATCTTCACCACCAACCATAACAGGCTGATTGATTTCGCAAAAAGTATATGAAGATATCTCAAGCAACAGATTGATAATAATAACATTGCCCGATGCTTCGCAGTTGCACTCACTTATGCTTACGCTAAAGCACATTTTGTCAGACGTTCCTACCTCTGCCACAATGCGCTCTGTGTAATCTGCATTGTAGTTGGCAGAATAGATGTGTCCCTCACTGTCGCAATACAGTATGCGTACATTGGTGCGACCAAATACGCTTACTTCGCCCGACATACATTCGTAGTTGTTGACAAAACTGTCTGCACCGCAGTGGAGTATTTTGTCTGCATTTTCTTTGACGGCAATGCGAATAACCTGCGCATGCGATACTTTGGGCAGTTGATGTTTTTTTACCGATACCATATTTTCAAATTGTGCGTTTGCCACTGTATGTTACCCCCGTTGAAGTATTGACAGTGTATTATACGAGCGGACAAGCCTCATTATGACTGTATTGAAAATGAAAGCCATTTTTCTACAAAAAAAGGACAACGAGTACTACACTCAGTTGCCCTTTATGTTGATTTCGCCACACACCATATCGGTGTAGCTACAACTTACGCGGTCGGTAACAGCGTTGTCCACCTGCACCACAAACACATGCGAATGCACCTCGCTTACACGCCCTTTGTAATGCGCTATACGGTTGCGCCCATAGTTGCAACGCAAAGTAACTTCTTTGCCTAACAAAGACTCAACAAGCAACTTGGCGCTGTCTTCGGTGTATCTTGCCAACTTATTTACCTCCTGTTTGCACCAATAAGTATTGACATTTTGTACACCATTTAACCGCGTTATAAACAAAAGAGCCACAACAAAAGTTGTAGCTCTGTATACTTTGTCTTAGTCCTCTTCGCTGTCCTCGTCTTCTTCGTCCTCATCGTCTTCAAAGTCGCCTTCGTCGTCAAAATCGGTATCAAAGTCGTCGTCGAAGTCATCGGCAAAGTCTTCCTGCTCGATATTTTCTTCGTCCTCAAAGTCCGAATCGTCATATTCTTCTTTGAGCTCATCAAGCGGTATTTCCACATCGTCGTCAATATCGTCCGTGTCGTCGTCGAGGTAAGTGCGCCAACCGTCATCGTCCTCTTTGGAAGCACCGTCGTCTTCGCGTTGTGCCGCAGCAAGACAGTTTTCGCACATAGTTTCGTCCGGACCAATGTACGCAGTTTTGCAAACAGGACACAATTTGAGCTGTTCGTCTTCGTCCATTATGTCATCAAGCAAGGTTATTTTGGAATTGAGACCTAACTCTGCTTTGCATACGTCGCACATATCTTCGTCAACAGGTATATAGTTAAGATCACATCTGGGACACTTTTTGTACTTTGCCATTGTTCGCTCCAAATTATCTAATTTATTTTGCTACACAAGTTATGCTCAAATAATCTATCACTATTAGCAAAAAATGTAAACTGTTTTGTACTACTTTTTCCTGCGATACGGTAAATTATATACAATTTTTAGGCATTTAGTACATTTGATTTGCAGTTGTAGCAATATATTATTTTCTCACATTGACACAATGTCACAAATTTGGTACAATTAGTCAAAACCGAGGGAGATAATTATGAAACGTTTGATTATCGGTATTGCAGGGGGCACAGGATCGGGCAAAACAACTGTAGCCCGCAAACTACACAAAGCCTTTGGCAACAAGGCAGTTATTCTTTCGCACGACTACTACTACAAGGTTTATGAGGGTATGACCTATGAGGAGCGTTGCAAACTCAACTACGACCACCCCAACTCATTGGACACTGATTTGTTGGTTGAGCACCTCAAACAGCTAAAAGCGGGCAAGAGTATCAAACACCCCACCTACGACTTCTCGCGCCATATGCGCAACGACAAGTGGGAAGTGCTTGAACCTGCGGACATTATTATTGTAGAAGGCATACTTCTATTTACCCATCAAGAACTGTGCAAAATTTGCGACATCAAATTGTTTGTGGACACCGATGCAGACGTGCGATTTATACGCAGACTGCGCCGAGACGTCAACAAGCGTGGACGTTCGTTGGACAGCGTTATTGAACAATATCTTACTACTGTCAAACCTATGCACGAGCAATTCGTAGAACCGTCTAAACGTCAAGCGGACATTATTATCCCCGAAGGCGGACACAACACCATTGCCATTTCCACTATTATTGATGCAATCAATCGTCAGCTTTTTGCAGACAGCAAAGGAGAAAAAATATGGCAAGAATAGAATTGACAGGCGCGCCCAACACAAGAGACCTTGGAGGAATAACTACTCAAGACGGCAGAAAAATTGTGCCAAAACGACTGTTGCGTAGCGGAGACTTGTCCACATTGACGTCTCAAGACTGCAAAATACTTGTTGAGCAATACCAACTCAAACGCGTTGTAGACTTCCGCACCGAGCAGGAACAAACCAAATCTCCCGATGTCAAACTTGAAGGAGTACAATACATAGATAATCCCATACTTGGTAAAGCAATATTGGGTATAACTCACGAAAGCACCAAAAAGCATACAGACCTGTACGGGCTGATTGCTGCAGGCATACAACACATGCGTGACACGGGACTTACCGTTGTACAATACATGCGTGCTATGTATCAACAGTTTGTGCACGACCAATTTTCTCGCAAACAGTACGCTAAGTTTTTTGATATATTGCTCAATGCCGACAACGGTGCTACACTGTGGCACTGTAGCGCAGGCAAGGACAGGGTGGGTACAGGCACTGCACTTTTACTGAGTATGTTGGGCGTAGACAGACAAACTATTATTGAGGACTATTTGCTGACAGGTAAATACACTAAGGACAATGTACAACATATATTGGATATGCTCAACTTTGCACATGACGAAAACATGGTACAGTTGACGAGCCAGATAATGGGCGTAGACAGCAGATACATTGAGGCAGTGTTTGACGCAATAGACCAAGAATTTGGCGGAACAGACAACTTTTTTGCTACACAGTTGGGTATGACTCCCGACAGAATTGCCAAATTGCAAAGTATCTATCTTAGTAAATAACATCTATGCCGTTTGCAGTGTTGCAAACGGCATTTTTTATACTCCAACTGAAGAAAAATACATAACTACCAATAAACACTTTTGAATACACACAATAGACAAACGATTATTAGTATCAAGCATACAGCGTCGCAACAGTTGTTGCGACGCTGTATATTATTAGCATATTTATTAAAATTGCAATTACAAAACGCAAATATTACTACACTAAGCCCAATGTTTTAGTTGCTATTTGCTTTCTGTTGTTTGCGTAGTCTATACAAGTAATATTATGGTGACAGTTGCACCCACAAAAGACAACAACGCAATTACAAAGGCAACTGCATTGCACTTTCTGTCTTCTGCATTAAACAAACCAATAAACGCACATACAAGCAAAATAATTTGACCTACTACGCCGTTGATTACAAATGCAATACCGCACACAATGCACAAAATAAATAACAGCAGTCCGCCAATAAAAGATGTGCTGTTCATAATATCCAACGAACGGAACAACCCCCATACACATAACGCCGCTATTGCAATCAACGCAATATTGACAATGGAGCACACTATGCGTCTTTTGCCACTGCCACGAATAATGTTGCGCAAATATCTGAATAGTTGTTGACCAAAACTCATAATAATACCCCCTCTTTGTATTTTGAACACCACACAATCAAAAGTGAATTTTAATTGCACTTACATTCTTTTGTGCTTGTAGTATATCATAAGTGATGATTAAAGTCAATATGCAATATTTTGTACAATAATGTATACTATGTTAACACATACAGGCAAACACAGTGGCATAAAAAAACTGCACTAAAAACAAGTAGGGAAATAAAAAAGAGTGCACCAATGCACTCTCATAAAAACTAACAAACTCAGCAAACTCTAAAGTCCAGCTACTACCACTACTTTCAAAAATAAAAGCAACTAAGCAAATGCTCTTAGTTGCTACCCAAGTACTGGTAGAAGCAAGTGGACTCGAACCACCGACCCCCACCTTATCAGGGTGGTGCTCTAACCTGCTGAGCTATGCTTCTATATGGTGGAGATGAGCGGGATCGAACCGCTGACCCCCTGCTTGCAAGGCAGGTGCTCTCCCAGCTGAGCTACACCCCCACAAAGACACGTCTTTCAAACGCTTGATTATAATACCATGTCAGCATAATATTGTCAATTATTTTGGGTATGTTAATACAAATTTTTTTGACAAAAATTTTGCTGGTCAAATATACACACAAAAACGTTGTCACAAAAAGTTGAGTATACTTATTGAATACTTACCTTATGTGTGTTATAATTACCAAAAACACAAAGGATAGGGCATCATTATGATAAAAGGAGCTCTGATATTTGCACAATCGGGCGGTCCCACAGCTGTTATCAATGCAAGCGCTTGCGGAGTTATTCAAGAAGCACTAAAGCAAGACTGCATAACAGACGTATTTGCAGCACGATATGGCATTGACGGCGTATTGAACGAAGACTTTATAGATATGCGCAAAGTGCCAAAAAAGGAAATTGAGCTGTTGCGAATAACGCCTGCTTCGGCTTTTGGAAGTTGCAGACACAAACTGCCACCACTTGAGAGCAACGAGTACGAATACAAACGACTGTTAGAAATATTCAAACAATACAACGTGCGCTACTTTATCTATAATGGCGGCAATGACAGTATGGACACCTGCAACAAGATTGCAAAATACATGCTTAGCAACAATTACGAGTGCTATGTTGTGGGCGTACCCAAAACGATAGACAATGACCTTATGTGTACCGACCACTGCCCTGGCTTTCCCTCTGCGGCTAAGTACGTGGCTACGTCCTGTCACGAAATTGCACTGGACACAGCTGTATATCGCAACGGCAGAGTGACCATTGTGGAAATTATGGGCAGAGATGCAGGTTGGTTGACTGCGGCAGCATCCTTGGCAACTGCTCACGGGCAAGGTCCCGACCTTATTTATCTGCCCGAACATCCTTTCAACATTGACAAATTTGCCAAAGAAAGCAAATATATATTGGAAAGCAAAGGGCACTGCCTTGTTGCACTGTCCGAAGGTATCAAAAACAGCGACGGTCTGTACATCAGCTCACTATCGCTCAACAACAGCGTAGATAGTTTCCACCACTTGCAGTTGGGCGGTGTTGCCAACTTTTTGGCTATACGATTGACCAATGCCTATGGTATCAAAACACGCGCGGTAGAACTTAGCCTATCCCAAAGATGCGCAGGACACCTTACAAGCAAGACGGATACCGACGAAGCATACCTTGCAGGCGTCAAAGCTGTACAGTGCGCAGTAACAGGACTTACCAACCGTATGGTGATATTCAATCGCGTATCAAACAATCCGTATGAGATAGAAATTACTACTGCAGACCTTGACGGCATTGCCAACGCAGTAAAAGAACTACCCGAGCACTTTATCAATTCCGAAGGCAATTTTGTAACACAAGCGTATCTCGACTATGTCACACCCTTGATACAGGGAGAAAACACTATTCCTTACGAAAACGGTATGCCAAGATACAGCAAACTCAACCCCAAATACAAGACAAAATAAATATGAACACAAAACAAAACTCTATTGCAACAGTACTTTGCAATAGAGTTTTTGTTTGGAGAAATTTGCAACTGACTATTGGTCAACTCAAAATATTGCTCTGATTGTGAGTGCGCTACAATACTGTCAACACAAGCGACACACCAACAAGCAACGTATGTGTATTGCAATGGTACTCAACTACAATTCCTGCAACTAAGTAGCGTTAGCAATGGTATCTGATATTGAGCCACCAAACAAAAAAGTCAACTTGCCCAACTGCTGGCTGTTGTGTATGCAATATGCTCTATTCTGTATAACAAAAAAGGCACGAGATACTACTCTCGTGCCGTTACTTTCTTTTAGCCTGACCTTAGTAAGAACTACTCTTGCTTACAGCTTTTTGGGTTCATACCTTTGTTTATTGTGTCGGTATGCTTAACACATTCTTTTTTACAGACT
>CASEME010000017.1 GCA_949289125.1 uncultured Eubacteriales bacterium
GCGCTCTTCTATGGTAAAATGGCGGTAGTTCATACAAGTCTCCTCTGGTGTAAATTTTGTTTCGCAACTCTATTTTACCACAGATTTGTATGAACTCCTTTTTTTCTCTCATCTGTTGCACTTAATAGTATAATTCACCACGTACAAAGGCGGTAGTGCAACTTGTGTTGCACTACCGCCTTTGTAATAGTTAGCATTATGATGCTTTCAATATATCAACTTGTTATTTGCTTTTTACTATAGTGTCCACAACAGGCTTTAGTTCGGGCTGTTCTATCATTTCCAACTGTCCGTTGTCTGCCATATATTGCAGTTGCGAGTTGATGGGCAACTTTGCCACAACAGGTATATCAAACTTTTTGGAAATCTCATCCACATGACTTTGACCAAAAATGTTGTGACGGTTGTTGCAATCGGGGCATATCCAATAGCTCATATTTTCCACAATTCCTATTACGGGTACGTTCATCTTGTTAGCCATATTTACCGCTTTTTCTACTATCATAGCAACAAGGTCTTGCGGTGTAGTAACAACTACTATGCCTTGAAGGGGCAACGATTGAAACACTGTGAGGGGCACGTCGCCCGTTCCAGGGGGCATATCCACAAACATATAATCAACGTCCTGCCACAGTACATCCTGATAAAACTGTTTGACGGCGTTGGCAATCACCGGTCCGCGCCACAGTACAGGATCGGTATCGTGTTGGGACAACAAATTGATGGACATCACTTTGATACCCGTTGTGGTAGTAACAGGCACAATGCCTTGTTTTACTCCGTATGCATTGGTGTGCAGTCCAAAGCAGTGCGGTATGGACGGACCTGTAATATCTGCGTCCAACACTGCCGTGTTGTATCCTTGCCTTCTCACAGCAGCTGCGAGTAGCGAAGTCACCATAGACTTGCCTACGCCGCCTTTGCCCGAAACAACTGCTACAACATTGCGTATCTTTGCGCCTGTGTTGGATTGCAATTTGGTCTGGCGTTGTGCGCAGTCTGCCGCACATCCTTCACAGTTGTGGTTGCACTCTGTCATATTTGCCTCCTGCAATAATTGTATTTGCGCACATATTGTATCACTCGCCGTGTGTGTTGGCAAGTAAAAGCGATAGACTAATGCTTTTGTACGCTATTGCGCCAAACATAGCAACAGCTATTGACTTTTGCCGTGTAAGACAGTATAATATACAAAAACAAAAAATCAAGGCAGTTTTTTTATGTTACATCTGATAATCAATCCTATAGCAGGACGTACCAAGGCCAAACGCGCTTTGTGTAAGGTGGAAAAGATACTTACAACTAAAGGTTTGCCGTACGAAGTGCATTATACTCAGCACAAGCAACACGCCACCGAGATAGCACGTGAGCTTTCGCACGTAGCCGACAGTGACATTGTTGTCATTGGCGGTGACGGCACGCTCAATGACGTTTTGCAAGGTATAGATAACTTTGACAACGTGCGTTTGGGGCTAATACCGTGCGGTACGGGCAACGACTTTGCTCGAGTGCCCCCTTTGCCCACCGACACAACCAAGGCACTCAATATTATTCTCAACGGCCACACTCAATATATAGACTACATTCAGGTAGCTGACGGCAGACGTGCAATCAACGTGACAGGCGCAGGTATGGACGTAGATACTCTTGTCAAGTATTCGGAGATAAAGCGTATCAAAGGTAAGCTCAAATATTATTGGGCACTTTTGTGTGTGCTTGCCAAACTCAAGTTTCACAAAATACGCCTGACGTTAGACGACAAAGAGTACGACCGCACAGTCTTTATGGTGGCTATTGCCAACGGTAGATACATAGGTGGCGGTATGCCCGTTTCTCCTTTGTCAGAACTGTCTGACGGACTGCTCAATGTTGTGGTTATCAACGAAATAAAACGTAGCAGGGTGTTGTCTATGCTACTCAAGTTTCTCAAAGGCAAACATATAGGCAAACCGGGCGTGGAGCAGTTTTATTGCAAAAATGCCAAATTGGAAGTGCTGGACAACGGCAGAACGGAAGTGGACGGAGAAGTCTCGCAAAATCAAGTGCTCGATTGCCAAATTGTTTCCAACAAGTTGAGATTGTTTTGCAACCGCAAATAATAGTTGAGCAAGTAGAATATCAACTGTTAGTTGACATATCTAAGTTATATTACTATTATCCCAAACAAACAACCGCCTGAAAATACTTTCGGGCGGTTTGTTTTCTACTCAATAGTTTAGCAATATTATTGATTGCGGGCAATACATCTGCGTTCATAGCGCATATTGCGGTACTTGTAGGGAGTGTAGCCTGTCACTTTCTTAAAGCACTGTATAAAGTGGCTTTGTGAGCAAAATCCCAAATAAGGACCAACTTCGTTGCAAGGCATAACGTCGCTGTCAATCAGGTACAACGCTTCGTTTATTTTTTGTTGCAACACAAATTTGGAAAGATTGGTGTTGAGCTCGCTCTTAAACAGGCGTGCAAGATATTGTTCCGAACAGTTAGCAACTTTTGCAAGGTCGCTTGAAGTAATGCGTTCGGTAAGATGGTCGTGTATATAGTTGGTAATTTTGATAATGATAGGCGATTCTACATTTTTGATGTTAGATGTTGCTACCAACTGTGCAAAGCCTTTTACACAGTCTACGCCGCACTCTACAATCTCATAAGTAGAGTTAAGCGTATCTACACTGTTGAGTGCTTTGTTGGCAATGTTAAGTGCGTCTGTTTCATACACGCCGCACGAAATTGCCGCTTTGCAGGCAATGCCTACCATAATTGCTACCGAATATTTTATGCGTTGCAGTGATTCTTTGTCCACTTCACTTAGTTTGCCGCTTTGTTTGTAACTTTCAAAAAGTTGACCTATCTCATCTACTTTTCCGTTTTCTACAAGTCGTGTCAAATCCTTTACTGCGCTAAATGGCATAGAGCCTAACAGCGGTGAAGCTGCTTTGGCTGAAGTATCTTCTGTTTGTGTTTTTACGTTGAAATCATCCATATAGTTTTTCATAACAACTCCTAAAACTTTTCCGACAGGATAAATTATAACTTATAATTATTAAAGCATAAACTTGCAAATTAGCAAACGATTTTAAACTATGATTATTCAATATTTGCTATTGGGTTTTCAATCATAATATTATTTAATTTTTATAAAAAAAATTGTTACTAAACATTGTCAAATTTTGGCAAAATATGTATATGAGTATGTCTATAACAAATTATTAGCAATATATGTTTGTAAAATACGTACAAATGGTGTATAATATCTCTGAAAAACAGCTATGGGAGTGTAATAATGACAATAACAAAGGATGTAATTTTTGTAGGTGTAGACGATACCAAATGCACAACGTTTGAAGGACAGTACCCTGTCAGCGGTATGACTTACAACAGCTATGTGATAATGGACGACAAAATTGCTATTATGGATACTGCCGACGAGCATGTGTCGGAGGCATGGCTTGCCAACGTCAAAAAGGCATTAAAAGGCAAACAGCCTGATTATCTTGTGGTACATCACTTAGAGCCCGACCATTCGGCAGGCATCAAAATGCTTGCAGAGTTGTATCCTGATATGAAAGTTGTAGGCAACGACAAAACTTTTGCAATGTTGCCGCAGTATCACAATGTAGACCTTACCGATAGAAAAATAGTGGTTAAAGAAAACGACACTTTGTGCCTTGGCAAGCATACGCTCACATTTTTGATGGCACCTATGGTACATTGGCCCGAAGTAATGGTGTCTTATGACAGTTGCGACAAAATACTGTTTTCTGCAGACGGCTTTGGCAGATTTGGAGCAATGGCTGATAAAGATTGGGCAGACGAAGGCGCAAGATACTACTTCAACATTGTTGGCAAATACGGTATGCAAGTGCAGTTGTTGTTGAAAAAGGCAGCCAAACTTGACATATCCATCATCTGTCCTTTGCACGGTAATGTCCTTAAAGACAATTTGGCATACTATATCAGTTTGTACGATACTTGGAGCAAATATCAGGCAGAAAAGCAGGGCGTGTTTGTAATATACTGCTCAATGCACGGCAACACAGCCAAAGCTGCCAACACCCTTGCCGACATTTTGCGTCAAAAGGGTTGTCCTGTTGAAACAGAGTGCATTGTGTGCAAAGAAAGCTCGTTTGCACTGTCCAACGCCTTCAGATACGGCAAAATAGTGCTTGCCGCTCCTTCCTACAACGCAGGCGTTATGCCTCCTATGGAAGACCTTTTGCATCACCTCAAAGGCAAAAACTTCTGCAACAAAACGGTGGCTTTGATAGAAAACGGTTCGTGGGCACCAAGTGGTGCTAATACCATGAAAGCACTGCTTTCCGATATGAAAAACATTACAATAGTAGAACCTGTTGTTACAGTGTGTGGCGCACTCAAAGATGCAGACGTTGAGCACCTTATAGCGCTTGCCGACAAGCTAATTGAGCTGTAAAATAATTGCGTTGCTATATAGTAATGTTGTGAGCAAATAATTATATTGTTGCAACAGTCAACGCCAAATTTAATAAACAGAGTAAAATACCGCAGTCACTTTGGCTTGCGGTATTTTTGTTGTTTTGGTATTTTTATAGGCAGTTGGTGGCAGCAACTGCATAGTTGGTGTTGCAAACCTCAACAAAAAACATTTTCACTGTACTTTACATATACAAATTGTAGTTTGTCACACCAAGTAGGTGTGTAGCTTTTTGCATAGGTAATTGGTTGCTTGTGCTGACGTGCTGTGTCACAGCAGTTTGCTTATTGCAAGTGCGATAAGTATAATGCCGCTTACCCAGCACAGACCGTCTTTAGTTTTTTGCGTGGCAGTGTTGCCTGTTTGTTGTCCTACAAGCAATGCAGTTGCGCCTATTGCAAGTGACAATATCAACAGATACACGCTGTTGACGCCCGATATTCCCGCCGAAAAACCTACTGCCAAGCCGTCTAAAGATAATGCAAGTGCCAACGAGATTGCCTCTCTTGCAGACAGCACCTTGTCTTTGTTGTTGTCTGCAGCTTGTTCGTCCTCAAACACCTTTAGTATAAAGCGCACATCAAACAGTTTGAAAGTAAGTTGCCGTGTGACTCGTCCTTTGAGCCACAGTTTGACGGCGTTTTCGCACACTTTCAACAGCCCCATCACAAGCAGTATGCCAAATGACAACAATTTGACGGCATAGGCGTCTATATATGGCGCAACAATACTGCCTGCAATAAGAGTAAAGCCAAGCGTAATACTGCACACCAAGGACACTACAAGTGCCGAGCGCACGGGTATTTTGATATGTGACGCGCCATAAGCCAACCCGCAAGCAAAGCAGTCCAACGACAAAGCAAGTGCTATGGCAAGTGCTTCAGTAAGATATAATATGGAAAATTGCATAGCGTTGTATCAACCTCAATAGTACATAATATGCCGATACTCAATTTGCGGCGACAATGTAGCACTGCTAAATAGATTGCTATGCAGTCGAAATATTAGTGTGTTGCAACAAATTGTCCTTGCAGACAATTAAGAGTAGTAGTTGTAAGTTTGGGATATTAGTTGCAATAGAGTAAAATAAAAAAGCTCCCGCATCTTCCTAAGTGGAAGTGTGAGAGCTTTTATTTGGTTTGTTTAACGTTGAGTAAGCGCTATACGGCTTTTTCTACTGCTTTGCGTATTTCTGATGCGTTGCAGAACTTTTGCATTGTGTTGCCGTTGACTATCACCAACGTGGGTGCTTGCAGTATGCCAAATTGCTTTGCAATGTCAGGTTGTTTGTCAGCAACAATCTCTTCGTACTTGATGCCTGCTTGCTTGAGTATTGTCTTTGCCGTGCGGCAATTGGGGCAAGTGGAAGTGGTAAACAGCAATGTGCGTTGTTGCGTATTGTCACAAGCTGTTTTGTCGCGCTGTTTGTTGTCGGCAACAGCCTTGTTCTTTTGATGTTTCAACTTGGAGTGCGCAATATCATACGTCTTTCTGTCCTCAAACTCCTGCAACTTGCCGTCGTTCCAGTTTTGTACAGGACGGTAGTAACCGGTAATACGGCTGTACACTTCTGTCTTTTGTCCGCACTTGGGGCAAGTGTAGTGTTCGCCTGTGATATATCCGTGGTCCTTACATACCGAATATGTGGGCGACATCGTGTAGTAGGGCAGTTTGTAGTTTTCTGCAATTTTGCGTACCAACGATGCAGCAGCCTTCCAATCGGGCAACTTTTCACCCAAGAAAGCGTGGAACACAGTACCGCTTGTGTACAATGTCTGCAATTCGTCTTGTATATCCAATGCGTCAAATATGTCCGAAGTAAAGGATACGGGCAAATGACTGCTGTTGGTGTAGTAAGGTGTGCCGTTCATGTTGGCAGTGATGATATCGGGGTAACGTTGTTTGTCGTGCTTAGCAAGACGGTATGTTGTAGATTCTGCCGGTGTTGCCTCGAGGTTGTACAAGTCGCCATACTGTTCCTGATAGTCGGACAGTCTTTCGCGCATGTGATTGAGCACTTGTTGTACAAACTTTTGTGTTTCGGGGTGGGTAAGGTCTTTTCTAAGCCACTTTGCGTTGAGTCCTGCTTCGTTCATACCCACAAGACCAATGGTGGAGAAGTGGTTGTTGAATGTGCCAAGATAACGCTTTGTGTAAGGATACAGACCTTCGTCCAACAACTTGCTAATAACCGTACGTTTTACTTTCAAAGAGCGAGCCGATACGTCCATCATTCTGTCCAAACGGTTGTAAAAGTCTTTTTCGTCCTTTGCAAGATATGCTATACGGGGCATATTGATTGTAACAACGCCTACAGAACCTGTGCTTTCGCCGCTTCCGAAGAAGCCACCCGACTTTTTGCGCAGTTCTCTCAGGTCAAGACGCAATCTGCAGCACATACTTCTTACGTCGCTCGGTTGCATATCGCTGTTTATATAGTTGGAGAAGTACGGTGTGCCGTATTTTGCAGTCATTTCAAACAACAGTTTGTTGTTTTCTGTTTCCGACCAGTCAAAGTCACGAGTGATAGAGTATGTGGGGATAGGATATTGGAAACCTCTGCCGTTAGCGTCGCCTTCTATCATAGTTTCAATAAAGGCTTTGTTGACCATATCCATTTCTTTTTTGCAGTCTTTGTACTTAAAGTCCATCTCTTTGCCGCCCACTATACAGTTGAGCTCTGCAAGGTCGTTGGGTACTGTCCAGTCAAGTGTAATGTTGGAGAACGGTGCTTGTGTACCCCAACGGCTGGGAGTATTGACGCCATAGATAAAGGACTCAATGCAACGCTTAACTTCGGTGTAAGAAAGGTTGTCTGCTTTTACAAAGGGTGCAAGGTAGGTGTCAAACGAACTGAACGCCTGTGCGCCTGCCCACTCGTTTTGCATAATACCAAGGAAGTTGACCATCTGGTTGCACAGACTTGCAAGGTGCTTAGCAGGTTTGGAAGTAATTTTGCCTGTAACGCCGCCCAAACCTTCTTTTATCAGTTGCTTTAGTGACCAACCAGCGCAGTAGCCTGTAAGCATAGAAAGGTCGTGCAAGTGAATATCTGCGTTTCTGTGTGCGTCAGCTATTTCTTTGTCGTATATTTCGCTAAGCCAATAGTTGGCTGTTATTGCGCCGCTGTTGTTGAGTATCAGTCCGCCTACAGAGTAGGTAACAGTGGAGTTTTCTTTTACACGCCAGTCGGTTACTTTTACATAGCTGTTGACCAACTCTTTGTAGTCCAATATGGTGGACTTCATATTACGTATCTTTTCTCTGTTTTTGCGGTAAAGGATATAGGACTTGGCAACGTCTGCATAGCCTGCTTCGCTCAAAACGGCTTCCACACTGTCTTGTATATCTTCTACAGAAATAGCATTGTCCTTTATTTTGTTTTCAAAGTCCGCCGTCACTCTCAGCGCAAGCATATCAATAACAGAGGGGTGATATTGCTTGTGTTCTGCCTCAAATGCTTTTGTAATGGCAGTGGAAATCTTTTTGATGTCAAATTCGGCTTTCGCGCCGTCGCGTTTGATTACTTGATACATAGTTCTACTCCTTTATTGTAAAGGCGTTGGTGGGGCTTGCCTGCCCTTTGCGCCAAAGTGGTTACATTATAACACATATTCAGTGTTTGTCAATATGTTGTGTCAAATTTCTCACAAAAAACACAATATGTTGTGTTTTTCATTTTTACCAAAAACGAACGAACAATGCACGTTAGGCATTTTTGTGGGGAAATAGTGCAAAAAACCGCCCTTTTTTCGTCAAAAAGCGCGGTTTTTCGTACTATGTGGTTCATAACGGGCAATATAGCGAACGTGTTTTGCTATATTTTGATAGCAATTAGTCGTATTGGGCAAATACTATATGTTGTGTTGGCAATGTTGTGCGGTGCAATTCCCAACCATATTGAGGGTGCATACTATATTTTATAGTGTGTCTTGCCTGTTGTGTGCTACGGTTAGTCTATGCCTCTTAGCTGTGCTTGCGGTATTATCTGTTGTACTGCTTTCAACATATCGTGCATTTCATGTTCGGAATAAGCAGACAGCCCGTTGGGCGCTATCAGCTCGCCCGAATCCACAAACTGTTGCAAGTAGTAATGCGGGCAACCCTTTATCCACTGCGCGAGTTGTACAAGCGACTGTGTTGTATGCAAGGGACATACTACCGTAGTGCGGTATTCGTAGTCTACCTTGCCTTGTGCAAGTATTTGCATGGTGGCATTGAGAGGCGCAAGGTCTATATCGGGTATGCCCACCGTTTTGCCATACAAGTCCTTACTGTTTTTTATGTCCACGGCAACATAATCTGCCAACTTTTTGTGCAGTATGTTGTTTAGTCTGTCGGGGAAAAAGCCGTTGGTGTCCAACTTAATTTTGTAGCCAAGTTCTTTTATGGACGTCATCAGCGTTTCGCATTGGTCATCAAGTAACGGTTCACCGCCTGTGATGCATACACCTTCCAATATGCCACGTCGTTTTTTGAGAAAGGCTAATATTTCTTCTACTGTTATGTAAGACTGTTCAATAGTTGTTACAAGACGAGAGTTGTGACAAAAAGGACAGCGTAGATTGCACCCTTTGAGAAAAATTGTGCACGCTGTTTTGTCGGGATAGTCCAACAAAGTTAATTTTTGCAAAGCAAATATTCGTGTCGTCATAGTGTATTTTCCTTGTATTAGTGGTGTTGAATACTAAGGCTTTGCCGCACCTTATGGCACGCCAAAGCCTATGTTGTATTATCATAGTTGCAGTTTACTAATATTGTGGTATTAGTTATGCTTTGATGTATTTGCCGCTTGCCGTACGCAACAACGCATTGTGCGTAACGCCATATTCCATAGCGGTAGTTAGTGCAGTGGTCAGTGCAGGGCTGGTCTTTGCAAAGCCCAACTTTTGCAACGTTTCTTTGATAAGGTCTGTTGCCGTCATAGATATACCTTCGTCCAATACACTTCGCATAGCGGCTACCGCTTCATAAGGCGGTATGTCTTGCGGTTCTACTTTCATAACAGTCATTTTGCGGTAACTGTCGCAGTTAAGACATTCGTCTGTTGCACGCAAAAACTCTTTGCCGTCTATCGTTTCCCGTTTGACAGGCAGTTTTTGTAGCAGTGTGTTCATACGTGCGTTTATCTTGGGGGTGGAACGCATAACGCCATACGAGTTGAGCGTACGTTGCAACAAGAAGTTGCCCGACATCGGTTCTTCTTTTTCTACAATGGCAGTCATACGTTGAAGTATTGCCTTTTCGTTTGCTGCGTCGGTCAACCAATCGTTGTGCACGTTTTCTGCACGAATGTTGGCGGTAGTGTAACTGCGCAGATACTTATCCTGCGTTTTGGATTTTGCAGTGTCTGTAGTGGGCGCGGTCAACTTGTTGATATAGTCTTTTATGCGACGTATCTCACGTTTGGGGTTGTGATAGAAGTTCAATGTCCACACACGCATTACGTTCCAATTAAGCCGTTTCAACGTTTGAGCTTGCAACAGATACTTGTCGCGTGCAGACCTGTCTGTAGAGCCGTCTGCCAATACTGCCAACGCATAACGCTTTTTGTTGCGTGGATCGACCACTGCTACGTCAATGCGGAATCCCGATACAC
Organism: uncultured Eubacteriales bacterium; assembly: GCA_949289125.1. GTDB lineage: Bacteria > Bacillota > Clostridia > Christensenellales > CAG-314 > CASEME01. The sequence continues at coordinate 10,053 of CASEME010000017.1, forward strand.
CGAGGTCGTATCGACACTCAAAGCCCTGTTTGCGCAGTTCTTTGGCTATGTACTTGCCAATGCCTGCTTTGTGCATAGCAATGTCGTTGGAGTTCAATGCAAGCATAGTGCGTCCGCTTGTTGCAAATTCCAAAAACTTCTTAAGGCCTATTACGCCCTTGCTGTTGGTGCGTGACATATCTATCATAGCAGAGGTCATACAAGAGAATACTATCATTTCTTCTCTTGCACGCGTTACTGCAACATTTAGACGCCTCCAGCCTGCGCTCTGGTTGAGCGGTCCGAAGTTTAGCAAAAGGTTGCCGTGGCTGTCCGGTCCATAACCTACCGAAAACAGTATAACGTCACGTTCGTCACCCTGTACGTTTTCCAAGTTTTTGACAAACAACGGTTCGGGGCGGTCGTAAGCTACATTTTCCAACTTGTATTTTACCAACATAGCATTGAGCTGGCTTTCCACAGCGTCTTGTTGTGCGGTACTAAATGTTACTATACCAATAGACTGATTGCACGTAGCTTTGTCGGTTAGGCGCTTGCGCACTTCTTCCACCAATGCTTCGGCTTCCTTTTTGTTCTGTTTGGTATTGCCTCTGTCGTATGTAGCGTCGGGCAGGTATCGCATAGTAACCTTGCTTTCCATAGCGTCGGGCGATGGGAAGGTAAACAGGTTGTTGCCATAGTACATAAGGTTGGAAAAGGCAATAAGACTTTCGTGCTTGGAGCGATAGTGCCACAACAAGTGCTTTTCTGTCATACCAAGTGCCATACAGTCGTCCAACACGCTTTCAAGGTCCTCAAGGTCGAGGTGTTCTTCGTCCACGTAGTCACTGCTAAAGAAGGACGTAGGCGGCAACTGCTTGGGATCGCCCACAACAACTACGGCTTTGCCGCGTGCTATTGCGCCTATTGCTTCGGCTGTAGGCAACTGCGACGCTTCGTCAAATACAACAAGGTCAAATCTATTGGCTTGCGGTGCAATGTATTGAGCAACCGATATAGGGCTCATAAGCATACAGGGTGCAACGAGTGAAAGCAAGTGCGGTATGTCGTCAAACAACTTGCGCAAGGTGTAACTGTGTGCCATACTCTTTGCCGTTTTTTGCAATGCTACAATTTCTAATGACAACTTACCCTCTGTGTCGAGGTCGGGCAGACGTGCAATCAGTCTTGCGCGTATTTCCTCTCTCGTCACTCTTTGCAGTTCTTCGTTTATCTGACGGAAGCGCTCTATTTTGTCTTCCAACTGTGCGCTGTTAAACTCTCTTAGTACTTCGTCTTCCTTGCTTATTGTATCTATATAATAGGCATATATCTTCTTGCGGAAGCAAGACAGCAGTGTATCGCTGTTAAGTTTGCCCGAAAGCAACGGTTCAACGGCAAAGGATAGTCCCATGTCGGACAATTTTTGCTGTGAGCTGTAAAAACTGCACCAATTTGCCAACAGGTCGGAGTTTTCGTTCAAAGCAGTGCACTTTGCAGTAAGAAAGTCGAGGTAGTCCTCGTCCAACACCGAATAGTCGCCCATAATGTTGAATTTGTCAAAAAAGGCGTTGACTGCGTCTTGCATCTGCTCGTATGCCTGCAAAAATCTGCGTGCCGTCACAATGTTGTCGTTGCGGTAAAAGTCTGCGCATGCCTGATTGAACAGTTGACTGTCATATTCGGCAAATATATCTGTACCAACATCGTACAGCTGTTCCATACGTTGTACAAAAGTATTGAGCTTGTCTTGCGAACGGCGATTGAATTTTAACGCAGTTGCAAGTTGCTGAGCAATATCTTCGGTCTGTTGTTGCAACTCGTGCACAGTAAGTGCGGTGTTGGTAAGTTTTATCAGTTGTTTTTCGTCTATGCTGTGCAGGCAATAGCGTTGTATACGCTTAGCAAAAGCGGCACATTTGGACTTGCCGTTGACGCCCGTGTTGTCTAACTCGTTGCGCAACTGCTGTAGCTTTGCTGTAGGTTCGGGCAAAACTCTGCAGTGAGAGGAGTACTCGTTGAGCAGTGTTTCACGCTTGCTACGTAGCTCCGAATACTTGTTGATAAGGTCTGCCGTTTGTCTGTCGGCATTGCTGAATACATTGTAATAGTACTCGTTTTCATTGCACAAAGTCTGTGTCAACGTGTACAACGAGTGCAGTTTGTTTTTTGTAAGTGTACGCACTTTGTGACGATATACGGGCAAAAGCAATGCTATGTATTGCTTAAGGTGGCGTATCTGCTCGCACACAATGTCGCAGTGCGTGCGTAGCGCCATATCCAGCCCTTCGGTGTAGTTGCCGTTGAGCATATCGTTGAAAGGTGAGCTGTGCACTTCGCCACACTGACGTGCGTATGCGGCAAGCTCTGTCAACGCATTTTCGTACTCGTCAAGCATCTCTGCTGTCAAACCGTCGCAAAATGTACTGTCTATATCCATCACATCGGGTGCGGATATGTTTTGCTCGTATTGCAGTACCGCCTGATACAGCGATATGCCAAGATAGTGAGGCGTGTGCAATGCGTCTGTTATTTGCGTAAGACTTTTGCGCACTGCCTGATATTTGTCGGCTACTGCGTTGAAGTCTGTATCTGCTTTGTACTTGTTGAGTGCAAGCGTATTGAGCAGTCTGTCGGTAACATCGGCTTTGTCTGCCTTGTTGGAGTGCAATTCTATGCAAAACTCACCTATGCCGATATTGTCCAAACGTTGCTTAACTACCGACAAAGCTGCCATTTTTTCGGCAACAAACAGTACTTTTTTGCCACGAGCTACCGCATTGGCAATGAGGTTGGTTATAGTTTGCGATTTGCCTGTTCCCGGTGGACCGTGCAATACAAAGCTCTGCCCTGCGCCTGCAGATACAATGGCGTCCAACTGCGAAGCGTCCGCCACTATGGGCAAAAATACGTCTTTGGTGTTGATATCTGCCGTTTTGGCACTTTTTTGCGGCAACAGTTCGGGTTGCAGTCTGTTGTTGATAAGCGATTTGACAAGTGCATTTTGTGCAAAGTCGTCTATGTGGTATCGTATGTCGCTCCACATAAGATAGCGAGTGAAGCTGAAGTTCGCCAAGTGCATATCTTCCACAACGTCCCAACCGTGCATACTTACTATTTTGCTACGTACCGACGCCAAAATGTTGTCAATATTCAGCTGTTCACTGTCCAAGTTGTCCAAACCGCGCAGTTCGATGTTGAATTCCTGTTTCAAAAATTCAAACAAGGTAGTGTTAATTTGCAATTCGTCTGCGCGCACGTCAAGCGAATAGCCCTTTCCACCTTCTTTTTTGACCAAAGTGACGGGTATCAATGTGAGCGGTGCGTATTTGGGGAAAAGGCTGTCTTCGCGCTCGTACCATTTGAGAAAGCCGCCTGCAAGATACAGCGTATCTACACCCATCTCTTCCAAAGCGGTGCGTTCGCGTCTGTACAATGTGTTGAGTGTGGCTTTGAGCTTTGTTTTGTCCACAAAGGTGCGCAGACGTTTGTTTTTGAGCTCTATTGTGTTGAGTTCTGCCACGCCCTTAAGACTTGCTTTGGTGTCAAAGTTGCGTGCTTTGGCTATTACGCCTCCTATGTCGGGAGGGGTGTCGTTGACAGAAAAAGTCTTTTTCTCAAACAGGTATTTTACCGTCTCCGCCAAGTCGCATACCAATATGTGTAGTGAGCTTACAGACGGACGGAAGTGCAACAGCATATTTTTGAGCGAGAGGTCGAGCAAACGTCTTTCCCATTGTTTTTGTCTGCTAACTGCCGTTTGCGTGGACAAAACTTTGCCCTTGCTTAGCAGTTGCGGTGCGCTCTCTACGTCGGTGTCCGATTCGTAAAACAGTTGCGCGCCGTCCTCGCCTACTATTCTTTCGGGCAAAGGTTTGACGCCACCTGCTCTACAGCGTTTGATGTCTACGCAGTACTCAAAGGCTTGTCCTTTGGCAAGTGCTTGCGAATATGCTTTTTCTGCGCCCGTATAGTTGAGATTGGCGTCAAAAATGCACTGTGCGTCAAACAAAGTGATGTCGTTGACGCCGTCGCTTGCAAGTTTGCGTACAAGTTCTCTGTCGTTTACATAGCTGTCCGTCATACAGTTGTCGTACAGCCACAAGCCTGCATGCGCGTTGTTTTTGTCTATTATTACTATAGGGTTGAGCCCGCAACTTTCGGCTACCGAGCAGTACAACAGACAGGCTTCGAGCATAGTAGCACTGCGTGTACGCAGTATGTCACCGTAACTGCGTATGGTACTTGCCTTGCTGTTTTCTTTTTCCTCTATCTTTTTTAGTTTGAGTGCCTGCAAGGCGGTATATATTGCTGCGGCTATACTGCGCACACTGTTTTTTGTGCTGTCGGCATATCCGCTGAATTGTACAGGCATCTTCCAATCTCTAAGTATGTTTTGTACGTCGTTTTTCAGTCTTGCAACTTCTGGGTGACGTGGGCGTACAAAGCCTGCCAACAAGTCCACATATTCTCCCTCGGGATTCCAACAGTCAAAGGGGAGCAGAGTTACGCTACAGTCTTTTTGACAGTGTTTCTTTTTGTCTGTGGATATTGTTACGCTAACGGTAGCTTTTTGGTTGGCATTTACGTTTTGCAAATAGTAGGGTGACAGCGTAACGCCTGTAGTGTCTATCTCTACAGTGCTGTCTGCCGGCAGTTGTTCTATTGTTTTTACAAAAGGCAGCAAAAATTCGGGCTGACTTTCTATAGTTACGGTTACGCCGTCAATAGGTTCGATGGAGTTGTTTTTTACATACAATCGTTGCACAAAAGGCACATTGCTTTTGCAATACGCATAGTTGACAGCTTTGCGTACGGCAAGTTCCATTTCCAATACAGATTTTGTGGTTTGCGCCATATTTTTATCTCCTTTGCATACAACGGCAGGCAGTGATATTTTTGTATGCCTTGTGCCGTTGCACATCAATATATACCTTACCACACTTTTGCTTTGTTGTCCATACGTGACAGCCAACAACATAATTTCTACAACAGACTTTTTTGTGTACCAAACGGTCAAATTGTCAAAAATACGTGAAAAATGTATTGAGAAAGGGATTTTTTTACAATTAGTTATTTTACTTTCCTTTTTTGCGCATATGTGGTATAATTACACCAACTTTTGTAAACTTCAACACCTATTGAGATTTACGTTAAGGGAGGTTTTTATGTACATTATGTTAAGCATTTTGATTGTTGCTATGTGCGGCGCAATCTATTTTGTACAACGCAACAAGCAAAAACGCAACAAGGCAGTATATACATATTCAGCATTGCCTTTGGCATTGGCGTTTGTGTTTGAGACATGGCACTATGTAGTATTGGCACTTGTTGGAGTAATAGTTGTCGTATCGGTTATTTCCATAGCCGTACGCGCTGCAAAAAACAAAAAGAAAGGCACTCATTATTCTGAGCGTTCGGAGAGCGTTCAACAACTTGAGCCCGAACACACTAAGGCAGAGTTTATACAGCAAGAGCCTCAACAGCAAGCTCAACCTGTTGCCCAACCTGTAGTGCAAGAAGTGCCTACTGTTCAGCACAGTGAGACTGTAGTGCAAGAGAGCACTGTAGTAACAACTTCTACAGAGGTTGAACAGCAAGAACAGCCAAAGCGCAAGATAGATCCGCTTGCCGAAAAGATTTCCAAACCGCTCAATGGTTCGGACGATACTCTTATAAGATACAACAAGTCGTTTACAGCAAAAATTGTGTTGGGCGACGAAGAGTTGCGCGACCGTTACAACGAGATCAAAAACTTCATTCTTAGCTTTGAAGGCGTTAAAGCACGTATGAGCTGGAGTAACGAAACTTTCCGCTACAAGCGTCAACCTGTAGCCAAGTTGGCAATAAGAGGCAAGTCTATCACAATGTACGTTGCGCTCAATCCGCAACAGTTTGAGGATAGCCCCTACAACGTGGACGACTGTTCGGGAGTAAAGCGTTATGTGGATTTCCCCTCTGCGGTCAAACTAAAAGGTCCGCGTGTAACAAACTTTGCAAAAACAATGGTAACAACGCGTCTTGAACAGCTTGATACATACAGCATGGCTATGTATGAGCCGCAGGACTTCCGTTTGCCTTACCGCCCGTTTACAACATTGTTGCAGGAAAGACTTATCAAAGAAGTAATAGTGCACAAGGGTACAAGCGGCATCAAACGTCTTGCAGGCGTTGGCGAACTTATTTTGCAACGTGTAGAAGCTGAGGAGGCTGACGAGTTGATGGAAGACGAAGTTGCAGCAACACTTGTCGAGACAAGACATCTCGGCATTGCGGCAACGGGCAAAAAAGGTATTATCAATATCGGTGACCTTACCAAAGTGTACAAAGACGGCGACACAGTAACATTGGACGACCTCAAAGCCAAAAAGATGGTACAGCGTGATGTTGAACGTCTCAAAGTGCTTGCTGACGGCTATTTGGACAAACGTCTTACTGTAGAAGCACAGGACTTCAGCTTGGACGCAGTTAAGATGATATTGCTAACAGGCGGCAAAGTGGTAGAAGTAGACTGATAGCACTATTACACAATATTACTTTGCATAAGCTAATTGCCAATACATATTGCGACAGGCAAAAAGTTGAGCAAAAGCTATGCAAATGTCACCAACTTGGCACTTGGTGTGCACAAGTACCGTATTTGATTATTACAATACAACAAATAAGGACTGTAAGCGTATGCTTGCAGTCCTTTTGTTTTGTAAGTATTTTGTTGTTTGTAATGCAACTGTGTTTGGTTGCAATTTGGTTTGGCGTACTATTCTACACGCACTGCAATAAAGCTTTGTGCGCCCAACTTAATTTTGTTGCCATCAACTGTTGCATTATTGATAGTAAGCAATGTTTTTGCGTTGGACGGAAGTTTGTAAGTAGTAGCTTTTGTGCGAGGATTGATAGCGATGTACACGTTGCCACGCTTCAATACGCAAGGAGCATTGCAAACAACTTCGAGGTTGGTATTGTCTTGAAGCTCGGGTGTTTCGTGGCGCAGTTTGAGCAAAGCACGCACAGTATTTAGCAAAGAGTTGGCGTCTTTTTCTTGTTTCTCTACTGTGGGAGCGTCAGCCGAACTGTCGGTAGGCAAATAGAGTGCGTCTGCTGCTGCCTTAGAAAAACCGTAGTTTTTGCTGTTGTCCCATTGCATAGGTGTGCGAGAACCTGTACGGGTGTATCCGCCCTCTTTGGTAGGCAGTTGAAGGAACTTCATACCTATTTCATCACCATAGTACAGGAAGGGTACGCCGGGCATAGTGAATAAAAATGCAAATGCCAACTTGCGTTCTTCGGTAGTAAGGTTGAAAGCAGTGCGGCAAGTATCGTGGTTGCCTGTAATAAGTGATATATAGCCGTTGTTTTTGACTGCTTCGTATTGTTCGAGGTATTGCTCCATAAAGCAAGATATATCTCTGTCGCTGTCTGCTTTGAAGTAGCTGTTATCTTTGTGACCGTGATAGTCGCGCATAAGCAGGTTGTATGGGTTGCCTCTCCAATCAAGCAAAAAGTCCATATGAAAACCTGCAGGTATAGCTTGTTTGGGCACGCCCCACTCTGATACAAGAGCGCATTCGGGATATTCTTCGTCCATCATCTTTCTGATGTCCTGCCATATAAGAGAGGTAGCCACTTTGTCGTCGTCGTTTTTGACAAGTGAGTTGGCCATATCCACTCTGTATCCGTCACAGCCTTTGTCCATCCAAAAACGCATTATGTCTTTCAAAGCCTCGCGTGTTTTCAAACATTCGGGGCTGTCATAGCGTTGTTGCCAAGGCTGTCTTACTTCGTAGTAGCCGTAGTTGAGCGCAGGTTGACATTTGAAGAAGTTGACAATGTAAGTGCCGTTGCGTGGACATTCGCCGCCTATATGGGGCATACCGTCGCCGCCAACAATCCAGCTATCTGTCCATATATATCTGTCCGAATATTCGTTGCGCTCTGCTTTGCCACTTTGCACAAACCATTCGTGTTCTTCAGAAGTATGTCCCGGTACAAGGTCCAACAAAACTTTTATGCCCTTATCGTGCGCACGTTGGAACAAGCGAACAAGGTCGTTGTTTGTGCCGTAGCGCGGAGCAACCTTTTTGTAATCGCGTACATCGTAGCCTGCGTCTTTGAAAGGCGAGTCGTAGCAGGGGTTGATCCACAGCGCATTGCAACCCAACGACTTGATGTAATCCAACTTTTCGATAATACCGTTGATGTCACCAATACCGTCGTTGTTGCTGTCATAAAAACTTTGCGGATAAATTTCGTAAAAAACCGCGTCTTTTAGCCAATTTGGCATGTTTTAATACCTCCAGACTTTGTTGCTGTATTTGTAATAGTTACGCATGTGTGTGCCACAACATGGCGTCCGCAACCGCAAATACGCAAACGGTTGCAGTAATCGTTAAAATTATAAAGTGACTGTACAAAAAAGTCAATAACAAAATTTGCTTTGCGACTAAAAAAAGCAAAAATCTACCATAAAAATTTTAATTTGGTATTGACAAATCGTTAAAGTGTGATATAGTTTTAAGTGTAATCATTTTGATGCTGTTTTTCTCAACGAAGACAGCACTTATGTAGTACGGAGGGAATATATGGAAAATACTCGTAGTGCAGGCATTTTGATGCCTATCTCTGCGTTGCCCGGCGATGGCGGCATAGGTACTTTGGGTACTTCTGCCTATCGTTTTGTTGACTTTTTGAGCAAGGCAAAAATGTCTATTTGGCAAATTTTGCCCCTTGTTCCCACCAACTATGGCGACAGTCCATATCAGTCTTGCAGTTCTCTTGCACTCAATTATTACTTCATTGACTTGCCTACGTTAGTTGAGCAAGGTCTTTTGATGCAGGAAGATGTAGACAATGCTGATTTGGGCGGTAGTGGACGTCGTGTCGACTACGGCAAATTGTTTAATAATAAAATAAGTTTGCTGCGAAAGGCTTTTGCTCGCTTTGACAGGGAGCAAGAGGACTTTCGCCGTTTTGTTAAAAAGGGCGAATATTCAGACTTTGCAATCTTTATGTCGATAAAAAGCCGCTTCAACCACGTTTCGTGGAAAGAGTGGCCGGAGCCTTACCGCACTTATGATGCAAAGGTTATCAAACAGTACGTTAAGGACAATTTGGACGATATAGAGTTTTGGCACTTTACACAGTACATTTTCTTGGGACAGTGGACTAAACTCAAACAATACGCTAAGAAAAAGCACATTCTCATCATGGGCGATATGCCTCTATATATAGCAGAAGACAGCGTAGAGTTTTGGAAGTATGGCAAAGAATTGTTCCAAGTGGACGAAAACAACAATCCCGTTGTAGTGGCAGGTGTTCCGCCCGATTGTTTCTCTGCTGACGGACAGCTTTGGGGCAATCCTATATACGACTGGGAAAAGATGCAAAAGGACGGCTTTAAGTGGTGGAACAATCGCTTGAAAAAGTCACTCAAACTGTTTGATATTTTGCGTATAGACCACTTTAGAGGTTTTGACAGATATTACGCTATCAATGCAGGCGAAGCTACTGCACGTTATGGCGTATGGCGCGATGGCCCAAAAGCCGAGTTGTTTAAGGACAAATTGGATTGGAACATTGTAGCCGAAGACTTGGGTACTCAGGACGAAAGTTTGGCGCAGTTTATGCGTGAAGTGGGCTACCCCGGTATGAAAGTGTTGGAATTTGCCTTTGACGGTGCTCCCGACAATACGCACAGACCTACTTTCTATACGGCAAACTCCGTTGTTTATACGGGCACGCACGACAATATGCCATTGAAACAATATATAGCAGATTTGTCGCAGGATCAGTACAACACCTTTTTGAGAGAGTTGTACAACGAAGCTCACAACCTTGTTGAGACAGACTTTACCGACCTTGACGCAGTGTGTGACACCGTTATTCGCTTGGGATTTGCGTGCGTATCCAATACGTTTATCGCACCTCTGTCGGATATTTTGAAATTGGGTGGTGAAGCTCGTATCAACGAACCGTCCACAGTAAAGACAGAAAACTGGAGCTACCGCTTTTTGGAAGGCGACTACGACGATGCTTTGGCACAACGTCTTGCAAAATTGGTGGTACAATACAACAGACAGCCCAAAAAGTAATTTGCTTTTACTTTGTATGCCGCGATATCGTTGTATCTTAGTTTGGATAGTGTTGTTGGTATCGGGTAAATATTTGCAGTACTTACAAAATTGCAAAAAAATGGTTAATTGGCGTGCACATACAATGTAGCACGATTGGAGAAAGTGATGTACAACAATAGTTGTGCGTTAGGCGCACAATGGAATACAGACAATACAGTGTTTGGTGTATTTGCGCCTTATGCAAACAATGTGACGGTCAAAGTGTACGGTACCGACGCAACAACGCTTGTCAATAGTTGCCCGATGACAAAAGGCGAGGACGGTACTTGGTCGGCAACAGTCAACGGCAATCTTGACGGCTGTTATTATCTATATGATATAGATGGTTTGACAACGGTAGATCCGTACGCAAAGTCTTTTAATGCTAATACCCAAAAGGGTATGATATTGGACCTTAGCCGTACCAATCCCGAAGGGTGGGAAAGCGACCACTTTGAAGCAAAACCTGCTATTATTTGGGAAGTACACGTAAGGGACTTTTCCTCAGACGAGTATCTTGAGCTTCCGTATCACGGCAAGTATGCCAATTTTGTATCCGGTGTTAGGACGCCTAACGGCAAAACAGCTTTGGTGGACTACTTGGCAGAGTTGGGAGTAACATATGTACATTTACTTCCTATTATGGACTTTGCTTGTACCAACGAACTTGACTGCAAGCAATATAATTGGGGATACGATCCCGTCAGTTACTTTGCCCCCGAGGGCAGTTACGCAACAGACGCTCAAGACGGCACTGTGCGTATCAGAGAGTTGAAGCAATTAGTACAAAATTTACATAAAGCAGGTATAGGCGTGATATTGGACGTGGTGTACAATCACACTTATACGGCAGAGGGCAATGCGCTCAACAACTGCGCGCCCGATTATTACTATCGTCACGACAAGGACGGCAACCTTACCAACGGTTCGGGTTGCGGCAACGATACGGCAAGCGAACAACCTATGTTCCGCAAGCTTATGATAGACAGCGTGACGTACTGGACTAAGGAATATCACATAGACGGATTCCGCTTCGACCTTATGGGGCTTCACGATGTAGACACTATGAACGCTATCCGTGAAGCGCTGGACAATCTCTATCCCGACGGTAGAGGCAAAGACGTCATTATATACGGCGAACCTTGGTACTGCAAAGAGCCAACGGAAATTGTATCAGCCAACATACGCAACGTCAAAAAGCTAAGTGACCGAATAGCAATATTCAACAGCACAACTCGTGACGGCATACGTGGCAGACACTTTGGCGGTTTGCGCAAAGGTTTTGTTGAAGGCAAACTTTCTTCATTAGAAAACGCCCTCTGCGGTATAGCAGGCGGCACAGTGGGAAGCAAAAGCGACAAAGATGGATTCGAAATCAATGTTCCGTCCCAACAGGTACTGTATTGTGCTTGTCACGACGACTATACATTGTTTGACCACATAAGCGCAGTGACGGACAAAGATTTTGACGTAAGACGTGCACAGCACATGGCAGGTTTTATGTTGATGTCGGGTATCGGAATGGTGTTTATGCAGGCAGGTGAGGAATTTTTGCGTACCAAGTATATGGACGGCAACAGTTACCGCTCACCGGATAGCATTAACAAGTTGGATTGGAAACGTCGTGAGGACAATGACGATACGGTAAGTTACTACAAAGGACTTATTGCCGTGCGTAAGAGCAACAGCGTGTTTGACAATCTGACAGATAAGTCGGTAGTTGACAACTTCCGCCTTGTTCCCTCAAAAAAAGGCTCGGCAGTATATACTGTCGGTAATATATTGTATTGTGTCAACAATACAGAGTACGGACTTAATGTTAAGTTCGACGGCACGGGCGTATTGCTTGCAGACATAGAGCGAGCAGATGTCAACGGCTTGGGCGAATTGCACGGCGGTTTGAGGGTTGCTCCTCATAGTGTCGCTGCAGTACGTCTTACAGACAACAATGTCTCATCCGTAACTTATGTTACGAAGAATATCAAACATTATTAAGGAGGAAAGAAAGATGAGAAAGAAGATAGCTATATTAGCACTGTTCCTTGCATTGGTAATGGTGTTGCCTATGGCTTTGGCAGCTTGCGATCCTACAGGTACTACTACTACAAACAATGAAATGATTGTTTGGGGACCTGAAGCACAAAAAACTATGGTAGAGCAGATGTTGGCTTCCTTTAAAGAAGAAAACAAAGACGATGAAGAGATCTCTGCTATCACATTTAAGTACAACATTGTATCCGAGGCTGACGCTTCCGGAAAGATCACAACAGACGTTGAAGCAGGCGCAGACGTATACGCATTTGCTAACGACCAGTTGTTGGTACTTTTGAGAGCAGGCGCTCTTGCAAAAGTTGGCGGTGACTACGAAACAGCCGTTAAGACAGAAAACAGCGCAGCAGCTTTGGAATCTGTTACATTCAACGGTGGCGTTTATGGTTATCCTTATGCAGCAGACAACGGTTACTTCTTGTACTACGACAGCACTGTTCTTGGTGCAAGTGATGTTGCAAGCTTTGAAAACATGATCACTAAGCTCAAAGAAACAAGCAAAAAGATTTACATCGACATAGACAACTCTTGGTATGCAGCTGGTTTCTTCTTTGGTGCAGGTGCAAGCTACTCTGCAACTTATGACGAAAAAATGCAACTTAGCTCTGTACAATGCGACTTTGCTTCTAAAGGAAAACCCGGAGCAGAAATTATGATGCGTCTTGTAGAAGAAGGCGTTGTTCTTAATGGTGACGATACTGTTCTTAGCACAGGTTTGGAAGATGGCACTGTTGTTGCAGCTATCTCCGGTACATGGATGGGTGAATCCGTAAGCAAGGCATTTGCTGATGGTTACTCCGCAACAAAATTGCCCGAATGGACAACAGAAGGACAGAAATATCAAATGGGATCTTTCGCAGGTTTCAAAGTGTATGGCGTCAACCCCAAATCTGATCACTTGGGCGTAGCTCACAAATTGGCAGCTTACTTGACAGGTCAAGCTATGCAGACAAAGCGTTTCAACGATATGGCTGTTATGCCTACCAACTTGGCTGCTTACGAAGCATTGGAAACACAAATCAACGCTAACGTAGCACTTGCAGGTCTTGGTGCACAAACATTGCACTCCACAGCACAAGGCGCAGTTCCCAGCGGTTTCTGGACAGCAGTAGAATCTTTTGCTACTGACGTTGCTAACAATGAAATCACAGACGTTCAGACTGCACTTCAAACTATGGAAGATACTATTAAGGCATCTGAGAGCTAATACAAGTTTGTATTAGTAGCTTATATAGCTTAACAATGGGGTTCAGTGGGGGACAACTTGTTTGTCCCCTATGACCTATTAAACAGGAGAAATAAAATGGCTAATCTTGAATATTTGAAAAAGACAGGTTGGCAAAAGTTCTGCTATAATTTTGTTAATTTTTTCAAAAATTTGCCGCATGCTTTGGCTAACTTTTTCAAAAAGATACCTCTATGGTTCAAGATGCTTGGAAGACGAATAGCGTCTGTGTTCTTAGAGGTATATTATGCGGCAGCACGAGGGGATTGGAAAACACGTATGTCTTTTGTCTTTATGGGCTTTGGACAGTTGTTCCGTGGCCAAGTACTGCGCGGCATAATGTATTTGTTGTTTGAGGTCGTTTTCATACTTTATATGGTCTTTTTCGGTTGGAAGTATCTTGCTCAGATGGGTTCTTTGGGCGAAAAGGCTATGGAAGAAGTATGGAATCCGGACAAAGGTATTTATGAGTATGTATATTATGACAACAGTATGTTGATATTGTTGTATTCTGTACTTACAATTTTCTTTATTTTGGCATTTGTGTATGTATGGTATCAAAACTTGCGTACCAACAATATCTTGCAAGAAATGAAAGAAGTTGGCAAAAAAGTGCCTGGCACAAAGGACGATATACAATCTCTTGCCAACGACCAATACTACAAGACATTGTTGTCCATACCTATGTTGGGACTTGTTGTATTTACCATAATACCTATAGTATTTATGATATTTATAGCGTTTACCAACTACGACCAAGCGCACATGCCCCCCAGCCAATTGTTTGATTGGGTAGGCTTTGACAACTTTGCAGATATATTGGGCGGTGGAGTTTCTGCCAACGGCGCACGTTTTGCGTACACTTTCCGAGCAGTATTGCTTTGGACGCTTATTTGGGCGGTTTTTGCAACATTTACCAACTACATACTCGGTATGATTGTTGCAATGCTTATTAACAAAAAGGGCATACGTTTCAAAAAATTGTGGCGTACAGTTTTGATTTTGACAGTTGCTGTTCCCTCATTTGTATCATTGCTTTTGATGAGCCAAATGCTGTCCGTCAATGGTATTATCAATAGTACGTTGATGAGTTGGGGTTGGATAAAAGAACCAATACCTTTCTTGACTAACTCTACTGTTGCAAAAGTTACTGTAATTGTGGTCAATATCTGGATAGGTATTCCGTACACAATGTTGATGATTACAGGTATTTTGATGAACATACCTTCCGACTTGTACGAGTCAGCCCGTATTGACGGTGCAGGCCCGGCTAAGATGTATTTCAAGATAACCTTGCCTTATATGTGGTTTGTTACCACTCCCTACCTTATCAGCACCTTTGTTGGCAATATCAACAACTTCAACGTCATATTCCTTTTGACGGGCGGTGCTCCGTTGACTCAGTCATTTGAGGAAGCAGGCGGCACAGACTTGTTGATTACTTGGCTGTACAAACTTACATTCAATGAGCAAAACTACTCTATGGCAGCCGTTATAGGTATATTGGTGTTCATTGTCATTGCTGTTATTTCCTTGATTGTTTACAACAAGTCAAATGCAGTAAAGAACGAGGAGGTGTTTGGCTGATATGGCAGAAAAGATTAAAAAGTTCCGTAGCAAACGCAAAGCGGAAATTACTACCAACGTCATCGTTTACATTATCCTCATATGTATCAGCGTGGTGTGGTTG
The DNA here is from genome assembly GCA_949289125.1 of uncultured Eubacteriales bacterium. Classification (GTDB taxonomy): domain Bacteria; phylum Bacillota; class Clostridia; order Christensenellales; family CAG-314; genus CASEME01. The sequence goes on from CASEME010000017.1 coordinate 25,105, forward strand.
ATACCTTATCTGTACTTGGTTGCACAGTCGTTTAGAGGCGAAAGTACCGGCGTTGTAGGTTATATGTTCCCCAAAGAATGGACTTTTAACAATTACATACAGTTGATTACAGATACGGATACGCTCAATTTCCCAATGTGGTATCTCAATACACTTATTGTATCTTTGGTAACGTGTATTATTCAGACATTTATAGTGCTTGCAACAAGCTACTGTTTGTCACGTATGCGTTTTAGGGGTAGAAAAGGTTTGATGAACCTAATGCTTATTTTGGGCATGTTCCCCGGCTTTATGACAATGACGGCAATTTACTTTATCTTGAAGCAAATTGGTCTTACGGGCAACCTTGCAGGTTTGGTACTTGTATACGTTGCAAGCTCAGCAATGGGATATTACATCAGCAAAGGTTTCTTTGATACAATACCCCGTTCGTTGGACGAAGCAGCAAAAATTGACGGTGCAAGCCAGCACACAATTTTCTTAAAGGTTATTTTGCCTTTGGCAAAGCCCATTGTCGTATATACAATCTTGACATCTTTCCTTGCACCTTGGGGAGACTATATGTTTGCTTCTCTTATGATGCTTGGCGAGACAGACAAATTTAACGTAGCCGTAGGTCTAAAAGAAATGCTTACGCGTGAAAATCTGCCCAAGTACTTTACAAGGTTCTGTGCAGGTGCAGTAGTAGTATCTATTCCTATTGCCGCATTGTTTATATGGTTGCAACGCTTCTATGTTGAAGGTGTAACCGGTGGTGCGGTTAAAGGTTAACAAAAGATCGACAACAATGCTTGCGGATAAAGAGACGTTCCGCATTTATCGGTGACAACAATGAGTACTTCAAAAAGCAGTAAAAGTATACATTCCGACGCTATTGCCAACAGAGAATTTGACAACTACTACGAGATATTTGTCTATTCGTTTTGTGATTCAGACGACGATGGTGTAGGCGACTTTCAAGGTGTGGAGACCAAATTGCCCTATATCAAAGAAATGGGTTATACAGGTATATGGCTTATGCCGATATGCCTTTCCCCCTCCTACCACAAGTACGACGTGCAAGACTATATGTCTGTAGATCCGCATTATGGTACTATGCGCGACTTCGAACATCTTGTGGACGAGGCGCACAAGTTGGGCATCAAGGTTATATTGGATCTTGTGCTTAATCACACATCGGACAAACATCGGTGGTTTTTGGAAGCAGTAAAAGATGCCGAACGTGGCAACAAACAGGGCAAGTACTACAATTACTACAACTTTAGCGATTACAACGAAGCAGGTTATTCCACAGTGGGCAACAGCGAGTTGTTTTATGAAGCACAATTTTACGGCGGTATGCCCGACCTCAACTTGGACAACCCCGAAGTGCGCGACGAGTTGGACAAAGTAATTAAGTTTTGGCTAAGTAAAGGTGTGGACGGCTTCAGGTTGGACGCTTGTACCAACTTCTATACAGGCGACACTGTCAAAAGCGCACAGTTTGTAGGTTGGGTAAAAGCAACTTGCAACAAATACAAAGCTGATACTTTTATAGTAGGCGAGTCTTGGACAACAAGTGGCAACATAGCTGAGTTTTACAGGGGCGGCGGAGATAGCTTTTTCTACTTCCCTATGGCAAAAGATGACGGATACATCAATCAGACCTTGTATGCAGACAATCCGTCCGATTACTTCTACCATGCAATGGTAGAGTTGGTGGACATAGCTCAGGGGCATATCCCTGCACCGTTTTTGGACAATCACGACACGCCTCGTATAGCAGGAGTGTTCAAACGTGACAGTGCTATGATAAAGTTCGGTTACGGGTTGCTCAATACGTTGAACGGCAACGTGTTTACCTACTACGGTGACGAGATAGGCATGGTAAGTTTTTACAACGATCCCGACAAACGTATCGGTATGTTGTGGGACAGCAACCAAAAGCGCAAAATTGCTCCCCCGGGCGTATCCAAACAAGAATACGTCTTTGGCGGTGTCAAACAGCAACAAGCGGACGCCAATTCTATTCTCAATTACTACAAGGCATGCAACCATATGAGGCTCAATTATCCGGCTATAGCTTTGGGTGAACAGCAACGTGTGGATTATCCCGACAAGCAAGTACTTATTGTACAAAAACGTTACAAACAGCAAGAAGTAGTTGTTGTTATCAACTTTGCAACACAAAGCAAAGCGGTGAGATGGACAAAGGGCGGCGACCTCGTTGTCAGTCTTACTGTGGATGGTCACAAAATCAGTATGGACAACGGCGTTATTGATATGCCGCGCAATTCCATAGCACTTATCAAATTAAAATAAAAGGGAATAAATCACTATGGCAAATTTAAGTTTGAGACACATTTATAAAGTATATCCCAACGGAGTCAAGGCTGTTAATGACTTCAATATGGATATTGAGGACAAAGAATTTATTGTATTTGTAGGACCTTCCGGTTGCGGCAAATCTACCACTTTGCGTATGATTGCCGGTTTGGAAGATATATCAGCAGGCGAGTTGCGTATAGGCGATGTGGTGGTCAATGACGTAGAGCCTAAGGACAGAGATATAGCAATGGTGTTCCAAAACTATGCGCTTTATCCTCATATGTCCGTCTACGAAAACATCGCATTTGGTTTGCGCATACGCAAGATGCCCAACGAAGAAATACACAAGCGTGTAACTGAAGCCGCAGAAATACTCGGTATTACCGAATATTTGGACAGAAAACCCAAAGAAATGTCCGGTGGTCAGCGTCAGCGTGTATCTTTGGGACGTGCAATAGTGCGTGAACCCAAAGTAATGCTTTTGGACGAACCTTTGAGTAACTTGGACGCAAAATTGCGTACACAGATGCGTGCAGAGATATCCAAACTGCACAAAAAGTTGCAAACAACGTTTATTTACGTTACCCACGACCAAGTAGAAGCTATGACAATGGGTACTCGTATCGTTGTTATGAAGAACGGTTTTGTTCAACAGATTGACACACCGCAAAACTTGTATCGTTACCCCGGCAACAAATTCGTGGCAGGCTTTATAGGCACTCCTCAGATGAACTTCTTTGAAGGTACTCTTACCAAGAACGGCAACAAAGTGGACATCAAATTTGAGTACAGCGACGCTATGATAACTGTTCCGTACGAAAAGTTGCTAAAAGCACGTCCGCATTATCTTGACGGCAATCATCCTGTTTACATAGGTTTGCGTGCAGAAGACGCAAGTTTGGATCCCGAAGTTGTAGCAAACAGCAAATACAAAGTAAAAGTTGTTATTTCTCACATAGAAGAGTTGGGCAACGAATCTTTGGTATATGCAGACATCAATATGCACGGCGACGGTTACACCGAAAGCTCCACACGTATCATTATCAAATCGCAGACAGCCAACCAATACACCCCTGGCGAAGTGTATGACTGTGCACTCGATGTAGATCATCTTCACTTGTTTGACAAAGAGACCGAAGAGTCCATTATACCTCGTATCCCCGAAGTCAACGAGATAGAGTGCAAAGTAAAAGACGGCAAATTGGCATTCCTCAACAGTCTGTTGCAACTTCCGTCTGCAATCACCTGCCCCGAGGGCAAAGGCACAATGTTGTTGCCTACCAATGCTATCGTATTTGGCGGCAGAGCAACTGCCAACGCAGTAGAGTGCGAAGAAATCGGTGGCAAATATCTTGTATCGTTGGACGTAGCAGGCAGGAGATTGTTTGCAGTGTCTGAGAAACCTGTCAAATTGGGCGAATGCAACATCAGCATAGATATGAAACGTATCTCGTTGCACATAGAAGATACTGTTGTTGAAGCTATGAACGAGAAAGTTGCTTTCAATGGTACCTTTGACAAACAGAAAGTAGTAGAAGACGTTGCTATTTTCAAAAAACCCAAAAAAGACAAAAAACAAGCAGAGGAAGTTGTTGCAGAGCAAGCTACCGACGAACAACCTGTTGCAGAGCAGGTTGAGCAACCGTTGGAAGAGAGTGAACAACCCGAAGTTGTTAAATACAAAAAACGCAAGGTTATTCATTTCTATCTCAACATTGCAGGCACACGCTTTGACGCTCCCGATGACATAGCGCAAAAGATATTTGCAACATTGCCTCCGCGTACAGTATTCTCCACACCTTTCCGTTATGAGTTTACTCCTTATGACTTCACATTGGCAGACAGCGGTATACCTGCTAAGGTGGAAAGAGTGCTTGACTATGGCAATGAGAAATTTGCTGTAGTACGCATAGACGAAAACACGGTTATCAATGTTTTTGTTAAAGACAATGTTTGGGGAGACGTTTATCTGCAACCCGACATCTCCAAAGTAGGCGTTGTAGAGACAGTAAGAGATATCCGTCTTGCATAATCTTCAATGTAGTTTACAATCAGTCACATTATTAAAGTTTTACAACACCCCTCAACCGCATGCGGTTGAGGGGTGTTGTTTGTTTTGCAGTCAATAAATCACTGTACACAACTATATTGGAGACAATATAGCTCCAATCAAAACGGCTTGGCAGCGATGTGTGACAGCAAGACAAGATAGTTGCAAGACAACATAGAGCAGTTGCCTTATCCGTACAGCGTGGTATTGTCGTTGCGTTACATACAATGTATGCGCTTTGAACGTATAGCACTGAAAATGGGGTATTCATATCGTAGTATTACCCGAATACATAATCGTGCGTTGCTTATGTACTCACAAAATTTTATTGTTGGCAAGTAAAGTTGTCCTAAAATGTCCTATTTACCTATGCTATAATGCTATTGTCAAAGAATATCAAAGGGGGCGACCACGACAGTAGCGGTTGTCCCTTGTTTAATATTGACAGTATAGCAGCAAGGTGGTAAAATAATGGCAGAGGATAAATACAACGGCACAACGGGTGGAAAAAATTCTAACTTTGACGAAAGCAAGCACCCAAGAGATAAAGACGGCAAGTTTACTGACAAGGGGGCGGGCAGTAGTCATTTAGTACGAGCGGTATATAAAAGTCAAGGTAAAGAGTTACCCAAAGACGCAACAGCATTGCAAGCGTTGAAAGAGTTGGAAGAAAAGGACGTCGACCCGAGCTATGCTTACAAAAAAGCATTAGAAAATAATGTAAAAAAAGAAAAAGAGGGTAAAATTGCTATTGACACGCCCGAAGCGAAAGCGGTTTACGATAAAATATCCAAAGGCAATTACTATTCGTTAGAGGAGCTTGACAAGTTGCCTATCTTTCAAGAGATTGAAAAGGAAATAGTAAAGGCACGAGAAAGAAACGGCAAAAGACTTGGTGTCGAGAGTGGTTATACATACAAATTGGCAACACCGACAAGGGAAAAACAAAGAGCGGAGTGGGTAGAAAACTTTTTGCAAGGTAAGGGCGTTGATACTTTACCCAAAACACCATTGCAAAAAGGTTACAAAATGACAGTTGTAGTTGGTTTGCCTGCTTCTGGAAAGTCCACAACAATAGCGACACCATTGAGCGAAGAACAAGGAGCGTTCATATTCGATAGTGATGAAATGAAAAAGCTCATAGATGGTTTTGACGGTGGCAAAAATGCGGACGGTGTTCATGATGAAAGCAAAGAACTGCTTGAAAAAGCACAAGAACAATTTATTAACGGCAAAATGAAAGGTACTAATCTTGTTTACCCTATTATAGGCGACAATAGCGCAAAGACGATTAAGAAATTGCAGCCTTTCATTGACGCAGGATACAATATTGAAATCGCTTATAAAAAAGCTGAAACAACGGAAAGTATAAACAGGGTACTTGGCAGAGCAATTAAGACAGGTAGATTTATACCCAAAAATGTAGTGATGAAATATAGCAACGAAGCGATAGAAAAAGCATATAATGAAATGCTAAAACAAGGCATAAAGCGTTCAAAATATAGCGAAAAATAGGAGGAAAATTATATGACGCATTCTGAAAAGGTACTAATACATAAAGAGAAGGTTTTATCGCAACTTGCAGAATTGTGTAGAAAATACGGTATTGTTAGTAAACCGGAACATTTGCTCACAACCGGTATGTTGTTGAATTTTGATGAGGACGGAAATTTTGAACAGTATGCAATAGAAGATTTTGAAAAAGGCAAAAAGTGGGCGTTTGGTGATAAGGCAAAAGAGGAGTGCTGGGCTTCGCATTTAGGCGATTGAATTTAATAACAAAATAATGTAAGGCAGTTTAACAACTGCCTTTTCTTATACCCTTTTGTAGGGTAACAACTTAATACAAACAACAGTAAGGACAGCCCGATTATTCGGAGCCGTCCTTTTTTAATGCAAAAATTTAACAAGGGGGTGGCGGACAATGGCACAACTCAGAAGTGGTGCGACAATAGTGTAACTAAAAAGATTGCCGCCTTAAACAAGGCGGCAATCAGTTTTTACGGAATTATTTTGTAAATATTTTTGATTGGTTAACAGTTGTGTTGATTGATGATTAACCGATAGTCCACATTTGTGTTACTTTAAGTACAAATCTTACGTAAGTAACGCCTTCGGGAAGAGTTTTGTTATCTCCTACAGGCGAATTGTTGCTCATCATAGATTGTTGTCTGTCGAGTTCGAGTACCAATCTGCAATCGAAGTTACGTGTGCCTGCACCCATCTTGTCACTGCTTGTAGGATTGTATTCATATACAACCAACAATGCTTTGTCTGTTGCAAGCAAGTTGTGTACTGTATCTTTTACTGTTACTGTTGCGGATACATAGTAAGCACCGTCTTTTTCGGTAATTGAGCCCATACCGTAGATAGCAGCGGTCATATTGCCTTCAGCATCCTGAGTAATCAAAGTTTTGCTGGACAAAGAGTTGCCATTCATAGAGATGGAGTAATCTTTGCCGTCATTGGGGAATTCAGCACGTATGTACTTAGCGTTGGGAAGTGCAGCTGCTTCTTGAAGCGTTTTTGCTGTTACGCCTTCCTGAGCTTGCTTAGCCTCTACCCATGTTACAGAGTAGTAGTACTTCATAGCAAAACGCTTAGCCATATATTCGTATGTTTGATAACTACCGGCACCGGGGTAATAGTCACTGTCTGGTCCGCTTGCGCCTGTTACTACGTCAACGTCTTCGGGAGCAACTTCGCCTTCAGCCTCGTAGATAGGTGCATTGGGATCTTCATAAGCGTGTACGGATATGCCTGCAGCCTCACATTGTTTGAGGAACAAGTCTTCGCCTTGGTCTGTTGTGAAACCGCTACCGCCTTCCTGAACAGGCAATTTGCCGTTAAGTGCATTTTGTACTGCTTCTACCATGAGGTTGGAAGATATAGTTGCGCCTGTTACCACATTTTCAAGTGTGTTGGAATTCTCGTCGTAACTTACTTTCAATGCTTTTACTTCTTCAACTGTCTTGCCTACAAGAGTGTCTGCAAAAGCCTGCGCGCCTGCTTTGAATGTGTCTGTAAAACTTGCCGTAGAACCTGCATTGTCTGCGTCAACAATTTCTATCTTTGTCAACTTATTGTTGCTTACGGTAACCTTTACCTCTACACTTATCAAAGTGTCGTGATATGTTGTTTGTGCTTGTCCGACATAAATATAATTGTCGGAAGAATTACATGCTGCCAACAATGTGACGGTGGTAAATGCTAATGCCAACGTCAATACTACGGCAACAATTTTAGAGATTTTTTCATAATACTATTCTCCTTAACTAATTCCGTAATTATATTATGACAGCTTGGACAACTAAAGTCAAGGCAACGTAAAACTGAACGCCTATACACTTTTGTTTGATTGCCTATAAATTTTAATTATTATATATTGCTATCGCCGTTGATTTCATTATTGGCTTGACTATTGACATTGGTGTTTGCGGTATCAGTGGTGTTGTTTGTTGGCAAACTTATATTGTCTGGCGGTGTATTTTTGTTACTTTTCTTGCGTCTGTTAATTTTGAGACTACTGCCCAACGAGTCGGTAACATCGTTGATAACAATAAATGCTTGACTATCTGCCTCAATAACAGCCTCTTTCATTTTGTTTACCTCAAAGCGGTTGACAACGCAGTACAACACTGTTTTGTCTGATTTGGAATAATAGCCTTGCGCTTCCATCACCGTGACGCCTCTGCCAAACATAGAAGACAAAGTGTCTGCGACAATTTCGCCTTTGTCTGTTATTATAAATGCCGACTTTGCTTTGTCGAGACCGTCAATAATAAAGTCTACCGCTTTAAGACCTACTGTGTAGGCAACTACCGAATACAACGCGGCTGCCCAATTACCCGTCACAATGCCTGTAGCAACGTATAGCAACACGTTGTACGACATTACAAAAGAACCTACAGTCATACTTAGGCGCTTGGCAAATATTACTGCCATTACTTCTATGCCGTCTATTGCTCCGCCAAAACGTATAGTCATACCGCTGCCTATACCCGAAATAACGCCTCCGAATAGCGCACAAAGCAACATATCTTGTCCTGCTATGGGCGAGCCGTTGGAAAAGTCTATGCCAAATACGTCTTGAAAAAGGAAGGCAAAGATAGAATATATACCTATCGTATATATAGAATACAGTACAAAGGACGCCCCCAACTTTTTGTAGCCGAATATAAAAAAGGGAAAGTTGATTGCCACCAAAAAGATACTCATATTGATAGGCGTCAGTTCGGACAAAAATAGCGATGTCCCCGAAAAACCGCCGTCATACAACTGAGTGGGTGCAAGAAACAGTGTTACGCCTACCGAATTTATAATGCCTGCCAAAGTGAGAAACAAAAAATTGATAGGACGTACCAAAGGTTGACGTTTTGTAAGTGTTTTTTGTGTCATATTGTCTCCTTTTAAACTTTTGCCAAGCGAGATTAAAAGTAGCACAAATAGTGCAACAGTGTTTTATCGCTAAGACATCGAATAATACAAAAACACTACGATGCAATCAAATACCCTTATACATCGTAGTGTTGAAAATAACAGTTTGGTGTAAAAGCCGTCTGCAACAAATAATTTTTACTTTTTGCTTGTAGTCGGTTTGTCATCCGCAGAGGGCTGTTGCTCCTGCGGTAGTTGTTTGTACAAGTCTACAATAATGTCTGCACATTTTTCTATGCCTATTACGCCGCTGTCCAAAGCTACGTGATAATTTTGCACTTTGCCCCATTGCATATCGGTATAAAATTCGTAATATGCGGTACGACGTTTGTCTTTGTCTTTAAGACGTTTTTCGGGGGAGTTTTCCGTTTCGCCATACACTTTGACAATACGTTCGGCACGGCTTTGCATAGATGCGTGTATAAATACTGTTAGCAAGTCTTCAGTATCTCTCAGTATATAGTCTGCACAACGTCCTACAATGACGCACGGACCTTTTGCGGCAATATCAAGTATTATTTTGCGCTGTATTATCCACAGATAGTCTTGGTTAGATACGCCGTTGATTGTTCTGCCCGAAAACACGTTGGACAGCCAAGACGAATGCGGTGTGTATTCGCTGTGTTCTTGCACATATTCGTGGGTAAAACCGCTTTCTTCGGCAAGTTTTTCAATAAGTTCTTGGTCGTAGCACGGTATGCCCAACTTTTGTGCTACCAACTTACCTACGGTACGACCGCCGCTACCAAACTCACGGCTTATTGTTACTATTTTATTTTTCATACCCTACCTCCTGAAGCAATTTGTCATTTTAGCTTTGAGCTATATGCAAATTGCAACCACAGTTTTTACACCAATATAATAGCAAAATTTGCAAAAATAATCAATGTGTTTTGCAAAAAAGTAGGCAATCAGTTAAATTTTTTTTGATTGTACAACAGTCAAAAAAGGTATAAAAAGCTATTGCTTACTATTGTTGACAAACTGACAAAATGGTCGTAAAATATGCGGGTAAAAAATGAGTATGGTAGTGAAAAGGGTATGAAGACTGACAAACAACAAGCCGACAAACAGCAAAGTGCTTGTGAAGAACAAACAACAGCTAATGCCAATTTGCAGGCAGAACAGCAACAGCAAGATGGGGGCAGTCAATCAAATAATGTTAGCTCATCCAATGGCGGTAGCGTAGCAAAGGCAGGTCGCAATGCATGGCGCGAAAACAAAGTAGTTCACTTTGTGCGTGCACATTTGGTATTGTTTATCGCCATTGTGGTTGCGGCAATAACGTGCTTTTTTGTGCCCTTTGACCAACAGTATTTGGACTACTTCGATTGGGGTACGCTTACCTGTCTGTTTTGTACGCTTGCCGTTGTTGCGGCATTTAAGAATATACGCTTTTTTGTGTGGCTTGCCGACAAAATAGTGCGCAAGTTTGTATCGTTGCGCACGGTAGTAATAGCCTTGGTGTTTATCACCTATATAGGCTCTATGGTGATGGCAAACGATATGGCACTTGTCACTTTTTTACCTCTTGGCTACTTTGTGCTCGAGTCGTGCAATCAAAAAAAGTACATGGCCTTTACCTTTATTATGCAAAATATTGCGGCAAACTTGGGCGGTATGTTAACACCGTTTGGAAATCCGCAAAACTTGTATTTATATTCCTATTTTGCCATTGACGCGGCAGAGTTTTTCAAAATAATGGCTTTGCCCTTTGCAGCCGCATTTGTGCTGATATTGGGTGTATGTTTTTTTGTCAAACGTGAGCCCGTTGTTGTTACTACGCCCCGTCGCAGTACGCCTTCGTTGTGGCGTAGCATTGTGTATGGTCTGCTATTTGTTTTGTCCATACTGATAGTGTTTAGAGTATTTCCCTATTACTACGGATTGGCAGTAGTGTTTGTCGCGTTGCTGATATTAGACTACAAGGCTTTGTTGCACGTAGACTATGCGTTGCTGTTGACATTTTGTGCCTTTTTTGTGTTTTCGGGCAATATGTCACGAATACCTGCCGTACAAAGTTTTCTTGGTGGGCTTATGGGTAAAGATCCGTTGCTGTTTGGAGTATTGTCCTGTCAGGTGATAAGCAACGTACCGTCGGCAGTATTGCTGTCGAGGTTTACCACCGATTACGCACGCTTGCTTGTGGCTGTCAATTTGGGCGGATTGGGTACGCCTATTGCTTCACTTGCAAGTCTTATCACACTCAATAGCTACAACACTGTTATGCCCAACGACGGCAAACGATATATATTGCTGTTTTTGGCAATCAACTTTGCATTTCTGATTGTGTTGACTTTGGTTGGATATGCCAACTGTCTGTGGGTGTTGTAAGTAGAGTTTTGCATACTTGTAGCGTAGTTGGTGTACTTAACTAAGCAGTTGGTTCAATCAAATATAGCATTTGCAGTACAAAAGGGTACAGTGTAATTGTTGCGAGTGCTTGACAATTAAGTTGCAAGATTATTAAATTGCAGAGTTATTTTTCAAATGACAATTTTTGCATATGATAAGAGGGAGGTAGTTATGACTAAGTATATTTTTGTTACGGGAGGTGTAGTGTCTGGATTGGGAAAAGGTATTACAGCAGCGTCACTTGGCAGACTGCTCAAAGCACGTGGGCTCAAAGTTGCCGCACAAAAGCTGGATCCTTACATCAATGTCGATCCCGGCACAATGAGTCCTTTTCAGCACGGCGAAGTGTTTGTGACAGAGGACGGCTTGGAGACAGACTTAGATTTGGGACACTACGAGCGTTTTATTGACGAAAACCTCAATCGCTATTCCAACCTTACTACAGGCAAGGTGTATTGGAACGTACTCAACAAGGAGCGCCGTGGCGAATACTTAGGTTCTACCGTGCAGGTAATACCGCACGTCACCAACGAGATCAAGCAGTTTGTGTATCAGGTGGGCAAGACCACTCAAGCGGATGTAGTAATTACCGAGATCGGCGGTACTACGGGCGACATCGAGTCACAGCCATTTCTGGAAGCAGTGCGTCAAATATCGCTTGAAGTGGGCAGACAAAACAGCTTGTTTATACACGTCACATTAGTACCCTTTTTGAGCGGTTCGGACGAACACAAGTCCAAGCCTACACAGCACTCAGTCAAAGAGTTGCGCGGTATGGGCATATCTCCCGATATTATTGTGTTGCGTTGCGACCGTCCTTTGGAACAAAACATATTTGACAAGATAGCATTGTTTTGCAACGTAAAGCCCGACTGCGTGGTGGAAAACATAACATTGCCCAATCTTTACGAAGCACCTCTTATGTTGGAAAAAGCCAATTTTTCGGCAGTAGTTATGCGCGAGCTTGGTTTGCGTGCACGTAAGTTGGATATGAGCGAGTGGCAAAATATGGTGCACAAAGCCAACAATTTGCAAAAGGTTGTCAATATCGGACTTGTAGGTAAGTATGTAGCCTTGCACGACGCATATTTGTCGGTAGTGGAAGCCTTGCATCACGCCGGATACTATCACGGTTGCAAAGTAAATATAGAGTGGATAGATTCGGAAACATTGACCGAAGCCACATATTGCAACCAACTGAGTAATCTCGATGCTATCATTGTCCCCGGTGGCTTTGGTGACAGAGGTATCGAAGGCATGATACTTGCAGTACAGTACGCAAGGGAGCACAATCTGCCGTTTTTTGGTATATGTCTTGGGATGCAAGTAACTGTTATAGAGTATGCACGCAACGTGGCGGGCTTAAAAAATGCCAATTCGGGCGAATTTGACGCCAACTGCCCTGACAAAGTAATTGACTTTATGCAAGGACAGAGTGACAACGTGGACAAGGGCGGTACTTTGCGTTTGGGTGCATATCCGTGCAAGATTATGCCCAATACAACAATGGCGCGTTGCTATGGTACAACAACAATCAGCGAACGTCACAGACATCGCTACGAGTTTAACAACGATTACAGACAGTTGCTTACAGACAAAGGCTTGGTGCTTAGCGGTTTTTCACCCGACAACAAACTGGTAGAGACAGTAGAACTTACTGACCGTCCGTTTTTTGTAGGCGTTCAGTATCATCCCGAATTTAAGAGTCGTCCCAATCGTCCCCACCCGTTGTTTGTGGGCTTTGTAGGTGCGGCGGTAGAGCAAGCGGACAAGCATAGTAAGTAATTGTTTAACGACTATATTTTGTTGCAAAGCATATTTAACGACAAGTATTTGTTGTTTACAGCATAACAGTATTACACTGTACAAGCTGTCAAATACGTTATGAGAATTTAATATTTCATTCACCCGACAGGTAGTTTGCTACTTGTCGGGTGTTTCTTTATACAGGGCAATTCAATTTTTAGTTGAATATTGAAAAATTTAGTTTAACCAATCATAGTGGACAAAAGTGTACTTTGTCGGGAAGAAAAAAAGTTTTTTTGCCAATTATTTGTACCTAATAAAGCAAATACAACTAAAAGTATAAAAATTCAACTGATTGTTGAGTGCAAAAGTAGTGCATTGACCATTGCAATGTGTTATCATAACAACGTACTCAATATGTATTTGGGAGGTTTAATTTTAATGGTCGATTATGGACAAATTATTGCAAGGTTGAGAAAGGAAAACAACCTCACTCAATCCGAACTGGGTGCAAAACTCAATGTTACCTGCCAAGCCGTAAGTAAGTGGGAAAACAATCAGTCGCAACCGGATTTTGGCACAATGGTGCAGATAGCAGATTTATTCAATGTTCCGCTGTCTATATTTAAGGACAACGGGGCAACGGACGCAACTGCGGCAACAACTGTTCAGCAGAGCAACCGCATAGATGAGATTGTCGGTTACTGCAAAGATTGTGGCAATGCGGTAACTGAAGACAATCTTGCTCAGCAACGCCCGGTGCTTTTGTGCAAAACGTGTATGGAACAGCGCAAAAAAGCTGAACAAGAAGCTGAAGCGCAACGTCAAGCCGAAGTGGAAAAAGCCAATAGAGAAGCAAAAGCGAAGCGCATTACACAATACAACAATGCTATGCATGCAAGAAACAAAGGTTTTATTTGGGGAAGTGTGGCCGCTGCTGTTGCACTTGCCGTTGCTATCTATCTGGCAACATTAGGCGAATTGCACATCTATATTAAGATAGTACCCTTTGTTGCTGTTATAGGTTGGTTTACTTTTGTATCTCAGCTGTTTTGGGACGGATTTGTATTTGAGACAGTTTTGTTTGGTGGCAAAATAGTAGGTATGCCCGGTGTAATATTCTCATTGGATTTGGACGGAATTATTTTTCTTGTAGGCGCCAAAATATTGCTTGCTTTGCTCAAGATGCTTATATTTGTTGCTACATTTTTACTTGGTGTTGTAATTGCTTTTGTAGCAAGTTATTTCACTTTCATTCCGGCACTTCTGCGCGTCAACAGAGGCGAATTGTAAAATTTTAGGGGGTTATTAGTATGAAAAAATTGTTAGTAATTTTGTTTGTTGTATTGGCACTGTCTTTGTGCGGTGTTCTTGTTGCATGTGGTGAGCCCAACGATAGTACAGGCGGCAACGACGATGACACGTTGTTGCAGTTTAGCGGCATTACTTTTGAAGATGGTACGTTTGTCAATACAGGGGCAGAACATTCTATTGAGGTACAGGGCACACTGCCTCAGGGAACTACGGTAAGTTATGTAGGCAACCATCAGACTCAGACGGGCGTGTACAATGTAACGGCAACTGTGCAAAACGAAAAGTATCAAACATTAGTATTGCAAGCAAAGTTATATATTTATGACCTTGCAGATATATTGCAAGCAATGCACGAAGCACTCGCTATGCCACAACCTTGGTCATATTTGCCAGAGAGCCTTTACGAACAATCACTTGTGTATGACAGTTTGCCGTCCACAGACTTTACTACAAATGTATCTGTTGGCAATATAGGTAAGACATTTATAGGTGTACAGCTCAATGTTGTGTACGAACTGATGCAAGGCGTACAAAGTGCACTCAATATGTCAAATGTAGTATTTGCCGCAGCTGATACAATCGCTACAACATATCAGGCTTTTGTCAATAGCAATCCCAATTTGGAAGAAGCGTTTGAAGGAGAAATAACATTGCTCGGCGTCAAATTTTCTGCCCTTATGAAGATGGACGGTACTGTATTTACTTTGCTTGCGGGCAATGGCACTGTCAATGTGGAACTACAAGCAGATATCGATAGTGGCACAAGAGAGGGTAGAATACAGGTTACTGACGGCGTTGTGTTGAAATATGCGGCTACGGATAATAGTTTGCAACTTGCTGTGCAAACGACAGTAGGCGGTGTAGGATATGTAAGACAAGTGTTGTTTACAAGAGATAGCCAAAGCGGTGACGTGGCAGGACATCTGTACGAATTTATGGGAGTTGGCACAACAGGACTTAAAACAAGTGCACTGATATACAGCAACAGCCAATATACCTATATTACCGCAAACAAGAGAGAGTCTGACGACTTGATTATCAATGCTTATCAGGAAGTATATCGTTCGTCTGACGGTCGTTTTGTAGGTGCGGAAGTGGCAGAAACAGTGGAACTTGTAGACTTTGACACAATCTGGGTGCCTCTATATGACATCAGCGGTATAGATAGCATCAAAGTCATAGTAGACGAAAAAGAGGGCGAGCTGGTATATGTCAATGGTAGTAGTGAACAATTTGTGGCTGCAAAAGGTCTCAATTTGTCTCGCAAGTACGATATTGAACTCAAACAAGTGTACTATGTGACAGCAGTACAGGACGGGGACAATGTTACTTACCAACGTCAACAGGCATATATACCTATGATGTTTGTGCAGAAAAAGTTCATCTCGTCTTTTACCGACGACGTCAATGGAAAAAACAGCTATATCAACGCAACTTTGCCTTTAACAACATTTATTACTCAGTATTTTGAATCTAATATGGATACATACTTGCAGTTAAAAGAGGTTGTTACTCGTGACGAAGTACTCGCTTTTATTGGGCAAGCAAATTCCTTTTTTGACTGATAGTCTTGAGATTTAATTTTATAGTTTATTGCAACTGACTTGGTGTAACCGCCAAGTCAGTTTTGCTTTTGGTGTAGGGTTAGTCAAGTGGTAAACGCTTAGTGCAGCGTTGTATTTGGTTGTAACTGAAATTTGGGTTTTAATCTCGATATATCTGTACGTTAGCTTGCAATTTTTGTTTTGGGTATTGACTTGTAATAACAAAAAATGATAAAATACTTAAAGTAATTATTAAAGGACATTGTTGTATGGACAACAAATATCAAGCAATTTTTACACCGTGGAAGATAGGCAATGTGGAGATAAAAAACCGTATTGTCATGTGTTCTATGGGCGGAACATGTCTGTTTGGTTTTGCAGAGCCCAATCATTGGGACAAAGAAGCTGCAAAACTTATTTTGGAAGTGGCAAAAAACAACTGCGGACTAATCCTCCCGGGTATTGCGCCGATAAGAGATTTGGTGGGCAACAAATGGCTTTATCAAGGACAGGGCAAGTTCAGAAAGTTGAAACAGTTTATGCAAGAGATACATAAGACGGGTGCAAAACTGTTTGTGCAGATTACTGCAGGTTTTGGCCGTAGCTTTGCAATAAGCGGACTGACTGAGATGGTATACACCAACAAGCTGTTGCGTGGACTTATGAAGCCGATTATCAACGTTGACAGATTGACCATGGCGCCTTCTGCCGCTCCCAACCGTTGGTCGGATAAAGTTCCCAGCCGTGCCATGAAGGAAAAGGAAATAAAGGACATAATCAAAGGCTTTGCGCTGGTTGCTAAGAAATGTAAGGAAGCAGGCGTTGACGGTGTGGAAGTGCACGCAGTACACGAAGGCTATCTGCTTGACCAGTTTACCTTGCCTTATGTCAACAAGCGTACCGATAGTTACGGCGGTAGTTTTGAAAACAGATACCGCTTTGCTGCGGAGATAGTCAAGACTATCAAAGAGAAGTGCGGACAGGACTATCCTGTATCTTTGCGCTATTCGGTAGTGTCCAAGACAAAGGATTTCCGTGTCGGAGCATTGCCGTGCGAAGGCGATAACTATACCGAAGTTGGACGTGACCTTGACGAAGGTATCAAGGCGGCTCGATATCTTCAGGACGCAGGTTACGATATGCTTAACTGCGACAACGGCACTTACGACGCATGGTATTGGGCGCATCCGCCTATGTATATGCCGCAAAACTGCAACTACCGTGAGGCAGAAGCAGTCAAACAGGCTGTTACTATCCCCGTAGTTGTAGCAGGCCGCAATGAGCCTGACTATGCCGCACAAAAGATTGAGCAGGGCAAAGTGGACGCTATGGGTGTAGCACGTCAGTTTTTGGCAGACCCCGAGTGGATTACCAAACTTATGGAAGACCGCCCTCAAGATATTCGTCCGTGTATATGTTGTCACAACGGTTGCTTTACGTTGGCAAAGTACAACGGTACTCCCAACATTCAATCGCTTAGCGACACAAAGGCAATGTGCCAGTGCGCTGTCAATCCCGAGTCTATGAACTCCAAAAAATACTACCTACACAAGGCAAAGAAACAAAAGCACTATGCCGTAGTAGGTGGTGGTATTGGCGGTATGGAGACAGCTCGTGTATTGGCTTTGCGTGGACACAAAGTAACCATTCTCGAAAAGACCGATCACTTGGGCGGTGTGTTTGTGCCGGCAGCTTCTTTTGACTTTAAGGAAAAGGACAGAGAGTTGCTGGATTGGTATTACAAACAAATAAAAGACTTGGGTGTGGAAGTCAAGTTTAATACCGAGGTTAAAGATATTACTAAACTTCCATACGACGACGTAATTGTAGCAACGGGCGCAACGGCAAGAAAGTTGCGTATAGACGGCTTTGAAAAAGCTATTGAGGCAGTAGATTACCTCAACGACCGCAGTAAGGTGGGAAATAGGGTAATTGTTGTAGGCGGTAGTCTTACCGGTTGCGAGATAGCATACGAATTGTACAATCAAGGCAAACAGCCTGTCATTGTCGAGATGCAAAGCGACCTTATGCCTATCAAGGGCTTGTGCCTTGCCAATTCGTCATACCTAAGAGACTTCTTCAAGCTCAAACAAGTGCCTACATATCTCAACACTCGTGTCAAAGCCGTTACTGATAAGGGAGTGGTAGCGGTAGGCAAGGACGGCAAAGAGTTTTTGATAGAAGGCGACAGTTGCGTAATGTGCGTAGGATATGTTCCGCAACCGCTCAAAGCCAAGAGCAAAAACCTTGTAGGTGACTGCTACGAAGTAGGCAACATAATGACTGCAATATGGCGTGCTTGGGACGTCGCTATGTCTAAGTAAAATTGATACAGTTATGCTTTGTCTTATCGGGCGTAAGATGTTCGGTAAGACAAAGTTTTTTGTGGGAGAGGGGATTGTATTTTTGAAGAAAAACAAAAGAGCTACAATGGTTTGCGAATAGGTGCAATTTGTCTTGCCATAGTGGTGTGCATATTCAATCTATATTTTCAGGCTATCAATATAGAGGGTTACATTCATATGTATTCAATGGCTCAACCTGATGACCAAGTGCGCGTTGTGGGCTATATTCTTCAATGTTTGTTGAGTATTGTGTACCAGTTGTTAATGATAGTAAGTGCGGCTATGTTGTTTGTCGAACAAAGAAGGTATCTTATTATACCGTTTGGCTTTCTGCTTTCTCTTAGCGTTAGTCGTGCCTATTGTGCTGCTCCTATGCCGTCTATGATATTTGTAGTTCTGATAGGGCTTACACAGCTTTTGTCTGTTGTTGCTGTGCAATCTAACAGTGTTCGCATGCACAAGATATACCACCGCATTTGGTGGTTGCCTATGTTATTTACAGTATTGATGGGCTTTGCTGATATTTTATACGGTTGGTACAACTACACCATGTCGCACATAACAATAACCTTTGCACAAGTGTTAGTGGGTTATTTGCCATATATTGTGTTTATATTGATAGATGCCGCAAGCGTTGCTCTTTGCTTTTTGTACTTAAGGCAAAGCGACAAGTATCAACTGCAACAATTACGAGAGAATAGCCTTAGCGTTAATTGATTGAAACAAAAACATTATAAACAAAATGTGCCTCAATGTCAGACAGGCAATGCAGGCACATTTTTGTTGTGGTAGTTTTGGTTGACAAATTGTTGCAGTGTTTTGGCAGTAAGTGGTGCACTTGTACCCAATATTGTACGTAATGTGTATTTACCGCTTGACAACTGCCTTTTGAAGTGATATTGTGTACAAGCAATTAAATATCCCGACAGTTCGTGACCCTCCTGTCGTAAAACAAAACTAGGCATTGTAGGGGCGCATATTGCGCTCTTTATTTGTTTTAATAGGGTGCGTTTTGCGCCCTTTTTATTTTGTTGGCAAGGTCACGGCTGATGTATTGAGGTGTGACTTATGATGGAAAAATTGAAAAATCAATTGACAGAACTCAAACTTTTGTTACGCAGTATACCTTCTACTGTATTGACGCTATTTGTCGTGTCAGTATTTGCCATGAATCTGCTTGCCAACAAAAGCATTGCCTTGCCTGTCGATTGGCTTGCATTGGACTGCGGTATCATTGTGTCTTGGTTTGCCTTTCTTTCTATGGATATGTTGACAAAGCACTTCGGACCAAAAGCAGCAACACAAGTGTCCATACTTGCAATATTGTTCAATCTGCTGTTTTGTCTGTTGATGTTTATCGGTAGCGTTATCCCGGGAGTCTGGGGCGAAAGTTTTGTTACGGGTAGCGAGGACATTATCAACAATGCGCTCAACAACACTTTTGGCGGTACTTGGTATGTCTTGCTCGGCAGTACGGTGGCTTTTGTTGCGTCAGCTTTGGTCAACAACTTCACTAATTGGGGGATAGGCAAGGCCTTCCGCAACAATCCCGACAGCGCTGCCGCATATTTTTTGCGTTCTTATGTGTCTACGGCAATAGGACAGTTTACGGACAATATAATATTTGCATTGTTGGTCAGCCACTTCTTTTTTGGCTGGACGGTGCTTCAATGCGTAACTTGCGCTTTGACAGGTATGGTGGTGGAATTGTTGTTTGAAGTAGCCTTTTCTTACATAGGCTTTGCCGTGTGCAAGAGATGGCGTCGTGACAATGTGGGTGCACAGTATTTTGAGTATATCAACCGTACCAAAGGAGAAAAAGCGTGAGAGTAATAGTAACAGGTAGCAGCAACGGCATAGGCAAAGGCATAGCCGAAAAATTTTTGCAACAAGGTCATACTGTCATAGGTATAGATATAGACAAGTCAACAATAGACAATCCCAACTACACACACTATGTGGCAGATATATGGGGAAGTCCACTGCCCGACATTGACGACGTTGACATACTAATTAACAATGCAGGTGTGCAGGACAGCGGCAAAGATATAGACATCAATCTCAAGGGCACAATAAGAGTTACCGAAAAATACGGCATAAGGCAGGGTATCAAAAGTATATTGTTTGTGGCGTCGGCAAGCGCAAGGACGGGTGCGGAGTTTCCCGAATATGCGGCAAGTAAGGGCGGTATGGTTGCGTATATGAAAAATGTAGCTCTGCGTGTAGCAACTTATGGCGCAACGTCCAATAGCTTGTCCCCCGGTGGAGTGCTGACTGCACTAAACGACAGGGTAATCAACAACCCCGACATGTGGCAACGTATTATGGAGCAGACATTGTTGCCCAAGTGGGCGACTGTCGAGGAAATAGCCGAGTGGGCATACTTTGTCACTGTTGTCAATCGCTCCATGACAGCGCAGGATATTCTTATCGACAACGGCGAGGACGCCAAGTCCGACTTCGTGTGGTAAAGTGTCTTGCAATATAGTTGTCGCGATACAATTTTTGAATACTCCTCAATCAATACAGCACAGACTATTTTGGTCCGTGCTCTTTGTGTTTAACAGAAAATATTAAAATATCGTATCGCTAATTTGATTTTTGATATTGACATTGGTATATTGCTTTACTATAATGTTTTTGCATAGTGTTGTCGATAAGGCGGACATCTATAAATTGTCGCAGTGCGTAAGGGTTTTCCGCAACGTATACTGACCGCTATGTAGAGATGTGGATTGTCTCTCAAAACAATAGTCCGCAAATGCTGTATAAGCATGTTAAGTTCGTGGGTTCGAATCCCACCCGAATGCACTTATTCGGTTGCCAAGTGGTTAAGGCTTGTTCCTGCTAAGAACATCATATCATTTTTTGACGTAAGTCAAGCAAGATTGTAGAAGATCTTAATCACAACCAAACGTCCGCGCGTGTGTAGGCTTTTGGGCTTGCCCTTTAGTCTTGCCGCAGTAAAAACTGCGCCTTGTTCGGCGAGGATACCGCAAGTGTCGAACACTAGCCAAAACTTTTGTTTCGCTTGTGGGGCACGCTTGCTCAATCAAAGACCGTGCTTTTTTTACAGGATGTTTCGTATTCCCCCCCGCAAGGGTTAGTATAGAGAGGTGACAATATGAAAGTAATCATCAACGAAGGACAAAGAGGTTTTCTGTTCCAAAACGGAAAATTTGTAAAAATGTTGAAGCCCGGCAAGTATTCTACCTTTGGTGGCAAGCATATTGACGTTGTCGATATGGACAAAAGTGCTATCAACTTTGGCTCAGTAGACGTAGAAGTTTATACCAAAGACCCCGACTTTTGTGCAGAGACTTTGGAAGTAGAGGCAAAGAGCGGCACAACTACATTGCACTTTGTGGACGGCGTGTTTCTCGGAACAGTGACTTTGGGCAGACAATTTTTTTGGAAGACTTACCACAAGCACACTTTTATGGTTATAGATTTGTCTTCGACTGAGTTGCCGTCAGAGTTCCCCACATATTTGTACGACCATCTCTTGCTCAAAGACCGTATCAAAAAGGTGGAAGTGGGACAATCACAAAAGGCTTTGCTTTACTTTGACAACAAGTACATCAAGCTTTTGGATACAGGTACATACTACTTTGTCAACGGCAATATCAAGGTTGACGCTCGGATCGTGCATACTTGTCCGCTCAAACTGGAAGTGGTAGGGCAAGAGATACTTACTGCTGACAAAGTAAGTTTGCGTATCAACAGCGTATGTACATACAAGATTACCGACTATGTCAAGGCAATCAACCAAACTCTTAGTTACGCCGACAGCTTGTATACTTATGTTCAGCTGTGCCTGAGAGAGTATGTGGAAGGCAAAAAGTTGGACGAAATTTTGGCTGGCAAAAATGAATTTTCGCAGTTTTTGTTGAGTAAACTCAAAGAAAAGGAAAGCCAGCTTTACATTGAAGTCAGCGAAGCAGCAATCAAGGACATAATATTGCCCGGTGAGATACGTGATATTATGAATACTGTACTGATTGCCGAAAAGCGTGCGCAAGCCAACGTCATTACACGTAGGGAAGAAGTGGCTTCCACTCGCTCATTGCTCAATACCGCACGTCTGATGGACGAAAACCAAACGCTTTACAAGCTCAAAGAGATGGAATATGTGGAGCGTATTTGTGAAAAGGTAGGCAACATCACAGTCAACGGCACGTCCGACCTGCTTTCGCAGTTGACGGAAGTACTATCCGGCAAAAAGGACAAGAAATAGCAACAACACTAACTACCAAAACAACAAGCCGTCAAAGCATTACGCTTTGACGGCTTGTATTATGCAAGTCTTCAAATTGGTTAATGTTAATTGAGTGTTTAGTTGAAAGTTTTGAAACAATAACTTGACACTATTTTATTAGCAACATTGAAGTATTAGTTTGATTATCGACAATATATGACTTAGCCGTGTGCTATCACCGTCACGTCATTTCATCAGCCGATTGGTAGTGTGCAATAGGTGGTGAGCATAACAAGAACAATAGAAAAAAGCAGGATTTATTTCCTGCTTTTTCTGTTGTGACCACACAGTGAGCCACTTTGAAGTTGATACTGATATTATAATTATCAAACTGTGCGACAAAAAAATACGGCAAACTAAGCAAATACTTAGTCGCCGTACGCGAGTACTGGAGCTGCTAACCGGATTTGAACCGGTGACCTCGTCCTTACCAAGGACGTGCTCTATTCCAAAAAGAGAAAGTGCTCTAAAAAGATAAAAACGGCGGAAAATACACAGTATCTTGTGCTATTTCCGCCGTTTTTTTATTATTTAACTACAATTCTAAGAAAAATGGTAGTAACGATATTTTGCCGCTTTTACTACCATTTACCACCATTTTAGGTTTTTCAGATCGTTTCGGTCAGTTTAAAGGTGTTTTTGATGAGTAGCAACACCGAATTTCGATGCGCTTCAAGTCCACAAATTGAAAGACGACAATATGCCGTTTTCTCTATTCTTAATTTAACGAAAGAATTATTACAAATTTTCTAAAATAGATTGATTTTCGCCAAAAAGTTTGATATAATAAAACCAACAGGAGAAAACAATGGTTTTAACATTTGACAGTTTGGCATTACAATTCAAAGATTACACCGATGTAAAAGGGAAGATTCGCCGCGAAGTACAATCGGGGCGATTAACGCAAATCACGCGCGGATTATACGAAACCGATGCGCGCGCGGACGGCAAATATCTTGCGGGCGCAATATACGGCCCGTCCTATCTTTCTTTCGATTATGTTTTATCAATGTGTTCGCTGATTCCTGAAGCGATTTTTCGGACTTACACGTCCGCGACATTCCGTAAAGGCAAAGTAAAGCAATACGACAATGCGTTCGGCGTATTCACATACAGGGA